>JAEWMS010000076.1 GCA_023393115.1 Bacillota bacterium
GGACAATGGATTACTTGATGATTATGCAATTAATACTTAAGAATCCGGATGCAATATTACCTGACGAACTTCTATTACTTCAGAGATCCATTGGGACTAATGAAGCATTGTTATTTATTAAAAAAGCAAAAGAGCAAAAACAACTTGAGAAGATGGGGGTATCTGGAGAAAATAAGCAAGTAACACTTGCTCAATATAATCAAAATATCATTCAACAAGCAATTCAGAAGAAAAGTCCGGTAAAAGGTCCGAATACAAATCCTGTGACAGGGCAAGTGACAAATGTACATAGGAATCATGAGGATACTACAGTACCCGGATCAGGATTACCACCTACACTAAAGAATTCACTGGAAAAATTATCGGGTGTCGGCCTTTCTGATGTTGAGGTTCATAAGAATTCTGACAAACCCCAGCAATTAGGAGCCCTTGCATATACTCAGGGAAAGGACATATATATTGCTCCAGGACAGGAAGAACATCTTCCTCATGAGGGCTGGCATGCAGTTCAACAGAAACAAGGAAGAGTCCAGCCCTCACAACAGATGAAATCAAACTTAGCCATTAACCAAGACCATAAGCTTGAAAAAGAAGCAGACATAATGGGAAGTAAGGCCGAGAAGGAAAGTAGAAATGAAGAAACACAAATAGAGGAAATTTCCCGTGTAGTGTCGAACACAGCAAATAACAATATTATCCAAATGGCTGCTAACAAGAAAGTGCAGGAAAAACGTAAAATAAGGCTATGGGAACCGAATAGTAGAGCTGTAGCAGAAGTTGAAGCTGATGATACTCAAACTATAGAACTTTTAAAAGGAAGTGGATATAAGGAAAGCTCTAAAGGCGAGAAAGGAAACTGGGTTCTAAAGGTTGGGAATAGTAATAACATAAGTGATGTCACGGTATTGCAAAAGGTTTTAGTTAGTAGCGAATATCTTGACATGCCCAAGGATCCTGTTACTCAAAAGCATGTACCCTTTGGAACCTATGGTGAACTGACAAAACAGGCAGTAATAAAATTCCAAAGTAAAAAGGGACTGAAAGCCGATGGAATAGTTGGTCCTGATACTTGGAAGGCTATGCAGTTACCATGGAGTAAAGAAACTAACGAGCCACATAGGGAACATCATCAATACACGATAATATTAAACAATAAAAATACATACAATGGCGGAAATAAATCAACTGATGATAAAACTCCTTCAAATGAAAAAACTAAAACAGCAGGAGGAGAAATTAATTATTTAGCTAATATAAAGAGTAATTTGTACATACTTGGATATAAGAATGTTTACAACGATTATAAAGCCGCTCGTAATCAATTTTTAAAGGACTACTTTGATAAGGGTCACTCCTTGCACGCTGACTTTATCAGAATGGGTAAAGGGGAACATGATAGTACTGTTCTTGAATGGACTAATAAGGCTTTAGCTCATAAAATTGCCCGAAATGCTAAAGATGTACAAGCTGTGGAGAATGGTGATAAAGAGCTAAATAATGAGATAGATCAATACTATAAATTTGCTATGGACTACTTTAATGACCCTGAGGTTAGTTGGTTTATTCCCTACAGGTCAGATGTAAAATATGTATGGCAATTTATAGATGACAATGCTAAAGCCCTAGGCTTATCAGAGAATCAAGTAAAACTCCTTAAGGCTGACTATGTATTTTACTCAGAGTGTACAGTAGATAATCTTACCCTTATGTGGAATGAAAGGAACAATCCATTTGATGGATGGATGTTACTTAATGCCAACCGACCTGGGTATAGAGCTTTATCTAATGCAAAGGGAATTCGTAATAAAATTGCTGGAAAGCTAAAAAAACTAAAAAGTAATTCTATTACTAAAGCAAAGGACATGGCAAAGATTGCGGGTAAGGCAAAGGGTACAGCAAAGAATGTAGCAAAGGCTGCGGCAAAGGTTGCAGTTAAGGCAAAGGACAAGGTAAAGGCTGCGGTCAGAGCAAAGAATAGGACTCAAGATATTAGTAAGGGAACGTCTAAGACTTGGACTTCTACAGATAAGTATGTTGGTGAAACTGCAAATGCGATTGAAGCGAAATATCCAGGTAAAGTTGTGGATGTAAACAAAAAGGTCTATAGGGCGGATGGAACACCATTAACTGATTATGATATTGAGCTTGACAATGCAATTATACAAGTTAAACAAGGTGGTGGTAAAGGTGCTACGAAGCAAGCAATTAATACAGCCTCCAGCACAAGTAAAGAAGTTATTATTTATCTACCTGACCAAAATTCAGGTGCGGCTGTGGTTAAAGGATTGCAAAACGAAGGCTTTAAAGTATTTACCAACCAACAAGACTTGATGAATTACCTTAAATAACTAAAAGGGAGGGATTACAAAATGCAATGGGTTATATTAATTGGCAGTGATGATTTAGACATTAATTCAGTACGTAAAATAAAACATTTTGGTGAAAACAGGATTACTGAATTAAGTCCAAATAGATTTGTTGTTGACTATGGAGATGAACAAGTTTTTTATGAGTATGAAGAAGACCTTATTAATGATTATGAAAAAGAAGAACTAAAGGCGATACCTTTTGATAATCCGCATTTTATTATCATGACATATACATCAGAGGAGTTAATGAAAAAAATTCTGCATCAAAGTAATTTTCTAAAAGGAATCTACATAGACAATGATTATGGTCTTATAGTTCCTATAGAAGAATTTATAAAGTTAGGAATGCCTATAAAGTAACAATGCTTGAATGGTGGATTTTAAGGTCACACAGCGTCAATTGTACTTATTTGTGCACCTGAAAATCCTTAAATACAGGGCATTAGTAGGTTTCACGACCACCCACCCGACACACAACAGGTCATTCCGACCACCTACTAAGAATCTCTGTTTCGCCGGCATTGCCGGCGAAGGTGACTGGCACGGGTCGCTTGCGACCACGTGCCTTTATCCTGCATGGTTTTCGACCCCATGGTTCAGTTTAAAATCGGGTTGAAAGTGGCGAAAGAATCCCTCGGTCAAACCGCTTTCAAATTTGCTTCAAAAATCCGATAGGGCATCTTAATCTTACTCTTGATTAGAAAACGTCACACAGGGCGAACACGTCGCAACAAAGGGGTAAAAAAATAAAGACCAGTTGCTGCAATGGATTCAGCGAAAAATGCGGTTTCTAAATCCTCAGAAAAAATAAATAACAAAACTGGTGAACCCCTCCTTGACCACCTTTTTGAGCCCATGATAAAATGGAGCAAGGAGGGGGGTTTAAGGGGGAAAATTCCTTTAACACTTCACGGGAATCTTAGCAGAAATAACAGAAGAGTCTTTAAAAAACAATATAGGCAGAGAAGATTAAACGATAATGTTTTTCTTCTCTGTTTTTTGTTTTGTCTCTTTCTCAGAATCTACTTGCAATTATTTCTTACCAGAGTTAACATCACACACAATTGAAATCTGTATCTTTGCAAATAGTAAAAAATTATTGCAATTGAAAACAGAATAAAGGCTCGTGGTTCCTTATATCACGTAATTTGTCACATTATTAACAGATAGGTTGGCGTTCCCTTGCGAGGGTTAAGTTAATGACAGCAAGTATGTCACTGATTTAATCTAACGCTCTTAAATTGAGGTTGCCGGTGAGAGTAGTGGAGACATTGAAAAAGGAGAGGATAAGGATTTATCAAAAAAGAAATACCTGCTTTATTGGAATAGACATGCATAAAGACATGCACTTTGCAGTTATTATTGACTGTTGGATGCATAAGCTTGGTGAAATTAAGTTTGAAAACAGACCTTCCAAATTTCCTGCATTCGTTGAGGATGTAAGGAGACTATGTGGGACAAAAGAATTTATATTTGGGCTTGAAGATACCAGAGGCTTCGGTAGAAATTTGGCTGCTTATCTTGTTGGCAGGAGGTTTGATGTAAAGCATGTAAACCCTTCCTATACCAGTGCGGTTAGGCTTTCAAACCCTATTGTTTTCAAGGACGACTCCTATGATGCCTATTGCGTTGCAAGGGTACTCCGGGATATGGTAGATACCTTGCAGGATGCCAAGCATGAGGATATTTACTGGACTATCCGGCAGATCGTGAAAAGACGTGATTTGATTGTAAAGAGTAATGTCATGAACAAGAACCAACTGCATAGCCAGCTTTCTTACGCCTACCCATCCTACAGGAAGTTCTTTGCCCTGATTGATGCCAAGAGTGCACTATGCTTTTGGGAGAACTACCCTTCGCCTGAGCATGTGAAGGTTACCACTCCTGAAAAGATATATGAAACCATAAAACCAGTCCATCAGGCACTTAAAATGGAGCGTATCTATGAGATATTAGCCATGATTGAAAAGGATGGTGACACGAGAAAGGACTATCAAGCTGAAAGGGATTTTATCGTCAGAAACATCGTGAAGGAAATCAGGCATAACAAGGAACTGATTGCAGAAATAGACGATGAACTACGGAAACTGCTGCCTTCAACAGGCTATAAACTTCATACAATGCCGGGTATTGACCTTGTAACCGAAGCACAATTGATATCTGAAATTGGAGATATTAATCGTTTCCCTGACTCCGACAAGCTGGCCCGGTTCATGGGCCTGGCTCCTGTGCAGTTCAGCTCAGCCGGAAAGGGCAAAGACCAAAGGTGCAGGAATGGGAACAGGGCATTAAATGCCATATTCCATTTCATGGCGGTACAAATGGTAGCCATATCGGCGTCAGGAAAACCGAGGCACCCGGTGTTCAGAGAGTATTTTGAACAGAAGGTGAAAGAAGGTAAAAACAAACCACAGGCGCTTGTATGTGTGGCAAGACGGCTTGTGAGGATTATCTACGGTATGATGAAGACCAGGACGGAATACAGGCCGTATCAAAAAGATTTGTAAAAAGTTGATTCAAAAAACAGACATCTAAGGCACTGGAAGTTACTTGCATTTTTTGGTTGAGGATTTGGGACAGGAATTATATAATGAGGATAGTTCTTGTAGTAAGGGAACGAGTAAGTCTGCAAAAGGTTTAATAGGTAAAGATTTTGAGAATTTCCTTACAAAAGAACTTAATGGAACTGGCAGTTTTAAGTCTGGTGGACGTGAATTCGATGGAGCAGTTGGTAATACATGGTGGGAGGCAAAGTCAGGGAACTATTGGAAGGATGTTACATCAAGTGGATCTGGACTTGCTAAGTTTAAGTCAGATATGGGAGATAGGCTTAATATTGCCTGTCAAAATGGTGCAACGTATGAGTTGCATTCAAATACTCCAATACCGCAGAATGTAAAAGATTGGTTAACTAAAAAAAGGAATTCCATTCAAAGAATGGAATTAAAAGGGGGAAAAATAATGTCTATATCAGCATCTATTGATGTAAAATTTGTAACCAGCGAGGACAAAGGTAACTCAATTGGAGGTATAGTTATAGGTTTGTTAAATAATGGATGGACGCTAAATGATAATGGAAAGATATCATATTTGCCGGTTGGCGATGATGGTGATTACAATTGGGTATCTGAGAGTATCAATATAGATGAACTAATAAATATACTTGATGAGAAAGAACGCCGAAATGAAAGCATTGGTGTATCGTTAACTTGGGGAGACACAAATATTGGTGGTACTTTGTTAATATGGGACAAAGAAAGTTTATCTTTCAATTTGTCAATTAACAGGAAGATTATTAACCAAGACTCAAGTATGGGAATAACTGATGTAAATTGGTATTTGGAGAAGCTTATTTCAGAGCTTATTAATGAAAAATTTAAGGTAGAATCTTTCTCATTTAAACAATCATATTGACGCAATCATATTGACCCTCAGTTCATGCTGAACCCCTCCTTGTCAGGCTTTTTTATCTGAGGTAAACTGGGACACAGCCGGGGGTTTATGGGGGGGATTTTCTTCTCTGGTTATTGTTTAGTTTCTCTCATGATCTACTTGCAATCATTTCTCACCAGAGTTAACATCACACACAATAGAAATTTTTACTTTTGCTAATGCTTTTACGGTAAGGTTCGGAAATATCGGAGCTTACCGTTCATTCTAATTTTAATGTATTTTCTAAGACTTTTTCTAAAACCTGACGTATAATTAATAAGGTAAATAAAAATTATATAAAATGAACGTTGAATAAAGTAATACGTCAGGCGACTATGGAATATTTGCTTATATTTTTATCAAGTTTCATATTAATCCCACTGACAACTCAGCTGGAGGTATTCAAAACGGCACTTCAGTGTTTTATTAACATAGGAGCGCTGGTTTTGTGTTGCAGAATTATCTCTGATCATCTCTCCATAGATCTGGATATTTTAAGTCGCCGGAACTTAAAGCTGATTACAATTTATAAAAACATGAAAATACCTGAAATCCTGTATTTCGTTAACCGTTAAGTATTAATAATACAGGAGGTTTTATGTTTAAAAAAATGTTACAAAGGATGGCTAAGCCTTCCGAGTACTCTTCATATATTAAAATTTTGAGCAAGATAAATCAATTCGACTTTACTGGTATTTCCAATACTCAGCTTGAGAATCACATAAAAACTTACAAGGATAAATTTAGCAGTTGGATTTCTTTAAAGGGTATGGAATATCCGGATTTGGATAATACATCACTTAACCGGCTCCTGAGGGAAGGCAGTTTTACAGAAAACTTCCTCCCGGAATGCTATGCAATCACCAAGGAATTATGCAGACGAAAGTTTAACCTGAAAGCTTATGACTCTCAGCTTCTTACAGGCATTGCAATGCACTTCGGGAACATAGCCGAGCTGACCACTGGAGAGGGGAAAACAATGGCTGCGGTATTCCCTGTTGTAATGAATGCTCTTGCCGGGAAAGGTGTTCACGTATTAACCTTTAATGATTATCTGGCTAAAAGAGATGCGCTGTGGATGAAGAGTATTTATTCTGCCTGGGGATTAAGTGTTGAGTATATCCAGGAATTTTTACCGGCTGAAGAGCGAAAGGCAGCATATAGGGCGGATATAACCTATATGACACCTAAAGAAGCGGGTTTTGACTATCTGAAGGATACTCTTGTATATAGTGAAACCGACCTTGTTCAACGGCAATTTAATTATGTAATTGTAGATGAGGCTGATTCCATACTGATAGATGAAGCAAGAGTACCTCTGGTTATCGCCGGAAAGTCTTCCGGTCAATATCGGACCATAGATAAAAAGATGGTGCGTATTGTTAATGGATTAATACCCGGAACGCATTATCGAACTGATGAAAATAAAAGAAATGTCTATTTAACCGATGCAGGAATAAGTGCTGTAGAAAGCGAATTAGATTGTGGAAATCTTTACAAGGACAATTTAGAGCTCCTTACCTTTATAAACAACCTGCTGCATGCCAAAATCCTGTTAAAGAAAGATGTCGACTATATTGTCAGGAATAACAGGATTGAAATAATTGATGAATTAACCGGAAGGGTGGCTGACAGGAGAAAATGGCATGACGGCCTTCAGATGGCTGTGGAGGCATTGGAGGGCATTGACAGTTCTCAAAACAATAGAATTCTCGGGAAGATAACAATACAAAATTTCTTGAGCCTATATCCTGAAATGACCGGAATGACTGCAACTGCTCAATCCTCGGAAGATGAATTTCTGGATGCTTACAATAGGAGAGTCTATGTTGTCAAACCTAATAAAAAATGTATCCGTATAGATTATCCCGATGAGATTTTTACTCATATGGAGGCCAAAGAAAATGCAGTATTAAATGAGATTGCAGAGGTTCACAGCTCCGGCCGGCCAATTCTTATAGGGACATCAAGTATTGAAGAGTCGGAAAGGCTGACACAAAGGCTAAAGGAGAATAGTATTAACTGTGTTGTTCTGAATGCCAAAAATGATACAGGAGAAGCTGAAACTATTGCAAATGCAGGGAGATTGGGAGCAGTTACCGTTTCAACCAATATGGCTGGAAGAGGTGTAGATATAAAGCTTGGGGATGGGAAACCGGAATCCGATGAGACTTTAAAAGTTATGGCACTGGGAGGCCTATATGTAATAGGAACCAACAAAAACGAATGTGTCAGAATTGACAACCAGCTCAGAGGACGCACGGGGAGACAGGGAGACCCCGGAGCCTCCAGGTTTTTTGTAAGCCTTGAAGATGAACTCCTTTCAAGGTTTGAAATAAAAAAGGTATTGCCGGTAAAATATCAAAGTTTGAGGCAGGAGGAGAAAATCTCAGACAACAGGCTTAATTCTCTGATAACACATATACAAAGGGTTATTAACGGACAAAATTCCGATATACGGAAAAGCCTTGGAAAATACTCTCTGCTGTTGGAGTATCAAAGAAGGATACTTGCAGAAAAGCGAAATGAATTTCTGTATGAGACCATCCCGTCACCGCTTGCGCAAAAAAGGCCTGACTTATATCTAAAGCTATCTGACCTTTATGGCACACGTCATATTGATATAGTTTCAAAAGTTGTTGCTATTCACTATATTGATGAGTGCTGGTATGATTTTCTGGAGTACTGCGAGAGTGTGCAGGAAGGTATTCACCTGGTAAGAGCCACCAGAAAAGTTCCTCTGGATGAATATCGAAAACAGGTTATACTGGAATTTGATTCGTTAATGAACAGAATCGAGGAGGAAATATTGGAAGAACTTGAGCAAACTGATTTCGGTATCAGTGAGACCGAACTGTGGGAAAGAGGCTTTGGGACACCAGCAGCCACCTGGACTTATATAATCAATGACAATATGAAAGTATAAAATTTATGTTAAAATGGAGGTCATTATGTTAGAACTATTTAGAAACAAACCGGCTTTTATTGTTGAGGCCGAAAAGGCACGCCACAAACCTAATATTATATTACAGGTGCTGATTTTCATTGCAGTCTTTATTGTCACTCAAATTGCAGCAAGTCTGCCGCTCATTATTGGGACAATTGTAAAAGTGGTATCGGATATATCAAAGGGCAACGCTGACATAACTGATACTTCAAAAAGTCAGGAATATGCCAGTCAATTGATGAGCGGTGATTGGGTGAATATTCTAATGTTGTTCTGCACTGTTATTGCAACGGCATTAACCATTATTTACTGCAGATTCATTGAAAAGCGCAGCCTTTTCTCAATGGGTTTTACAAAGAAGAAAGCAGTTTCCAACTATCTGGCAGGTCTGCTTGTGGGAGCTATAATGTTCGGAGCTGGAGTTCTGATTTGCTGGTTATCCGGGACACTTGAGTACAAAGGGCTGGTACTGGGCAGCAATATCGGTGTGGTTCTGGTCTTTTTCCTGGCCTTCCTATGTCAGGGGATGAGTGAGGAAGTAATACTGAGGGGCTATTTTATGGTTTCTCTGGCAGCAAAAAAATCTGTAATAATTGCAATTGTACTCAATTCTCTACTGTTTGCTCTAATGCATATATTAAATAACGGGATCGCAATTCTGCCATTAATTAACCTTGCTTTATTTGGTGTTTTTGCTTCGGTATATATGCTTTGCACAGAGAATATATGGGGAGTGTGCGCAATTCATTCCATGTGGAATTTTGTACAGGGCAATATTTTTGGAATTGCTGTCAGCGGTATTAAAATTAATGCTACTGTTTTTTCCTTTGAATCTAATAAAACAAATACATTAATAAACGGAGGGGAATTTGGGCTGGAAGGCGGTCTGGCTGTTACGGCCGTACTGGTTATCGCTACTGTTCTCACACTGTTGATTAAAAGCAGATCAAATAACGTAATGTCCACAGAAAATAAATCAAATGAAATATAGGGTTTAATATAATACTTATGGATAACAGGATACTTCAACTTGGCTTGCATGCTTTATGCCTGCAAGTCTTTTTTTATAGTCAGAGGGAGTGATTCCATAAGACTGAAGAAAGGCCCTGTTAAAGGTACGATAATTTCCGAACCCGGACATATAGGCTATATCAGTCAAATCTGATTTTCCGCTGGATATGAGCTGGGCTGCATGTCGTGAACGCAGAGCATTCATGTAGCTGTTAAAGCCGCAGCCCAAATAGGAATTAAAAAATTTGGACAGATAGTCTTTGTTATAGCCGAAATGCTTTGCCAGTGTCTCAATTGAAAGAGGATTCAAATAATTCTGCTGCAGATATACAAGAATTTTTCTGGCCAGATCGGTGCTGCTTACCGTTGGCTTATCGATGAGTTCAACACAGTCACATAGAAGACCCAGAATATAGTAGGCTGCACCCTTACTGACCAGCTCATTGGAGGAATCCTGAGAATTGAGCAGCTTTTCCATTACACTAAAAATACTTTTTGTGTTTTCGCAGCTATCAATAAAGGAACTTGAAAACACCTTGGAACGAACGGAGGCAACATAGCTGTTCACAAGCTCCACAGGTATTATCATGATTATTGTGTCCGAATTTTCAAGATTCGTATAGGAATGTATGTCATAACTGTTGGCAATAGATACGCAGCCCTCGGTCAGAGTTCTGATCTGTCCATTTATGTTTATATTCGTTTTACCACTGACCACATAAACCAATTCTATATTTGAGTGAAAATGTGGCTCGCAGTTGTTATCAATGATTCTGAATATATGTATTTTCCTATCAGCTTCTCTGGAAATTTCAAAATAAGCACTCATACTAGCCTCCTTAAGCCACTTTAGTGGCTTTGACACTTTAGTGGCTTTGACACTTTAGTGGCTTTGACACTTTAACGGCTTTGACACTAACATAGACGTCAGTTTTTGTCTTGAATTATAGAATTATTTACTATCGATATTAACAAAATGACGTTATCATTGTCAATATAACGAGGCGTGTTTAATACCTTTTTAATAATATGGATAACACGTAGATTGACTATTTTCATTGCTGCTATGCAGCTGAAACGGAGGTTAGTATGACAAATTTAAAAGCAGGAATAATCGGATGCGGGGGAATAGCAAACGGAAAACAGATGCCAAGTATTAAGGCGACCGGACTGGTAGATATGGTTGCATTTTGTGATATTGTTCCCGAAAAGGCTCAAGAGGCTGCAAAGGAGTTCGGGACAACAGATGCAAAAACATACACTGACTACAGGGAATTACTTAAAGACAGCAGTATAGATATCATATATGTTTGCACACCGAATCGTTCACATAGTGAAATTACTGTGGCGGCCCTCAATGCCGGAAAACATGTTATGTGTGAAAAACCCATGGCCATTAATTCAGTTGAAGCCAGTAAAATGGTAGAGGCTGCAAAGGTAAACAAAAAAGTACTGACAATCGGTTATCAGAATCGTTTCCGCCCTGATTCCAGATATCTTAAGGAAGAATGCAGAAATGGCGTTCTCGGTGAAATATATATGGCAAAAGCAAGGGCAATAAGACGTAGAGCCGTTCCAACCTGGGGAGTTTTTCTCAATGAATATGAACAGGGCGGAGGTCCTTTAATTGATATCGGAACGCATGCCTTGGATCTTACACTGTGGATGATGGATAACTACAAGCCAAAGTATGCTGTCGGAACAACCTATCATAAGCTGAACAACCAGAGGAATACAGGTAATGCCTGGGGGGACTGGGATACTGAGACGTTTTCTGTTGAAGATAGTGCCTTCGGTTTTGTAGTAATGGAAAACGGTGCAACAATAATTCTTGAATCCAGCTGGGCACTCAATTCACTTGAAAGCCTGGAGGCTGCAACTGTACTCTGTGGTACTGAAGCTGGAGCAGATATGCTTGACGGTCTGAGAATCAATGGTGTAAAAAACGGTAATCAGTATGTGCTAAAACCTGACTTTAACGCTGGAGGAGTAGCCTTCTACGAAGGAGGTTCTCAAAAACCGGAGGTTCTGGAACAACTGGCGTTTATAAATGCAGTATCAGGTAAGGGGGAGCTTACTGTAACTCCGGAACAGGCACTTGTTGTTACACAGATACTTGAGGCTATTTATGAATCAGCAAAGACTGGTAAGCCTGTTTATTTCAACGATTAAATTTAGAGATTTACGAATTATGTTAATGTCAAATTCTGACTGATTTGTTTTGTAAGTATAATAACTTAGTCGCTGAGTGCGGCAGAATGGAGGTTTTTTATGAAATTAGGAGTATTTACGGTTTTACTTGGAAATCAGCCCCTTGAGGAGACCTTGGAATATTTGAAATGTATAGGTGTAGATGCTGTTGAGATAGGCTGCGGAGGATACCCTGGAACTTCACATTGTGATGCAGTGAAATTTATTAAGGAAAAGAATCTAATTAAAGATTTCAAGGCTACACTAGAAAAGTATGAAATGACTTTAAGTGCCTTATCGGTACATGGCAACCCGGTACACCCCCAAAAGGAAATAGCTCAGAAGTTCCATACAGAATTTGAAGCCGCTGTCCAGCTGGCCGGTGAGTTGGGGATTGACAGAGTAGTTACCTTCTCAGGGTGTCCCGGAGATAGTGAAAATTCAAAATATCCAAATTGGGTTACCTGTGCGTGGCCTGATGATTTCCAGGAAATATTGAAATGGCAGTGGAATGAGGTGCTGATACCATACTGGCAGAAAACCGCCGGAATTGCAAAGAAGTATGGTGTTGACAAGATAGCCTTTGAAATGCATCCGGGCTTCTGTCTTTATAATCCGGATACTGTTCTTAAGCTCAGAGGGGCGGTGGGAGACATAATAGGTGCAAACTTCGACCCTTCACACCTGTTCTGGCAGGGAATTGATCCTGTTGCAGCAATCAGAGAGCTCAAGGGAGCAATTTACCACTTCCACGCCAAAGATACAAAAATAGATTTGTATAATACTAGCAAGAATGGTGTTCTGGATACAAAACATTTTGGAAATGAAGCAGAAAGATCCTGGTTATTCAGAACTGTAGGCTATGGACACGGAGAAGAGGTTTGGAGAGCAATCTGCAGTGAACTAAGACTTACAGGTTATGATTATGTAATGTCTATTGAGCATGAAGATAGTCTGATGACTTCAAAAGAGGGATTGGAAAAGGCTGTTTCCTTCCTGAAAAGAGTAATGATATTTGAAGAAAAGCCAACAGGTATGTGGTGGGCATAACGCGGAGCAACATTTCGTGTATACAAACTACATTTTAAATCATCACGTTTGCGATGGGGATGGAGCATATTATGTGCATACAAGCTGCAATTATAGGATATGGCGGAATGGGTTCATTTCACGCCAAACAGATTAAGAACATTAATTCCATAGAGATTGTCGGTGTATATGATATTAATCCAAAGAGGATTGAGGCAGCCGAAGAGGAAGGGGACAGACCCTATACCTCTTTGGAGGAATGCCTTAAAGACAGTACTGAACTGGTTATTATAGCTACACCAAACAATTTCCATAAGGATATTTCCATTGAGGCACTAAAGTCAGGCAAACATGTTATATGTGAAAAGCCTGTTATGATGAATGCCAAAGAGCTGGAAGAGGTTCTGGCAGTCTCAAAGGAGGTGAACAGAATTTTCACTGTTCATCAGAACAGGCGTTGGGATAAGGATTTTCGAATCGTTAAGGAAGCATTTGAAAAGCAGCTTATAGGAAAACCCTTTTATATAGAATCGAGGGTTCAAGGCTCCAGAGGTGTTCCCGGAGACTGGAGATGTGTTAAGGAGGCCGGAGGAGGAATGTTGCTGGACTGGGGTGTACACCTGCTGGATCAGCTGCTCTGGTTGATAGACAGCCCTGTGACCGAGATATATGCACATTTGTTAAGTGTAAAGTTTAAAGATGTTGATGACAACTTTAAAGTAATGCTTAAGTTTGAGAGCGGTTTGAGTGCGTTAATAGAGGTCGACACCTACACCTTTATTCCGTTGCCAAGGTGGCATATCAGCACTGATTCCGGAACGCTTGTAATAAACGACTGGGAATGCAACGGAAAAATTCTTAAAGCCAACCTTGTAGAATTCAAATGGGAGGAAGGCATAGTTCATACCAGTGCGGGGCCAACAAAGACAATGGCACCGAGGCCGGTGGAGACCATTGATGAAATACCTCTGCCCCATATGAATCCCGACTGCAAGGATTATTATGATAATGTTGCAAAGGCTATAAGGGGAGACGAAGAACTGATTGTTACACCAGCCCAGGCTATGCGTGTTATGAAGGTCATTGATGCGATTTTTGAATCCGCTGAACGCGGGGAATGCATAAAAGGAGCTGATATTATATGAAGCCAGAAATAGGCTTGCAACTATATTCCATACGTGAAAAATGTGTAGATAGCTTTGAGAATGTTTTAAAGGAAGTATCTCGAGCAGGGTACGCCGGTGTTGAGTTTTATTCCTTTTTTGATATTAATGCAAGGGAAATGAAGGAATTGCTTGAAAAATACAATCTAAAGGCAATGGGAACCCATACCAGTATTGATATACTGAATAATGACCTGGACGGGCTTATTAAATACTGTAATTATCTTGAGACAGAATATATAAGTTTAGGCTGGTATGATGCCGAAGACAAGGACGGCTGGCTGCGCCTCTGCGAAAGTGCTGAAAAATGGGGCGAAAGAATGCGCAGAAACGGTATTCATTTTATGTATCATAACCATGGTCATGAATTTGCCCCGAAATTCAATGGGGAATTTGCTGAGGATATTATACTAAGGAATACTTCGCCCGAGAATGTCTCACTGGAATTGGACTGTTTCTGGGTAACAGACGCAGGACTTGATCCGGTGGAATACCTGTCAAGGAACATATCCAGGATAAGGACCATACATATAAAGGATATGGCTGACAAACAGGAGAAGAAGATGACGGAAGTAGGAACAGGAATAATCGACTGCGCCCAACTTTATAGAATTGCAGCCGAGTCTGATTTTAAGTGGGTGGCTATAGAACAGGACAATATATATATTGATCCGTTTGAGAGTATCAGAATTTCTATAAACAATCTTAAAGGGTATATAACATAACCGATTAGTAATACTTATTATTAATACTTATTTATGATACTTACTTGTGGTATTTACTTGAGATACTTACTTGTGATACATAATATAAAACTCTAACGAGTAAAAGGGACTGAGCAAAGTAATTTAAAAGACTTTTGCTGCGGTTCCTTTTAATTTACTTTTATTTAATAATAATGCCAAGTATTTTTGATAGTCCAAGAGCTTGATACTCATTAACGATAACTCCTTTTAACTCCGGGCCTCTTAATAAAAGCCCGTCAATATCACTGGAGGTGAAATCTATACCCTTCAGCATTGTTCCGGCCAGCTCGGCGGAAGTGAGATTACATTGCGAAAAGGATAAATCCTTTTGAGTAGCTTCCCAGATGTAACAGTTTGAGAGGTTTGACTTCTGAATAGAAACCCGGGTAAAATCGGCATTGGAAAAAATAGAGTACCTCAAACTGCATTCATCTATAAACACATCGCACAGTTTAGCCTTTGTCATATTAATGCCGGTCATATTACAATTAATAAATTCTACACTGCTAAACCCCGCATCATTGAAGTCCATATTTGACAGATCGCAATCTTTAAATACAACATTTTCAAATACATAATTATTACTACTCTTTTTAAAGCTACATTTTTCAAAAATACATTTATAGAAAACAAGGATTTTTGATGTTGATAAACTAAAGGTACCATTGATAAAATGAAACTTATCTATATCATAGCCTGATTCCAACTGCTGTTGAATTGTATCTGAAATATTGTTTGAAATGCAAATATCGTTAGGTAGTTGAGGCCTCTGAATTTTCACTTTTTATCTCCTTAATATCTTTTGGTATGTCAAGTGTATAATTGAACCTCCCAAAATAATACCATATTGAGAAGTAATTCTCCAGATGTGTTAATTTACTAACAAAATCTATTGAAATAAGAGAGAAAAAGATGTAAAATTACTTTGGTTATTTATAAAAAA
Organism: Bacillota bacterium; assembly: GCA_023393115.1. Classification (GTDB taxonomy): domain Bacteria; phylum Bacillota; class Clostridia; order Acetivibrionales; family DSM-1351; genus Ruminiclostridium. The sequence goes on from JAEWMS010000076.1 coordinate 15,831, forward strand.
TTATTATTTTAATTCTTTGGAATTAAGCTATTCTAATTCTTTATAATCACCGTACAAATTGTAATGATTCTTTATAAATTGGATAATATACATAGTATGTGTCCTCTTACCAATTCGGTTTTCAGACGGTGAGCATATAGCCTCGTTGAAACGGCATATAGTGTAAGAAAATTTTTCTATAACCGGAATGTTTTCTTTGTATCTATGCTTTATAAAAATATATAGGAGTGTGAACATATGAGTATGATGAACAAGAAGACCATCGAAGATATCGATGTAGCTGGAAAAAAAGTTATTGTTAGAGTTGATTTTAACGTACCATTGGACGCAGACAGAAATATCACTGACGATAAGAGAATTGTTGGTGCTCTTCCTACTATCAAATACCTTGTTAATAAGGGAGCAAAGACTATACTGGTATCACATCTTGGAAGACCAAAGGAAGGCTTTGAAGATAAGTATAGCATGAAGCCTACAGCAGTTAGATTAGGTGAACTTTTGGGTAAGGAAGTAATAATGGCAAAAGACGTTATCGGTGAAGATGCAAAAGCAAAAGCTGCTGCATTAAAGAACGGTGAAGTTCTTATGCTTGAGAACGTAAGATTCCATAAGGAAGAAACAAAGAATAATCCTGAGTTTGCAAAAGAACTAGCAAGCATGGCCGAAATATTTGTAAATGATGCATTCGGTACTGCTCATAGAGCTCACGCTTCAACTGCAGGTCTGGCAGATTATTTACCATCTGTTTGCGGATACCTCATCAAGAAGGAAATAGAATTCATGGGTAAAGCTCTTGCTAACCCTGCAAGACCATTCGTTGCTATACTTGGCGGCGCAAAGGTTTCTGACAAAATCGCTGTTATAGAAAACCTCATCGATAAAGTTGACACATTGATAATCGGTGGCGGTATGGCTTATACCTTCTTAAAGGCAAAGGGCTACCACATCGGAAATTCAATATGTGAAGATGACAAGTTGGAATTAGCTAAAACCTTGATGGAAAAAGCAGAGACAAAGGGTGTTAACTTGATGCTTCCAATAGGCAGTATGGTTGCTCAGGAATTCAAAAACGACACAGAAATCAAGTATGTCCCATCAGATGCTATGCCTGACGGATGGATGGGTATGGATATCGGGTCACTCACAATAGAGAAGTTTGCAAAAGAAATAAAGAAAGCTAAGACTGTAATCTGGAATGGACCTATGGGAGTATTTGAATTCCCTAACTTTGCAACAGGTACAAAGGAAATTGCAAAGGCAGTTGCTGAATCAGGTGCTCTTTCAATAGTAGGTGGAGGAGATTCAGCTGCAGCAGTTGAACAATTGGGTTTTGCTGATAAGATTACCCACATTTCAACTGGTGGCGGTGCTTCATTGGAATTCCTTGAAGGAAAGGTTCTACCAGGTATAGCTGTTCTTATGGATAGAAATCCAAGAAAGACAATTGCAGCTGGTAACTGGAAGATGAACAAGACTCCAAAGGAAGCTGTTGCATTTGTAAATGAATTAAAAGCAAGTGTTGCAGATGCTTCAAATGAAGTTGTTGTAGGTGTTCCATTCGTTTGCCTCCCAGGCGTAATTGAAGCAGCTAAGGGAACAAATATAAAGGTTGCTGCCCAGAACATGCACTGGGAAGAAAAGGGTGCCTTCACAGGAGAAGTATCAGGTCCTATGCTGGCTGAACTCGGTGTTGATTATGTAATAATTGGACACTCTGAAAGAAGAGAATACTTCGGTGAAACAAATGAAATGATAAACAAAAAGGCTCACGCTATATTCAAGTATGGCATGACTCCAATAATCTGCTGTGGTGAAACACTGACACAAAGAGAACAGGGAGTCACAGCTGATCACGTTAGATATCAGATTAAGGTTGCTTTACTTGGTTTGACACCTGAACAGGTTAAGAAGACAGTTATAGCTTACGAACCAATCTGGGCTATCGGAACAGGAAAGACTGCTACAAACGAACAGGCTAACGAGGTTTGCACAATTATCAGAAATCTGGTTACTGAACTTTATGGTGAAGAAGTTGCTGAGCAGGTTAGAATTCAGTACGGCGGAAGCGTTAACGCAAAGAACGCAGCTGAACTGTTCGCAATGTCAGATATAGACGGCGGACTTGTAGGCGGAGCAAGCTTGAAGGTTGACGAATTCACCGTTATTGCAAATGCATAATAATAGTTAAGTTTAATTCTATTTGGATAAAATAGATATTTGACCCTCCGGCAGATTCTGGAGGGTCAAATTGTAAGTCAACAACTTGTAATATAAATAGTTAAATATAAAATAGTAACCGTTCAAAATGTAAGGGAGAATATCATATGGAAAAGAAATTAATAACATTAATGATCCTCGACGGTTTTGGCAATAACCCAAAAACAGAAGGGAATGCAATTGCAGCGGCAAGTAAACCAAATATCGATAAATATCTGGTAACCTACCCCAATACAATTGTTCATACCAGCGGTATGGATGTAGGTCTTCCCGAGGGTCAGATGGGAAACTCGGAAGTAGGCCATACTAATATTGGTGCGGGTAGAATAGTTTATCAGGAATTGACCAGAATAACCAAATCCATAAAAGACGGAGATTTTTTTCAGAAGGAAGAATTCCTGAAGGCAGTGGAAAATTGTAATAAAAATAACTCGAAACTTCACTTGATAGGTCTTTTATCCGATGGAGGAGTTCACAGTCACAATACGCACTTGTATGGATTACTTGAATTCGCTAAAAAAAGCGGTATAAAGGATGTATATATTCACTGTTTCTTTGACGGAAGAGACGTACCACCGGATAGTTCAAAGGTTTATACCCAAGAGCTTGAAGCTAAAATTGCTGAAATAGGTGTAGGAAAAATTGCTTCAGTTATGGGCAGATATTACGCTATGGACAGAGACAACAGATGGGATAGAGTACAACAGGCTTACGATGTAATGGTACTCGGAAAAGGTCATACAGCAAATTCTGCTGTTGAGGCTGTTGAGAACTCCTTTGAAAAGAAGGAATTTGATGAGTTTGTTAAGCCAACAGCTATCCTTGAAAACGGTAAGCCCGTTGCTACAATAGGCGCCAATGATTCAGTTATTTTCTTCAACTTCAGACCGGACAGAGCAAGAGAAATCACAAGAACCTTTGTTGACCCTGACTTCAAGGGCTTTGAGAGAGCAAACGGCTTCTTCCCTCTATACTATGTTTGCATGACTCAGTATGACAAGACCATGCCAAACGTTGTTGTTGCTTTCAAGCCACAGACCCTTGACAACACCTTTGGCGAATATGTCAGCAAGCTGGGTTACAGACAGCTGAGAATAGCTGAAACTGAAAAGTACGCTCACGTTACCTTCTTCTTTAACGGTGGAGTGGAAACCCAGTATGAAGGTGAGGACAGAGCTCTTATTCCTTCACCCAAGGTTGCAACCTATGACCTTAAGCCAGAAATGAGTGCTTATGAAGTTGCTGAGGAATGCGTTAAGAGAATAAACTCAAAACAGTATGATGTTATAATTTTGAACTTTGCAAATTGTGACATGGTTGGACACACAGGAGACTTTAATGCTGCCAAGGCGGCTGTAGAAGCCGTTGACACCTGTGTTGGGAAGGTTGTTGATGCAGTTCAGGCTCAAAATGGAATTGTACTCATAACAGCTGATCACGGAAATGCTGAGCAGATGCTGGACTACGAAAATGGAGGTGCATTTACTGCTCACACCACTAATGTGGTACCGTTGATAGGTATAGGTTTGGGAAATGCAACACTAAAAGAAGGTAAGCTTGCCGACCTTACACCGACCATACTTGATTTGATGGGAGAAGCTAAACCTGCAGATATGTCAGGAGAATCGCTCCTAATAAAATAAAGAACAGTATAGAATATAAGCTATTAAAAGAAAGCACCCCGTTTATTAGACAATTTATCTAATTTACCGGGGTGCTTTTTTACTGACAGCCTCTTTACAATACTAATATTAATTTATTAGTAATCATCATATTCCTATATTCTTAATAATCTTCATCTTCAAGAACAGTTATAGTTTGTGTTTTGGTTATATCTCCACAGGTAATTTTGATTTCTGTAGTACCTGCACTTACCGGGGTAATTGTACCGATACCCTCTTCGTCAAGTCCACTTACCGTAGCAACATCTGGATTAGAGGAAGTGACTGTTATTTCTCCAAAAGCGTTAGAAGGTTCCTTATCAACTGAAAATTCAATAGGATCATCGTAAACATAGACTTCCGTTTCATCAAAATCCAAAGCAAGGTCTTCCAAAACAACTTCTTTTACCGTTACTTTGCATGTACCCAGAAGCTTACTTTCGTCAGCTGATTGAGCATTTTCATATACTTTCACGTTTGCAGTGCCTACTTTTTTACCCTTCAAATAAAGGCTGTCCCCGTTTACAGAGGTCTCAACAACTCCATTATCTTCAGGCAGGATGAAGTAGTATACATCAGTTCTATAATCGTTTATGAGATCGAATACCCACGTGCTGTCACCTAAATCAATTTTGCTTTCAGTCTCAACAGTAGCTTTTTTTACAGTATACTTAATAGTTCCAACTGTTCTGGTGCTTTTATTGTAGGTTTCTTTTACTGTAACAGAATAGGTTCCAGGTTCTTTAGCAGTAAAACTATGAGATATGAAGTTCATGCCATCAAATTTTTTGATGTTTTCCTTCATTGTAAAATTTTTGCTGTTTGAAACATATGTATAAGTCGCATCGTTATTGCGGTATGAGAATTCAAGAGGTTCATTCCCATTACTGGTACCAAGGGGTAATACAGGGATGGAATCCTGATGAACTGTAGCATTTTTTACAGTAACCGTACAGGTTCCAACTTTAGTGGTTTTCCCCTTTAATTTTTGGTTAACTGTAATTGTTGCAGTTCCGGCTTTTAATCCGGTTAAAAATGCTTTTGAACCACTTGTCTTAACTGAAACAACTTTTGAATTGCTTGAAGTAAAGGTGTAAGTAGCACCCTTTACCGCATCAGATACTAATAAATCATACTTGCCATCTTCCACTGAATAATAATCATAATTCCCAACCAAGCTCCCAGTGCCGATTGTCATTTTAGCTTCAATTGACGGCTTGGCAGCTGCATCAACAGAGGAGTAAATTCCTGCCGATAGTGTGATAGTTACTAATAATACTAAACATAAAGCTAGCTTAAAAAACTTTCCTTGCCTTAATTCATACATAAGTTTCAAATCCTCCATATAAATATTAACTGCAAAATGATTATGCTAATTATAGCATAAAACCGACCAAATAAACCAATATTCTACAAAAGTTATATTTTTTTTATCTCTTATGTGTTTATGGGGAATATCAGGTGAAAATCTGGGATAGGAAATAATGTACAGAATATTACCGAAACAAAGGGATAAATTCATTTTTGTAGAACATATTTGGCATACAACGTTTGGGAGGCATAAGAATATGAGAAAACCGATAAAGACTGTTTTATTTTTTAAAAAAGTTTCAAAGAACTATAAGAAATTCGGCAGGCTTATTCACAGGTTGTACAAAATCTTAAGATCCCCTTTTATCAGAACACTGATTAACTTTCTTTTTACCGTTGTTTTTGCATTTCAAATGCGGTTATCCAATTTTGATACATATAAAATAAATCAGTTGGAATTTTATGCTGACAAGATACATATACTAGTAACGTTCGTGTTTATTGTGGTTTACAACTGGCTCGTACTTTTGATTGACAGTTATCAAAAATACCAGGTACAAACTACGAAATGTATAAAGGAGATTGTTAACCGAGGAACAGTAATAAATCAAACAATAGGCAGAAAGCTATATGAAATAACGAGCAGTATATCTATAAAACCCAGTTCAATCCCCACGAAATCCGAGTTTAGTAACCTTAGCTACCAGGATGTTGCTGCTCTGGTATGCCATAACATTTATGATGCAATAAAAATTTCTACAGAAAGGGAAACACATCAGGTGTCCCTGATGCAGAAGTTTAAGGAAAAAAAATCTGGGCAAGAATATATTAAGATGATAAGTTATGGTAATGCAAATCAGATATCACCAAGCTTGTTTGACAGGTATTTCTATTTAAATACAGATAAGAATTATTATCAGGTAAGGATTTTTAATGATAATCAAAATAACATATTTATTTTGACAAATGCAGCTGAAATAAAAAAGGAATGCGTTTACGGCAAGAACAGTAATGAAAAAATGACTCAATACATAGCAATCCCTGTATTCTGTGAAAATCAGGGTATAATATCGCTGCTTCAGATTGAAATGGCTGATGATGCACATATTGGAAGAACTGTAGATGAAATAAGAGGGTTTGTCAAGCCGTTTATGGCTTACATACATATCCTAACAGTATGCTACTATCAGGATGAATTATTTAAAGTATTAGCAAAGAAATTTGATATACTACGGAAAAGTAAAGAGAGGAAAGTTTTTATCGAAGGGATGAGAAAGTATGAACAAAACTATGGGGAAACTAATACATCTATTGCCCCAAAAGACTAACGCAGCAGAGTACACAGAAATATACATCGTACCGGAAGATACAGATTATATACAGGACCATAGCGTATTTGAGGACAGAAGGCGGCAGTTGATAAATGAATATGAATTACATCTCAGTCAATATAAAAAAGAAGCAATGCAGATAAAATAGAAGTAACACAAATTTTAAGCTCTCAGTAAACTGAGAGCTTCTATTTTTCATTGTGGCTATTAATTTTATTAGTCTTGTATTTCAATCTCATTAATTCAACATATTCTTTTACACGTTTTATAGCTTCATCAGGCAGATCATTGAGGTATATATTATATTCCTGCGCAGTTTCTGCTATATATCCGTCAGGAGTTTTACGGCTTGAGTCCCGATCCACGAGGTAATCAATTGTAACATTAAAAAAATCAGCCAACTTTTTGAGGACATATTCGTCCTTAGGAAATCTGTTATTGGCTTCATAGTATCCGATAACTCTGTCAGAAATATTAATGATCCTACCAAGTTCTTTTTGTGTAATACCTTTTTCTTCTCTGAGTTCTCTTAATCTGTCACCAAATCCCATATCATGCCTCCCGAATACTACTATATCATGTGGGGGATTTTTATTTCCAAAAAACGAACAAAATATTCTTAATTTTTGTTGAATATGAACGAAATATACGCTAAAATATATATTATTGTGAAAATGTTTTCTTTTTATACATTAAATGTAAACATATTTAAATTTTTAAACTTTATATAGAAAAATTATAATAGTATACCTTGTGGAGGATGCTGATGACAAAAATCAATAAAAAGCTTACGGATGAAATCCAGGAGCTCAGAGAAAAATTATATGACTATATTGAAAGAAAGGGTATAAACGATGAACCTGAGCTTATGGCTATTAATAGCAAACTTGACGAGCTGATTGTCCAATGGTTCAAGGAAATACAACACTAAATATTGAATGTAAAGGCGTTAACGTGGTTGCCGGTTTAATACTTATTATCTAGGTGATAATATGAATATATTTGAAAAGATAAATGCTGTTCAAAAAATGCAAGACTTTATCCAAAAACATTTAAATGAACCAATAACTCTTCATATGATTGCAGCAGAAGCTAATTACTCACCCTGGCATTCAGTCAGAGTTTTCAAGGAACTAACAGGTAAAACTCCATTTGATTACATACGAAGGCTTCGTTTATCAAAAGCAGCTATAAAACTCAGGGATGAAAGAATAAAGGTTGTTGACGTAGCACTAGACTTTGTTTTTGACTCACATGAGGGTTTTACAAGAGCTTTTTCCAAAGAATTTGGTATCACACCTGTAAAGTATTCAAAGTCATATCCGCCCATTAAACTATTCATTCCATATAGCATTCGGGATCATCACATAATAAAAAATAATGGAGAAAGTAAAAAGGACCAGAATATTAAGAAGGATTCGTTTATGACGGTATTTGTTCAAGTTATTGAAAGACCGGCCAGAAAATTGATTCTTAAGAGGGGTATTAAAGCTGTAGATTATTATGGCTACTGTCAGGAAGTGGGGTGTGATGTCTGGGGTGTGCTTACAAGCATAAAAGAAGCTCTGTGTGAACCTGTAGGACTATGGCTGCCCGAGCAGTTCCGAAAACCCGGATCTTCGATCTTTGTACAGGGAGTTGAAGTACCTTTTGTTTACGATGGTTTAGTCCCTGAGGGGTTTGATATAATTGATCTAAAGCCGTGTAAAATGATGATATTTCAGGGACCGCCCTATGAAGACGAGAAATTTCAGGAAGCCATAGGAAGAACCATAGAGACTATTGAAAATTACCAACCTGAGATTTATGGTTTTGAATGGGCTTTGGAGGACGGGCCAAGATTTCAGCTAGCCCCAATGGGTAACAGAGGTTATATTGAAGGCCGGCCTGTAAGACAAATAAATGTCAGTTAGTTGTTTGTATTGTCAATAATGTTTATTTATTTCAACGATGGGTAAATAATAATATGAAAACAGTATTTTGTATGATATTTTGAATTCAACATATAATATCTATTAGTATGAAACAGGATGCTTCATACATAAATAAAGATTTATGAGGGAAATATTTACAATGATAATGTTGCAATGTTATTCTAAATACGAAGAATTACCTTGAAGGGAGAAATTGTATGAAACAATATATACCTATTGAAAGCGTTTTTGCCAGAGAAATTATTGATTCCAGAGGAAATCCGACTGTTGAGGTTGAAGTTATTGCGGAAGGCGGCTATATAGGACGAGCATCTGTTCCATCCGGAGCATCTACCGGTGCCTTTGAAGCAATTGAATTAAGGGATGGCAACAGTGAAAGATATATGGGTAAAGGCGTTGAAACCGCCGTTGAAAATGTAAACAATGTCATTGCCCCTGAAGTAGAAGGAATGAATGTATTGGATCAGGTTGCCATAGATAAGATGATGATAGAACTTGACGGCACCCCAAACAAGGAAAGACTTGGTGCAAATGCAATTCTTGGAGTTTCCCTTGCAGTTGCCAAGGCTGCCGCAGAATCATTAGGCTTAGGTTTGTACCAGTACATCGGAGGAGTTAATGCCAAAACTCTGCCGGTGCCTATGATGAATATAATAAATGGCGGAAAACATGCAGACAACAGTGTTAATATACAGGAGTTTATGATAATGCCTGTGGGCGCTGAAAGCTTCAAGGAAGCGCTGAGAATGTGTGCGGAAGTTTTCCACAACCTTAAGAAGGTTTTGCAAAGTAAGGGTTTGAGCACTGCTGTAGGTGATGAGGGTGGCTTTGCACCAAATCTTGAAACAGATGAACAGGCCATACAGGTTATTCTCGAAGCTGTGGTTAAAGCGGGCTACAAGCCGGGAGATGACTTCAGAATAGCTATAGATGCGGCAGCTACAGAGATGTACCAGGAGGATGGAACCTATTTCTTCTGGAAGACAAACATAAGAAAGACCAAAGAAGAAATGGTACAATATTGGTCAGACCTTTGTGACAAGTATCCTATTATTTCTCTTGAAGACGGAGTTTCAGAGGAGGACTGGGAAGGCTGGAAAATGCTTACCGACAAACTCGGCAAGAGAATTCAGCTTGTAGGAGACGACTTGTTTGTTACAAATACCAGAAGACTTGAAAAGGGTATAAAGATGGGAGTTGCCAACTCAATTCTCATAAAGGTAAACCAAATCGGTACATTGACTGAAACTCTGGATGCAATACAGATGGCAAACAGAGCAGGTTATACTGCTGTTACCTCACACAGATCAGGTGAGACTGAGGATGCTACAATCGCTGATATAGCTGTTGCAACAAACTCCGGTCAGATCAAAACTGGTGCTCCTTCAAGAACAGACAGAGTGGCAAAATACAATCAGCTCTTAAGAATTGAAGAGGAGCTGGATGAAGTGGCTGAATATCCGGGTATCAAAGCCTGGTTTAACCTATCAAAATAATTAAAAAACATAAAAAAACAAGTCTTAAGACTTGTTTTTTTATGTTGCTTTTTACATTGGGATATGCTAGAATGTTACTTGTCTATTTTAGGAGGTGTTATAATTGTTAATTGCAAAATGGATTGTTAATATACTTCATATTATATTTGCTATTTCGATAATTGTTATTGTATTACTTCAGTCTGGAAAGCAAGCTGGTTTGTCAGGTTCTATAGCAGGTGGAGCTGAAACCTTCTTTGGAAAGAACAAGGGTCGTACTATTGATGCAATGTTGGGCAAATATACTGCATTTGCTGCTATCGCATTCCTTGTAACTTCAGTTGCTCTTTTCTTGTTAATAAAGGTAGTATAACTCAGAAATTCGAAATGCAAGCCCAGGCGAAATAATGCACTGGGCTTTTTGTTATATAGCTGTTTATCGCAAATTCGATTAAAATGAATACTTTATTCAGTACCGAAATTAAACTTCAATTGATTAAGGAGGTAATTTAATTTGAATAGGGACCGGGCACTTGAAGAATTAAAACTTCGACTTAACAATAAAAATGTACTTTTTAGGTCGTTAATAGTTGAAACCGTAATGGAAGATCTCGCAAGGCATTACAATGCTGATGCACAAATATGGGGTCTGACGGGATTACTCCATGATATTGATTACGAGAAGACTGTGAACCAACCTCAGCTTCACGGCATTACCGGAGCAGAAATAATTGAGAATCTTGGCTTTGATGAAGCTATAGTATACTCTGTCAGAGCTCATAATGATGCCAATGGTATACCAAGAAAACGAAAAATGGATAAAGCTCTTTATCTGGCCGATTACACAGTGAAATATATAATTGATACATATGCAGATGAAAAATTAAAGCTCCCTGAGATTCAGGCTGAGAAGGTATGGGAAAGTCTTACTGACAGAGCAGAGTTCCTTGATAAACTGGATGAGTTGGGTTTAAACGATCAGGAATTTATTTATTTGGTTTTAAATGCCTCAAATAGGGTAGTTGAAATATAATAGCGAAAAATGAGGAAGGTTACTATATTGTAACCTTTTTTTTGTTATTTTGTTACCATTTACAAACTATGAACAACTAAAATATCAATATAGTTGACGGGGCCAGGATCAGTAATCCTTTTAAGATACGAAAAGCCACTAGTGTCTTTTCATTACCATTTGTGGATGCTATTATGGCTCATGGAGGTTAAAATGAAAAAAACCATACAGGCTACAGTTGCCATATTGATTATTTTGCTTGTTTGTGTGGGTTATACAAGCAGTAATACAGCTGCTGAAAATCCTTCAATACAGGGTACGAGAAATATAATTAATGAAGTAGATGGAGTCCAAGTGATACTAAAAAATGCAGAAGAAACTGTCTTGGAAAATCTCAAAGTAAATGAAAATACTCTTGAGAAAGAAAACGATGACTTGGAAAAGCGAATAAGCACCGAAACAGAGATTACATATGAACCCACTTTTAATAGAGAGCTCGATACAGGTAAACCAATGGTGGCCCTGACCTTTGATGATGGACCTCATCCTAAATATACGGTAGAAATACTGGAATCCTTGAAGGAGAATAACGCCGTAGCAACCTTCTTTGTACTCGGAAACAGAGCTGAGGTATACAAAAGTACCATAAACAGTATTATTGAAGGTGGTAATGAAATCGGAAACCATACATATGACCATAAGGAACTGACAAAGCTCAACAGTAAGGAAATAGAAAGCGAAATAACCAGAACAGCTAAAATATTGGAAAGCATAACAGGAATGACTCCGCTGGTTACTCGCCCTGCCTATGGAAGTATAAACGATAATGTAAAATTATATGCCGGTTCACCTTTAGTTTTATGGTCAATTGATACAATGGACTGGAAGAGCAGGAATAAGAACAAAATAGTTAATATAACACTTAAAAACGTTAAAGACGGAGACATAATATTAATGCACGACATATATAAGTCAACTGCAGAAGCAGCTAAGGTAATTATCAAGGAACTTAAAGCTAAAGGATATCAAATGGTTACCATAAGTGAACTTTACCGGGCTAGAGAAGTTACCCTTCAAAATGGACATGCTTACTATAAATGTAGCTCCAAAATCAGTATAAAAAGCAATATAAAAAATGACAAATAAAAGAGGCTTTTGCAAAACAATATTGATTAACGTACGTTATATAAGAAAGTTACTCTAACTGTTTTGTGTCCGACACATTTATATGAGCTGTTCGGGAGTAGAATGGCACGGGTGCTATCTAACTACATAAATCCTATAGTTATGCGAACCCTCTTTTTTGCTATTTTCTTTCTATTGGAAGAATGTATATATAAGGTATAATAAAAGTGATAGTGTTAAAAGAGGAGAAGTATCCATGCAAAATAAAGTTTTGATTATTGAGGATGAAGAGAGCATTAGAGGCTTTCTAAGAATAAATTTCAGAAAGAGTGAATTCATTGTTATAGAAGCGGGTACCGGCGAGGACGGTATTATTAAAGCCAGACAGGAAACTCCTGATGTGGTATTACTGGATGTAATGCTGCCCGGTATAGATGGATTCCAAGTTTGTGAAATACTGAGAAAAGAGTTCCCGCAAATGGGGATAATCATGCTTACTGCAAGAGGTCAGGATATTGACAGGATAAAAGGCCTAGAATACGGTGCTGACGATTATGTACTCAAACCGTTTAATACCACCGAAGTTATATTGCGGGCAAAATCACTGCTAAGACGTCTTGGGGGCAGGAGAGCTACTGAAAGGGAGGAGACGGTAAGCTGCGGAGATTTCAGACTTGATGTTTATTCTCAGCGGGTTTTCAAAAATGATGAGGAAGTAATGCTCACTCCCAAGGAATACCTTCTGCTAAAGCTCTTTCTTGAAAACCGGGACAAGGCTTTTACAAGAGATGAGCTGCTGGATAAGATATGGGGTTATGATTTTATTGGGGATACTAAAGTAGTTGATGTAAATATCAGAAGACTGAGAAGTAAAATCGGAGACGAGAAATCCCCATCAAAGTATATTGAAACAGTTTGGGGGACCGGTTATAGATGGAGAAAGGAACGGTAGTATGACTTCCTCACAAAGGGAAAAACCTGCTCGAAAAAGTATTAGAACCAGATTGGTCAGAAATTTTATTATCATAATTTTGATAAGTGTTCTGGCTTTTGAAGGCATGCTGGTGTATTTTACCAGGTTCTATTTTTATGGTAATGTTGAAAGTATATTAACAAATCAGATACGGACAGCCTCCGACTTCTATACACAGTACTTTTCAAATGTTTCATTAGAGGTGAATATAATTGACAATGCAGATGTGTTCTGGAGACAGACCAAGGCTCAGGTTCAGATAATTCAAAAGGATGGTGAGGTTCTTCTTGACTCCGAAGGCCTTGGAACTTATGGGAAAGTTGAGACTGCTGATGTCAAAACGGCCTACAAGGGAGAAAAGGGTGTCTGGACAGGCTATATACACAACGTTGGAAAAAAAGAACATGTTATGGCTGTAGCTTATCCACTGACAGCCGACGGTGAACAGGTGGGTGTACTCAGATTTATTACCTCACTGTCGCAAATTGACAAGTTAATATTCAATATATCCGGGATATTTATTGGTATAGGTGTAGTTGTAGTACTTGTGGCCATAATTATCAGCCTGATTCTGGCACAAAGTATAGTACGCCCGCTGGTGGACATAACAGCAGCTGCAGGCATGATGGCAAAAGGTAATCTTGATATAAGAATAAAAAAGAAAAGGCACGATGAAATTGGAGTTTTATCAGATACACTGAATTATATGGTAACCGAGGTACAGAATAGGGAAAGAATAAAGAATGACTTTATATCAACGGTTTCACATGAACTCAGAACTCCTTTAACCTCAATTAAGGGCTGGGCGAATACAATAATTGATGATGAATTTAGTGACAGGGAAATAATCGAGGATGGTCTGAACATAATTGTCAAAGAAAGTGACAGACTGGCCAATATGGTTGAGGAACTCCTGGACTTTTCGAGGTTTGTATCTGGTAAGGTTGAACTTAACAAACAAAGAACTGATATTTCGGATTTAATTGATTTCATCGAAAAACACATGAAGGGCAGGGCGAAAAAGGAAAATATTAATTTTTATGTAAGCTGTGAAGACATACCCGAAGCTGAACTTGACAGGGATAAGATTAAGCAGGTTTTGCTGAACCTATTGGGTAATTCCTTCAAATTCACACCTCCCGGAGGCTCTGTGTCCCTTAGGGCATATTTTGAGGAAGGGAATACAGTATTTAAGGTTGAGGATGATGGCTGCGGAATAAGCAGAGATGAACTTCCTTTTGTAAAAGAGAAATTCTATAAGGGGAAAAATAGTAATTCCCAAACAGGACTGGGTCTTTCCATATGCGATGAGATAGTAAGGCTACACAATGGTGAGCTTACAATAGAAAGTGAACCTGGAAGAGGAACAGTAGTAACCGTGAAAATACCTTGTGAGGAAAAGGAGTTATATGATTCTAAATAGTAGAATACCAATTAGAATATTTTCGCTTATTCTTATTTTTACGCTCTGTTTTTCCACTGCGGGGTGTAAAAGTATAGATTTTGATATAGAAGATTCCATTAATCCGCCCGAGTATGACAATATGGCCATTCATGGGAGCTGGAAAATAGAAAGGTTTGTTTCAACCTTACTTGAGGCTAAAGCCGGTGAAATCGATACTGAAAACATAAAAAACAAATATTTGGATAAATGGGCCATATTTGATGACGAAGTCTCTGCGGTGGCATCTGAGACCTGTGTTAACCCGCAATACAAAATTATCAGAACCTCAGCCGATTCACTAATACAAAACAAGTATAGAATAGATGGCAGTGAATTGGGGCTTGGGAAACAGGATGTGTCGATGGTTAGTGTATATGCAGATGATCAGCTTTTCTATGAAGTTATAGTAACTGATAGTAAAAAAGCATATATCTATATTGACAATGGGTTTCTTGTATTAAGCAAAACCTCTGAAAGTGTTGATATTGCACATAAAGAAAAGAGTCTTCAAAATGCCGGCTCAAATGTTGGCAGTGGACAATATGAAGAAGATCCTCTGCTTAGATCGGGAATATTACTTGGTATCCGCACTGCAGACAATACATATAGAACCGTATGGATTTATTCAAAAAACAGAGAAATAAATGCTGTCAATGATGCAAAGCAGCTTTTGGTTCCTAGGGCAAAGGGATTCTGGAGGGTGGGAACCGTCAGAGAAAATAATATATATGCTATATATGCCGAACCCTTTGGAGAAGAAAATAGTACCAGCAAGGATATTGTGGAAATACTTAATGGTAATTCCCTAAGAGTTAATTCTGACACAAAAATTCAATTCCTAGGAAATGATTATATTGGTACAGAGAGTAATGGAGAATTTAAAGTGTATCCTGTTGACACACTAAAAAACGGAGAGCCTGTATCATTGTCGCTGATCAGCAGTCAAATTACAGGTAATGCAATCGAAAAGTCTGCTGCTGATTTTATTAGCTCTCTGAAAGGTGAAGCTTCCCAAAAGCTAATGAGCAAAACTGATGAAAAAAACTTTACTCTCATTAGGCGTAACGGACACTGGATAATGAGGAGCAGACTCCATTATAAACAACCTTACGAAAAGAAATCTCAGGATTTCGACCTAAAGCTCATGGTTCCAGCTGAACTGATATGTTATGATGAAATGGATATTCCGTGGAATGATATAAAGAAAAAACTCCCATGGACTTCTGATGCCTTTATGTCGCCGAACAGGGATATAGTAGTACTTGCAGATAAAAGTAGTCTTAGTATTTACACAATAAGAAATCGCACTGAAATTGACAAACAGTTGCTTAAGCTTCAGCTCTCAAAGGGAGAAACCATAGTTATGGCCGAATGGTCTATAGGCAGATTTGCAGATTTATGGGATAATTTTGTTAACAAGATGGGTAAAATGAATTATTGATCAAATAGGATGGAATAATATATTCAATAATAACTGAAAGGTTGAAGGTCATGACAGAATTGGATGAAAGAAAAGAACGAATAGTCGCTTTTATGCGAGAGTCGGCATATAAACCTCTGCTTTTTAAAGAGCTTGCCATGGTGCTTGATGTTCCTGCCAGTGATATGGAGGTCTTTAGTCAGGTTCTAACGGAGCTTGAAGAGGAAGGAAGAATATTTAAAACACATGCCAACAGGTATGGAGTTCCTTCAAGACTAAATCTTGTTGCCGGAAGGATACAGGGGCACGAAAGAGGTTATGGCTTTCTTATTCCTGATGACGAAATGCTTGAGGACGTTTTTATTCCGGCTGATGGCCTGAACGGAGCAATGCATGGAGATAAAGCCGTCGCCAGGGTTAACAGGAAAAGTAGTTCCGACAGAAGAATGGAAGGAGAAATAGTCCGAATTCTTAAAAGAGCCAACACTACTCTTGTAGGAACCTTTGAAAAAAGCCTCAGCTTTGGATTTGTAGTACCTGATAACAAAAGAATATCAGGGGATATATTTATCTCAAAGGGTGAATTCAACGGAGCAAAAAAGGGACAAAAGGTTGTCGTTGAAATATTGAAGTACCCCGAAGCAAGGAGAAATGCAGAAGGTCGTGTTATTGAAATAATAGGTGATGTAAATCAGCCTGGAACCGACATACTGTCTATTATTAAGTCCTACAATCTAGAAGAGGAGTTTCCAGCAGATGTATTGAACCAGGCAGAGAATGTCAGCGATACCGTTACTGCGGATATGAACAAGGGCAGGCGGGATCTGAGAGGTCTCAGAATGGTTACTATTGACGGGGAGGACGCAAAGGACCTCGACGATGCTGTTTCTGTAGAGTTACTTCCAAATGGAAATTACAGACTTGGAGTTCATATAGCTGACGTAACAAACTATGTAACCGAAAATTCGCCGTTGGACATGGAGGCTTTGAACAGGGGCACAAGCGTATATCTGGTTGACAGGGTCATACCCATGCTGCCAAGGAAGTTGTCAAATGGCATATGCAGTTTGAATCCCCAGGTAGACAGGTTGAGCTTCACTGTAATTATGGACATAGACAAAAACGGTAAAGTCTATAATCATGAGATATTTGAAAGTGTAATAAATATTGACGAAAGAATGACCTACACAAATGTCTATAAGATTCTTGCAGAAAAAAATGAAGAGCTTATTGAAAGGTACAAGCACGTCGTACCGGATTTTCATATAATGCATGAGCTCGCCCTGCTTCTTAGAAAGAAGAGGTTTCAGAGAGGCGCAATAGATTTTGACTTTGATGAGGCTAAGGTAGTTCTTGATGAAAAAGGTAAACCGATAGAAGTAAAGAGATATGAAATAACCATAGCAAACCAGATAATTGAGGAATTTATGCTTGCATGTAATGAAACAGTGGCAGAGCATTTTTTCTGGACCAATACACCCTTTGTTTATAGAATTCATGAAGACCCAGATGAGGAAAAAATTACTGCTTTAAACGAGTTTATTTATAATTTGGGGTACAGTATAAAGGGCATTAACAAAATCCACCCAAGAGCACTGCAGGACCTTCTGGAAAAGGTTAAGGGCACCCAGCACGAGAGAATAATTAGTACCGTTATGCTGAGATCTCTTCAGAAGGCAAAATACAGCAGTGAAAGTGTTGGGCATTTCGGACTTGCTGCCAAGTACTACTGTCATTTCACTTCACCTATCAGAAGATATCCTGATTTGATAATACACAGAATAATGAAGATGTATCTGAAGGGTGAAATGACAGAGCAAAAGATAGCTCAGCTGGAAGGGAAACTTCCCGAAATAGCAAAGCAGTGTTCAGAACGTGAAAGAGCAGCTGATGAGGCTGAAAGAGAAAGTGAAGACCTGAAAAAGGTTGAATATATGAAAGCCCATGAAGGTGAAGTGTTCAGGGGTATTATTGCCAACGTAACCTCCTTCGGGATGTTTATTGAACTGGACAATACCATAGAGGGTCTTGTAAGAATGAGCAGCATGGAGGATGATTACTACAACTATGATGAGAGGCGGTTTTCCCTTGTGGGAGAACGGACACGCAAGGTGTACAGAATAGGGGATACTGTCAGAGTTATACTGGCAAAGGCCGACCTTTCCACAAGAAAAATAGAATTTGTACTTGTGGATGACTACGAAGAGGAAGATGAAGATGATCTTCGATACTTTGATGAAGCAGCCGAGGATGATTTAATTTTTTCCAAGTCAAACAAGTCCAAGTCCGGTAAGGCTAAAGGAGCGGCCACAGGTAAAAGCAGAGGGCCGACCGGTAAGGGTAGAGCCCCAGGTGTCGGGTCCAGAGCTGAGAAAAAGACCACCGATAAAAAGCCGGGTAAAAAGGGAAAAGTCATGGACAAAAAAGTATACGATAAAATCCATGGAAAAGGAAAGAGGAAGAAGTGACGAGTGAAAGGTGATGAGTGAAGAGTTATGGTAAGCTTGCTTACGCAAGCTACCATTCACTATTCCTTATTCCTTATTCACTTAAAATTCAAAGGAGCTGTAAAGCCAACTTGAAAAATTGGTTTTACAGCTCCTTATTTTAGCGCTGACACGCCAGGATTCAAAAAAATTATGGTCTTCCTGTCCGAAATTAAACTACAAAACGTTTGATTTCATCGCAGAAGTTTCCGCAATCATCAACCTGAATCTCTACTCTTATTGGTTTGCTTAAATCAAGGCTGAAAATGCCCATTATTGACTTTGCATCAACAATGTAACGGCCTGATGACAAATCAACATCAAAATCATACTTGTTAACGATATTAACGAAATCTTTTACATCATTAATTGATTTTAAAGAAATATCAAATGCTTTCATATTATCCATCCTCCTTATAAAAGGTAAAAATCAGAATTTCTAAATTTATACTTTAATATTATCTTCTTTTTTTATTTTAGTCAATCGAGATGTTGCAATACAAGGAAATGATTATTACTTAAAAAGCCTGGAAGCCATATAAATCAGGTATTTCCATGACTGTTGTGCATATTCTACAAACTTTTCCGGTTGTTTTCATTCAATAATATCACTAAAATTAAGCTTTTTAGCTTACAACAAATGCAATGCTAATATATAATAAGTGAATGGGCAACATAATATTGAGAAAGTAGGTATAAAAGTAGGTATATATGAAGACAGTAGCATTTTACACTCTGGGTTGCAAGGTAAATCAATATGAGTCGGAAGCCGTCTCTTCAATATTTGAAAGAAATGGCTATGAGGTGGTTTCCTTTGATCAGAGTGCGGATATTTATATAATCAACACTTGTACAGTAACCAATCTGAGTGACAGGAAATCCAGGCAAGCCATCAGAAAGGCAAAGAAGACCAACCCGGATTCTATCGTAACCGTTATGGGCTGCTACGCACAAACCTCTTCGGAAGAAATCCTGAAAATACCCGGTGTCAATCTTGTAATCGGTACAAAGGACAGAAACAGCATATTGGGCTACATTAAAAGGCTCGAAGGTGGTGAATGCAGAATAAATGCAGTGGACAACATTATGACTTCGAGGAGCTTTGAAGAGCTTAAAGTAAACACTTACAAGGAGAGAACAAGGGCGTATCTCAAAATTCAGGAGGGGTGCAGTCAGTTCTGCTCTTACTGTATCATACCTTATGCAAGGGGACCCATCAGGAGCAGAAAGCCGGAGGATATAATAGATGAAGTCAGAGAGTTGTCACAGAACGGCTTTACTGAAATCGTACTTACAGGTATTCATCTTGCCTCATACGGAAAGGACCTTAAAACAACAGATTTACTTGACATAATCAAGAAATTGAATGAGATTGAAGGTATTCAGCGCATAAGACTTGGCTCCATAGAACCAACTACCATAACCGAGGAATTTGTTTTGGCAGCTGCTGAGATGCCAAAGCTTTGCCCCCATTATCATCTTTCTCTGCAGAGCGGCTGCGATGCAACCCTCAGAGCCATGAACAGAAAGTATACAGCTGAGGAGTACAGCAAAAGCGTTGAGCTGCTTAAGAAGCATATCCCTGATGTTGCAATAACAACAGATATTATGGTTGGATTTCCGGGGGAAACCGAAGAGGACTTCTTAAGCTCTATGGCCTTTGCCGAAAAAATTGGATTCTCAAAAATCCATGTGTTCAAGTATTCACCCAGAAAAGGAACTCCTGCCGCCGAGTCTCCAAATCAAATTACTCCGGAGATAAAGGAGGCAAGAAGTGAGAAAATGCTTGCATTATCTGACAGGCTTGAAGAACAGTATCTTGGGAGGTTTATAGATAGGGAAATGGATGTCCTGTATGAACAGCCACTGGCCGATAAAAAGGGTTATATTGAGGGCCTTACAAGTAATTATATCAGAGTCGCTGCCGAAGGAACTGAAGATATGACCGGGAAAATTGTAAGGACAAAATTAATTAAAATTAGCGGAAGTCTGTTTGAAGGAAATATTTTATGGTAAATATGACTTTGTAGGCCTTTAATATCAAGGAGATGTGGAAATAAATTACCATTGCTGTAACACTGGAAGTAAAAGTGTTGCAAAAGATTTTAGGATATATTAGTATTATTATATAGCATTTTACAACACCAAATAAAAATGTAGACTTTGAAGCATACAAAAGCATAACAATAGAGACTATAGCTGTACAGGAAGGTGATTGAATGGGCATTAATGAGACTATGATGTTTAATGTAGACAAGGAAAAGGATAATGAGGCTAAAGAGATTTTGATATCTGTTTATCAGGCTCTTAAGGAGAAAGGCTATAATCCTATAAACCAAATGGTTGGATATATTTTATCCGGTGATCCTACTTACATCACAAACTATAAAAATGCAAGAAGTATTATTCGTAGATTGGAAAGAGACGAGCTGCTGGAAGAAGTTTTGAAATTTTACCTGGAAAGCAATAACCAATAGTGATGCTTAATAAATATTATTGAGTTTTTATGGCACTCTATAAACAGGAGTGCCTATTAATTTATGTTGATTTTAATGCAGCATTGTGGCAGAATTACAGTACTGTTTTAACCTGCGCGGAAAGCGCACCTGGCTAATTAACCTCCTTTATTCGCCACATTGCAGATATGGGAGTAGATAAATTTCATTACATTTTTTGGCCACAATGGTGGTTTAAAGCCACTACAGTGTCAAAGCCATTTACGTAGCTTGGGAGGTTAATATATGAGAATATTAGGAATAGATTACGGGGATTCTAGAATAGGGGTTGCTGTCAGTGATCCTATGGGATGGACGGCACAGGGGCTTGAAACGGTAAAAAGCAAGGACAGCTTAAAGAAGGCTCTTGAGCGGATAAGTGAGATAATAAAGCAGTACGAAATTAAAGATATTGTTATAGGCTATCCTTTGAACATGAATGGGACTGCTGGTCCCCGGACTGAGCGAACAGAGACATTTATAAAAAAACTGTTAGAACTTGGTGATTTCAACATTATCAAGTGGGATGAGAGACTTACAACTGTTTCGGCACACAGGGCTATGAATGAATTGGGTGTTAAGGCTTCAAACAAAAAGAATATTGTAGATACTATGTCAGCTGTTTTTATCCTTCAGGGATATTTGGACAGGCAAAGCAAAAAATAAACTGAAATTAATATTGACCTTGGGACATAAAACTTAATGTTGGAAATCCAGTACAATTGTGATATTATTAAATCGATAATTTTTAGCATCATAATAAATTATTGATTATAATATATATTAAATTTGATTTTATTGGGAGGAAATAGATTTATGAGCAATATGGATGAAGAAAGAGATGATATTGTAGTATTGGTGGGAGAAGATGGAGAAGAAGTAGAATTCGAACACATAGATACAATCGAGATGAATGGGAATGAGTATGTTGTTCTGATTCCTGTTGAAGAACAGGAAAATGAAGAAGTTGAAGAAGTGGTAATCCTAAAAGTCGATCATAGCGATGTCGGTGAAGACTCCTTTGTGACAATTGATGACGAAGATGAGTTAAATAACGTTTTTGAAGAATTCAAAACAAGAATGGAAGAGGAATACGATTTCGAAGATTAATATTTAGCCTACAGCCTCCAAATTTGATGAATGCATCAGTTTGGAGGTTTTTATTCATATTATCAATTTAGTATCAAATCAACGTATTATCAAATAGTATCTAAACTAATAGCAGAATCAAAAGCTGACTATAAATTATTTCAAATAAGTATAAAAGTAGAAATATTTCATTTTTCTTTCCTGATTCATAAGAAGTAATATAGAGTGATACCTTATCTATAATTAAGTATATTTTCACCAGTTTTATTGAATAATGTAAAAATTTTTGTTATAATATTAACGAATATTGTTAATAATATAACAATTTTACTTACACATTTTTTTAAGGGGGGTCAAAATTAATGAGTCAAAATGAGTGCTGCTGCGGTTGTGCAGACGAAAACAGCAAAAAGCTCGCCGAAATTATTACGAAGTATAAGGAAACCAGAGGTGCTCTTATTCCTGTTTTGCATGAAGCTCAAGAGGTGTATGGCTATCTGCCCGAGGCGGTATTGAAAAAAATCTCGGACGGCCTGAATGTTCCGCTCGCAGAGATTTACGGCGTAGTAACCTTCTATACTCAATTCTCATTAAATCCTAAAGGACGTTTTAAAATCAATATTTGCATGGGTACTGCATGCTATGTAAAAGGTTCAGGTGATATTCTTGAGAAGTTCAAGGAAAAACTTGGAATTGACGTTGGACAATGTACCGAAGATGGGAAGTTCTCATTGGATGCATGTAGATGTATCGGAGCCTGCGGTCTTGCCCCGGTAATAATGATTAACGATGACGTTCATGGAAGACTGGTTCCCGACGATGTCGACGGAATCCTGGAGCAGTATAAAGATTTATAGAACCGGAGCTGCATATGAGAGATTTATCACTTCACATTCTTGATATAGTTCAAAATTCGATAAAAGCAAAAGCCACAAATATTTCTATCAGCCTCACGCAAAAGGCAAATAACAAACAAATGAAGAATCTGCTTGAACTTAGAATTACCGATGATGGTATAGGAATGGAACACCGGCTTTTAACCGCAGCAGACGACCCGTTTGTAACAACGAGAAACTCTCGCAGAGTAGGTTTGGGTATTCCGTTGCTAAAAGAATCGGCTGTAAAATGTGATGGTGAACTTAAAATAAGCTCTCAAAAAAATGTAGGGACGGAAGTTTTAGCCACTTTTTCTATAGGCCATATTGATCGGCTCCCCATAGGTGACATCGGTGAAACCATGATTACCTTGATTATATCAAATCCGGAAATAAGGTATGTTTTAATCTTGTTGGGAGAAAAGGGAGAGTTCAGACTGGATACAGTGGAAGTTGCTAATTCACTTAAGGGTGCAATTATTACGGAATATGAAATTATAAATTGGTTAAAAGATTTTATTGATGACGGCATCAAAAATATTTTCGGAGGTGTACTTAATGAAGTCAATTGCTGAATTGGATGAGATCAGAAAGAAGACTCTTGAACAGATCTCACTCAGATCAAATGAAAATGGCTTAAGAGTCATAGTCGGAATGGCCACCTGTGGCATAGCTGCAGGAGCAAGACCGGTAATGAAGGCTTTCATGGAAGAGATTCACAAAAGAAAACTTCAAAATATTACCGTATCTATGACGGGATGTATTGGCGCCTGCAGATTGGAACCCATAGTAGATATCATTGACAATGAAGGAAATAAGGTAACCTATGTAAAAATGACAGCTGAAAAAGCTGAAAGAGTGGTTCTGGAACACTTGGTAAATGGAAAAGTGTGTTCCGATCTTACTATTGGGGCCGAAGAGGCGAAAAAATAACTATTTCTTAATATTATGACTGCTATGCGGCTTAAAGCTATAGTATGTCAAACCCACAAATGTGGCTTGGGAGGTTAAAATATGCAATTATATAGAGCACATGTGCTGGTTTGTGCAGGTACAGGTTGTACTTCCTCCAACTCTATAAAAATCATGGAGGAAATGGAGACCTTACTGAAGGTTAATGACCTGGATAAAGAAATAAAAATTGTTAAAACAGGATGTTTCGGTCTTTGCGCCGAAGGACCAATTGTGGTTGTATACCCTGAAGGGGCCATGTATGTAAGAGTTGAAGTTACAGATGTCAAGGACATCGTAGAAGAGCATCTCCTGAAGGGAAGAATGGTAAAAAGACTGCTTGCAGGAGAAAAGGAAGCAGAAGATATTTCAAAGGCACTGGAAAGTGTGGACTTCTTTAAAAGACAACACCGTATTGCCTTAAGAAACTGCGGACGTATAAATCCTGAGAATATTGATGAATATATAGCATTCGACGGCTATAAAGCCCTTGAAAAGGTACTGACAGAAATGACGCCCGAGTCTGTCATTGACACAATTAAAAAGTCGGGGCTTCGCGGAAGAGGGGGCGGAGGTTTTCCTACAGGTATGAAGTGGGACTTCGCAGCCAAACAGGTAGCCGATCAGAAATATGTCTGTTGTAATGCCGACGAAGGAGACCCTGGTGCATTCATGGACAGAAGTGTATTGGAGGGAGATCCTCACTCCTTGATAGAAGCAATGTCCATTGCCGGATTTGCTATAGGTGCAACAGAGGGTTTCATATATGTAAGAGCTGAGTATCCCATCGCCGTTAAGAGACTCCAGATAGCCATCGATCAGGCCAGGGAATATGGTATACTCGGTGACAATGTTCTTGGAACAGGCCACAAGTTTAATCTTGAAATCAGACTTGGTGCCGGAGCCTTCGTCTGTGGTGAAGAAACTGCTCTGATGACTTCAATTGAAGGTCATAGAGGGGAGCCCAGACCAAGACCTCCTTTCCCTGCTGTTAAAGGATTATGGGAAAAACCTACTATTCTTAACAATGTTGAAACTTATGCAAACATACCTGTAATAATTCTCGAAGGTGCAGAATGGTTTGCAAGCATCGGGACAGAAAAGAGCAAGGGAACAAAGGTTTTTGCCCTTGGTGGAAAAATAAACAACACAGGACTTGTGGAAGTTCCTATGGGAACTACCTTGAGAGAAGTTGTTTATGATATTGGCGGAGGTATTCCAAAGGGTAAGAAGTTTAAAGCAGCCCAGACCGGGGGACCTTCAGGAGGATGTATACCGGCTTCACATCTGGATACCCCAATAGACTACGATTCCCTTATTGCTCTGGGTTCCATGATGGGGTCTGGTGGACTTATAGTCATGGATGAAGACAACTGTATGGTTGACATAGCAAAGTTCTTCCTGGAGTTTACAGTGGATGAATCCTGTGGTAAATGTCCTCCCTGCAGAATCGGAACAAAGCGTATGCTTGAGATTCTTGAAAGAATTACAGACGGTAAAGGCGAATCAGGTGATATTGAAAAGCTCGAGCTTTTGGCTAAAAATATCAAGGCTTCTGCGTTATGCGGTCTGGGACAGACTGCTCCAAATCCGATACTCAGTACATTAAGATATTTCAGAGATGAGTATGAAGCTCATGTATTTGACAAAAAATGTCCTTCAGGGGTTTGTAAATCAATGCTGCAGTACACAATTGATGCTGCTAAATGTAAGAGCTGCGGACTTTGTACAAAGGTTTGTCCAATGAATTGTATAAGCGGTGAAAAGAAGGTACCATATGTGATTGATCAGAGCAAATGTGCAAAATGCGGTGCTTGTTTGGAAAAATGTCCATTCAAGGCCATATCAAAAATATAAGGGGGGAGCATGAGTAATGTCAATGGTTAATATAACAATAGACGGCAAGAAACTGCAGGTTGAAAAAGATATAACTATTTTAGAGGCAGCAAGACAAGCCAATATTAAAATACCAACACTTTGCTTCCTTAAGGACATAAATGAAATAGGCGCATGTAGAATGTGTGTTGTTGAAATAAAGGGAGCAAGAGCACTTCAAGCTGCTTGTGTTTATCC
This sequence comes from Bacillota bacterium, assembly GCA_023393115.1. Classification (GTDB taxonomy): domain Bacteria; phylum Bacillota; class Clostridia; order Acetivibrionales; family DSM-1351; genus Ruminiclostridium. Next base: position 41,703 of record JAEWMS010000076.1, read on the forward strand.
AGTAGCAGAGGGGCTTGAAATATATACTCAGAGTCCAAGTGTCAGGGAAGCAAGAAAGGTTACACTTGAATTGATTTTATCAAATCATGACAAGAAGTGCCTGACCTGTGTAAGAAACAAAAACTGTGAACTTCAGACACTGTCTGAGGAATTGAATATCAGTGAGCTTAGATTTGAGGGCCAGAGCACTGAGATGCCCCTGGATAATTTCTCACCATCAATAGTAAGAGATCCAAACAAATGTATACTATGTAGACGCTGTGTAAGCGTTTGTAAAAATGTTCAGACTGTTTCTGTTATCAGCGCAACAGAGAGAGGCTTTAAATCCACTATTTCCTGTGCTTTTGACAGATCCCTTGCTGATGTACCCTGTACAATGTGCGGACAATGTATAAGTGTATGTCCTGTGGCAGCTTTGAGAGAAAAGGACGATACCGACAAGGTCTGGGAGGCTTTGGCTAATCCTGAGCTTCACGTTGTTGTCCAGACCGCGCCTGCTGTTAGAGTTGCCATCGGTGAGGAATTTGGATTCCCAATCGGTTCAAGAGTTACAGGTAAAATGGTATCTGCATTGAGTCATCTGGGCTTTAGCAAGGTATTTGACACCGATACTGCTGCCGACCTGACAATAATGGAAGAGGGAACAGAACTTCTCACCAGGATAAAAAATGGAGGAAAACTGCCTGTTATCACTTCCTGCAGCCCGGGATGGATAAAATTCTGCGAACACAATTATCCCGAGTTTTTAGATAACCTGTCCTCCTGCAAATCTCCTCATGAAATGTTCGGTGCAGTACTGAAAACCTATTACGCAGAAAAAATGGGTCTTGATCCAGCAAAGATATTTGTAGTTTCAATCATGCCATGTACTGCAAAGAAATTTGAAGCACAAAGACCGGAATTGTCAGCTTCAGGCTTTGCCGATGTAGATGTTGTTCTTACTACAAGAGAACTGGCGAAAATGATAAAGGAAGCTGGAATCGACTTCAAAAATCTTGAGGATAGCCAATTTGATGATCCTATGGGCGAAGCTACCGGTGCCGGCGTTATCTTTGGTGCAACAGGCGGTGTTATGGAGGCTGCCTTGAGAACGGTGGCCGAGATAGTATCCGGCAAATCCTTCGACAGTGTGGAATACAAAGCTGTCAGAGGAATAGAGGGCATCAAGGAGGCCACAGTAGAAATTGGTGATATGAAGGTAAAAGCCGCCGTCGCAAATGGACTGGGCAACGCAAGGAAGCTGCTTGACAGCATCAAGGCCGGAGAAGCACAGTATGATTTTGTTGAAATTATGGCTTGCCCCGGTGGATGTGTAAATGGCGGCGGACAGCCTATTCAGCCTTCTTCGGTAAGGAGCTGGACCGACCTCAGGAGTGAGAGAGCAAAGGCAATTTATCAGGAGGATGAGAGCCTCACAATAAGAAAATCCCATGAAAACCCTGTGGTACAGGAGATGTATGCTAAATACTTTGGTGAACCCGGAAGCCATAAGGCTCATAAGGTATTGCATACACACTATTTTGAGAGGGAAAATTATCCTTTAGAATAGGGTGTTAATTACAGAAATACTCGGGTTATACAAGCATTAAAGAAAAATTAAGGATTAAGGAATAAAGATAAAAGTCCTATGTTTCAATTTTAATTGAAATGTAGGGCTTTTTTTGATAAGGAAAATCAATATTTTCACACAAGTTATTTTCAATATAGTCCATTGCAAGGTTCATTCTATAAAGCCAATCCATAAATTCATTAGTTAGTTTGGAAGACGAGCGTTTGTGAAGTCTTTCAAGCTAACCCTCCTTTCAATTATGAGTATATGACAATATAATTAATCGGGATTGATATTATTTGCCCGGAAATATCAAATACGAAATGTGGAAATTTAACAAATTTACTACATGTAACAAAAAAATCTTGCCTTAAAGTTCACTCTAAGGTATAAACTAAAGGTATAATCAGTTGAGAAATCTGATGTACACTCAAAACAAATAAATATGTACAATTTTAATATAACACAACAAGCAATAGGACAAAAATAATATTTTTATGGAGGTTAATATGCAGTACAGAAATTTTGGAAGTTTGGATTTTAAAGTATCGGCTCTGGGATTCGGAGCAATGCGTCTGCCTACCAAAACAGAGGAGACCTCGGGTGGTAAGCCCGAAACCAAAATTGATGAGCCTGAAGCTATTAGGATGATCCGGTATGCTATTGACCAGGGTGTCAACTATGTTGATACAGCATACATATATCATGGCGGCTTTAGCGAAATTCTTACGGGCAAAGCTTTAAAGGATGGCTATAGGGAAAAGGTCAAACTTGCCACAAAGTCACCTACTTGGTTAATTAAAAAGCCTGAAGACTTTGACCGTATTTTGGATGAGCAGCTTGAAAAGCTGCAAACAGATAGCATTGACTTCTATTTGCTTCATTCATTATCAAGGGATTCATGGAATAATGTAATACTGAAGCATGATATAATTCAACGTGCAGAGGCTGCTAAAGCAGCAGGTAAGATAAAGTACCTGGGCTTTTCCTTCCATGATGAAGCCTCAGCATTTACAGAAATAATTGATGGCTATGATAAGTGGGATTTCTGCCAGATACAGTACAATTATCTAGATATCGAAAACCAGGCAGGGCAAAAGGGTTTAAAATATGCAGCTTCAAAAGGAATCGCGGTAGTTATCATGGAACCCCTTCTGGGAGGCAAACTTGCAAATCCTCCGAAAGATATTAGAGCAATTCTTGATGAGAACGGTAAGAACCAAACCGGGGCAGACTGGGCTCTTCAGTGGTTATGGAATCAGCCTGAGGTCTCGGTGGTCCTCAGCGGTATGAGTACAATGGAGCAGGTTGAGGGGAATTTAGCTTCTGCCGAAAAATCAGGTGTCGGGACGCAGAGTAAACAGGATCTTGAAATTATTGACCGGGTAATTGCAAAATACGCTGAAAGAGCAGCAATTCCTTGTACTGCCTGTTCCTACTGTATGCCATGTCCCAATAATGTAGACATACCAAAGAATTTTGAGCTGTATAACAGCAGTGTGATTCATGAAGATATAAATAGTGCTCGATTTGAATATAGTAATTTCTTTGATGCTGAGAAGCATTCAGACAACTGTGTACAGTGTGGGGTTTGTGAGGAAAACTGTCCTCAGAAGATTAAAATAAGTGAATGGATGCCCAAGGTTCATGCCGTGTTAGGTTAATATCGTGAATGGTGAATGGTGAATAGTTAAGGAAGGCTGTTGCATAACAATATAGATTAATTTTGTTATAAAGAAAGTTACTGTACGCGAGGACAGCTCATAGAAATTTGAAAGGATGTTCTAAAACAGTTAGAGGAATTTTGTGATAAGAGAATTCCTCTAACTGTTTTGTGTCCGATACCTCCTTTTAATAAAAAATTAATAAATTTATATCATAAAATGCTATATAATATAAGCAGTAATTTCCATAAAACTGTAGGAAGTAGAGTGTAAATATGAATTTATTTAAAAGAGTAATTGCAGTTACTTTAGCAGGGAGCCTGATATTTTTGACTGCTTCGTGTTCTTCAAAACCAAAGCCTTCAGAAAACAGCCAGACACTAGCCACAACTGTTGAAGCCAGTGCTTCTTCAGCTGTATCAACAGCCAACTCAACCGAGATAAATCAAAAAATCAGTGAAGATATTCATATAAATCAAATCGGATACAGGGCAGATTCAAAAAAAACTGCTGTAATAAAGGGGATTTACAAGACTTTTGAGGTAATTGACACTGACACAGGTAAAGTTGTTATGTCGGGAGAAACCAGCGGCAAGGTTAATGATGAATCCAGCGGAGATACTGTATGTTATGCTGATTTTACACAATTAAAGGACATTGGAAGCTATTACATTTCTGTGGATGGTCTCGGAAGATCCTATGAATTTAGAATTGGTGACAATTCTTTATTTACCGATGTAAATGATTCCTTGGTTAAAGCCTTGTATTATCAGAGGTGCGGCATGGAGCTTGCTTCCGAGCATGCTGTTGAATTTGTCCACGGAGCCTGCCACACCAGCAAGGCGAAGCTATATGGAAATGAAGAAATTGAAATTGAGGTAAACGGCGGATGGCACGATGCAGGTGATTATGGAAGGTATGTAGTGCCTGCAGCTGTAACTGCTGCTGATCTGATGCTGGCTTATGAATTTCATCCTCAAAGCTTTATGACTTCATTAAATATACCTGAAAGTAATAATAATTTGCCCGATGTACTGGATGAGGTCAAATACGGAATTGAATGGATGCTGAAGATGCAGGACGCAAAAGGGGGAGTTTATCATAAGGTGACCTCCAGAGCCTTTCCTGATATAGCTACTATGCCCGACGCTGATGTGGATGACCTTCTGGTTTTACCCGTATCCACTACTGCAACAGCGGACTTTGCTGCAGTTACAGCAATGGCTGCAAGAATATATAAAGATTTGGATTCAGAGTTTTCTGCCAGATGTTTAAAAGCATCTGTTAAGGCATGGAATTGGCTGGTGGAAAATAAAGACTTTCTTGAATTCAAGAATCCTCAGGAAGTTTCTACGGGTGAATATGGTGACAGCTCCGGTAATGATGAAAAAACCTGGGCAGCAGCAGAACTCCTCAGAGCTACCGGGGATGAAAAATATAGTAATTATTTTAACGAAAATTATGAGCAAAATGGATTTGGTCTTGGTTGGCAAAATGTAAGCGGGTTTGCAGCAATAGCCTATCTGTTTGCTGATTACGATAACATAGACCCAGAAGTTGCTGAAGGAATTCGAAAGGCATGGTTGGAAAAGGCCGACATGTTTGTAAGCACTGCTGAAAATGACGGGTATTTGCTTGCAATGCATAAAATGGAATACAGTTGGGGTAGTAATATGAATGTTGCCAATCACGCCATGCATTTACTTATAGCTGATAAATTAAACAACAATGAAAAATATACACAAACGGCAGCTGATTGTGTACATTATCTTCTGGGTAGGAACACTCTGAATCAGAGCTATATTACAGGTTTTGGTTCCAATTTGGTTAGGCAGCCTCACCATAGGCCTTCAACAGGTGATTCGACTAAAGGGCCTGTGCCGGGTTTATTGGTAGGAGGACCTGACTCTGCCCTTGAGGATGATACTGCCAGGACAAAGCTTTCGGGGAAAGCTCCCGCACAATGCTATATCGACGATGTTACATCATATTCTACCAATGAAGTAGCCATATATTGGAACTCTGCAGCAATTTTCAGTTTTTCATATATGGCAGCAAAATAGATGAAAGGAGGCTGTCTGTTGGCAAAGCAGATTTGGAAGCCGTCTACAATGTTAAATCCTGTACCCGTTGTAATGGTAACCTGTACAGATAATACCGGAAAACCTAATATAATAACTCTTGCATGGGTGGGCACAATAAATTCCGACCCTCCCATGGTATCTATATCTGTAAGAAAACAGAGGTATTCCTATGAACTACTTAAGCAAAAAGGGGAATTTGTAATAAACATGCCACCCCGCAGCCTTACTTTTGCCACTGATTTTTGCGGTGTCAAATCAGGCAGGGACATTGATAAGTTTGAGGCTATGAAGCTTACCCCTGAAAAGGCCTCAAAGGTTAATGTTCCGTTAATCAGGGAATGTCCCGTCAACCTTGAATGTGTTGTTAGGCAGGTGATCGAGCTGGGCTCCCACGATTTATTCCTTGCTGAAGTTGTTGCAACTAATGTAGAGGAGAAATTGCTGGACGAGAGCGGCAGGTTAAATCTTGATAAAGCCGATCTTATCTGTTATTCCCATGGTGAATACTATCCGTTGGGCAAATCTCTAGGTTACTTTGGATATTCGGTTACCAAGAAGAAAAATCTGAAAAGGGATCAGAAACATCCGATAGAACAAAAGAACCAAAAGAACCAAAAAAGTCAAAAGAGCCAAAAGAGCCAGATGACCCAAAAGAGCCAAATGACTCGAAAGAGCCAAATGACTCGAAAGAGCCAAATGAAAAAAAACAAGAAAGCAGTCGGAAGCAGAAACCTTTCAGGTAAGGGTGGTAAAAAAGGGCCAGAGGGACAAAGATAATAAACATTTACATTGCCCGATGAAAGGTTCTTGAGAGCACTTCGAGTTGCTGTGCCTTTGTAAGCTTGATATAATGCACTGCATAACCTGAAACCCTTACCGTGAGCTGATTATATTTCATTGGTTCCTTCATTGCGGCTTCCAGTGTCAGACGGTCAAGAACATTAACGTTAATGTGATGGCCTCCGTTTAAAATATAACCATCTATCAGTGCAGCCAGATTATCAATTTCGGTTTTTTCTTCCTTACCAAGAGCGGATGGTATAACAGACATTGTGAGTGATATACCATCACCGCAGAAGCTATAGGGTATTTTAGCAACAGAGTTAAGCATTCTCAGAATTCCTGACTTATCTCTGTTGTGCATGGGATTTGCACCCGGTGCAAAAGGTTCACCCTTTTTTCTGCCATCGGGAGTGGACCCGGTTTTCTTTCCATACACTACATTGGAAGTTATGGTCAGTATAGATAAGGTATGTTTCGCATTCCTGTAGGTTGGATGAGTTTTTAGACTATTATAGAAGCTTTCCACCACCTCTTTTGCAATACTGTCAACCCGGTCATCGTCATTTCCGAATTGTGGGTACTCTTCATTAAGCTCAAAGTCAATAATAATTCCACGCTCATCTCTGATAACCTTAACCTTGGTATGTTTTATTGCACTCAAAGAGTCTGCCATAACCGAAAGTCCTGATATACCAAAAGCCATCAGTCTCTTGACATCTGTATCGTGAAGGGCCATCATCAGCCTTTCATAGGCATACTTGTCATGCATATAGTGAATGGTATTCATTGTATTAACATATAGCCCGGTGAGCCAATGTTGAAGTGTTTTATAATTTTCAAGAACCTTGTTGTATTCAAGATAATCGCCTTGGTAAGCAGGAAGCTCAGGTGCCACCTGTTCGCCTGTAATCTCATCTCTTCCGCCGTTTAATGAGAGCAGCAGGAGTTTGGGAAGATTACATCTGGCACCGAAATACTGCATATCCTTTCCAAGACGCATTGCTGATACACAGCAGGATATACCATAATCATCTCCATAGAGGGGCCTCATCAGCTCATCACTTTCATACTGTATTGCACTTGTCTTTATTGAGATTTTTGAGCAATAGCGTTTAAAATTCTCAGGCAGCTTAGGTGACCATAAAATAGTCAGGTTTGGTTCAGGAGCAGCTCCCAGAGTGTTTAGGGTGTGTAAAAATCTGTAGGAAGTCTTAGTCACCATATGACGGCCGTCAATGCCAATGCCACCGATGGACTCTGTAAGCCACACAGGATCTCCGGCAAATAGTTCGTTGTATTCCTTTGTTCTGAGGTGTCTTATAAATCTGAGTTTAATAACAAACTGATCAATCAGCTCCTGTGCCTGGATTTCAGTTAATGTACCGTTTTCTATATCCTTCTCAATATATATATCAAAGAAAATATTCAGTCTTCCCAGGGAATTAGCTGCGCCGTTGGTTTCCTTCATTGCACCCAGAAAGGCTAGATATGTCCACTGAACTGCCTCGAAGGCGTTTTGAGCCGGGCGCTTAAGGTCAAAGCCATAGCTATTGCCCAATGCTATTAAATCCTTTAGGGCAGAAATCTGATCGTGGATTTCTTCTTTTAACCGAATTATCTCATCTGTCATCTGCTCCGGAAGAGCATCAAAGTCCTGTTGCTTGGCAAATATAAGTCTGTCCACCCCATACAGTGCAACCCTTCTGTAGTCTCCGATAATTCGGCCTCTACCGTATGTGTCGGGCAGGCCTGTAATGACTCCACATTTTCTCGCCTTGCGCATTTCCTCGGTATAAACGCTGAAAACACCATCATTGTGAGTTTTTATTTCCTTGCTGAAAATATGGTCTATATCAGGCGCAGGCGAGATGCCGAACTGCTCACAGGCCTGCTTTGACATCCTGTATCCGGTTTTGGCAACGAAAGCCCTCTTTAAAGGTGAGTTTGTTTGAAGGCCCTTAATAACTTCAAAGGGTTCATCAATAAAACCGGGCTTGTGACTTGTAATACCCGATATGGTTTCTGCGTCAATTTCAAGAACTCCTCCTTTGAGATGTTCTTCAATTAGAAGGCTTTTGCAGGTTTCCCATAAATGCTTTGTTTTAATGCTGGAACTTGAAAGAAAATTCTCATCACCATCATAAGGTGTGTAATTTGTTTGAATAAAATCTTGAACGTCAATGGTACTATTCCATTTACCGCTTTTAAAATCTGGAAAAGTTAACTTCATAATTATTGCCTCCCTTAATTCAATTATTTGCCAGGGATTTACTCTGCAAAAAGCACAAAAGTAGCAAAATAAAAGCCGCCTGGGCATTTTAGCGCCCAGGCGGCCGGCTTGTAAAAGTCATACTCCCATGTGGTAATCTCCACTTCCGCCAGTTGCATGACAGTTTTAAATCGATAATAAATTTAACTAATATTTAGTTTATATACTAAGTATAAATTAACTTTGTTTCTTAAGTCAAGTGTTATTCAAAATTATAAGGCGGAAATTCTCAAAAATCTACAATATATGCTAAAATGATAAAGTAAAAAACAATATATGGTATTTTCTGATGGATGTTTTTAAGGTTTTACAGTTAACGATTATTGACAGGAACATATGTTGGGGATAGTATTACCATAGTAACAAAAATTACCGAGGAAACAGATGGAATAAGTCCTGATTAATCTCGAATTAAATCAACAGGAGCAGCTGACGAAAATTGAGTTAAGGAATGGAGATAGTATATGGAATGTAATTTAAATGATGTATCGATTTATTATGAAGAGTATGGCTAGAGGAGTTGTTTATAGTCGGGCAGATAACATCGATGGGCTTGACAAAAGAGGAAGCAGAGGCGTTTGAAGAAATGTCGGTAGTTCAGAGCATGGAGATATATAATAGGTACAAAACCGAAATATCCTCCGGCATCAGCATTTCAGATAAAAGTTTTCTCGAAAAAATAGATGAAAATTATCAGTTTTCATTCGATGTGGACCATATGAAAAGTAAATTTACCAAGCCTACACTATTTATATTAGGGAAACAGGACTCTTGTGTAGGTTACAAAGATGCCTGGGATATTTTGGACAATTACCCCCGGGCTACTTTTGCGGTATTGGATAGAGGAGGACATAACCTTCAGCTGGAACAGGCAGATCTGTTTTCTGCACTTGTGAAGGAGTGGCTTATTAGGGTAAGTTGAGATTATTATTAATATACAGGGATTTGGACTTGACCGGAGGGTTATAATGAGCGAAATAAACGATATTCTAAATTTTATTAAAGAAGTCGAAAAACTTAAAAATGTAACAAGAACAGCCTGGACCTCAGAAGGAAAACAGGAAAGTGTTGCAGAGCATTCTTGGCGGTTAGCGGTGTTATCATTGGCTCTGGCAGATCAATTTCCCGGGATTGATATTGGAAGAGTACTTGGTATGTGTATTATTCATGATTTTGGCGAGATATATGATGGAGATGTTTCTGCAAAGTTGGAGGCTGATCCCGAAGGTAAGCTGATAAGGGAGGAGCAGGCTGTAAAAAAGCTTATACAGAAACTACCGGAAAGTGTTGGGCAGAAAATTATAGAATTGTGGAGTGAGTACAATTCGGCTGAGACTGAGGAGTCAAAGCTGGTGAAAGCCCTGGATAAAATGGAAACAATAGTTCAGCACAACCAGGGAAAAAATCCTGAGGACTTTGATTATGTTTATAATTTGCAATATGGTTCTAAATATGGCGAATACAGTGAAACTCTGAAAATATTACGGAGCTTAATTAATAGGGATACCGCTGATAAAATGAAAGAATTGAACAAAAAGTTCTAAAAGTAAGTAACATATAAACTCCCATAGATAAATAGTTACCCTGCAAACAGGTGCAACAAATGTCGTACATAATACGACAATTTTGTTTAATATTTTACTGGAAAGGAGTTAGAAATGGATTGGATAAAGTGTATAAGCAATGCATTGGACTGTATTGAAAATAGTTTAACTGATGAAATTGACTATACTAAAATTGCTCAGGCAGCATGTTGTTCCGAATTTCATTTTTCCAGAATGTTCTCTTCAATGGCCGGAATAACCCTAGCAGAGTATATAAGGCGTAGACGTCTTACACTGGCAGCCTTTGAGCTCCAAAGGAGCGATGTACTTATAGTAGACATTGCTGTTAAGTATGGTTATGATTCTGCTGATGCATTTACCCGTGCCTTCAAAAAGCTTCATGGAATAAAGCCTTCTGAAGCAAGGGATAAGGGTTCCCAACTTAAGGCCTATCCAAGGATGTCCTTTCAAATATCTATAATAGGAGATAGTGAAATGGATTACAGAATTGAAAAGTTGGATTTTGAACTAAGGATTGTTGGACGGAAAAGTTCAGTAAAAACTGATAAAGCTTTTGAGTTGATCCCTAAGTTATGGGGTGAGACAGAGCAGAGCGGTTTCTTGCAAAAGCTTATTGACATGTCCTGGGAAAAGCCGAAATGCAAGGTGGAAGGAGTTTTGGGGGTATGTGGAAAAGAAGCCGCAATTACAGACGAAGAATTTGATTATTTTATGGGAGCAAGATATGACGGTGAGGTTCTTGAGGGAATGGAGGAGCTTATAATTCCGCCCGCCACATGGGCTGTATTTCCAAATGTAACTGATGCATGGAAACGCCTTTACACAGAGTGGCTGCCCACATCCGGGTATGAACTTGCATACCTGCCCTGTATAGAGAACTTTTTAGCCCCAGGGCACCAGCCGGAAAATGAATTGTGGGTGCCAGTTATTGTGAGATAATTAACCGTTAAAATTTGTACCAAAAAAGTCGAGTGCATTTCTTCAGTTTCATATATCATTATTTTAGGAATTCGGTAGAAATGGTTTTTTTAACTGTTTTATGCCACCTTCAAATATATGAAAAGGGAGATAATGAGATGGATTATAGAATTAAAAGCAAAGAAGATAAAAGAACATTTTTTGACTATTTAAAGATAATGTTTCATCTGTATTATAATAAAATATAATACAAGAGGCTTCAACTAATGCAAAAAAACCGTATGCCTGATAAAAGCATACGGTTTTTTTTCGCTATATCTAACTGGGATTACTCAACAATAGCCCAAAGGGTTAATTGTTTTCTATCCAGCTAATTCTAAATTATTTAGTAGCCAAAACCTTCTTAAGTTTGGCAAATCTTGGGAGACCATCTTCCTTGGGAGGAGTAGATTCACCCTGGATTAACGGTAAAGCATAATCAATGAATTCCTGTTTTAAACCGTTACCGGCTTCATTGATCCATTCTCTTGGTATCTTCTTTTCAGTGTTTGCAACATCGTTGAGGTTGAGAAGCTGAATTTCACACTTATATTCTTTTCCTTCAGCTCTTTTGAAACCAACCATCTTGTCAGTCATTCCTTCAACTGCATATCTAACAGCCATTTGACCTGACATATAGGATTCATTTACATCGCTAGCAGAACCGCAGTGAGCAGCACATCTCTGGAGAAGGCTGAATTCGATACCACGTACCTTAGCTCCAGTCTTTTCTTTAACTATAGCAGCCAGGGTAGCAGCGAGACCGCCTAATTGAGCGTGGCCGAAGGAGTCTTTTTGCTGAGCAAGGTCTGAACCATACTCTGAGATATATTTTCCATTCTTGTCCTTAATACCTTCTGAAACAGCAACGATACAATTACCGTTCTTCTTGTAGATTGCAGTACAATCAGCAAGGAACTGATCCATATCAAAATCGATTTCAGGGAGGTATATCAAATCAGGGCCAGCACCCTTGTAAGCAGCTAAAGCTGTTGAAGCGGTCAACCAGCCTGCGTTTCTTCCCATAACTTCAAGAATTGTGATCATACCTGTGTTGTAAACTCTTGCATCGTGATAAACTTCCATAGTAGAAGTAGCGATGTATTTAGCTGCACTTGAGAAACCTGGGCAGTGGTCAGTTCCATAGAGGTCATTGTCTATAGTCTTTGGAACACCCATTACTCTGCACTCGTAACCAACCTTCTGCATGTACTTGCTAACCTTGTTGCAAGTATCCATTGAATCGTTACCGCCATTGTAGAAGAAATATCTGATGTTATATTTTTTGAAAACTTCAACTAGTCTCTTATAATCTGTCTCGTCTTCATCAGCTGATTTAAGCTTGTAACGAACGGATCCCAGAGCAGAAGAAGGAGTAGTTTTTAGTAAATCGAGCTCATATGGATCTTCCTGGCTCATATCATAGAATTTTTCATCAAGAATACCCTTGATACCGTGAGCTGCACCGTATACAGCTGTAATTGCTTCCTGTTTTAATGCTTCCTGGAATACACCACAGGCACTTGCATTAATTACTGAAGTTGGTCCACCGGATTGTCCGAAAATTGCGGCACCCTTTAAAACTGTCATTGTATATACCTCCTAATAATATATATTAATTTGTATAAATGTACGTTGTTTTTACCAAACCTTTCATTAACAGGTCTGATATTACAATACGCAATCACATTACAATATAGCATAATGAAAATTAAAATGCAATTACACAGATACATTTCTTGCACTATTATTATTAGCATTATTAATAATAATAGTTATAGTGATAGATATTTATTTTTTGGATAAGAATAAATATGGGGATTGTGTTGTAGCATGAAAAGCTCTTCAGTTAACAGCTTTGACAAAAAAATATCAAATATCCCTTGATTTTGAGATGATTTTTTCATAAAATAGTAACGGTAGGTTTTAGAATTACCTTATTATGTATCAAGATGAAAAATGCTAAGAGGTAATAAAATAATAAAGGGTTTTAGTTAAAAAAATTAATATAATAAAATTAAAAGGAGTGCATTAAAATGGCATTAGTAACTTCTACAGAAATGTTTAAGAAAGCTTATGAAGGCGGATACGCTATAGGAGCTTTCAATGTTAATAACATGGAGATAGTACAGGGTATAACTGAAGCAGCTAAAGAAGTAAATGCTCCACTTATTCTTCAAGTTTCATCAGGAGCTAGAAAGTATGCAAACCATACTTACCTTATGAAGTTGGTTGAAGCTGCAATAATTGAAACAAACCTTCCTATCTGCTTACACCTTGACCACGGTGACACTTTCGAACTTTGTAAGTCATGTATTGACGGTGGTTTTACTTCAGTAATGATCGACGGTTCACATCACTCATTCGAGGACAATATTGCTTTAACTAAGAAGGTTGTTGAATACGCTCACGAAAGAGGCGTAGTTGTTGAAGGTGAGTTAGGAAGACTTGCAGGTGTTGAAGATGATGTTAACGTATCAGATGCTGATGCTGCTTATACAAATCCTGCACAGGTTGAAGAGTTTGTTTCTAAGACAGGTGTTGATTCACTTGCTATAGCAATCGGAACCAGCCACGGCGCATTCAAATTCAAGCCAGGACAAAAGCCACAGCTTAGATTTGATATTTTGGAGAAAATTGAACAAAGACTTCCAAACTTCCCAATAGTTCTTCACGGTGCATCCTCAGTTATTCCTGAGTTTGTAGAAATGGTAAATAACAATGGCGGTAAAATGCCAGATGCAATAGGTATTCCTGAAGATATGCTTCGTCAGGCTGCTAAAATGGCTGTTTGTAAAATCAACATTGATTCAGACTTAAGACTTGCTATGACTGGTACTATCAGAAAGTATTTTGCTGAAAACCCTAGTCACTTCGACCCAAGACAATACTTGTCACCAGCTAGAACAGCTATAAAGGAACTTGTTAAGAATAAGATGATAAATGTTCTCGGCTGCAACGGTAAGGCTTAATTAGAATTTAGTATATTCTAAAATAAAATATATTTATACAGATATATAGAAAAACAGCTCTCAATTTTCATTTTGTAAAATTTGAGAGCTGTTTTTTCGTTAGCATTTATTCATATTTGTCAGTTCTTACTTGAACAGTGCCTACGGTTGCTAATCCTCAGCCTTACTGGTTACAAAACTACAGCCGCGATTGTGTTGACTTGTTAATTTCCACAAGGTAATATGGAAATGTACTGGTAAATTACATAAACTTGAGGAGGTTAACACATGGCTTTTCCAACAATCTATGAGGCAGAGGAACTGTTAAAGGAGGCAGAGAAGGTAAATCCCGGTGACTGGGTTTTACATAATCGCGTTACTGCCGGTTGTGCCAGGGGAATTGCTGATAAATGTAAAGATATTGACACACAAAAGGCGTATGTTCTGGGGTTGCTGCATGATATTGGGAGGATTACCGGAGTATGTGATCTGAAACATACAATTGCAGGATACAAATATATGCTGGAGAAAGGTTACGATGACTCGGCCAGAATATGTTTAACCCACTCATTTCCATATAAAAAAGTTGACAGCTACAATGGTTTTAACGATTGTAATGATGAAGAAACAGCTTTTATTCAAGAATATATAAATGAAACTGATTATAATGATTATGACAGGTTAATACAACTGTGTGATGCAATATCATTTCCTTCGGGCCCATGTCATATAGAGAAAAGGCTCGTTGACGTGGTAATGCGAAGAGGTTTTAATGATTTAACAATTCTAAAATGGAAAGAGTATTTCAAGCTAAAAGAGTATTTTGAAGAGAAAATGGGGTTAAGTCTTGAAGATTTATGGTATAAGCTCGATAAGAAGTGATGCCCATTACTTCCGTACTAACTTTGAACAATGGATTGCACACAAAGCAAGCTGCACATCTTTGTAAGGCGCATCGCAGGCCGTATAACCGTCGTCCAACAAGCCGCATCCATGTGGCTCTTGGACTCAATGTGACCTCCTGTCACTTTGTCGGTAAACGGCCTGTTCTTTGCCAACAACGATGGCAGTTGCTTTTAACCGTGCTTCCCATTGTTTCAAAGTTGTACTCGCGTAAATTGTAAAATTATATGATATTAAAATTTACTCCCTGCATACTTTTAATAATGTGCTGTACATAAAGCAGTAGTACTTGAGTAAATTGTAATACATCACTCTCCAGCTTCTCATTAAGCAAGCGTAAGCTTGGTTTCCAAAACTCTTCACTATTCACTTCTTCAATATTCACTCGATTTTCTTCCAACATCTAACTTCCAACTTCTAACATCTAACTTCTAAAATATTAAGAAAATATTAAAAATGGCGAGATTTGTTGAGATATAAGGTCAAAATGATTTATATTTATAGTAGAAATGTATTTTTAGATAAAATTTCTAATTTACTGACTTTTTTTATTGATGTGGGGGTAAAAAATGAAGAAAAAAGCAGGAGTAGTTTGTCTTTTACTTGTGATTTTAATGCTTTTCCCAATTATAGGAACAAGGGTTTATACAGAACCCGAGTACCAGGGAAGTGTGGTAAATGCACAGGAATTGCCTGAAACTGAAGAGCTGCGTGGAGTGTGGATCGCGACGGTAGGTAATATTGACTTTCCCTCCAAGCCCGGGCTAAGTGCGGAGCAGCAAATGAAAGAGCTTGATGCGATAATTGAAAATGTTCAATACATGGGACTGAATTCAATATTCTTTCAGGTCCGTCCAACGGGAGATGCATTGTATAAATCTTCTATTTTCCCATGGTCAGCATACCTGACAGGAAAACAGGGAAAAGCCAACGATAAGGATTTTGATCCGTTGGCGTACATAATTGAACAAGGGCATAAAAAGGGAATTAAGATACATGCATGGCTGAACCCATTGAGACTTTCTATGGGAACAACATCAAAGCCTGACAAAAGTATAAATGTTCTATCTGTCAACCATCCGGCCAGAAAGATTCCGGATGCAGTTGTTGCCCATGCTAACGGGAAGCTATATCTTGATCCGGGATATCCTGAGGCCATAAAACTGATTACTGATGGAGTTGCAGAAATTCTTAATAACTATGATGTGGACGGTATTCACTTTGATGATTATTTTTACCCTTCAAAAAGTGAGTCAAACGGTAAGGATTTTGACGATAAAAAGTCATATGATAAATATAAGGGTTCTTTCGAAAACAAGGACGACTGGAGAAGAAATAATATTGACACCCTTGTAAAGAGTACATATGACACAGTCAAAGCTATAAAACCTGATGTACAGTTTGGAATCAGTCCTTTTGCAATATGGTCCAACAAGGATAGAAATCCTGAGGGTTCAGACACTCAAGGTGGAATTTCAACCTATTATGATCACTATGCCGATACAAAGAAATGGGTAAAGGAAGCTTATCTGGATTATATAGCACCGCAGATATATTGGAATATAGGCTTTAAGGTAGCTGATTATTCAGTTTTGCTTGACTGGTGGAAAAATGTTGGCAGCAATGGCAAAGTAAAACTATATGTGGGACATGCAGCTTACAAAATAAATGACACCACTCAAGCTAATGAATGGCTGGATCCCCTTCAGATACCAAAACAAATTGCTATGAACAGAGATAGTAAAGCTGTCAGCGGTAGTATCTTCTATGGATATTCCAATCTGAAAGCTAATAGTTTGGGTATAAAGGAAAAGCTCAGAGGGATATATGTGGCAGGCAGGGATCCGGGAAGTTCAGTACCTGAAGATCGCCAGCTCGTTATAGCTGCACCTGATAACGGGTATAAAACCTCATCCTCAAAGGTTAGTATTATGGGAAGCTGTGACCCGGGACAGCCGCTGTATTTAAATGGAAATCAGATAACACCTTCCGAAGATGGATATTTTGCAATATATCAAGAGCTTACAGTTGGGGAAAATACATTTGTATTTAAGCATAAAGACAAGGAAACAACACTAAAAATAACTCGAAAAGCTAGTACTGCTTCAACTTCATACCGGATGAACAACGCTGAGTTCAGAGGGGGCTACTTTAGTCCTACTGCGAATATGACGCTGAAAACCGGACAAAAAGTTGATTTCTCCTGTGTTGCGCCTACCGGAGCAAAGGTGTGGGTCGAAATAGGAAAATATAAGGTTCAATTATCAAATGCGGGTGATATGGATTCAAATGGAGGAAACCTTGTGCCAGCAAGATACAAGGGAACCTTTGTTATGCCTGCTGTTCCAGGAAGTGAAAAAATACTTAAGCTTGATAAGCCTGTATTTGTAATGGAGTATAAAGGACAGAGGATAACCAGCAAGCAGAGCAATACTTTGAGTATTCAATCAGATAAATATAGTAAATATGCTGTGATCAGTACTTCTGATGCAGAGGCTGTTGCAAGATCAGGACCTTCAACCGACTTTTCAAGAATTACACCGCTGATAAACGGAGCGGTAGACAATATTGTTGGAGAACAAAACGGATATTATCTGCTGCAAAGCGGTGTCTGGACAGATGGCAAGTATGTTAAGGTTGTAAATAACAAAGCACTTGCAGCCAACAAGATAAGTGCAATAACACTAAAAGATAATGGCAGTTATACTGACATTACATTTAAAATGCCTGTTAATGCAGTGTTTGGGGTTGATGTATCATCCTCAAAAGTTGTACTGAATATCTATAATACAAAGGGGATAAGTACCGCTGCTGCGCTACCTTCGGCATCAGTATTCAAATCTATAGGCTACAGTTATTTGAATGGTACAGCCCAGTATACCTTCAATCTGAAGTCGGAGGACAATTATTTCGGCTATTATGCCGCATATAAAAACGGCTCGTTTGTCTTCTCCTTGAAGAATGCACCCAAAATTTCAGCTACCGGCAGTAAGCCTTTGACAGGTTTAAAGGTTTTACTTGATGCGGGGCATGGAGGAAGTGAGTCAGGTGCAATTGGACCTTTGGGCAAGTATGGTCTTTACGAAAAACAGATCAACCTTGCTATAACACTGAATACCAGAAAGTATCTGCAAAACCTGGGTGCCACTGTTATTATGACCAGAACAAGTGATAAGACTGTCAGTCTTTCTGAAAGAGCTAATATGATTAGAAAGGAAAAACCTGACATTGCGGTGTCCATACATAATAATTCAATGGATGTAACCGCAGACTACACCAAGCATACAGGACTTCTGGTGCTTTATTCCAAGGACAGCTCAAAAGCTGCTGCAGGCTTTGTTAAGGATTCATTAGTGGCTGACCTTCAACGCAAGGATGGGGGCTTCAGATGGCAGAGCCTGTCGGTTTGTACTGTAACGCAATCTCCTGCAATTCTTATAGAAGGTGGCTTTATGTCCAATCCAGCGGAATATCAATGGCTTGCAAACTATGATAATCAGGTTGAGATAGGAAGTGCAGTAGGTAAGGCTATAGAAAGTTGGGCCAAGAAAAATACAAGGTAAAATGACAAGTACAAACTATATAAGTATACTGTTGTTTGCAGCAACAATTCTTATACTGCTTTTCAGACAATATGAAAACGGAAAGCTATTTTAAAAGAATTATTATTAAAGCTTCTGTTAAATAATGCCTGGCTCTAAAAAATATATATTGGTATAACAACTTTAATCCACGTCAATAATTGAATTGAGAGTGGATTTTTTTTATCCATTTATTTTTGTGATGAGTTTTTTATGGAGGCTTTTATGGTCAAAGTAGGAATACCGAGAGGCTTATACTATTACAAATTTTCTACCCTCTGGGAAAACTTTTTTTCCGAATTGGGCGCTGAAATAGTAATTTCCGATAAAACAAATAAAAATACAATAATCGAAGGCGCCAATAATTGCGTATCAGAGGCTTGTCTTCCTATCAAGGCCTATTACGGGCATGTGATAAATCTGCTTGGAAAAGCCGATCATATATTTCTGCCTCGTTTTACTAGTATTTCAAGAAAGCAATATATTTGTCCCGAAGTAGCCGGGATACAGGATATGATAAGGAACTCCATAAAGGTAATGCCAAGAATCATTGATACCGAAATTAATCTGCGGAAATCAGATAAAAATTCATGGCTGGCTGCCCTATATACCGGTGAATTCATAACAGATGATAAGGAAAAAATAAAAACTGCATATGAACATGCTTTGAAAGCATTCAGAAATGAGCGGCAGGTAATGAAATCAGGGGTGATGTCTGATGAATTCAAACAGGAAATAGGTACCATGCCCTTGAGAGTCATTCAGAAACGCAGTACAAAAATAACTGTTGCTGTTATGGGACATTGCTATACTGTTTATGACAGTTTTATTAATATGGAACTTATCCGTAAGCTGAGGGATTATGGAATTGGTGTGGTAACCCTTGACATGCTGGATTACCAGGAATCAAAGGAAAGATGCAAGGAGCTCCACAAGATGCTATTTTGGGATTATGGGACTCGCGCATATGGAGGCATTATCCAGCTCATTGAAAATGGCGGTATTGACGGTATTATAGCAATTACTTCCTTCGGATGCGGGGTTGATAGCTTTGTAATAGAACTTGTAGAAAAGAAAATACGGTCTGAAAGTGACATTCCCTTCATGAAACTGGTTCTGGATGAACATTCTGCTGAAGCGGGGTTTTGTACAAGGCTGGAAGCATTTGTAGATATGATTGTCAGGAGGGGTAATCTTGAAAATAACATTTCCTCATATAGGTAATACTTATATTACTGCAAAATCCTTTTTAGATGATTTTGGGTCGGAATATATAGTACCTCCGTTTAACACAAATAGGACTCTGGAAATGGGAGCAAAATACACAGCTGAATCACATTGTCTGCCCTTTAAGCTTTTTGTAGGCAATATGCTTCAGGCTCACGAACTTGGCGCTGATACAATGCTGATAACAGGGGGCTGCGGACCCTGCAAGCTGGGTTATTTCGGTGAAATGCTGAAAAAAACAGCGGCTGAAATAGGTATTAATATGGATATCATAACCTTGGAAGTACCCGAGCAGGGCTTTAAGGAGCTTGCCGCCAGAGTGAAAAAAGTCAGTAGTAACTCAAATATACTGAACGTGGCCAAGGTTGTAAACGCTGCCAAAAATGTAGCAGTGCAGCTTGATAGTATTGAAAGATTAGCCCGGAGCAAAAGAGCCAGACAGCTGGAACCCGGCAGCGTTGACAGACTTTATCGCAGCTTTCAGACTGAGGTTCTGAATTGTAAGGGCTCAAAGGAAATTCTTAAATTCATTAAAGAAACCGAAAGGAAACTTAAAAAGCTTCCTGTAAATGAGAGGGTCATACCCTTGAAAGTCGGAATAGTAGGAGAAATCTACACAACAATAGAGCCCTACGCCAATTTCTCCATAGAAAGAATGTTGGGCAATATGGGAGTAGAGGTTGACAGGCGGGTAACTGTCAGTGGCTGGATAATTGACGACATGCTTAAAAAAGCTCTTCACCTGCCCAGAGAGGGAGAGGATGTAAGAGCATCAAAAGTATATTTGAAAAGTATGGTAGGAGGCCATGCCCATCACACCATCGGAAATACTGTAGTATACGCAAAAGATGGATATGATGGAGTCATCCATCTTTATCCTCTGGGGTGCATGCCTGAAATAGTATCACAGGCAATCCTTCCCGCTGTTGAAGAAAATCATCAGATACCGGTGATGACCATAATCAGAGATGAAATGACGGGAGAGGCCGGATTTAATACAAGAGTTGAAGCGTTTGTTGACTTGATCAGAAAGAGAAGGGAAGAACACTTGAATGAGCAGAATAAAATGTTATATGGGTATTGATGTGGGTTCTGTAAGTACAAACATCACTTTGATTGACGGGGAGGATAGAGTCCTTGACAAACAGTATATCCGTACTGAAGGACAACCTATAGAATCCATCAAAAAGGGCTTGAAAGACATTGAAAAGCGAATAGGACAGAATATAGAGATCGCCGGTGTTGGGACCACTGGAAGCGGAAGACAGCTTGCGGCGGCAATTGTAGGTGCCGATGTCGTCAAGAATGAAATTACGGCGCATGCTGTAGCTTCACAAAAAACCATACCAGACGTAAGAACTATTATAGAAATTGGAGGACAGGACTCAAAAATTATTTTACTAAACAATAAAGTGGTTCATGATTTTGCAATGAACACTGTTTGTGCAGCAGGTACCGGTTCATTTCTCGACAGGCAGGCTTCGAGAATCGGTATCCCTATTGAAGAGTTCGGGTCCTGCGCTCTTAAATCAAAAAACCCCGTTAGAATTGCCGGAAGGTGTGCTGTTTTTGCTGAAAGTGACATGATACATAAACAGCAGATGGGTCATTCAAGGGAAGACATTATATGCGGTTTGTGTGAAGCGTTGGTAAGAAATTACCTTGCCAATCTGGCAAAAGGGAAGCGGCTGGATTCCCCCATAGTATTCCAGGGAGGAGTTGCAGCAAATATAGGCATTGTGAAGGCCTTTGAAAGAGCGTTGGGAGTTGAAATAATAATACCCGAGCATTTTGATGTTATGGGTGCTTATGGGGTTTCTCTGCTTGCCAGAGAAAATGTCGAAGCAAATTCCGGCAAGACGCATTTCAGAGGTTTTGATAAACTTAGTGGGTCCTACTCTACTGAAAGTAAGGAATGCACCGGCTGCTCCAACTGCTGTGAAATAGTTCAGATAACTCTTAACAATGATCCGGTGGCCTGCTGGGGAGACAAATGCGGAAAGTGGAGCGGCACAGCTTGATTCACACAAAGTCCTGACTGATTCATACGAAGGCCTGACGGTATTGACTTGGTGTCATCATATTATATAATTAAAATATACCTACTTACCAGATTTTAACTAAGGAGAAGGGGAATTATTATAGATGAAAAGAATGCGTCAGGTTTCAGTGTTTCTGTGTTCGTTGTTGGTTATACTTTCGTTTTCCTTTAGCAGTCAGGCTAAGGAATCCCAGAGTTCTTCCACAGACCTGTTAAATAAAATTATACAGCAGGACAGCAAATACAAGGATTACGATGTAGAAACTGTATCAGACACCTTTGATACCAACGGGTCCAGAGGCTACTTTTTTGTTTTCTCGGAAAAAACCTTAGAAAAAGAATATCAATTTGATTACTATACCGACATATGGTACGGCAGTGGTGGAAAGGTCAGCAAGGTGGCAGAGGAGCAGTTCATTTTGCCTAATACCTTCGGCAGTATTAAACTTGGCGGAAAAACCTATTTTCGTTATGACTTATCCTATCCCACCAGCACCCAGACTGTTCTGTTGAGTGTCTCAAAAGGAAAATGTATTGAAGGCTTCAGAGCTCCGGGAGCGGCCATATTTGGGAAAAGTAATTCCTTTACTGTTATTTGCTCAGCATATGACATGATAAAATATAAAAGTGATGGCTATACTTTGGGGCATACCTGGAAAAAATACTATTTCTATGCAGACTCCAAAGGCTTTCACGAATATAATGCAAAAGCTATTACACGAAATTACTTCGATACGTATGCCAACGCTTCTGCTGTAATCAAAAACCTGAATAGAGAGTTTTCAAAAAAAGATAACAAGGTAACATATAGCTTCCTAAAACGAAGTAATAACTTGGTTCATGTTAATATACAGGTAGAAACAGAAGAAGCTATCTCTTACTATTACCGTACCTATGAGATCAATAAAGATAGAAAGCTGCTATTGGTAGAATCAGGAGAAGGTAACTATGTAAATTGTATAACAGATTTAAAGTAGGCTCTGTCTATTAATTAATTACTTTTTTCTGCATACAAGCTCGCCCTTTCCGATGGGTACTACCATTACGTCAACTCTATCATCGTTAAAAGCCATGTCTATAAAAGGCTTAAGGGTTTCTATATGGTTGATTACATTGTCGGCGACAAATATACCGCCCTTGACCATATGGGGAATTACATTTTCATAACAATCCATGTATACCTCTTTCTCAGCATCCAGGAAGCAGAAAGCAATTTCCTTATAGTTATCCAGAGTATCTCTGGCATCTCCGTGAATAAGTTCAACTACATCAGTAACTGCACCTGCTTCAAACGTTTCTGCTGCAAGAGAAGCTTTATCTTCCAAAATCTCAAAGGTAGTAATTTTTCTGCCTGTTTCCATACAGGCTAATGCGAGCCAGAGGGTGGAGTAGCCGGCACTTGTACCTATCTCGATAATTTGTCCGGGAGGTGAGAAGGAGAGCAGCAAGGCTAGGAATTTTCCTGTCTCTTCAGGGATCTGCCTAAGTCTTTTCAGCCTGGGAGTACCGTCAATTCTGTCTTGTGTATCTATTTGTTCCAGGTATCTCATTCGACTCAGAATTTGCTCGGGAATAGAGTTAAACAAAATAAACACCCCTTCTAAATATATTTGATAAATTAATATACTGAATGAAAATTTGCAAACATATAGTATACTTGTATAATTGTATACAATATGAGCAATTCTGTCAAATCTTGGGTCAATAAAAAGCCCGGCACTGAGCCGAGCTACATTAACTATTCACTTTTCACAATTCATTATTTACTATGTTTTATACAACCCACCTGATGAGTCCAATATCGAACCTGTTGATCAGATCAGGGTGTTTCGGTGTTGCTCTGAAGGTGTATGCATACTCTCCGCCATCTTCTATTTTAAGAGTTAGTGCATATCTGTAAAGGTTGTCTCCCAGCTTATCCACACAGTTCATGGCAAATGCCTGTGCATTGGTTATTTTACCGTTTTCAAAAGTTCCGTAATACACTTCTACTTCAATATTTGAAGGGTCGATAGCACCCAGCTGGGCATTGACCGACAGGTAAATCTCCTGGCCGGAGCTTGATTTGTAATCCTTAAGATCATGTACGTTTTTCTCTGCAATCAGCTGAACCTGAGCCCAATTGCTTTTCAGATGTTCTTCAAAGGAACTGAGATTTCTTGCAATAGTGCAATTGTCATTGAATAGCTTTGAAGCTCCGACCATAGCAGGGAGGTACATTCTTTCGGTGTATTCCTTAACCATCCTGTCTGTGCTGTAATTCCAGGCAAGGGACTTGATGGAATTTTTCATAATGCGAATCCATTCCTCAGGTATTCCTTGTTCGTTAACCTTGTAGAACATAGGAATAATTTTCTCCTCAAGAGTATCATAGATGGATTCACTGTCAATATTGTCCTGAGAATTTTCATTGTCAAATTCAGTTTCGTCACCGATAACCCAGCCGTTTTCACCGTTATAGCCTTCGCACCACCAACCGTCCAGTATACTGAAGTTAATAACACCATTTATACATACTTTCTGACCGCTGGTACCGCTAGCCTCCAAGGGTCTTCTGGGATTGTTCATCCAAACGTCCACACCCTGTACAAGATTTCTTGCAACAGTCATATTATAGTTTTCAAGAAGAATTACTTTTCCATAGAACCCTTCCTGTCTTGCTATATCGTTAATGTTTTTGATGACGTCATGAGCCGGACCATCAGCTGGATGAGCTTTTCCGGCGAAAATTATCTGCATTGGCTTTTCAGGATTATTAATAATATTCTGAATTCTGGCCAGATTTCTGAATATGAGGTTTGCTCTCTTATATGTGGCAAACCTTCTTGCAAAGCCTATGGTAAGTGCATTTGGATCAAGGAAGGTATCAACCTGTCTCACAGCTTCCATGGACTCACCATTGGCAAGCTTCTGAGCCTTTAATCTGTCTCTTACAAACCCTATAAGCTTGTGCTTTAATTCCATATGCGTATTCCAGAGCTCCTGGTCAGGAATATTGTCAATTTCTTCAAAGGTAGAGCTACTGTATATACTGGTCTTCCAATCCGGTTGCAGGTATTTGTCGTATAGTTCCTTTATCTTGGGAGACAGCCAGGTTAAGGTATGAATACCGTTGGTTACATGTGTAATGGGTACATCATCCTGTGGAACCTCCGGCCAGACATCTCCGAAAATGTCTCTGGAAACAGCTCCGTGCAGTTCACTTACGCCGTTCTTCCTGCCTGCAAGTGTCAGTGCCAGGACTGTCATATTGAAGTTCTGATCCTCGGGCTTTTTCAGGCCCAGTTCAAGAAAATCATATCTGCTTAAGCCCAACTGGCCCCAGAAATCTCCGAAGTACTTATCCATCATATACAGTGGGAAAGTATCGTTTCCTGCCGGAACAGGTGTATGAGTTGTAAATATAGCAGAGTTTGCTACAATCTGCTTTGCTTCCTTAAAGCTCAGATGCTTCTCATTTATAAGCTTTCTGATCAATTCAAGCCCCATAAAGGAAGAATGACCTTCATTCATATGATAAACAGTGGGATGAATGCCCAATGCGTCTAACACACGGATTCCGCCTATACCCAGGAAAATCTCCTGTTGTATTCTGGTTTCCTGATCCCCTCCATACAGTCTTGCAGTCAGCGCCCGGTCGGAAGGGCTGTTTTGCGATACATCAGTATCCATCAAATAAAGATTGATTCTTCCGATCTGAACCTTCCAAACCTTTGCATAAACTGTTCTTCCTGCAAAAGTTATGTTGATTTCGGCCTGCTCGCCATTTGAATTAAGGGCAGGTAAAATGGGAAGCTGAGAAACGTTCAGGTTGTTAAAGTTGGTTTCCTGCCACCCGTGTATATTTATTCTCTGACTGAAATATCCCTGCTTATAAAACAGACCTATAGCTGTGAAAGGAAGTCCAAGGTCGCTGGCAGATTTACAATGGTCACCGGACAATACACCCAGACCGCCTGAATAAATGGGCAGTACTTCATTAAGTCCATATTCGGCTGAAAAATAGGCTATACTTTTTCCGTTGCTTTCAGGATGATTCTTAGCAAACCAGGTGTCTTTTTCTGACATATAGCTGTCAAAGGCAGCAACAACATTATCAAGTCTTTTAATAAAATCCTGGTCTTCAAGTTTTGCCTGTAACTTCTTCTGACTGACCTCTTGCAGAAACCGTACCGGATTCTTTCCGAGTTTTTCCCAAAGATCCAAATCTATCTCTCTGTAAATATCTATCGCCTCAGGATTCCAGGACCACCATAGGTTATATGCAATATCGTTCAGTCTTTTAAACTTTTCGGGTAATGCTGAAATTACATTAATTTTTCCAACAAGATACATGTACTTCCTCCAATCTATTAATAAGTAATATATTATATATACCCGTTAATTTTCGATAAAACGCTTTAAGTAATCGGGCACAATCTAAAGCCGTAAAATATTCAATTGACCTATGCGTAATAATAACATAAAAAACACATTATTGGTAGTATTTGCAACGAATTTATGACCTATGAGTATCCATGAAAATTTTCAGTGATAAAATTTATTAAACTGGAAAAAAATACTTTTACTAAATTATGTTTTATATAAATAAAAAGTACCAAATTGTGAGAAAAATATATATTATGATAAAACGATTCTTTATTTATGGTATTATCGGCTGGAGTATGGAAATAGTATGGACGGGGTTATATTCCTTAATAAATGGCAACTTAACCCTGGAAGCCTATACCAGCCTTTGGATGTTTTTTATATATGGATGCGGGGTTTTCCTGGAACCACTTCATGATATTATACGCCCATGGAATGCAATTCTGAGAGGGTTAATTTGGGTTGTAATAATTTGGGGAATAGAGTATACAACCGGAAAATTGATTCTAAGCATTCTTAATGTTTATCCCTGGCAATACTATGGCAGATTTGCTGTTGAAGGTATTGTCAGACTGGATTATGCTCCCGCATGGTTTCTGGCAGGACTGTTATTTGAACGGGTTCATGCAGCTCTGGATAAACTAAAAATTGTATAAATAACTATTATATAATTCATTTCAACTTTTTTCATGTCACAAATATTACAATTATTAATTTTTTGTTATTCATTTGAAATATATGTATTACAATATTATAATATAATTACTTTTACAAATAAGAAAATGTAAAGTATACACAAATGTGTATGCTTTTTGTTTTGTTGTGTCCAGTAAAGCTGGGGCACACTTGATGTGTTTATTTCTACTTGGGGGGCTTAATGAGTAACGTTATATACAATGATCAGCTTGAGTTTCAGAATAGACTCAAGCCGGGAAAAAAGAATAGAAAAAAATCATTGCTGAAAAGCATTATGGGTTTTTTTATTTTTGAGTTTTTATTTATGTCGCTAACCACTCCACTGTTGGTTTTTTATGGTCCTTTTGACAACGTAAAAAAAACAGTAATAGGAATGACCTGGAACTCTTTTACACTACAAAAAATTCCAAAGACATTTCTATCAGATGAGGCAATAGCAAGGATTCTAGGTGATGGCTATGCCATATCGGATGTTGATACCGAAGCTATAAAACTGCTTAATTTCGGAATAAAACATACAAGTAAAATAGAACTCTATGATATAGAAAGTAGTAACTTTAATGGAAAAATGCTGGTCATCCAGGATCCCACCAGAGTCAAAGTTGGTTATTCCAATCAGATGCCAAGGGCCGGTGAGACCACCAGCAGCATTGCAAGAAGAAACGGTGCAATAGCCGCCATAAACGGAGGAGGCTTTATTGATACAAAATGGGCCGGAACAGGTGGGGCGCCTCTTGGATATCTCATCAGCAATGGAAAGTATATTAGCGGAGAGATAAAGGATAAAAACAAGAAGCGTGACACCATAGCCTTTACCGAAGATGGCATGCTTATAGTCGGAAAGCACTCCGAAAATGACTTAAAGAAGTATAAGGTAAAAGAGGCAATAAGTTTTGGTCCTCCTTTGATTGTTAACGGTAAACCCACAGTAAAGGGTGACGGAGGCTGGGGTATATCTCCGAGAACCGTAATAGGACAAAAAGAGGATGGATCGGTGTTGTTCCTGGTAATAGACGGGAGAAGTCTCAAGTCCTTTGGAGCAACCTTAAAGGAAGTTCAGGATATAATGCTCAAGCATGGAGCCGTCAACGCTGCAAATCTTGATGGAGGGTCATCAACAACAATGTATTATGACGGGAAAGTCATCAACACGCCATCTGATGCTTTGGGTGAAAGGTCGGTGCCGTCAGTATTTATGGTAATGCCGTAGAGGGAGAAAAATGAAAACATTAGTTAAATGGTACAAGTGGATACTATTGGCAGTAATATTTCAATTTTGTGTTTTATTCTATATAAACAATATATTTTTAAACTCGGGTGGCACTGTAAGTGTTACAACTTCAGAAAACAAGACTAAGCCTGTTACAGGAGATTTCACGGTATCTGAAGGAGTTAAGGAAGTTAAGGTTTCATTCAATGCAAGGTTTGGTGCTTTTGTAGACAATAGTGGTGCTCTGCATATAATAGATATAAAGAACAATAAGGATAAGAAAATAGCCGGATTGGAAAAGGATAAAATTACATTTTTCAAATGGTTGCCTGACAGAGACATGATTTTATACTCTTCAAATACCAAGAATGGTGCAAAGGGAGTAGTTCAGTTGTTAACTTATGAGGCTGATTCCGAAACTCACAGGGATTATCCTGAAATAACCGGTTTAACAGCTAAAAGTAAAGTGTCGGACATAGATTTGTCACCGTATACAAATTTTGTATATGCTAAAATAAATACTTCGGACACCAGATCGAAAATTGTGAGATTTAATGTAATGGGACAATATGCTCACGTTATGAACCTTGGACCAGATGCCATCATCAATGAAGCAAATTACGTGAATAAGTTTGTTTATCAGAACCCGGGCGAATCCATCTATGTATACGATGGTATGAACAGTTCAAAAAACAAGGTGCCTATAGATTCAAAAAATGTTAGGATATTGGATATAGATGCAAATGATACTCTCTATATAGGTGTGTTGGATGAAGCAGGAAAGGTTACCCAGATCTATCAGCAGAAGATGATAGATACAAAGCTGACTGATAACTGGACAAAAACTCCATTAAAGGTTAAAGTACCTCCAGAGGATATTGTTATTTCTGTTAACGGAAATATGTACTATATAAATAGGGACGAAAACAAAATAATTAATATAAAGAATGACTTAAAGGCTTCATTCAGGGGAGAATTTATGGAAGTGCTTGACGGAGCCCTTGTTTCCATAGATGGTAATAAGGTTAATATCACTTCTTTAAAGGAGTATTAAGTCAATTGACGTATGTTTATTATTTTTACAAATGGGTATAAATAATTTAAGTATAAGAAATTAATTTGTAAAATCAGGGAGGATATATTATGTCTGGTAAAATAGTTGAAATTACGAACGATACATTTGAGGCTGCTGTGCTGAAGTCAGAAACACCTGTTGTTGTTGACTTCTGGGCTTCATGGTGTGGCCCCTGCAGAATGGTGGCACCCATAATGGAAGAATTGGCCGATGACTTTGAGGGTAGAATAAAGGTTGCAAAAGTAAATGTTGATGATCAGGGTGAACTTGCAGCACAATTCAGAATAATGAGCATACCCACAATTCTTATTTTCAAAAATGGACAAATTGCTGAAAAAATTGTTGGTGCAAGATCAAAGGGTGAATTTGTGGAACTTATTGAAAAGCAATTATAATTCTTTTAAGGATAAGCTTAATGTAAATTAAATATAAGCTGAACGCATATACCAATGAATCTCTTATGTAAGCTATTTTACAAGCTTGCCCTAAAGAGATTCATTTGCTATAATGAGAGATATTAGTAGTTGATCCAATTGATTCCTAATGTTTTTCAGGAGGGCACTCTATGTCAGGTGAGAAATTATTTTCTACAGCTTTGTTTGGTTTCAAGAAACAACATGTCAATGATTACCTTGAAAAATTGAATAGAGAATATGCAGAAAAAATAAAAGCTAAGGAAAAAGAAATAGCTGATATCAAGGCTCAGTATCGTGATATTAAAAGCAAATATGACGAGATTAATACCAGTCTTGAGCAGATAAGGGAAGACCGGGAGAAAATCGCAAACGCTCTTATTACTGCACAGGAGAAAGCGGAAAATATTATCAATGACGCAAAGCAGCAGGCTATTAATGAAAAGAAAAACCTTGAAAAACAGGTGGAAGAAGAAAAGGAAAAGCTGGTAGACATTAAGGAAGAACTGAAGGTATTAAAGGTTGAGGTGGTTGACAAGCTTAAAAAGTATGAGGGTGAATTGTCGGGAATTATCAAGGATTAGCTTGAAAAACTTATCTTTTACTTGAATTAGCCTGTAAATTAAATTATAATAATTTTTATTAATTACATAGAATTTTATATATTAGTGCATATAATATGTAGTAGAATGAAAGTTAATACTTAAAAATACTGTGAATGGGAAGAGTAAATATTGAATCAGTTACAGAGAGCCGGTAAGCAGTCAGCTGTTGGTGGAAGTCCGGTATTGATTAATATTGAAGGCAGCCCGGGAGTAGTTTTTTCGAAAGTAAAAGGGTATGGCTTTTTATTGAAACCCTGATGAGTAGAGAAAGACGTGACGTCACGTTACAGGCGGAAAATGTAAGCACTTGGATTTACTATAAAACCTACAGGCTTTATATAGCTTCTTGATCCAATGCCGCATTTGTCGAGTGAATGTTGTTGTTTACAGCACATTAATAAGGGTGGTACCGCGGAAACCTTCGTCCCTGTTTTTAGAGGACTTGGGTTTTTTTATTTTACCACCTTTATTTCTGCCAGAATAAGTATACTGATCAGTTGATATTTATATATTGGATAAACCAAAATTAATAAAAAGGAGAGATTTGAAATGGAAGAGATTTTGGAAATATTGGAGAAGAATAGCAGGGTTGCTGCCGCGGAAATAGCGGTTATGCTTGGTAAAACCACCGAGGAAGTAACCGAGGCAATAAAAAAATACGAATCAGAAAATGTAATTGTAGGATACAGTACTTTAATTAATTGGGATAAAACTGAAAGAGAAAAGGTTACAGCCCTTATCGAAGTAAAAGTGACACCTCAGAGGGGACTTGGATTTGACAAGATTGCCGACAGGATTTACAGATATCCTGAAGTAAATGCCTGCTATCTGATGTCCGGAGGCTTTGACCTTACTGTTATCATTGAAGGAAAGACTATGAAGGAGGTTGCTTTGTTTGTTTCAGAAAAGCTTGCTCCTCTTGAATCTGTATTGAGCTGTGCAACCCACTTTGTACTGAAGAAGTACAAGGATAAGGGCACCATATTTGAAGAAAAACCAACCGATAGAAGGGAGCCGATATTCATATGATAATGAAGGATATGATTTTGGACAGAATAAAGAAGGTTCCGCCATCGGGTATAAGAAAATATTTTGATCTTATTAATGAGATGAAGGATGTTATATCACTGGGGGTAGGTGAACCCGACTTTATAACTCCCTGGAATATCAGGGAAGCAGGGATTTATTCACTGGAAAACGGACACACACAGTATTCCTCAAATGCTGGATTTATAGAACTCAGAGAGGAAATTGCCGGATACCTTTACAGAAAGTTCTCTCTGGAGTATGATCCCGTAAATGAAATACTGGTTACAGTAGGGGGGAGCGAAGGAATAGATGCTGCACTGAGAGCTCTTGTGGGCCCCGGGGATGAGGTTATCATACCTGAGCCTAGTTTCGTTGCATACAAGGGCTGTACGGGATTTACAGGTGCCACAGCAGTATCCATTCCTCTGAAACAGGAAAATGACTTTAAATTGACAGCAGAGGAATTAGAGAATGCTATAACTGATAAAACCAAGGTAGTAATAATACCATTTCCAAACAATCCAACAGGAGCAATAATGACAAAAGAGGATTTATATGAGCTGGTTAAAGTACTGAAGGACAGAAATATTGTTATATTATCCGATGAAATTTATTGTGAACTCACTTATGAGGGTAAACATACATCAATTGCAAGTTTTCCTGAGGTCAAGGAGCAGACTGTGGTAATAAACGGATTTTCAAAATCCTTTGCCATGACGGGCTGGCGTTTGGGCTATGCCTGCGGACATAGGGATTTGATAAATGAAATGAAAAAAATTCACCAGTACGGTATTATGTGTGCCCCTACAACAGCTCAGGATGCAGCAATTGAAGCTCTGCAGAACAGTGATGATGATGTAATAATGATGTCAAAAGAATATAACAGACGTCGGAGAGTGATGTTGGATGGCTTCAAAAAGGCCGGATATTCCAGCTTTGAGCCCAAAGGTGCGTTCTATGTGTTTCCAAACATAAAAAGTTCCGGACTCTGCTCGGATGAATTCTGCGAAAGACTTCTGCTGGAACACAAGGTACTGGTGGTGCCCGGTACAGCTTTCGGAGAGTGTGGAGAGGGCTATGTACGCGCATGCTATGCATCTTCCATGGAGAATATAGTAGAAGCAATGAACAGAATAAAGGCATTTACGGACAGTCTTAAGAAATGACCATAGCAGTTGGAGGAATTAATAATAAATGTACAAATTAGTGGCAATAGATTTAGATGGAACACTGCTGAATATGAATAAGGAGATATCTGAGCGGAACAAGCAAACCTTAAAAAGAGCCATGGAAAAGGGTGTAAGGGTTGTGATCTGCTCAGGCAGAGTATTTACAGGTGCAAGGTTGTATGCTAAAGAAATTGATTCCAACGACCCGATAATAGCCTGTAATGGTGCCATTATTACAGAAAGTCATACAGGAAAAATAATTTATTCTGAATATATGGATACAGAAATTTGCTTAAAGATAAACAGCATATGTCAAAAGCATGGGGTATATTACCACGTGTATGCCGGCGACACAATGTTGATTGAAAAGTTGGGCTTTACTTCAGAGAGGTACTTCGAAAGAAATAAGTTACTTCCACCCGAAGACCGTGTCAACATTGAAGTAGTAAAAAGTATGGAAGAAAAGCTGAGGAGCATTCCAGGCAAGGTATTAAAATTTGTTATAGTCAACGATGACGCCGAACTGCTGAAAAGAGTCAGAAATGATATGGAGCAGCTGCAGGGAGTTGATGTAATAAGCTCAAACTTTGATAATTTCGAGGTTATGAGCAAAGGTGTCAGTAAGGGGGCTGCTTTAGCCAGACTGACGGATATTTACCGGATTCCTGCAAGTCAGATGATTGCTATCGGTGATAATGAAAATGATATTTCCATGTTCGAATACGCAGGACTAAGTATAGCAATGGAAAACGGCGAAGCCATAGCCAAAGCCGCTGCAAACTACATAACAGCGTCCAATGAGGCTGATGGCGTTGCTCAGGCCATTGAAAAGTTTATTTTGGCAAAAGTCTAGTAGTTGGTTATAATATAATTGATTAGCTAATGTTTCGAAATTAATTATGAGAGGGATGATAAAATGCTGGAGTTGGAACAATACAAGCTCGAACTTCAAGGGCTGAAAAGCAATTTAGAGGAAATGAGGGCTTCACTTTGACATCGCCAGACTAAGCGATGAGATAATGGAGTTGGAGCATAAGGCTTCGGAACCTGAATTCTGGAACAATATGGAGAATTCCCAAAAGATTCTTCAACGAACAAAAAACCTAAAATCAAAAATAGAGAGGTTTACCAGTTTGACTTCTCTGTGGGAGGATCTTACAACTCTTACGGAGCTTGGCCTGGAGGAGCAGGATGAATCTGTCATACCTGAAATAGGCGAAAGTTTGGAAAAGCTGAAAAAAAACCTTGAGGCACTTAGGTTGGAGACTCTTCTAACCGGTCCCTACGACAAAAACAATGCCATTCTTACACTTCATGCGGGGGCAGGCGGAACAGAAGCACAGGATTGGGTTGAAATGCTTTTGCGCATGTTTACCAGATGGGGAGAGGCAAAGGGCTATGAAGTAAAGATACTGGATTTACTTGACGGTGATGAAGCCGGGATCAAGAGTGTAACTTTCAATGTAATTGGGGAAAATGCATATGGTTATCTGAAATCAGAAAAGGGTGTACACCGTCTGGTCAGAATTTCCCCCTTTGATTCTTCAGGAAGACGGCATACCTCCTTTGCTTCGCTGGATGTAATGCCTGAGCTTGATGATACCATTGAAATCAACATCAATCCAGATGATTTGAGAATCGATACCTACAGAGCGTCGGGAGCCGGGGGACAGCATATAAATAAAACCGATTCGGCAATAAGAATAACACATATACCTACAGGCGTGGTTGTGGCTTGTCAGACAGAACGTTCACAGTTTCAGAACAAGGATACAGCAATGAAAATGCTCAAAGCCAAGCTGTTTGAATTAAAGGAACGTGAACAGAAAGAAAAAATAGAAGACCTTAAGGGTGTCCAGATGGATATAGCCTGGGGCAGCCAGATTCGCTCCTATGTTTTCTGTCCGTATACTCTTGTTAAGGATCACCGCACAAATTTTGAAGAGGGCAATGTTAATTCAGTAATGGACGGTAATCTGGACGGTTTTATTAATGCGTTTCTATCAATGGAAAAGACCGAGGGAACAACAGGTAAATAGCAACAATAAAGGTGGCTTGAATTTACTGATCTAATGAAAGAAGGGTTGGCATGAATTCTGACGAGTTAAAGGCTTTGCTTGAGGGCGTAAAAAATGGTACGGTTGAGATTGACCATGCTTTTAAGGAAATTAAGGCATTGCCTTATGAAGATCTTGGTTTTGCAAAGATAGACCACCATAGAAGTATTAGAGTAGGCTATCCTGAAGTTGTCTACTGTGAAGGAAAGACCAGCAGCCAAATAGTTGAAATAATAAAAAGATTGATGGAAAAGAATAATAATATCCTGGCAACAAGGGCTTCAAAAGAGGACTTTGCTATGGTGCGTGAAGTTATTCCCGATGCGGAGTTTCATGAGGCCGCCAGGATAATTGTTGTCAAGAGAAAAGAAATAGTTGTGACAGATAAACAGATAGCTGTTATCACTGCCGGTACTTCCGATATACCAGTGGCAGAAGAAGCTGCAATTACTGCAGAGGTTCTGGGAAACAGGGTTAATAGAATTTATGATGTTGGGGTTGCAGGTATTCATAGACTCTTATCAAAAATAGAAGCCATTTCCCAGGCAAATGTAATAATTGTTGTTGCGGGTATGGAGGGCGCTCTAGCCAGTGTTGTGGGGGGTCTTGTGGATAAACCTGTGATAGCTGTTCCTACAAGTGTGGGCTATGGTGCCAACTTCGGAGGACTTTCGGCTCTGCTTACCATGCTTAACAGCTGTGCAAGCGGAATTGGCGTTGTCAATATAGACAATGGCTTTGGTGCAGGATATCTGGCAAGCAATATTAATAAGTTATAATAAGTCCAAAGGGATCAGGACTTTTACGGAGGATCTGAATGCGAGTTTTATATTTTGACTGCTTTTCTGGAATAAGCGGAGACATGACCCTGGGAGCACTTCTGGATCTGGGACTGGATTGTAATGTGTTTTTGCAGGAACTGGACAAGCTGAAAGTTGACGGCTATTCTATTGAGATAAAAAAGGTGGTTAAAAACGGAATTACCGGTACAGATGTTAACGTAATTCTTCAGGATGAGGCTCATGACCATGACCACCATCATGGCCATGAGCATAAGCACGATGACCATGACCATCACCATAGCCACGAACACGATAACCATGACCATCACCATAGCCACAGTCATTCACATGTTGAAAGAAATCTTTCAGACATAGAAAATATTATTAATAATAGTGGGCTGAAGCCAGGTGTTAAGGCCATGAGTGCAAAAATATTCAGGGAAATAGCCCGTGCCGAGGCCAAGGTTCATGGGAAGGACATTAACGAGGTGCATTTCCATGAGGTTGGAGCTATTGATTCTATTGTTGATATTATCGGAGCATGTATATGTATTGATATGCTTGGTGTTGAGAGAATATATGCCTCAGAACTGCATGAGGGCAAAGGCTTTGTAAAATGTGCCCACGGACTTTTACCGGTTCCGGTACCGGCTGTTATGGAAATGCTATGCAATAGTAAAATCCCTCTGATTACAGAGGATATTCCTTTTGAACTTGTTACTCCTACTGGAATAGGTATACTAAAAATGACCTGCTCCTCTTACGGAAAAATGCCGCCTATGGCGATAGAAAAGACGGGATATGGAATGGGAAAAAGAAATACCGGCCGTTTTAATGCTCTAAGAGCTGTTGTCGGTACTCTGTACGAGCAGGAGTCTGTTCCAAACGATGAGATATCCATTCTTGAAACAAACATAGACAATATGTCTCCCGAGATACTTGGCTATACCATGGAGAAGCTTTTAGACCACGGTGCGCTGGATGTATATTATACTCCCATATACATGAAAAAAAGCAGACCTTCTGTAATGCTTACTGTTTTGGCAAAATGTGAAGATGAAAAGAAGTTTTCTGATGTTATATTCAGTGAGACATCAACTCTTGGTATTAGGGTGACAAGATCGGCCCGCTATTGTATGAACAGGGAGTTTGTCAAGGTTAATACTATGTATGGAGATGTGCGGGTAAAAATCGCCAGAATTGGCGATATACATAAGTTTGCACCGGAATATGAGGACTGTAAAAGCATTGCCTTAAAGACAGGACTACCTATTACAAAGGTGTATGAAATGGTAAATGAATCTTACAGGCAGGAAGGAAACTCTGTTGCTGTACAATAAATTTTCCCAGTATCTTAAAAACAAATATGGTTCAAAGGTTTACAAATTGCCTCTTAATCTGCCTGTTACCTGTCCAAACAGAGATGGAACTTTGGGTTCTTCGGCCTGTATATTTTGCGGAGAAGAGGGGGCGGGCTTTGAAAACCTGTCCTGTGAGATGACGGTAGCTGAGCAGCTTGATCAAAATACCAGATATATAGGTAAGAATTACGGCAGTGAAAAGTTTATAGCATATTTCCAGAATTATTCCAATACCTATATGCCCTATGATTTATTCGAAAAGAATATATCCCAGGCTTGCAGGGAGGGTATTGTAGCCATCTACATATCGACCCGGCCCGATTGTATAGCAGATAGATATATGGAATTTCTTGCTGGACTGAAAAAGAACAAGGGAATAGATATTGTAATAGAACTGGGTTTACAGACAGTTAATTATCATACGCTGAAGCTTTTAAACAGAGGGCATACATTGGCCGAATTTATCGATGCGGCTATCAGGATAAGAAAATATGGTCTTGAAGTTTGTGCCCACTATATAACCGATCTTCCTATGGACAACATAGAGGATGTTATAGAAGGGGCAAAAATAATATCTGCCCTTGGTGTTTCTCAGGTAAAATGCCATTCCTTATATATACTTAAAGGAACCGAACTGGAAAGAATGTACTCAAGGGGAGAGGTAAAACCCATAACCGTTGAGGAATTTATAGATAGAACAGTAACCTTTCTTGAATATCTGAACCCTGATATTGTGGTTCAGAGGTTAATAGGCAGAGCTCCTGCCGAGAGAACCGTTTTCTGCAACTGGGATACCAGCTGGTGGAAGCTTCAGGATATGATTGAGGCCAAAATGACCGGGCTGCAGACCTATCAGGGAAGACACTTCATTTATCTCAATGGAAAAACAAGACTTGGTATTTTTGAAGGCTAACTCAAGCCTTCAAAAATTTCCTCTGCAGATACCTCCAGATTCTCAAACCAATAAGATTTAAGTATTTCGTTATTTTTGTAAACATTATAATAATCAACTTTACAATCTTTAAAACCATACAGATATATCAACTTGTTTTTTGGATCAACCACCCAAAACTCCTTTACACCTGAGAGCATATAAATATTTAATTTATCCACCATATCTCTTGAACGAGTACTGCGGGATAAAATTTCTACAACCAAAGTAGGTGTTCCCATATATCGGCCTTTTTCTGTAACTGTGTTTTCAAGGTCACAGGCAATAAGCAGATCGGGCTGCATAACGTCAGGAGTTTTCAGGTCTTTTTTGAAAAAGTGAACATCAAAGGGGGCATAAAAAACCTTGCAAGGCTTCCCCTTTAAATAATTCCTCAAAATTACGTATAAGTTACCGGAGATAACCTGATGAAAAGTACTGGGGGAGGATATCAGGACTATTTCACCATTGATATACTCCATGCGAGGCTCACTGTTTTCATAGATTTCCATAAACTCTTCGTAGGATACCTTTTTACCACCGTACTGATAGTCAAGACATTTTTCCTTTACTGTAAAATACCTTTCAATATCGTTAATATATGGTGTCAGCCTGATTGCTTTTTTTCCGTTTTTGGTGATTACTATTTCGTTATCATTACTAACATAGTCCAGATATTTTCCCAGATTTGATTTCAACTCGGTTGCCGTAATTACTTTTGTTTCATAGTCCATAATTTCTGTTCCTCCTTACACTGCTGAACAGCTACACAAGATTTTTGCCTCTTTCGGGGGATGAAACTTAATTGTACAATTATTAGTTTATTCTGCTCTTAAATTGCACGACAACTATAATAAAAATCGTACGATATATTATAATACAAGCATAGCATATCGTACGATTAAGTCAATGAAAACGTTATATATTCTTTCTGATGAAACTCCAGGTTTTTTCAATTACCTCAGTGGTCTCTTCATTATCATCAAGTCCGTCAAAGGTATGACCACCCGTTTTGTGCTTTATAACCTCAAATGGTATATTTCGCTCGTTTGCTACCTTCATAAAATTTTCTTGAGATTCATTAACGCCTTTTATTTTGTCCTTTTCAGCCTTGACAATCAATAGAGGTGGAAAATCAGCCGGATCTTCCGGTAAATACCTTTCAGGCTGATATTTTCCATTTTCTTTATTTAGTTTTTTTGTTTTGAATTTAATATCCAGAAGGCCGTAGTATGATATTAAACAACGTATATATGTGGGTTTCTCTCTCATAAAATGACTTAAATATAATCCTCCAAGCGAGAAAGACCAGATACAAATACGATTAATATCTATATTAAATCTGTCTGAGTTGTTTCGTATAAATGTCACTGCATCCTGAATGTCATTGGCTACATCAGAATTTTTGAAGTTCAGATTTGTACGACCCCTGTGGAAAGTAACTGCAGTATAACCTTTACTGGCTGCAAGCCTGCCATATGAAGTATAAAAGCTCCAATTCTTTATGTCTTTTAAAAGCTTCTCTATGCCTTCTCCATGAAGTAAAATTATTACCGGGGACTTATAGTCAGGATTTATTGGTGCCGGACTGTAAACATCCATAAGAAGTTCTTTACTACCATATTTCTTGTAAACAATATCTTTCTGTATACTGATATTTCTAGGGTCTTCAAATTTGTATAGCAGTCTCAAACTCTTGAATTTTTTATTAATATACAGATCTAGAAAAATAGACACAATAACTGACAACACTACAATACAAACAACAAAAATAATGGCAAAATACATATTAATTCCCTCTTTCTTTATTTTGCCAACATTATAAACCATGTATATACCTACAAGGTCAATAGTTTTTTTCTCGTTTCTATTCCCTGAAATTGTTGAGGTAGGCTCTTATATAGGGACATTCAACTGACTCCGAGCCTCTGTTTCTGAATTCTATTAACGAATTCCTCATTTCTTCAAGACTTTTAATTCTCGAATCAAGTTCATTAATCTTTTGATCAATATTGGGTAACATTTCTTCTAAACCAACTTCCTGATTTTCTACAAGCTGAAAAAACTCGTGTATTTGTTTCAGAGAGAAGCCTGAAGCTTTTGCATTTTTTATGAAGTCCAGCCTGAGAAATACTGCTTCAGGGTATAGTCTATACCCTGAGGCAGTTCTCTCGGGCTCGGGAATAAGCTTGTTTTTTTCATAGAATCTAAGCGTTTCAGGGTTGATTTGGGCTATTTCGGCAACTTGACCTTTTCTGTATAAAGCCATGATTTCACTTCCAGTTCCTGAGTTATATATTAAATTAATTTTATCATAATAGACGCCAAAATTAAATTGATCAATAACTAGACAATACAACATTGTCTAAAAAAAGTTGATATAAGGACGGACACGGTTATGTAATATAGTTTGCATTTATTTTGATATATTCTATAGAATAATCACAGGTCCAAATAGTAATTTTCTCACTACCCTGTTTGAAATCGATTAATATGTCTATGTTTTTATTTACAAGGGATTTTTCTGCCTGATTAAATTCCTCTGAACTCAATGTTGGTTGTCCAGCTTTGACTATCTCAAAACCGTTAATAAATACGTCAATAATGTTACAGTTTAGACAAGTCTGCGCTTTCCCTATGGCCATCATTAATCGCCCCCAGTTAAGTGCTTGACCGTAAAATGTAGTTTTTACCGTTGGTGAATTACCAATTGAAAATGCTATAGCCTTTGCTTTTTCTCTTGTAGGTGTATTAGTTACATTTATTGTTATAAACTTCGTTATACCTTCACCATCATTGACTACCTCTTTCGCCATGTGCTCCATAAGAAAACGCAAATTTTGAAGAAATATTTGATAATTTTCTCCGTCAGAAGCTATTAGCTCATTGTTTGCAAGTCCATTAGCCAATAAAAATATACTGTCATTTGTGCTTGTGTCTCCGTCTATTGTTATACAATTAAATGTATGATCAACAGATTCTTTAAGAGCTTTATACATTATTTCAGGTGATATTTTGGCATCAGTGGTTATAACACATAGCATGGTAGCCATGTTAGGCATAATCATTCCTGCACCTTTTACACAGGAAGCAATGTTAACCTTCTTACCTGCAATATCAAAACTAATGGAGGCCTGCTTAACTCTTGTATCAGTTGTCATAATTGCTTGAACAAAATCCAGTGCGTTTTTCTCATCTTCCATTAAGTTTTTAGTTGCTGTTTCAATACCATGTAAAATAACATTTTCATCCAGTTGTTTGCCAATAACACCCGTGGAACCAATATATACCTCTCCCGGATTTATACTAAGTAAATCAGAAACTTTCAAAGCACATTTCTTTGCATCATTCAGGCCTTTTGTTCCTGTAAAGGTATTGGCAATACCGCTATTAATTAGAATGGCTCTTTTTTTCCTTGTAATACTGTCATTTTCCTTGGATACAATAACTGGTGCTGCTACAATATCATTTTTAGTATATACTGCAACCCCATAAGTTTCTTCAGTTTCAGAATATATAAGCCCAATGCTTTTCTTCTTGCTATCACCAACACTGATTCCGGCATATTTGAATCCTTTTACCGCGGATAAACCAATTTTGTTAATCATAATATCGACTCTCCTTCATTATAAATTCTGGCTCAGGACACTGCAGAGTATTGCCAGCATTTCATCAATTTCAGCTTCGGTTACTATCAGAGGAGGCATAAGTCTTATTGTGGATG
Source organism: Bacillota bacterium (assembly GCA_023393115.1). GTDB lineage: Bacteria > Bacillota > Clostridia > Acetivibrionales > DSM-1351 > Ruminiclostridium. The sequence goes on from JAEWMS010000076.1 coordinate 82,697, forward strand.
GCTGGGGTGAATTTAATGCAAGCCCGATAGATAAGCACTTTGATACTACTTCTGCCGCTGTTGGAGTATCCAGATCAAAAGCCACAAGCAGCCCCAAACCTCTGATATTGGACAGATTAAACTTATCCTTTATGCTATTGAGTTGCTTCATCAGGTATAGCCCCATTTTGGCTGCATGCTCCGGCAGAGCTGTTTCAATTACATGACTTACAACCGCGTACCCAACACTCATTGCCAAGGGCTGACTGGAGTATGACCCTCCCTGATCACCGGCATCGAATATGTCAAACTTCTCTTTGGTCAGCATGGCAGAGAGAGGGAAGCCTCCTCCAATACCCTTGGCCAGGGTCATTATGTCGGGTTCAATCCCGTAATGCTCATACGCAAACATTTTCCCCGTCCTGCCTATGCCGGTCTGAATTTCATCAAATATGAGAAGAATATTGTTATCATCACATATTTTTCTCAGTTCTTTTATATATTCCTTATCAGCAACATGGACGCCGCCTTCACCCTGCACTGGTTCAAGCATTATGGCACAGGTTTTTTCGGTGACAGCACTTTTTACAGCTTCTGCATCGTTAAAGGGAACATGAGCAAACCCAGATACTTTGGGCGCAAACAACGACTCCCAATGCTTTTTACCAGTAGCCGACATTGTTGCAAGGGTACGCCCATGGAAGCCATTTATAGTAGTAATGATTTCATATGCACCTGACTTGAATTTCGAACCATACTTTCTGGCGAGTTTGATGGCACTTTCATTCGCCTCTGCGCCGCTGCTGGTGAAAAATACTTTTTCATAGCAGGAGGTTTGAGTAAGAAGCCTTGCAAATTTTAGCATTTGGGAGTTGTAGAAGGATGGACTGCAGTTAACAAGAGTTGAGACCTGCTTTGTCAAGGCTTCGGTAATAACTGCCGGACTGTGCCCAAGAGAATTTACCGCCCAGCCTCCCACGAAATCCAGGTATTTCTTTCCTTCTGCGTCCCACATATACATGCCCTTACCTTTTTCCATAACCACCTCGGGTTTGTTACTTACAAACAGAAGGGCTTCCTTGTCAAGAATATATGAGGGCAGGTTATCCTCCAGCTGCTGGGCGGTTTCGCTGGAACTCAATGCATGAGCAACGCTGACAGGAGTTTTACTGTATATTACCAGTCCGTCCTCTTCATCGAATTGGGGATGTATTTTGAAGGCCAGCTGCTCATGCTCAAGACTGAATTGGGCATTTATGCAGTTTGTGTTGCCGCGCGCATCCATACGAATCCATTTATTCTGGGTTTTCAGATACACCGCATTTACCGCATGAAGCACAAGTCCTGTGTGCGGCTTGGCACAGTATGTACTTGGCGGCCCTGCATGGTCAGAAGCTGACAGGGAGCCGACACTGCCAGCAACTGCTTGGGATTCTACGCTGGTTGCAACTGCCTGAGTTTCTCCTCTGTTCGTAGTTGATAGCGCCTGTGCATCTACGCTGGTTGTAGTTAATAGCTCCTGTGTCTGCAGGGGTGATGAGAAACTTGCTGCCGAAGATGTATTTTCTGCGCCTGAGTTTTTATGTACAGGGTCAATGTCCGGGGCGTTCTTGCCTGGTTCATCTGCAGGTGTTTCCAAGCATAGGCGCTGGTAGCAGATTCCTGCCGGGATGCCGGCATATCTGAGCAGGGCCGCCAGCAGATGGGCTTTAGCATAGCATACACCATGCCCCAGCGTTATAACATCGCTGGCAGAACAAGCCACTTCTTGGGCATTGACATCAAAAGTGTGGGGAAAGCAGTCGCGAGCATACTCATAAGCTTTCTTAACAGCAGATATTTCATCATAGTCCTTCAACCGGAGTTTTTCCGCAAGGCTGGATACTTCCGGACTTTCATAATTAATAAGTTGATCACTCGCAAGATAAGCTTCAATACTATCCTGCTGTTTCAGGTTATTTTTCATTGAAAACCCTCCTTAAATGAATAATTATTACTTAAGTACTTAATTCAAATATTTAGTTGTAAAAGATGGTACCTGTTTCTTTTATTGAATTATTAATGTATCTGATCCAGTAAATGTTAATAATGAATAATTATACAGCTAAATGAATAAATATGCAATAATGATACAAAAATAATTTTACTTGTATCAGCAAAAATATATTTTTTGATGCTATGCATACCAAACAAAATTCGATATAATATTAAAATATTGAGATTGGCTTAAGTTTTAGCTTTAAATATATATTTTTTATTAATAATTTAATTAAGAGGAGTTGTTATTCTTGAATAATGAGATGGTTTTAGTTCTCGATTTCGGTGGTCAATACAATCAGCTGATTGCACGCCGTGTCAGAGAAGCTAATGTATACTGCGAGGTTATTCCTTATAGCGCGTCCCTGGAGCGAATCAAATCCTATAATCCTAAAGGGATTATATTCACAGGCGGGCCTAATTCAGTTCTTGATGAAGGAGCGCCAAAATGTGATCCAGGAGTATTTGAACTGGGTATTCCTGTACTGGGAATCTGCTATGGTATGCAGCTTATGAGTGTAATGCTGGGCGGAAAAGTTGAAGCAGCAAAACAGCGTGAGTACGGAAAGGTTGATATTAGTGTTGATAAATCACAACCCTTCTTTCAGGATGTTGATGAAAATACAACCTGCTGGATGAGTCACACCTATTATGTCAGCAATCCCCCTGAAGGCTTTGTAATTACAGCAAAATCTTCAAATTGCCCTGCAGGAGCTATGCAGCACGTAGAGAAAAACCTTTATGCAGTGCAGTTCCACCCTGAAGTTATGCACACTCCAAAGGGTAAGGAAATGTTGAGGAACTTCTTGTATAACATCTGCCACTGTAAGGGTGACTGGAAAATGTCATCATTTGTAGAGAACTCAATAAAGGCTATCAAAGAAAAAGTCGGGGATAAGAAGGTTCTATGCGCTTTGTCCGGCGGTGTTGATTCTTCTGTAGCAGCAGTTCTTATACACAAGGCTATCGGAAAACAATTGACCTGTATATTTGTAGACCACGGACTTTTAAGAAAATATGAGGGAGACCAGGTTGAGCAGGTATTCAGAAATCAGTATGACATCAATATGATTCGCGTTAACTGCGAAGACAGATTCCTTGAAAAGCTGAAGGGTGTATCTGATCCCGAGACCAAAAGAAAGATCATCGGTGAGGAATTTATAAGAGTATTTGAAGATGAGGCTAAGAAGATCGGAAAGGTTGATTTCCTTGTTCAGGGAACAATCTATCCTGATGTTATAGAAAGCGGTCACGGCGATGCTGCAGTTATCAAGAGCCATCACAATGTTGGCGGACTTCCTGACCATGTTGATTTTAAAGAAATAATTGAGCCTTTGAGAAATCTCTTTAAGGATGAGGTTAGAAAAGCCGGAGAAGAAATGGGAATACCTGAGGATATCGTATGGAGACAGCCGTTCCCAGGCCCGGGGCTTGCTATAAGAGTAATCGGTGACCTTACAAAGGAAAAGCTTGATACATTGAGAGATACAGACTACATCTTCCGTGAAGAAATAAAGGCAACTGGCCTGGGAAGAGAGATCAATCAGTATTTTACTGTATTAACTAATATGAGAAGCGTAGGAGTTATGGGTGATGAAAGAACCTATGACTATACTCTGGCTCTCCGCGCAGTAACAACAACTGACTTTATGACAGCTGACTGGGCGCGTATCCCATACGATGTATTAGAGAAAATCTCAAACCGTATTGTCAACGAAGTAAAACACATCAACAGAGTTGTGTATGACATCACCTCTAAGCCACCGGCGACGATAGAGTGGGAATAGTAAACAAAAAGCTTACAGCCTTTGAATTATAAGGGTTGTAAGCTTTAATTTATTACTTTGATTCTATTTTGATTCTAAATCTGAATTTTGGTGTATCTCCTGAAGCTTTGCAGATACTTGGCTGTGCTTGTTAGGGTATAGATGAGAATATGTATTTAATGTTGTTTCTATATTCTCGTGTCCAAGCCTTTCCGAGATTAGTAACGGGGAAAATCCAAGCTCTATCAATAATGATGTATGTGAGTGCCGGAGGTCGTGAAGCCGTATTCTCTTAATGCCTGATTTTTTACAACCTCTATCCATTTCATGGTGTAAGAAATGTTTTGTGAAATTAAATAGTCTATCATCAGGCTGAATATCGTATATGGTCTTGATGTACTCCTTCAGATCCGTACAGAGAAAATCAGGCAGGGTTATTACCCGGTTACTCTTTGGGGTCTTTGGCTCAGTAATGATATCCTCTTTGTCTAAACGTTGGTATGATTTATTGATGGTCAAGGTCTTGGTATCAAAATTAATATCCTGAGGTGTCAGGGCCATGAGCTCACCAATTCGGATGCCAGTCCAGTACAGTACCTCAAATGCAGCTTTTGAATGGGGCTTTGCCACTGTGAATGAAAGGAAGGTGTTAAATTCATCCTTTGTCCAGATCTGCATTTCGTCAGCGTTCTTTTTGCCCATGCTCCCGGCTTTATGGCAGGGATTCTCCTTCAGGTCGTAATACTTGACTGCGTAATTGAATATTGCCACGAGCCGATTATTAATTGTTTTAAGATACGTGCTAGCATACTTCTGACCAAGCAGTTTATTCTGCCACTTCCGTACGTGGGTGGCCTTGATTTGGTTGATTGGAAGGTCTTTAAAGTAGGGGAGTATCTTTGTATCTATCATATACCTTTTGCCGCTGATTGTTGATTTTCTGAGCCTTGAGCCCATATCCTCCAAGTACAGTTCTACAAGACTTTTGAACAACATATCGGGATTTGCCTGCTGTTTGCTTAAAAATTCTCTCTCCCATTCCTGAGCTTCCTTTTTGGTTGAGAAGCCTCTTTTAAATTTCTTCTTTCTTTCACCCGTCCAGGTATCATAATAAAACTGGCAATACCAGGTATTCATTTTTTCATCTTTGTACGCTGCCATAGTGTATCATTCCTCCTTAAATTTGTGTACAACAAACTAAGGACATGATATAATTCACTTGTCTAGGGTGGATTATATAAGCCTTTTCGGTTTGTGTAATTCATTTATAAAATCAGCTCTTTAGTGTTAGTAGCACTGGGGCTGTTTTTATTTTATTTAACCTTCTTACAGTCCTTTAATATATCTTGAATAGTGTAATTGATAAATGCTTCTGTACTATTCTGTAGTTTTCTTAAATCATCATTACTTAGGATATAAACACTTCCATCTGGTGTGTATAAGAATGGTTTGTGCTCAGGATCATCCCTCTGTAAGGAGTATCCCATCGTGATAAGCATTTTATTAAATTGCAATGATTTATTATGCCGATCCTCTTCACTCTCATTCTGTATTCCCATGAGTGAAGATAAGGAAATTTCCAAGGTATCAGCTATTTTTTGTAAAACACTTGTTGGTATTTCTATGAGTCCCTTTTCATACTGCCGTATGGTAACTTCAGCTTTTCCTATTGTATCACCCAATTGCTGCTGGGTCATTTTCTTTGATTTCCTTTGCTGTTTTATTCTCATACCGACTTCATAAGTATTCAATAAATCACCTCCCTATCATAATGTATCATAAACGATAGTTTAAAACAAGGTTTTTATTAAAAAAATATTGACAACGATGTTTTTAATATCTATAATGAAGCTATAAACGGTAGTTTAAACATCTAAAAATTAACATAGCGATGTTTTAAAAGACGTAAAGGAAAGGAGATATTCTATGAAATTAAATGCAAAAAAATACGATTTGTGCCTTGCAAGCGCATGTATGTCTGTTCAAGAGTTTGCAGAAAAAAGTGGAGTAAGCCAAATAACTCTGAGGCGAATAAAAACTGGAAAACAAGAGGCAAGACCACAAACGGTAGGTAAAATTGCAAGGGCCCTGAATGTAAGGGTAGAGGATTTGATTGAAGAAGGAGAGGAGTGAAGTACTTATGAGTTTCTACACAGTAACGGACGTACAAAAGATTTTAGGAATTAGCTCATCAAAGGCTTACCAGATTATTAGGACCCTAAATGATGAACTGAAGAAAAAAGGTTATATCACGGTGGCCGGCAAGATTCCTAAGAAGTTTTTTAATGAAAAATACTATTGTGATAGCGAAGATCTCAAAAAGGTAGTAGGTGGTTAAGGATGATTGAGATTTCATTCGGAAAAAACAGATCCGATACAAATTCGAAGCCTGATTTTATGGAATGGCCTGAGTTCGTTGAGCAGTTGAAAAAGGTTCGCAGAACAAATGAAACTATGGCCGAGTATGATCGTATGTCAAAAGATGACAGGGATAAGATCAAGAACGGTAGAGCCTTTGTCGGAGGTCTTGTAAAGGGTGGCAGGCGCAAAAAAGAGAATGTTGAAAACCGTTGGTTGATTACTCTTGATGCTGATAATGCAGATGATGATTTTATTTTTAATACTGATCTACAAATCGGCGGCTCAGCTTATGTGGTTTATTCCACCCACAGTTGCAGGCCTCAAAAGCTTAAATATCGTCTTGTGTTACCTACCAACAGGGCACTATCACCTGATGAGTACGGAGCGATAAGTCGTAAAATAGCTGACAAAATAGGTATGCGATACTTCGACAAAACCACTTTTGACGTACATAGGTTAATGTATCTCCCCAGCTGCTCAAAGGACGCTACACCAATACTGGAAGTGTCAGAAGGTAGTTTCTTAGATGCCGATTCCATTCTTAATGAATACATAGACTGGAGAGATTCTGAGGAATGGCCGAAGCATCCGGAGGAAAAAAGGGTAAAGGAATCAGATATTAAAAAGCTTGGAGATCCAAACGAAAAGCCCGGAGTTATAGGCGTGTTCTGTCAGATTTATAGTATTCAGAAAGGAATAGAGAAGTTTATTCCAGAGGTTTATGAGCAAACCCAGCACCCTGACCGTTGGACATATACCGGCGGTACTTCATATGGCGGTATGAGAGTATATGACGATACATGGGCCTATAGTGACCACCAGAGTGATCCTGCCAATGATGGTCATTGTCACAACATATTTGACCTGGTAAGGATACATAAATTTGGACATCTGGATCAGAATGTAAAAGAACATACACCGACTGCAAAATATCCAAGTTATCAGGCTATGATGGATTTTGCTGCAAATGATGCGGAAGTAAAAAGGGCTTGCATTACTCAGGCTCAGGAGGACTTTTTAGAACCATTTGAGGATGAGCACTGGGAGGATCAACTAGAGATTAACTCAAAAACAAAACTCCCATTACCAACAGGTAAGAATATCGAAATAATTCTTCAAAATGGGCCTTTTAAGAATATACTGAGCTATGATGCTTTTGGTAATTCAGAGGTTATCCGAGGTCCATTGCCTTGGAGAGATAGGGAAAGAAAGCAATCTGAATATGAGCCATGGCTCGGCGCAGATGATAAACGTATGTTGCACTATTTCAATACGAGGTATGATATTAAATCTACCTCTGTTATACAAAATGCCTTTACCGAAGTGGTGCATAAGAACGCATTTCATCCTATCAAAGAATACCTAGAATCTACTCAATGGGATGGTATACCGAGGGTTGAAACACTCTTTATAGACTATCTCGGAGCTGCTGATACTCATTATACTCGGCAGGTAACAAGAAAAATGTTACTTGCAGCTGTTAAAAGACTATATGAGCCTGGATGCAAGTTTGATTTCGTACTTGTACTCGTAGGACCTCAGGGAGCTGGTAAAAGCAGTATTTTGGTAAAGCTTGGTCGTAAATGGTTCAGTGATTCATTGAGAAATTTTGATAATAAGGAAGCCGGAGAACATTTACAGAGTGCTTGGATATTTGAAATAGGTGAACTGTCTGCAATGAAGAAAAGTGAGCTTGATGAAGTAAAAGCCTTTTTTTCAAAGGTAGAGGACAAGTACAGAGTTGCATATGACCGACAGGTATCAGAGTTTCCACGTAAATGTGTATTTTTTGGAACTACGAATACGAGGGAATTCCTGAAAGATCCAACCGGTAATAGAAGATTTTGGCCAGTTGATATATCCCCTGAAAACAAAAAGTATGACCACTGGGAGCATTTAACGGATTCAATTGTAGCTCAGGTATGGGCAGAGGTTCTGACTATTTACAAGCAGGAAGAATCTTTGGAGCTTGATAAGGAAGCAGCTAAAGAAGCAATAAGGCAGCAGTCCATACACATGGAGGAAGATCCGAGAGAAGGTATTATTCAGGAATGGCTGGATACCCCTATAGACGAACTTACGGCTGATAGTAAACCTGAGTATCATACTCGTGTATGTGCTGCACAAATATGGGCAGAATGCTTGCACAAGAAAAAAGGAGAGATGAAACCGTGGGAGGCAAAAGAGATTTGCGACATCATGCGACGTATTCCCGGATTGGAGGAGATAAAAAAGCCTGTACGCATTCCTGGATATGGTCAGCAAAAGGCATTTAACGTGAGGCGTAAATCGTGATGTTTTACACAACTCGGTATAATTCACACATTCAATATTGTGAAATGGACGAAAGGGAATCGAAAGGGTAAAAAAATAAGATTCCAATTCAAGTTAAAGCTTAGAGATAAAAGCAGTACAAATATTTTGAATGTGTTGAATGTGTAATTATATATTAAAGTATATAGATTAAATTAAGTTGATATAGCTGTAATTATATGTAATTAAATATAACTTAAATGCCCTTATATAGTTATAGGAAATTCCTCTCACTCAACGCATTACAATTAATAAAACTCGAAGGGAGTGATATATAGTGGACGGTAAAGAAAGAGTGAAGCAAGCTATTTTGAATTATATCCTCGAAAAGGATCAAGTTACTTACATCGAGGTAGAACGCATTTTTAATGAACACAGTTTCGAATTCAAAGGAGACCGCAGTATTACCAGTGGTATGAATGAATTCGTTGTATTATGGAACGGTTGGAATAAGGAGGCTATTAATATAGTCAATGAATTGTTTGATGCAAGACTTATCAAAGCTGAACCAACACAGCCTATAAATTATATTATTGACGGTGGCGATTTAAATCTTCCATTGGTGAAGGGCGTGCATCGATATAAAGAAGATCACTGGCTCCCGGTAGCACTTAGGCCAATAAGATAGGAAAAACCACCGGCAATTAAAATAACTGTCCAGTGGCTCCACAGATATATAGTATCTAATCGCACATTTATTATATATCTTGGAGCAGCTGGCTGCAAGATGGAGGAATTAGAAGATATGATTAAAGTCAAAATTTCATACAAGGATCAAGAGGATAAACTCAAAATTATAGAAGCCTTGAAACCTCTGGGAATTATTAAAATACGTAAGGAACAGCAGAAGCCTGGTCATAATAATGTATATATTGAACTTCAGGAAGGACGGTTAACGGTAATACCAAATCAAGATACAGCGAAGCTCAAAAGGCAGATTGAAGCCTTAAAGTATGCAATCAGTACAGATACCATTGAGAAGGACAGACAGATACATATAAACGCTTTAAAGGCTTTAGAAGCAGAATTAATTAAAAGGGAAGGGGTCAAACATTATGACAATGCGTGATTTTATAATGGATACAGATAGAGAATTTGGTATAAGAAATGAGAAAGAGTTTAAAAGATTTAATCAATTTACTAACAGAGCATACAGAGACGGGGTACTCTCAAAAGAACTTTACTTCAAGTTAATATTTTGGCTTTTTTTGTTCAAAATTCGATGCAAAACCATATAAAATACCCTCTTTTTAGCCAAAAATCCTATATAGAAATGTACTCAAACCCTAGAAGAATCAAGGAAAACTATATACATACCCCCATGATTGTGATATAATGCTATTAAATGAATAGGTACGAGTACCCTACTTCAATGAAGTGGAAGCCAACAAGGCATGGGAAATGATTGGATTTAGTCCGATTGTTCTCGTGCCTTTTCTATTTTATAAAATAGTCTACCACAGACGTTAAACAGGAGGAAATTATGGATAATCAAAACACAAACCCTATAGAGGGGCAAAACCAAGAGGCAAAGACCTTTACTCAGGATGATGTAAACAGAATTGTTGGTGAGAGATTGGCTAAAGAAAAGACCAAGCTTGAGCAGACCGTCATGCAGAGGGAGCAGGAACTCAATAAAAGAGAATTGAACCTGAAAGCAAAAGAAGTATTATCATCCAAAGGCCTGTCACTCGATCTACTCGAAGCACTGAATTACAGTGATGAGGAAACTCTGAATAAATCAATCGAAATTATAGAAAAGCAATTCAAAAAGGAAGAGCCTTTAGTAGTTCGTGGGAGAGAACCTGCTAAGTCATGGGTTATAAATGGCAAGACGGCAGACCCAATCAGAAAAGCTATGGGGCTCGGATAAAAAGGAGATGGGGTAAATGGCAATTCAATTAGCAACTAAATTTCTTCCCTATGTGGATGAAAAGTTCTCTACAGGGAGTAAGAAATCATTATTAACAAACAACGACTTTGAATGGAGTGGAGCGCATACCATCAAAGTTTATAAAGTAACAACTGCAGACATGAATGATTATGATAGGGCTGGAACCGGTCAGAATGCTTCAAGATATGGCGCAGTACAGGGGTTAGATGCAACCACAGAGGAATTTACTCTTACAAAAGATCGTTCCTTCACATTCGCTATTGATAAGCTTGACGTTGACGAAACAGTTCAGCAGGTACAGGCAGCTTCAGCTCTTGAACGTCAGGTAAGGGAAGTAGTTATCCCGGAGGTTGATGCTTATGTGTATAGTGTCATGTGTGCAAAAGCCGGAATAAAGCCAGCAAAATTAGAGTTAACGGTGGATAATATTTATGACGAGATTACCAACGCTAACAAAGCTATGGATGATGCAGAAGTACCAGAGACAGGACGAATAATTGTGGTAACTCCTGATACATATCAGCTCATGAAGAAATGCCCTGACATTGTTATGGAGACAGACATCGGGAATGATTTAAGGCTTAAAGGAGTTATAGCAATGGTGGACGGTGCAAATGTTATCAAGGTACCGGCTAACAGACTTCCGGAAGGCTTTGGCTTTATGGTAGCTCATGCGGTGGCTACAGTAGCACCTACCAAGCTTGAGGATTATAAAATCCATCAGGATCCACCGGGTATTAGTGGTTCATTGGTAGAAGGTCGTATCTGCTATGATGCTTTTGTCCTTGATAATAAGGTTAAGGCCATATATTATCAGGCGCAGGCATAAAAAATGAATGAGATAAGCTCTTACAGCCTCCTGTAGGGGCTTGTTTCATTAATTGAGGTATTTTTATGAGAAATGTTGACAGATTGATTATAAAGGCTAAAAATAAGCTAGGTGAAACAGAATACAGGCTCATAATAGCATTTATAAATTGTGATGGTAATGGAATGTATACCACAGCCTGTGACTTGTGGAATGGTAGGCCAGGTAGTGGAGTTAAACGAATTACATCCGAACACAAAACACAAGAACAGGCCATACAAGCTGTTCACGTTCTAGCTGAACAGTACCCGAATGAGGATGATGTAGTTATAATCGTTGATGATATAGGGGAAGGTGGGCAGATTGAAAAAGAAGCAGAAAAGAAAGAATCTGAAGCTCAGTACTCCTGAAGATGTCCGGAAAGCTTTATCACGCATAGCCAACATGGTCATTAATGGTGAACTGGAAGCCAAGGACGCTAATTCTATTACCCTTATCTGTAATGGTATTCTGGGAAGTATCAGGACGGATGAGCAGGAAAAGAAGATCAGGGAGCTGGAAGAAATATTGAACCGTAAAAAGGAATTGAGTTGATGATATGAAGTTAATTGATAGGTTGTTAAAGCAGGCTAGGGGGATACTATTACAGGAGATTGATGATAAGTATTCTGATAATGAGGACGAATTTATACAGGCCTTGGGGCTTAATCCGGCTAATTATCAGATAGTTTTACCAAATGGCCATATTCGCTATGATGATATGGCAGCTCTGAATGATTGTAGCGAAGGGCTTTGGGATGATGTTGAAGGCTTGCCCAATTAATGGTATAATAACTATAGATCATGATTTAGTCATGTGTATTGTGACTATAAAGAGCATACACAACGGCCGATACGCCTGAATGAAAGTATCAAAACATTGTCTGTTATGTTTGCTTGATAAGCTCTAGCTGTTTCTGATTGCTAGGGCTTTTTTGTTTTCCTCGATTATGTTTCCGAACGGTTCGGAATGATGATAGAAGGATTTTCCTGTTTTATGTAGAATTATAAGATTAGGAAAGGAGCTAAAGATAATGATAAAGCAACGAGACATGGAAAAATACACCGAATGCATGGAGGAAGTCAAGTTAAGGCAGCAAGCAATTAAAGATATGATGACAAGTCAAACATATACTACATATTTTATAACCAATGTTGAGTTTATCTGTTTGCAATTTAGAAAGATACTTGAATTGATTGCTATGGCCACTCTAACATCAAATAAATATCATTATAAAGAAATATGGAAACGATTTTATAACCATTATAAAGCTAGAGAGATATTTAAAGAAATAGAAAAATTTAATCCTGATTTCTATCCTGTTCCGACAAGGCAAGTTATTGAAAATGGAATAGTAAAAGAGACAGTACGTATAGATAACGGATATTTAACAAAAGATGATTTTGATGATGTATATGGGAAATGCAGTAGTGTAATACACTCTACTAATCCATATAATAATATTCCTGTTGATATAGTAAAGATATCCGAAGAGTTTGTTGAATGGAATACTAAGATAACAAGACTTTTAAATCATCATCAAGTTCAGCTTTATGATAAAGACTATCAATTATGGGTTCTGATGAATTCAGAGGGCAATGGAAAGGTACAAGTAAATTTGTTTAAGAAAATAAGTTAATTAAGTATTAAACTAGGTTTGTTTTTCTCTGATTCTATTTTGATTCTAATTATTTATTTTAAGCTATTTTAAACAGGATAATGATAATAATAAATGTACGAAAAACGCTAAAAGTCAGCGGTTGTGATATTATGATTAAGTATAGCAGTTGAGTGGGAATAAACTCCGAGCGCTGCCCGGAGGCAGATGAAGCGAAGGAGTTTATTGCGCAGCGCAAGGAGCAATGCGACCGGGAGGGAGTAGTGCGACTATGCAGCAAGCCGGGTACCTTTAGGTTTTTGTTTTAGATAATTATATAAATTACCGTGTTAGATATCACTGGTTTTCTGGTGTGTCTGAGACGGTTTTTTATTTTTGATCTATAATAGAGGCGGGTAAGATATACGTATAGAAGACATCAAAACATCATATTGAAAAGTTCATTTTTCAGCCCATTAATAAATTAATCTTGACTTTTAGAACGTTCTAATATAATATTCGTTATAAATATGTCAGTTTTTACAAAGAGCTAATTAGGAAATTCAATTAACACTTTAAATAAGATGTTTTCCCGAAAATACAGCTTTTTGTGTTTCAACTTTTGTTTTATGGAGGTTACCAACGATGACAACAATTCGAGATGTTGCAAGGCGAGCCGGTGTTTCTCGCAGTACGGTTTCGCTTGTACTAAATAAGAGCCCACTAGTCAAAGAGGAGACAAGACAACATGTTCTTTACGTAATCGAGGAGATGAAGTATGTCCCTAACAATAACGCCCGGGGCCTTAGTAGTAAAAGCACAAATAATCTTGGTATTATCTTAATGTCTGAACAAGCTATAACCACTCAAATCTCAAATGGCTACGAGTTCAACAGTCACACCGGATTGACAAGCCAGAATATTAGCTATGGCATCATGTCAAGGCTCGCTGACACAGATTATGGCGCCACAATGGAGTATTTCTGCTCTATCGAGGAACCTAATGATTTTCCTATGATTATAAAATCCAAGCGTGTTGACGGTGTGTTCATTGTCGGAGCTCCATACAGTCCTCGATTTATTGAAAATCTTAAAAAGACGAGCATTCCATTTGTTATGGTTGGTATTAACAGCTATGAGGAAGGGATTGATTCGATCATGGCTGACCCCGGTGAAGGTATTACAATTTCAATCGATTACCTATATCAAAAGGGGCACACAAAGCCGTGTTTAGTCAATTGCCCCCGTACATACCGCTCGCACTATACAAGAAAGGACGCATTTGAGAAATCGGTCAAACAGATGCATCTGGAAGAATCCTATTGGTTGTTAGAATGTAATAGCAACGATGGAAAAAGTGGATACGAAACGTTTTCAAAATTCTGGGAAGATGGGAATCGTCCTGACAGCATTATTGTTGCTAATGCTAATATCGCGATGGGTATTATGCGCTATCTATACGAACAAAAGGTTAGAATACCTGAAGATATCTCAATAATCGCCTATGAGGATTCTATGCTGTGCAGCTACGCTGCGCCTGCATTAACAAGCATCAATGTGCAAAAGGAGTTAATGGGGCAGAAGGCGGCAGAGTGTTTGCTCGCGAGGATAAAAAATCCGGACAAGGAGCCGGAGAGAATTATTATTCCCCCGTATTTTGTTTGTCGAGACAGCGTAGCCAATAGGATATAAACTACGATTGTAGTTTTATTTACAATAAGATTAGACCGATTCAATGTGGAGACAAATACATATATGACAGCACCTATAATAAAAAATAAATTATAGACTCTTGACATTTGGACTGGTCCAATATAAAATATATTTAGACCGGTCTTAATAAAAACCTTATTGGCTATTACAAGATCATGAGTAACCTCTTGAAAGAATAAAAGTCCAATAAGCCTATGGAGAAAACTGTCATTTCGTAAGAAATTGTTTGAGAGACAGAGTGCTTATTTTACAAACATAAACAAGGAGGGAAAAAGTGGAGGAAGGGCAAAATTATGATGTCATAATTGTTGGTGGAGGCCCGGCGGGTATTTGTGCAGCAGTTTCCGCTGCTCGGGAGGGAGTATCGGTAGCACTTATTGAAAGGTACGGGATCCTAGGAGGAATGCTTACATCTGGACATGTTCATCCGATTCTGGGAATGATGGAACCAAACACAATGTATCATGAAATGGTTGAATTGCTGAAGTGTGGACATGAAAATACCGAGACCATTAAAACCCGTAACGGAGCTGAATGTCATGTGGACCCTGAGGAAGCTAAACTGTTATTGTTGAAATTTGTATATGAAAACAGGGTGAATATTTATCTGCAGACCCCTGTAGTTGATGTAATAATGGAAGACAATCGTTTAGTCGGATTGAGGATAGGTACGCAGCAAGGTTTAAAAACGGTTTTGGCTAAAGTGTTTGTAGACGCTACTGGAGATGGATTTATTGCCGCGCAGGCTGGTGCTCCTTTCTTCCTTGGCAGAGATACGGATGGCAGATGTCAACCGGCATCGGTGGAGTTTACGATTGACCATGTAAACGAAGATATAGCAATCACATGCTTTGGAGGAAGCGATCCGGTTAAATTACCGAACGGGGTTGCTTATTCAGAATTTTGCAAGGATGCCAACGAAAGGGGAGAGCTGCCGGATAATGTATCAATTATACGTTTGCACAAGACCTTTTATCCTGGAGAACGGCAGGTAAATGCTACTCAAGTGAACAACTGTAATACCTTGACACAAGCAGGGATTTTGGAAGCTGAACTTACGACCAGAAATCAAATTCCTATTATCGTTGATTTCTTGAAGAAGAATATCCCTGGCTATGAAAATTGCCGGGTAACATCATCGGGTTCTACCTTGGGAGTTCGTGAAACTCGGCGTATTCACGGAGAGTATGTACTAACGGATGAAGATGTTGAGAATGGAAACCAATTTGATGATGTTGTAGTACATAAAGCATGGTTCTTAATCGATATCCATAATCCAAATGGCGGCGGACAGGCGGAAGGCCATTCGCAACCTGCAAAGCCTTATGATATACCGCTCCGATGTCTGATTCCCAAAAAAGTAGATTCACTAATTTTAGCGGGACGCTGTATTTCTGGAACTCATCGTGCTCATGCATCGTACCGGGTTATGGGTATAGCCTTTGCAACCGGACAGGCTGCAGGAGTTGCAGCGGCCTTATGTGTAAAGCATCAAAAACAACCGAGAAAACTACCTTATATCGAGGTGCAAAAGATCCTGATTAATAAGGGAGCAAAGCTTTTCTAGGTTTATTTTTTACAATTTATTTAAATCGGTCTAAACAAGTATTGGAAGGGTGCTGATTGGGATTATAGAATTTACAAAAGGTATTAAGATTGAATATACAGCTGATGTTGTGGTTATTGGCGGTGGGCCAAGCGGAGTCTGCGCTGCACTGGCCGCGGCAAGGTCGGGAACAAAAACACTTTTAGTGGAACAGAGCGGTTGTGCAGGAGGAATGGCTACACAAGGACTGGTTGGCCCTTTTATGACTTCTTATGATAAACAGGGCAAAAAAATGATAATAAAAGGTTTGTTTAGTGAAATTGTAGACCGCCTTGTGGAACGTGGGGGAGCTATACATCCTTCAGAAATTCATGCAGGTACTGCTTTTACCTCTTGGATATCAGAGGGCCATGATCATGTTACACCGTTTGATCCAGAGATTCTGAAAAAGTTGCTGGATGATATGCTACAGGAAGAAAAGGTTCAGGTATTGTTTCACACCAGCTTTGTTTCTCCTATAATGGAAGAGGGTAAATTAAAATACATAATTGTTGATTCAAAATCCGGGCTTCAGGCGGTTGCTGCCAAAGTATTTATTGACTGTACGGGGGATGGAGATGTAGCTTATAGATGCGGAGTCCCCTGTGATAAAGGAAATATAAAGTCTGGAATTATGCAGCCGGCGTCTTTGTTCTTCCGAATTGGGAACGTAAATTTAGAAGAAGTTGAGGCGGATATTCAGGCCAACAAACATAATTTCTATAGAGAGAATGGTGTGAACTACAGGTCGTTCCATTGGCGTGTGAAAGAAGCGAGAATAAATGGGGATTGGAATCTGGAACGTGTATCCATAGGGATGTTCAGAGGTGTCAAACCGGACGAATGGAGCATTAACACCTCTAGGATTATGGGGGTGGACGCCACAGATAATACAAGCTTGACCTTCGGTGAAATTGAAGGCAGGCGTCAGGTGCAAGAGATTTTTCAATTTCTTGTAAAATATGTTCCGGGCTGTGCAAATGCAAAGCTATTATGTTCGGCTCCAACTATAGGAATCCGGGAAAGCAGACATGTCCAAGGAGAATATACGATGGAGTCAGAGGATGTTTTGAAAGGTCGGGTTCCGGAGGATACAATTTTGTTGGCATCCAATTCCATTGATGTTCATGGGCGCTTTGGACCAATGAGTAATGAATACCAGCCTATACAGGATGGAGATTGGTATGGCATACCATTACGTTCCCTTATCCCTAAGGGGGTTGAACAGCTCTTGGTAGCAGGGCGTTGTATTTCCGCAACGTCAGGTGCGGCTGGTGCAATCCGCGTAATGCCTCCCTGTATGGGAACAGGGCAGGCAGCAGGAACAGCTGCTGCAATTGCAGTGAAGAATAACTGTGATGTTCGGAATATTGACTTTAAGCTTTTACGTAAAAATCTTGTAGAGCAAAACGTTTATTTACCTGTCATTTAGTATGAGTTATGTGATAACTAAAATAATTATTTTATGGAGGAAAGTTTAATGAAGAAGATATTCGCACTCTTATTAGTGGTAGCAATGATGTTGTCAATAGCCGCCTGTGGCTCAAGTAATTCAACAAGCAATTCTCAAGCTAGTTCCAGTGCTGCTCCGTCCGCGGCAGGGGCGTCAGAGTCTTCCCAAACTGCACAGGAAACAACTAAAGATCCATCTGACATATACTCCTGGATACTAGAGGAAAATCCTGATAAAATTTCTGGTACGGTTCGTTTCTGGGTTCCTTTTAAAGGGGAGCAGGGTATGGATGGTATGATTTCAGAGTTCAATAAGACATATCCAAATATCAAAGTGGAATTAAATACATACAATAATAATGCTGAAGGTAATACAGCAGTTAACACAGCAATGTTAGCTGGTCAAATCGATGTTTTGCATAGCTTTGAGCTTTATAATGCATATGCGCGTTGGGAGAACGGCCTATATAAAGACCTTACAGACATAATCAAAGAGGAAGGAATCGACCTGTTAGCTAATTGGGGAGATGATACCTGCACATATAATGGCAAAGTTTATACTTTACCAGCTGGTGGACAAAGCTATTATATTGCTATAAATAAAAATGCTTGGGACAAAGCAGGTTTAGGTGAAATACCAACCTCCTGGACATGGGACGAGTACATAGAGGCGTCCAGAAAAATGACTTCTGGCGACGGAAATGATAAAGTTTTCGGTGGTTCGTCTTATCAGGCAATCAATACGGTTTATAATACTATGTACCAGGTTTATGGTAAAAACGCTTTTTATCACGAGGATGGTACAAGCAGCGCAGATGATTCTGTTATTATAAAGGCTTTGAAGCGTCAAGTCGATGCCGAATACGAAAAAATTTGGTTCCCTTTGACCTCCTACCGTTATGACGGTGCTACAACGCATCAGACATTCTTGACAGGCAAAGCGGCATCTACTGTGACCTGCAATATAACAAGATTCTTAACTGACACAAAATCTTATCCTGTTGATTTCGTTACAGTGTTTGCTCCATGGCCAACTGAGGAAAAGGGCCAGACCAACTACATGGAAGGCATATCCACATTCTCACATGTAGGTATATCCTCACAATGTAATATGGATAACTATGATGCTATCTATGCGTTCTTAAAATGGTATTCTACTTACGGATGCAAGTACTTAGCAATTGCCGGCCATATGCCTACCTGGAAGGGAACAGAAGCGAGCGGAATGGTTGACCTAGTATTTGGCTCAGAAGATGCTGCAAAAAAATTGGTTGATGTAGAATCTTATAAAAGAGTAATATGTAACTTCTCAGGTAACAATCACAAAGATACCGAGTTGACTGCTTACAGCAAGCTGAATAGCCTCATGCAAGAATATATCATGTATGCTCATAGTGGAGAAAAAACTCCAGAGCAAGCTCTCAGCGAGTTGAAAGTAATGCAGGATGAAGCCATAAAAGAGGCGAAGAAATAATTATGAATTAGTATTGGGGCAGCCCCGAAGGCTGCCCCGAACATCAAATCAAGGAGATGCCGTATGAAATCAAAGTACAAAGACACTTTAGCAGGCTATCTTTTCCTATTACCGACAATCATTATTTTCCTATGTCTTGTCCTGCTCCCAATGCTATCTTCTTTTGCCCTTTCCTTTACAAAATGGAATTTTATTTCCGGATTAAGCGGAATTAAATTTGTTGGGTTCGATAATTTTATTAAATTGGCTAACGATACCTATTTTCTTAGTGCAATTAAAAACACTGTGATTTATACAATAACAACAGTTCCGATTACAATAGTAATAGCCTTGGGTTTAGCTTATATCCTTAACGGTAATATTTATATGAAAAAGACATTACGTATGGCCTTTTTTATTCCCTATGTATGTAGTTCGGTCGCTGTTGCAGTTGTGTTTAAAATGTTGTTTCGAGAAGACGGCCCCACCAATATGGTACTAAAATATATTTTTATGTTTGAAGACCTACCACGTTGGTTCTCTGATGGAAGCATTAATAAAATTCCCATTATCTTGTTTGTAATCTGGACTTCTATCGGATATGGGTTGATTATTTATATGGCTGCTCTCCAGAATATTTCCAGTAGCCTTTACGAAGCAGCAGATATTGATGGAGCAAATAGTTGGAAAGTCTTTACTAAAATTACTGTGCCATTAATTTCTCCTACAACCTTTTATTTGTTAATAATCCGATTGATTGCTGTATTTAAGCTTTTCACATCGATTAATGTGATGACATATAGCCAGATTACGAAGGATAACACCTCGATTGTTAGCAGAGTTGTTGAGGAGGCATTCACCCATTATAATTTTGGTTATGCCAGTGCGGAATCACTCATTTTATTTATTATTATCATGGCAATCACAATTTTTAATTTTATTGGTCAAAAAAAATGGGTGCATTATTGAGAGGATAGGTATGATAATGGAGAAGTATTCTTACAAGATTATTTTAAAAACAGTTATCGTGGCATTTTTCGGAGTATTATTCTTACTGCCACTTTTATGGATGCTGTCTGCATCATTGAAAACACCTGTTAATGTTTTAGCTTATCCGATTGAGTGGATACCAAAGGATATACAGTGGGAGAATTATGCGAGGATTTGGACGAATGAGCAAATGCCTTTTACAAGGGTGTATTTTAATTCCATATTTGTAGCATTTTTTGCACTTTTGGGTCAACTTCTATTTGCTTCCATGGCAGCATTCGCTTTTTCCAAGCTGGAATTTAAAGGGAAACATATAGTGTTCATGATCTTATTGGCATCAATGATGATACCAACAGAATCAACGATTATACCTTGTTTTATGCTTTTTAAGAAGATTGGACTATACGACAGTTTAGCAGCGCTTATACTCCCTGCCTGGTTTAATGTAGCTACCATTTTTCTGATACGCCAGTTTTATTTTGGGCTTCCTAACGACCTCATGGAGGCAGGAAAGATCGATGGTGCAGGATATTTGAGAATCTGGGGTCAGATTTATCTTCCACTTACAAAACCTGCTTTAGTTTCCGCGGGTATTCTTGGGTTTATTTCTACATGGAATGCTTATTTACCTCCATTAATTTACTTGGTTGATAAATCAAAGTATACTGTTTCCCTTGGGATTAGATTTTGGCTGGTAGATGATGCAAGAGAATATAATTTAGTTATGACGGCTGCAGCTAGTGCCATCGTCCCTGTAGTCATTTTAGTGGTATTCTGCCAAAAGTATTTTGTCGAAGGTATTGCAATGGCTGGCATGAAAGAGTAACAAAAAATCGCAGAGGTGATAAAGATGAAATTTTCGGTAAGTAGCCTGAGCTTTACAGGCGGAAAAATAAAATGGATGCAGGATATGCCCTCTGAGCTTGGAATTGAAATATTTTATGAATGGGGGAGCCGGGATTATTGGAATAACATCCTTCCATATCTGTTGGAGGGAAGGTCAGGTGGATTCAGTATTCACGGTCCTATGATGTTTGATGACCTTTCTGTACTGTGTGACGAAAGTATATTATTTGAACACATGAAAGCGCCGTTTGATATATATCATAAATTCCAAGCTGAGTTTTACGTAGTACATACTAACGCTGCAATCCGATATGAAGCTAACCCGAAAATAGAAGAGGAGAATAGAAAGCGCGCTTTGGAAAGAATCTCAAGATTTAATGATATATGCATGAGAGAAGGCGTACGCCTGGCAGTGGAAAATATAGGGTGGAACGCAGAAAAGCGCTTTCTATTCAATCATAGACAGTTTCTTAATCTTTTTCGTCAAGTGCCGGAAATATGTTGCCTGATAGATATAGGCCATACTTTACTGTCTGACATAAATATTGCTGAGCTTCAAAAAGAACTGAAAGATAGAATAGTTGCTTACCATATTCATGACAATGATGGACTAAAAGATCTGCACTTGCCTGTAGGTGAGGCGAGTTTTGACTGGAAGGGATTTATGGATAACGTTCAGAAGCATACTCCTGACGCTACACTGGTACTGGAATATGCCGACGTAGCAAATCCAAAGAAATATTGTGAAGACAGTATTTATCTCAAAAACCTATGTGCGGAACTGTGAACATCTCAAAAGAAGGAGTTGTTTTAAATGAATGAAATATCATGGCTTGGACTTGAAGGAAAAACTGTTATTGTAACAGGAGGAGCTTCAGGAATCGGCTACGCAATTGCAAAGGAACTTTTACACGATGGTGCAAATGTCGTTGTGTGTGATAAAAATCCGGATGCGCCGGAATTTGACATAGAGAATAAACGCTATTTATATGTGGAAACTGATGTGACAAATGCGGACAGCGTTAAACATATGATTGAGCAGGCAAAAAAATCCTTTGGCAGTATTGACGGAATTGTAAACAATGCTGGTATCAATATCCCGCGACTATTGATTGATAAAGAGGATAAATACGAGCTCGATGAGGTAATTTGGGATAAGGTGATGAATGTAAACGTAAAGGGCGTTTTTATTTGTGCGCAGGCTGTTGCACGCGAGATTGAGAAAAATGGAAAGGGAGTCATTGTTAACATTTCCTCAGAATGCGGACTGGAAGGATCCGAAGGGCAGAGCGTATACTCGGCCTCGAAGAATGCGGTGAATGCACTGACACGGTCTTGGGCTAAGGAACTAGGTAAGAAAGGGATACGGGTAGTAGGAGTTGCACCGGGGATTCTGGAAGCGACAGCGTTGCGCTCAGAATCCTATGAAACAGCACTTGCTTATACAAGAGGGATTTCAGTTGAGAAGCTTCGTGCCGGATATTTACAAACCAGTTCGATTCCTATAGGACGCGCAGGAAAGCTAGAAGAAGTAGCAAACGCGGTGGCCTTCCTCATAAGTGAACGGGCCAGTTATATCCATGGAGTGACTATCAATGTATCCGGGGGAAAGACAAGAGGCTAAAAAGGACTCTAGGAGCTTTGCCTTAACGGAACACGGAATTTAGTAAGGGTAAAGGTTAAACAAGCGAATTTACGCATGGACAAAGAAAAGAATGCGACATATTAACAAAAAAAGTGTGTATGATGTTGGCCTGAAAAATGGCATATCATACACACTTTTTTGTTCTAATTAATTTTAAGGGTGTGATTGTTAACCTTCCTTATTAATATGTATTGCTGTTTACCTCGGCAATTTTCTGGCGAATAATTTGGAGCACTTCCATTCTGTCTTCTGAATTTCCTACAACATCATACTTGGAAGCTTCAATAATAAGAAGTGGTGAGAGGTTATAATCTGAGAAGTAATCCTCATATTCCTTATTGAGTCTCTCCCAGTATTCTCTTTCAACAATCTGCTCATAATCACGTCCTCTTTTCCTGATACGTTCAATTGCCGAGTCGGTATCAATTTTTAGATAAATCATGAGCTTAGGTGCTTCTACATGATCTAGCATATTTATCAGAAGATCCCGATATAAAATATATTCATCCTTTTCCATATTACCCTCTTCATAGAGCAGTTTGGCAAATATCATATCGCCATATATACTGCGGTCCATGATAGTTGGTTTTCCTACTTTGGATGCCTGTTTCAGCATCTCAAATCTTCGATTCAGAAAGTAAACCTGAAGCGGAAAGGAATATCTTTTTCTATCATGATAGAACTTATCCAATAAGGGGTTGTCCTGCACTGGTTCTTGGAAGCAAGGTGTATTCATGTCCTTTGAAAGCATCTCCATATAAACAGTCTTTCCAGCACCAACTACAGCATCTATAACAATTATTTCATTAGGGTTGTTTTTTCTAATCATCTTGAAAAACTCCTTGTACACAATTATCCTCCTTATACTTCTACACTAAAGGGTAAAGTTTGTTAATGTTGATGTATTATGTATCTTTATCATACTCATAATACACAATATATAGTGTTGTGTCAACATTCAAATCAATATATGTTGTGGACTGTTGTTTTGATTCCCGACTATCTTCTTCATACTGACACAAATTAGTGAAACCAAATACGGGCACGTGGATCTCATTGAATTGACTGGTATTTATTGATAGAATATACTTACTGTACCAACGCATTTATTTATATTTAAAGCCTTAAAGTAAGCTTTTGGGATAAAATATAACTGAGATGGCTTACATAATTCACAATTTGTATACTTGGGACATACGTATTACGAATATTCATGTTAGGTGGTGTTACGGTGTCAGAAGAATTTTATCAACTAACTAGAATAAAAACTGAATTTATTGAACAGTTGCGTAATAGAACTATTACAGCAATATTTGTAATATCAATTGCCTACATACTTACTTTAATAATATCAAGTGTCATATTATTAACTTCTCAAGTAAGTTATTGTATTTTTACGTTGGTTATTCCTATATTTGTGCATTTATGGCTAAGTACATATGGTGGTGTAAAACATGTTAATAATTATTATGAATTTAAACAAACATCTGAAGGAACTTTGCTTTACAAAAAGAAACGGAGAGAAAACTACACGACATATACTTTGGTTTGGGCTCTAATATTTTTTATTTCATTGATCATTCGCCTAATTTGTGAAATACGCAATTTAAAACTTATAAATGCGGAGCTGGTTTCTCGCTCAAAATGAGCATGAATAGAAGTCAACTGGTTCGTGATCTTTATATATTGTTCTAGTATATAGGAATTATATTAAACTGTAATTCCTATAGATTATTTATATTAGGATTGTGAGGGAAAATATGAAAAATTATACTCAAGCTTATGTGAAAAATAGTTTTGAAGCGGCAGAAATGTACTGCAAAGCTTTTGGCGCAGAAATCACATTTGAAATAAAAAATGATGATAATACTGCTTATGCACACTGTGAATTATCTGTAAATGGTGAAGGCTTTTTAGCATTAAGTGAAGCGACAAATCCTTGTGACATAAACATTGTACACAAAATGAAATGGGAAACTATGACGTTTAATGTTTTTGAGATGGGAAGCGAAGAGGCAGTTCATAATGCCTTTAGTATTTTAAGTAATGGCGGCGTTATTATTAATCCCATTCAGGAAGTTCCATGGAGCAAATGTTGTGCGACTGTTATAGATAAATTTGGAGTGTGTTGGTGGATTTCAATTTGATAAGAAACAGATAGTACAATAAATTTTATCTAGATTTTATAGAATGACAGGTAGTCTATATGATTATCTGTCATTTATATTAATTTGGTTATTGAAAATTTGTCCTTCTTGATTTATTGGTTCCGATAATTAAGTATTACGATCTTGTAACTTTATTATAAGAAAATAGATGTAAAATGTAGTAGTACTTTGAAGTAGGTAAAGAAATTTATCTTTATAATAGATAAACTTTATTATTGAATTTATTTACTTAATCATTATTTTGGGGGGATAGTTATGTCAAACCTAAAAGGTCGAAAATATCAATGTGTATTAATGATAATTACTTTTGTATTGCTGATTACTTCTTGTTCCATTAATAGACAGGCAGAATCCAAGAATAATAATTTGGTAGTGGGTAGTATAAAACAGGACCCTACCAATACTACATCTCAAAATAATGACCAACCCTTAGATTTATGGCTTGGGGACTATATTTACACAGAAGACACTAATTCTGAGGATACTAAGTTTTATGAGGTATTTATATATAAAGAAAATGATAATTACAATGCCAAAATAAAAATAATCGATGAAAGCGCAGAGGTTTATACATATGTTCAGGCAAAAATAACGGGGGATGCTCATCAAATTGATTTTATTTTTAGCGATTATTTGCCAGATGAAACTAACACAAATAATCCATATACTTCTGGCGACAGATTACTTGGTTTTACAAAAACAGAATCGGGTATCAGAACCCACTGGGATAAAATAGTTCCTTCCAATGAAAACAATAAGGTAGATGGAATATATTTTAAGTTGCGAGAAAATAGTGAGGGATATTTAGGACATTGGTATACTTCTATTCCATATACTGGAGGGAATAGTACAACAATTGATATTAAAGAAATGTCAAACACGTCAGTAAGCTTTCATTTATATTTTAGTCGCACGTATTCCTATGATGGTACAAATATTAAACTAGAGAATAAAATGGCAAAGTTTGTTGATACAGATGGTGAGTATAATACAAGTGGGACAATAGAATTTGTCAATAAAAGTGTAATAGTTAGTATCGAGAAAACTGATTTACCGAATTTAAAGACAGGTAAAACAGTCTTTAATTATAAAGTTGGCGAGTTCAAGGAAGTTACTGCAACCCCAAGCAATGGAGCGACAGATTTAGTATTAGAGAACGGAATAGAACTTGATTTTGGTAAAAAAATATTTAATACAACTAACAGCATTGGGGCCGTACTAACAAAACATGATGTTCCATATGGGCAAAATGATAATTCCATTAATCTAAATTGGGAGATTAAAGGTGACAGATTAAATCTTACACCTGACTATGAACACTTAAAACAGAATAATTTAAAGATTGAAATAGGAAAAAAATATGATCTCATTATTGATGAGGGAGTACTTAGAGATGAAGTAGGTAATATTAATAGCAAAATAAGCTTAGAATTTATATTAGTCGAACCTGAAAGAGTAAAAATCAATACTTCTGGCAAAACATTAAATGATTTTATCCCAAAGAATTGGAAATTAATTGATAAAGTAGAGGGAGACCTAAATAAAGATAATTTAAAAGACATCGCAGCCGTAATTGAATATACTGTTGATCAAAAACCAGATGAAAATGCAGACTGGTCCGGGCAACCAAGGATATTATTTATTATAATCCAAAATAATGATGGCACATATAAATTATCAATTCAATCATCGGAAGTAATTTTGAGATCAGATATGGGTGGGGTATATGGAGATCCTTTTGTTGGAATCGAATACAACAGGGGTTCCATCGTTATTTCGTCATATGGAGGAAGTGCTTGGCGGTGGGGGTTTACAAATAGATATAGATTTCAGAATGATGGATGGTATCTAATAGGTATGACGGAGTTGTCTGAACATATTAATACGGGAGTATCTGAAACTATTGATACAAATTACTTAACTGGTGATCAAATTATTACTACAATCGATAAAGATGGTAAGGAAACAGTTGCTACTAAAAATGTTGGGAAACAGAAATTAGAGAGACTAACTGATACTTAATAAACGAAAAAATCCTTTGTAAGGATTATGATATTTTATTTAATTTTTGTATTGGCATATCGCATAATTCAGTACGGTATAGCCAGGTATACTGGTGTAGATATATCACAAAGCTTAAAAAACATGATGCTCAGTTTTGTTAGTTCTACAATATGGATTTTGTACCTTTTACAATCAAAAAGAGTTGAGAAGACATTTATAGATCTCAACTAAGTAAAATAAAAATGTTAATATCATTTTTATTTCTAGCTTGCCGTATTACAAAGCAGAACCTTGTATTATAATCAACACCTGCCCAATCATGAGCACATCACTAGTCAGGTTGTTCAGAGCCTTTATAGCATTAACGGTGGTATTAAATTTTTGCGCAAGCAGCCAAAGAGTATCTCCCGACCTGACGGTATAAGTTGTGGCTCCCGAAGTGGGAATAATCAGCACCTGCCCGATCATGAGTGTATCGCTTGTCAGGTTGTTCAGAGCCTTTATGGCTGTAACGGTGGTATTAAATCTCTGTGATAGCAGCCAAAGCGTATCGCCCGCCCTGACTATATATTCAATCGCTCCAGTTTCAGGGCCGGTATCCGGGAGAGGAGTATTATCCCTGATACCCCAGTAAGTATTATAAAGCGTATTCCAAGTGGAATGACCTACGATACCATCCGCGTTCATTCCCATCATCTGCTGAAACGCTATTACAGATTGAACAGTTTTACTTCCAAAAATACCGTCCTGCTTAGGTTCGGGAATAGTAGTGTAAAATTCACTTATAAAACTTAGGATGTATTGCAGTGTGATCACATCGACCCCGCTTGAACCCACCCTTAGAATTGAACCGGGCGGAACTGTCCCAATCCCAAGAGCCGTACCCTCGCTATCCAGACTTGCTAGTTTAGCTACCGAGACGTATATAGAAGAGATCTTATTCCACGTCGCTATTTCAACAGTGCCGTCGACTGTTAGACTAAAAATGCTCTGAAATTTCAATACTGCCCCCTGGGTACTGTTGCCAAACATACCGGGATCATCGGTTATAAGCGGAATAGCGGGATAGTTTCGCCTAATCCTGTTCAAATAGTTCTGTATGATCTGCACGGACAGACCCGTACTACCTAATCGAAGCGTTGTACCCGGATATGATATAACGATATTGGTAATTATATTGGTTTGTGAAATTTCAATATTATTTGGATAGTAATGGTGAAGTATCTGTAAGGCTGACTTGCCTTGGTTGGCTAAGGTTACTGTTCCCCATTGAGACAGTCCCGCGCATGTAGCGGTTGTTCCATTGCAGAAGGACGTAAAGAACGGCGCTATCTGTCCTTGCATTCGAACGTATTGGTTGAAAATCTTATCCACGATTCGGCTTATGGCTTCATAAATGGTTCGTCCATATTGATAATACTGGTCGTAGGCCGTACTATTTGTTATATCAAAATTATATCCCCGGCTTCTATACCATTGTGTAAACACCCTGTTTAACGCGAATGTGATAATGGCATAAATATTTGCCTCTAGCGACGCCTGTGGCCAGGTGGGATAGATTTCACTGCTGGCAACATTTTTGATATAATCCGGGAAGGACACAAATACATTTGATGCGGACGACGCAGGTGTGCCAAGATGTACCGTAATCGGGTCGGGAATTATAACATGGCGAAATATACGCGGTTCCATAAGCGGCCTTAACTGAATCCGGGGTTCTGTCATTATATTAGCATGTCTCCCAATAATGATCTCCTGCCAGTACGGAGTCGTCTGGTTTTCCAGCATCGGAATAAGTGATATAGGCTGAATTGCTTTCTCACCGTCAAAAATTTGTACACCGATAATACGTAAGCTGTTAAACCCTTCGGCCTCCATCTCCAGATTATATGTAGAATAGGGTATACCAGTATAGCTTGGATCCAGTGACCATCTTCTGTCTACCGCTGGTAATGAAATCTGCTTGGTTTCACCGCTCTCATCCGTCGTCAGTTCATAGAGCACTGTACCTTTATGGTCCTTGATCCTTACCCGCACACCACTTAAAGGTAACGCACCCTCGGCGGTACGGGCTTGTATTATTAAATAACCTGTACCCATTCTTAACTTTCCCTTCTAGAACACGCCCGGATTAAATTAGAGCGAGTTATGATTTCATTAATTTATACTATTCATCACTCGGCGTAGATGTGATTTATTTATACTAACAATTCAATATAATGTCTAAATGAAAGCATAACTTTATGTGAGACGTAATAAGTTAATTGGATTATTCTTTCCCCATTTCAATAACCAAAAAGTGGGAAAGCTCATTCGCCAGGATTGTTATATTCTCTTCCTTGATTTCCATAGCATCTCTTGCATTCAATACGACACCGTTTATTGTTGAAGTACCCTCAATTTGGACCAAATATGCCTGTCTGTTAGCTTCAACAGGAAAACTGATTTCACGTCCCATATCCAACTCTAAAACGTAGATATTAGCATCCTGGTTTAGCCTGACAGGAGCTTCCCCTTTTTTGCCTGAAACTATATGAAGCCACTTGTTTTTTCTCATATCCCAAGCAAATCGGTAATCTCCGTAATCGGGAGTATAGCCCTTTTTATCAGGATAAATCCATATTTGAAGAAGCCGTGCTTGCGTGTTAGACAGATTATGTTCACTGTGGAATACACCTGTCCCGGCACTCATATATTGCACCTGGCCGCGGGTAAGGGTACTTTTGTTACCCATACTATCTCCATGTGTCAGCTCGCCATCCACAACATAGGAGATAATCTCCATATCTCTATGAGGGTGCATATCAAATCCGGTATTGGATTCTATCAAATCATCATTTAAAACCCTCAAAACACCGAAGTTTATATTGTCTGGATTGTGATATTCTGCAAAGGAAAAATGAAAAATACTATGCAGCCACCCCAGATCGCTTTTACCCATTTTTTGGCTTTCTATCCGTTTTAACATTCGGTTCACCTCATTTGCTTAGTAGACTTAGAATATATTTTCCCTTTATATAGACTTTTAATCATATATATAAATCAGGTATTCCGGGTAATAAAATATAGAATCAGGTATTCCGGAATAATAATATAGAATCGAGAAATTATGGGTAATTATATACTATAACAAATATTAATTACGATAAAAGCTCCTTATCTTTGAATAATAGAAAAATATATCTTTGAAAAGGAAAATTTATCTTTGAACAGAAAGGAAAAAAATATATGATACGACCATTGTTTATTTGTCATGGCTCACCGGAGCTCGCAATACAAAATAATGAATATACAAGACTGCTTTTAGAATTAGGTAAACGAGTTAGACCAAAGGCAATAGTAATTTTTACAGCTCATTGGGAAAGTCATATTCTCACAATATCCTCAACTGATGATACCTACGATATGATTTATGATTTTGGTGGCTTTGCCAGAGAATTATATTCAATAAAGTATCCGGCAAGAGGTTCTTCAACAATAGCTGAAAGACTGCAATTCATGTTGGAAAGCCGTGGGATACAAACTCGGATAGATGAAAACAGGGGGTTGGATCACGGTTCATGGGTTGTCCTGAAGCATATGTATCCGGAAGCAGATATACCGGTAATTCAAGTGTCAGTTAATCCTAAACTCCTGCCGGAAAAACAATATGAGATAGGCCGGGCAATTCAGCAATTGGGAGAAGAAGATGTGCTGGTTATTGGGAGTGGGGGGACAGTTCATAATCTATTTACGGTAGATTTTGAAGCGACAGAATCAGAAGCATGGGCAGTGGAATTTGATGATTGGTTGATAGAAAAAGTACAGAAAAATGATATGGCATCGCTGTTTGCATACCGGCAGCTTGCTCCTCATGGGAAAAGGGCTGTTCCAAGTGAAGAGCATTTTGTCCCTTTATTTATCATTTTGGGATGCAGGTTGGACGAAAAAACGCCACAACTCCTCCATCGTAGTTACGATTATGGAACCTTGAGCTATATCTGTTTTGAGTGCTAATTTCAAGGTTAGGGAAAAGATTACTAAAAGTGAAACTCTAGGGAGGGAATTTATTACTTTATTGGTGAGTCTTGTCCAATACTATGATAAAATACAAGTATGACAGATTTTTGCGGATTCTTCCCTGAGGTGAATATTTTATGAATATATGGATACGTCCTTTAGAAGTTACCGATTACGAAGAAATAATTGATTTAATAAAAAATGAACTTGGATATAACAGCTTAAATAAAAATTCAATATTAGATCAGTTAGATGCTATAAAAAATAATAAGAATTATCAAACTTTGGTTGCGATTTGTGATGGGAAGGTAATTGGATTCATTGGAACCTGTAGATTTATTACGTTTAACATTGAGGGCGAATATTTACAAATCATAGCTCTGGCGGTATGCAAGGAGTATCAGAATATAGGTATAGGAACAAAATTACTTGATAAAGTTGAGCAACTAGCCCGCAATGAGAATATAGCCATAATTGGATTAACCAGCAGCTTACACCGTGAAATTGCTCATGCTTTTTATGAACACAAGGGTTACCATAAACATGGTTTCAAATTTCAAAAAACTCTAATTTAGGACTTATTTTAGGACTTATATAGTTCACTTGTACGTGATAATTCCTGTGAATACTTCTGTGATGATGAGGCTTCGGTTAAATTTGAGAATTGTACTCAGACCGGAAATTCATGGAACAAATAGGCGGAACAAATAGGACGGAGAAGTACTGTTAACCTATGAGGAATTTATATAAATACAATCATTGATGGTACATTAGAGGGGCTGCTATACAGTAAGCCCCTTAATTACATTTTATCAAATATATGGTAGAATATTTCTTATAATATGAACGTAAACTCTCTTATTTTTTCACAAGAGGTGAAATTATGCTCAGAAAAATTTTATGCCTGATAGGCTTAGTTCTCTGTTTTCTTATCGGTTCTAATAATAAATCGGCAGCCGACTCACAGTTTGATATTTATCAGTGGAATAAGATAAGTGAATATATTACCGGCAGAGATATATACAGTGTTACATATGACGGAAAAGAATTTATAGCGGTGGGACAGAAGGGTCTGATTATAAGGTCTTTGGATGGCCGGACCTGGATCAAGAACCGGATTGGCTATGAGGAAGACTTTAGTAAAATTGAGTTAATTGGAGATAAATTAGAAGCAACTACAGTAAGCGGTCGCAGATTTGTAAATGATAAAAACATTTACAATATTGATAACAATGATATTGGTGAAGAGAAGAAATGGATTCTATCGACTGAAAAAAGTGAACCCATAGCACAAATACCTGTTTGTGTTCCGGAAACTCAATACATATCTTCCTTCTGTAAAATATATGGATTCGCTGAAAGCCAGAATATTGCTGTTGCAGTAGGAGAGTCAGGAAATATATTTGTCGGCACCAAAAAGGGTCAGAAGCCTGGTGAAAATAAAATCTCTTCTGACGAGGATTACAGTTACCATATAAAAGACGTAACAAGACTGGGGAATTCAACCATTTTGCATATTGGGAGTAGGTCACTGTACTCAAGCAACATTCTGCTTGAAAAAGATATTCCCGCCCCCTACGTTGAAACAATAAATAAGCAAAATGTTATATATATTCCTGCTGAAAGTGTAGTAGATGCTTGTGGCGGTCAAATCAGGAACAATTTCTTAACCTCAGAGATTGAAATCAGCTTGGACAAAAACAACTTGATTTTAACACCGGGAAAGAAAACGGCAAAAGTCAACGGAAAACAGACTGATATTCCTTACCCAGTAGTTATAAAAGACAAGCAAATATATATTCCATTAAATATTATGGAATCAGTGGGTAAAAAAGTCTTTACAAATAATAAAGTTATTGCATTAAGTAATGTTGACAATGTATTTGATAATGATTACGATGAATTAGTATTGGAAGCCCTGTCACAGGTATTTTTAAATCACCAATATCAGCTGCAATCCCTATCTGAGAGTGTTGTGAATACTTTAGTGGAATTAGGAAACCGGCAGCTTGAAAATGGTGAGGCTGATACAGGTAAAAGCTATCTTTTGAAAGCAGAGGAAATTGAACCCGACTCCAAGTTATATTCAATGCTTATCAGGTCAAATCGGTTAAGTGAGCCTTACTATATTGAGGATAATTATCAGTCCCAGTTATATAGCAAAGCGTGTAAATATTTCAATGAAGCCTTGGTTTATAATTGTGAAAGTGCTGCACCATTCGCTGAAATGGTATACATATATTGTGATCAATTTTGGTATGATAAGGCCGAGGGATCTCTGAAAAAAGCCACTTCACTGGATCCTAAGGGAACAAACTATAAAGCTCAGGAAGAATACATTGCAAAATGTAAGGGTCCGAAAGAGGCAATAAAAGAGATTACTGTTACAAATGCCAAAGAACTGGAAAAAGCTCTTGGCTCAAATCGAATTATAAAAGTGCTTCCCGGGAACTATAAAGCGTCCGGTACTACAAATGATCAAACTAAGGTATTATCTGTTAAAAATCTTACAATCACTGGTGTACCCAGAGTTGGAACCAAAACAATTGATTTAAAAGATTCCTACTTGTTTGATTTTGCATATAGTTATAATGTCAGTATTAATAATCTGGAACTAAA
Source organism: Bacillota bacterium (assembly GCA_023393115.1). Classification (GTDB taxonomy): domain Bacteria; phylum Bacillota; class Clostridia; order Acetivibrionales; family DSM-1351; genus Ruminiclostridium. Next base: position 115,966 of record JAEWMS010000076.1, read on the forward strand.
TTCTTTCAAATTAAGCAACTGTTCAAAAGTTTCCATTAATGACAGCAAGATCTATCATGGACTTAAAATATGGAATGTATATGATCTTCTTTGCACCGACTCCTACATTGAGGGTATAGATGATGACGGAATTTATGAAGATAACATGCTTGAAATTCATTCCTCGGAACAGGTTAAGTTTGATACATGTACTATGAAGGGCTTCACTTTGAGAATCGGGGATTCTTATGAAGAGGCAATAAAAGATATTAACCTTTATAACTGTAGTTTGCTTAACAATGCCGGAATTTGTTCCACATGGAGTAATTACGTACCCATCAAGGAGGACTGCGGATATGAAATCTTTATGGGAACAGAAAGCTGGAACGAATGGCGGTTTCTTGCCGCAATTAAATATACTAATAATAAAGGTTTTGACATTAATTATGAAAATACCTACGATGGAAATGAAGAAATCTATAACGACGGGAAATTCACCAAACTAGCCGATAAGCTCAGTAAACTGACAGATGGAAAAGCATTTCCAAGCATCGACTATATACCTGCATACAATGAGGAATGGAATGCATATTATGATTTTTACGGTAATACAAGACTTAAAAAGCTCAATATAATCTTTCAAATAGAAGATTTGTTTAGCCCCGACGTCAACAAAATGTCTGAATTGATTACTCAGCTAAAACCGCTTCAAAAGGATATTCTTGCCTATGGCTGGCCCGTCACGATAGTTTTGACAGGTGCAGAAAACCCATATTGGAATATAGCCGTAGCCGACTTTTCAAATAAGTCCTTTGGTAAATTCTTAGATAGCGGAGAGGGTGGAAACCTCAAAAACTATTGTAATATAATGTATACATATGAGTCTTGGGGAAAAGAAAGGCATGCCTCAGACTTCTTCAAAATCAAAGCGAAGAATACTGAGAAAGAGGTTTCAAAACAAATAGAGGACTTGTTCCTGACAAAATCGCTAAGTGTCAAGCCAAATGAGGATTACGGACAGATAAATTCGATTGATTTTACTGTTATGAATGCCGGTGGCACCTTCTACATAACTCCGGTTGAAAGCTTCATAGCGCTAGGCGATTTCATGCATTATAAGACCGATATGATAATAAAAACCGAAGTAATAACAGGACAGCATTACATAGCTGCCAAAAACATAACCTATGAGCTGGCAGATGCTGAATTGCAAAAAACTTATAATAAATACAATGATCAAATATTCAATCAGCTGGCAAAAGATAAAAGGTTGGACCATGAAGAGTTCGACAGAAGCCCCTGCAAGGATGTGCTGGTATTTCTCAAATCTAATAAAATGGATAAGGAGTTAAAATTCATTTTTCTTGCAGCAAATGATAAAGGAACAAAAGATAGAATCGATCCTGAGGAATATTATTTTCAGTACTTTGTAGGAACCTTTGATATTGCAAGTCAAAAAGTTACCAATGTAAAAGCACTTGATCTGGTGGACTTTGAAGAAATGCTCTACAAAGATTGATAATATAAAAGACTTCATATGAAATTGGTTGGCCGCAATTAAAATGGAGTGAAGGGGTTTAAATGATGAAAACTGAGGTAGACATAACAAAATACAAGATTGCTTCAACCTTTCAAATCATAACCTTGGCAGCTTTTGTTACTTTTACGGTTTTAATGGTTTTGGCAGTTATACAGGAAAAAAGAATAATAAATATCTTTTTCTATCTGGTGGGAGCTATAGTAGTTATTTTTCTGAACAAATACCTGCATGAAGCATGCCATTATATTGTGGGCAAAATACAAGGCTTTAAGTGCGAAATGAAGTTTGGATTTAAAATGTCAGAATGCAGAGTTGACGGAGTTCAGAGCTACAAGCAGGTAATCGCACTGTCACTGGCACCGCTATATGTCTATATTCCAGTCTCGCTGCTAATAATTCTTTCGGGCACAGCATTCAGTTTGAAAGCAATATATACAGGTGTACTTTGTCTGTTTGTCGGTGGAATGATAGGAGACTTTATTTATGTATATGAGGCCTTGCGAAATAAAGGTGGGCGGTTTACAGACGATGGGCATGTTTTGATAATTGAAAAGGAGGAGTGATTGGTTAAGATATGAAGATATTTATTATAAACAGCAGCTTCAGAAAAGACGGAAATACTCAAAGGGTTTTGGAGTTGCTTAAAGATGAGTATCTGTTGATTGCGGCACAAAAAAATACATATGTGGAGTTTGAGGAAATATATCTGGCGCATAATGAAATTGGAGTTTGCCGAGGCTGCCGACTCTGCTTTGATAAAGGAGAAGAATGCTGTCCATTGAAAGATGATTTACTACGTATAAGAGATAAATTTCACAGTGCAGACGGAGTCATTATGGCAAGTCCTGTCTATGTGGAGGACATTAATGGTACAATGAAAAACTGGATTGACAGAATGGCCTTTAATTGCCATCGTCCGGCTTTCAGTGGGAAACCAGTAGTTTTGGTAACAACTTCTGGCTCTTTTTCATCAAATCATTCACTGAAAACAATGAACTCAGCTTTGATAGCATGGGGTACTGTAGTTGTTGATAAGGCAAAGCTTAAAACCGGTGCTCTAACCTCAAAAGAAGATATAAAGCAATGGAGTATTAGTGTAATAAAACGGCTGGCACTGAGCTTGTTCAATTCAGTTAATGTGATGGAAGGCTCTAAAAAGAGTAGCCCTTCAATATATTCATTAGTTGCCTTCAGAGTACAGCAGAAGTACTGGCAGAGATCAAATATAACCCAGTCCTATGATTATATTTATTGGAAAGAAAAAGGCTGGCTGTTAAACAGCTGCAGCTATTATTCGGAACACTCAACAGGTTGGTTAAAAGTAAAAACAGCATTGGTTTTTAGTGTTATATTTAATACATTTTTCAAATTATAGAATTTTGACTTCAATAATATTTTGAAACAAACGATTCTTATTTATAACAAGGAGCAGCTATGAACCTGGAAAAAATAAAAGAACTTGCATATAAACATATGGCAGACCGAAAAGCACATAAGGAGAGAGAAAAGGGGTTTATATTCTATCATGGGGTGAGAACCGGAAAGCTTGCAGTCAGCCTCAGAGAAGCAATAATCCCGGGAAATACTCAAAAGGATCAAATATTACGTGTTGCGGGCTATTTTCATGATGTGGCTAAAGGTATTGAACCGCACGGTGAATATGGTGCAGTTCTCGTCAAAGAGATATTGAAGGATCAGTGTACACCAAGTGAATTGGAAGAAATCTCAGAATTGATATTTTATCATCAAAAGAGAAAGAAAGATCCTAATTACTCAGATTATATTAAGATTTTTCAGGATGCAGACACACTTGATCACTTAGGCACTATAGAGATATGGATGAATTTTAACTATTATTCGTACATGGAGCAGCCAATAGAAGAGTCTGTAAAGTTTTATAATGAACATTTTGACGAGCAGGTAAGAACGATGAGAGAACTACTAAATTATCAAATATCGGAGAGAATACTTGATGATAAAGTTCAGTTTGTAAAAGACTTTGCTGAAAGGATGAAAGCTGAAGCAAATGGCGAGATTTTTAATTTTGATATATTAATATAGCAAATAAGTCGTTAGCCAGGGATAAAAATAGTAAAAAAATGCCTTCATCCACTGAAGGCATTAATTTACAGGTCAATAGCATAGAGCATAGAGCTTTAAACCTTATTTTATTATTTATCAAGCTGTAAATTACTGTTTCTGTATTGACTGAGTTCCCTGAGAACTTTGAAAATTTGATGGAGCATGATAGCTTGACTGATAGCTCTGGCTACCTGTCTGATTCTGGTAGTTTTGGCTGCCAGACATACCGGACTGACTCTGGAAACTCTGGTTCTGACTTCCTGACTGAGACTGCTGTGTCATGCTATTTAACTGCTGCTGAGCTTGATCAATAATCTGACTCATCTGGCTGAGAACCTGATGAGAAATAATCTGCTGTTTGGCTTGAGCGAGTTCATTTATAGCCTGCTGAACAGAATTCTGAAGCTGCTGCTGGGCCTGCTGCTGCTGCTGTTGAGCCTGCTGTCTGAAACTCTGAATCTGGTTCATAAGCTGAGTAGCAGCCTGCTGACTCTGCTGGCTTTGCATTGCTCCCTGAGAACCTGAAGGAGACATAGCTGTTGACTTAAGTTGATTTAAAGTTGATTCCATAACGTTAAGCTGATTTTTTAAATCAACCAATTCAGTGCCAAACTCTGTGTCATTCTTTTTCATAAAGCTTTCCAAAGTTTTTTTATTTTTTTCATCCATGGTTTAAAGCCTCCTTATGGCTAATTAATTTTTCTTCAAACGATTATTATATTAACCTGTTGAAGGCATTTTATTCTGTTAGAAATTATCATATAATAAAAAAACTTATCTTTCGAAAATAGATAAGTTTTTTTATTGAAGTATACTATAGTGCACGGTTTATTTTAAAAATAAATAATGTATAAGGAATACTTTGATTTATATTAATAACAAATTAATAAATTCTATAAGCACACTCAAAGTGCTTTATCCAATAAGAAGAATTAATTGAGGTAATCCTGACTTTTCCCTGACTGGAGGAAGCATCTATCATCTGTCCATTCCCAAGGGATATTCCAACATGTCCCCTGTAGGATATTATGTCGCCTTTCTTTATATTCTTCATACTTGTTATCCTCTGGTATCTAGATGTCCCCTGCCAGGAGTAGGAGGTCATATAGCTTTGCTTGATACCGGCCTTGTTAAGTACCCAGTAGACAAAGCCTGAACAGTCAAAGGTACTTGGTCCTTTAGCACCATATACATATCTGGCGCCCAGTTTGGATTTTGCGATTGAAATGATTTTGTTGACCATTGAGCCGGATGAATAGCCGGAATCGCTGTTTGAACTGTTTCCCCCCGAAGTGCCGCCTCCTGACGTAGAGCCGGAGCCGGAACTGCCTCCGGGCGTACTTCCATTCCAGCTTTTAGCAGTATCTGAAAGCAGCTTGCTAATTGTTTGTGAGCCTACTTTACCGTCAGCACCAAGACCGTTTCTTTTTTGAAAGTTAATTACTGCATCGTGAGTATCCGAACCAAAGTAGCCGGTTACGGTTTGTAAGTACTTAAGCTTCTTTAAGTAGGTCTGTATATTTTCTACATCATCACCACGGTCCCCTGTTTTTATACAGTACGCTTCTGCCTCACCTGACATTAGAAGTTCCTTGGTTGCAGGTCCAATATATCCGTCAGCAATAATACCGTTGTTATCTTGAAAATGCTTAACCGCTAAAACAGTGTCGGTTCCATACTTACCGTCAGGCTTTGTAGTGAGATAACCAAGCTCATAAAGCCTATTCTTGTATTTTCTAATCTCGTCGTTTTCATCTCCGAGATAAAAAGAGAGGGGTATAGCTTCTGATGAATATAGCTTTTCACGAGTGTTTTTACCAACATTTCCATCATCAAAAAGTCCGTTTCTCTTTTGAAACTCCTTAACAGCTGCTTCAGTGTCTGTTCCAAAATAACTGGTAATTTTATTTATGTATCCCAATTCGTAAAGACGTGTTTGAAGCTGTTCTACATCTGTCCCTTCGGTACCTATATAAACGGTGTATTCTTTAGCTTCATCAGATATGAGTAATTGATAGGTTTTGGCATCGACTACACCGGACATTTCCAGTTCATGTTTGCGCTGAAAAACTTTGACAGCTGCTTCTATATTCTCGCTGTACTCTTCTGTGGGTTCATCGGATTCCAAATAATAAAGCTCAGCTAATCTCTGTTGAATTACCGTAACAATAGCGTTTTTTACGCCCAGGCTTACTATGTCACCCTTTAAAGGATCCAGGAGACCTTTTTCACCACGAGATATTTTATTTGCTGTTGAACCGGATTCTAAAGCTTTGCTTGAAGCAGCTTCATTATTACTACCAGCTTCCTCGGTTAAAAAATTATCTGCTGTTGCATAAACTGAAGCAGTATTAACTGCCTGGTCAATTGCCCCGGAAGGGAAAGGTTTTGTAGATGGAAGAGAAGTGCTTACTGCAACAGCTATGGCTATTACCAGTGCTCCTGAGACTGAAATCAGGATATACCTGAATTTCTTGGGGTATTTGTCTTTATAAGTTTCAATTTTTTTCTGAAAGTTCTTATGTAAATTCTTTAGTTTTCTTTTCTTCATATTTTCTCCAGTAAATTATATAATTTGATTTTCTACAGCGAAAAATACGCATTAAACTATGCAATTAAACAATGTAATAAAACTATGCATTATAAAAAAATTATTTAGGAATTGGGACGGATTTGAATAAAGCAAATGAAAAAGTGGTGATGCAGGAAAAGTAAGTTTTTTGGTATGAGTGAATATGGTAAAACTTATGTAGGCATCAGGTTCAATTTTGACAATTCCAAATATACATAACTTTTTTAACGCTATGTATTGTATCACAAAATGAAGATGTTTGCATTGCTACCAATCTTACATTAAGTAGAATTAAGCTGTTATTTTGTCTGAAAGCGTCGATTTTCGGCGATTGACTCCTTAATTTTACCTTATCAATTAAGTATATGACATAACCCAGTACTAAAAAGGCAAATATCATTAAGCCGGCATTTTTAATAACATTAATCCAGCCTAGTAAATCAACGTCAATAAAAAAGTAGGGGTAGGGGCTTTGAACGATCTCAATAATTCCACCGAGCCTGGCACGGATTAATATAAACGCAAAGTAGGAGATAGGAAGGAGCAACCATACTATCGGGTCGAACCAGCGGAAACTGTGTTTTTCATCAAAAACCAGCCAGTCGATAATTGCTGACAGCGGAACAAAATAATGAACAAGTATGTTCTGCCAGGTAAGAAGATTATAAGCTTCGGAGGCACTTACGAACTGGGGAACCAGAATGAAATGGTAAATTAAAAAAGTTATGGCTATTGCCATAGTAACTGCACCTTTAAAATGAGGGAAGAAAACAGTAGAACCCTTAACTCCCTTGGTTAATAAATCATAAAAGGTTTTGATAACTAATAATAAAAAGAAAACAAAACATAGTACATTGCTTTGAATAGTATAAAAAATCAGCATGTAAGGAGCAGGCTCCCCACTTGGAAGGCCGGAGTTAAGGTAAAGACCCATTCCACATCCGATTACGAACAGAAATCTAAAAATTAATGCGAACAAGCGATTATGAATACACATAACATTTTCCTCCGCATACAGCTAATTTTTAATACTTATACGTTGCAATATTTAGTTTTACACTATAATTATACCATCTGTGTACTGTTTTTAAAACAATTTTGGACATGTATACAATATTTTTACTAATATTTATTAAATCGCTTCTTAATATGGTATAATTAAGCATAAATTCGTTTGTTTAATCTTCCGATTGCTTTAAAAACTAAAATATATTATTATAAATACATTGATAAAAGACATTTATAAAACTGGGTGATTGTTATGACTACAGGTAGAGTAAATAGTATAGAGGTAAAAAAAATAAATAGAAACGCCATATATAATTTTTTGTATATGCGGGATCCCATATCTATTCAGGAAATATCGTATTCTTTGAGCATGAGTCTGCCCACGGTTACTCAAAATATTAAGGAGCTTCTTGAACGCGGACTGGTTATTGAAACCGGATTGTTTGAGTCAACAGGAGGACGCAAGGCAAAGGCCATTTCCTATAATAGTACTGCAAAATATGCTATAGGTTTGGATATTACAAGAAACCATGTAGGGATTGTACTTATAGACCTTAGTGCAAGGGTAATTAAAAATCTTAGAAAGCAGTTTCCTTTTTCGAATACTAAGGAATACTTCAAAGGCGTCGGAGATTTGGTTAACAGCTTTATTGTCGAATGTCAGATTGAAACCGGAAGTATATTAGGTGTTGGCATAGCACTGCCTGCAATATTATCGGATGGCGGCCGAGCTGTTAGTTATGCCCAGGTTATTGATTTTAAAGGAGGCAGTATCGAAGCCTTTGAAGAATTCATACCATATAAATGTACCTTCAGTAATGATGCAAATGCTGCCGGCTTTGCAGAAATGTGGGGGGACAAAACTGAAGAGAGTGTTGCATATTTGTCACTTAATAATTCTGTAGGCGGATCAATCGTAATAGGAAAGAATATATATAATGGTCAAAATCAGAGAGGCGGAGAGTTTGGTCACATGACTATAATTCCCGATGGCAAAACCTGTTACTGCGGGCAAAAGGGCTGTGTGGATGCTTATTGTTCAGCCAAAATACTGTCTGAAAGTACAAACGGTAATATAGCAGAATTTTTCAGATTACTCAGACTGGGGCAGGAGTCGCAGAAAAAAATATGGGAGGAGTATATTTCACATCTTGTTGTTGCAATTAACAACTTGAGAATGCTTTTCGACTGTAAAGTAATTCTTGGAGGATATACCGGTGCATATATGGATGAATACCTTGATGAGTTGAGGGAAAGGGTTGCTAAATATAATACCTTTGAGCCTGACGGAAAATATCTTCATGTTTGTAAATATAAACTGGAAACAACTGCAGTTGGAGCAGCACTTCTCCATGTAGAAGAATTTATCAAAAATATCTGATTCGAGATTAGTTTACGCTTCTTTAAGGTCAATTAAGCTATAGTTTAAGGAAAAAATATCAAGCAGTCTTTTTTTTGTAATTTTTTATATTGTTTTTGAAAGAATACAGAGTATATAGCCTTTATTGGAAAATCTCTTTCCAGGCTGTATGCTCTTTTTTTTACCTGCTCAGTAAGACCATTATCTGTAAAATAACTGGAAGTGTTGGTGCTGAGGAGATTTATGAAAAACGACAAATTTTTAACAAGTTGTTTATTAAAAGTAAACAAAAAAGTATTAGTTTTTTCAAAATAATATATTGACATTGTATAAAAACACGGTATAATCTTATTAAAACCAATTTATAAAAGTCTTATATAAATATATTCAATTAATGTGTTTTAAAATGTTATTTCAAAAACAAACATTGAAAGTTTATATTTATAAGAATTATTGTTTGTTTAGAATAAACCTATTCAGGGGAATTTTACGGGGAGAAGGATATGAACCAAAACATTAAGCTAAGAGTTTCACAAATTGAAAAATCCTTTCCAGGGGTAAAGGCACTTGATAAAATCGATTTTACTGTTAAAAAGGGTTCTGTCCATGTTTTGTGTGGAGAGAACGGTGCTGGAAAATCAACATTAATGAAAATAATTAATGGAGTTTATCAACCTGATGGCGGACAAATATTCATTGATGAAAAGCCGGTTAAGATCAGCAATCCGATTCAGGCACGAAGCCTTGGAATATCAATGATATTTCAGGAAATGAACTACGTACCTGAAATGACTGTAGAGGAAAACATTTTCCTTGGTAACCTTCCAGTAGGAAAGCTCGGAAATGTTGATTGGAAGGAAGTAAGACGTCGTACAGAGGAACTCCTCAAGAAAGAGAATTTGCCCTACTCTCCAACAACGCTGCTTAAGGATCTTACTGTATCTGACATACAGATGTTGGAGATCATAAAAGCTATATCTTATAATTCCGACATCATAATAATGGATGAACCAACATCAGCAATTACCCTTAAGGAAGTAGAAAAGCTATTTGCAAAAATCAGAGAGTTAAAGGCCAGAGGTGTAAGTATAATTTACATTTCTCACAAGCTGGACGAAATTTTCCAAATTGCTGACGAAATAACAGTTTTCAGAGATGGCACTGTTGTTGAAAGCCATCCCAAGGAAGAGCTTGATATCGAACAGGTAATCGCACTAATGGTAGGTCGTAAGCTCACAAACACTTATCCTAAAGAGGAGGTGAAGATCGGCGAAGATCTGCTGAATGTTGAAAACCTAAACAGTACAAATGTTTATCATGATGTTAGTTTTCATCTTAAAAAGGGTGAGATTATCGGGTTTGCAGGGCTGATGGGAGCCGGAAGAACAGAGGTTATGCGATCACTGTTCGGGTTGGATCCGATAACATCCGGGAAAGTTAAGATCAAAGGAAAAGAAGTAAGTATCAAAAATGTAAGACAGAGTATCGAAAATGGTTTGGTAATGCTGTCCGAGGACAGAAGAAGGTATGGAATTATTCCGGTTAGATCTGTCAAAGAAAATACTACATTGTCATTTTTACAAAAAGTGTTTTACAAATTCAGACTTCATCATAGAACCGAAAAAAGTATCGTAACAGAAATGTTTACAAAAATGAAGGTTAAAACCCCTTCTCTTGAGACAACCATTCAATCATTAAGCGGGGGTAATCAGCAAAAGGTTGTTCTTGCTAAATGGATGATCAGAAATCCTGACATACTGATACTTGATGAACCAACAAGAGGTATTGATGTTGGAGCCAAGTTTGAGATTTACAAGCTGATGACTAATCTGGCGAAAGATGGCAAGGCGGTTATAATGGTTTCCTCCGAATTGCCGGAATTGATTGGTATGTGTGACAGAATATACGTTATGTGTAAGGGGACAATTACCGGTGAGATTGCAAGAAAAGATTTTTCACAGGAATTGATAATGAAATACGCTACCGGAACTTTAATATCTAATGAGGTGAAATAAATATGGAACTTAAAAATGTATGGGGAACGGCAAAAAAGAAATACAGTATCTTTATGGTACTATTCGTTTTATTCATTATTTGCTCTTTAATAAATGAAAACTTTTTAACTCCTAATAATTTAACCAATATATCCAGGCAGTTGGCAGTAACAACGATACTGGCATTTGGGCAAACAATGCTTATCATATCGGGTATGCTTGACCTTTCACAGGGTTCAGTGCTTGCTTTATCGGGAGTATTTGCAGTATCTGCCTATAAGTCAACCGGATCCTTGGTAATAGCAGTCCTGGTCGGAATTGTAACAGGTGTTGTTTGTAACATAATTAACGCAGTAATGGTAAGTACTTTTAAAGCACCTCCCTTTATTGCAACGCTGGCCATGCTGACCATGGCAAGAGGTGTGGCATTGCTTTTCACAAAAGGTCAGAATTTATTACAGCTTGGTGATTTCGTCGTATTCGGACAGGGTTCTGCAGGGATTGTTCCAATACCTATCATATTCCTTGTAGTAATCGCCATCTTTACATGGTATATACTCAAGCATACAAGATTCGGAAGATCACTGTATGCGGTGGGTGGTAATGAAGAGGCGTCTATAGCTTCAGGTATTAATGTTCACAAGGTTAAATACACAGCATTTATTATCAACGGTATATTTGTAGGCTTGGCAGGTGTACTCTTCATGTCCCGTGTTAATGCAGGTCTTCCTAACGGTGCTGTAGGCTACGAATTTACAGCCCTTACAGCTGCAATCATAGGAGGAACAAGCTTTTCAGGAGGTGTTGGTACGGCTGTAGGTACTTTGGCTGGTGCATTTATAGTTGGATTCCTCGATAACATAATGAACCTGGCAAGTGTGGATTCGTATATGCAGCAGATAGTAAGGGGTGCAATCATAGCTCTCGCTGTTATCTATGATATTCGTTCAAAGAACAAAAGAACCAAGAGCGCAATGGGAAGAATTGAAGATAAGGAGAAGGCTAAAACTGTAAAAGCTAAATAGTATCGGTATCCAAACGAAGGTAGTACCAAAATTCGTATTAAGCAGCCTAAAGCTGTTTAAAATAAAACAAAATCAAATGAAAAGGATGGTCAACAATGAAGAAGAGACTTATAAGCGCACTTTCAATGTTACTAGCAATTCTTTTACTGGCTGCATGTGGCAAGACTGCAACACCAAACGCTTCTAACACTACAGCTGGAGCTGAAACCGGCAATGGCGAAGCTAAGAAAAACTTCAAAGTAGCTTACATCGCTCGTGCTCAGTCGGATTCATTTGCTGCATGGCTTGCAAATGCAGTTAAAGATGAAGCAAAGAAATATCCAAACATAACTCTTGATGTATTTGACGGTGAAGCAAACGACGAAAAAGAAAATTCAATGATTGAAAATGCTATTACAAACAAATACGACTTGGTTATAGTACAGCCAAACAATGGTGAAGCTCAAAGACCATACGTTGAAAAGGTTGTTAAGGCAGGTATATTTGCAATAACAACAAATGCTCGTATTTCAGGTATTGAAGGAGCATCTTCTGTAGACGCTAATCCTTATGAACAGGCCGCTGTTAATGCTCGTGCAGCTGTTGAACAAATTCCACAGAATGCAAAAGTTGTTGTATTAAAGGGACCTTCAGGTAACTTCCACGCTGACGAAAGACGTTCAAGCTGGCAAAAAGAATTCTTCGACAAACGTCCAGACGTTAAAATTGTTGGAGAACAGATTGCTAACTGGAACAAGGATGAAGCTATGAAGTACATGGAAGACTGGGTTCAGGCTAACGATAAGATAGATGCTGTTATTTCTATGAATGATAACATGGCAGCAGGTGCAATCGAAGTTGTTAAAGACAATGCTAAGTTCAAAGACATGCTCGTATACGGTGTTGACGGAACAGCTGAAGCTCTACTCTTAATTCAGGAAGGAAAAATGACTTCTACTACAATGCAGAGTGCTTATGATCTTGCAACAAAGCTTCTGGAAACAAGCAACAAATTGTTAACAGGTGCTGAAAAGCAGATTGATACTGATATCGGAAACCCATTGGTTAATAAAGAAAATGTACAGCAGTATATTGACGTTTTGAAAAAGTCAGGAGCAATTAAGTAATTCAAAAATTGCCTTTCAGTTAAGTTGATATTTAATCATACTACAATTAATATGCACCTGAAGATGCGTGAAGAAAGAAACTTCACGTATCTCCGGTGCTTATTATGAAAATAAGTATAATAAACAGGTTGTATTATAACATATTACTAAAAGATTTTTATAAAACTGTCTAATAAAACTATTTACTAAAAGCTTACAAAATTTTAAAATGAAATTGAAAACAATTTAATTTAGATAGATTTAATATAACAAATTCATAGGCATCAATATTTATAATAATTGGAGGGTTAAGTTATGAAAAACAGAGCAGCATATATGACAGGAGTAAAGCAAATTGAAATCAGGGATATTGAAATTCCAAAACTCAGAGATAAGGATGTACTTGTTAAGCTGGAATATGTAGGAATTTGCGGTTCGGATGTACACTATCTGGAACATGGCAAAATTGGTGATTTCATTGTTAATGGTGATTTTATACTCGGGCACGAATGCTCCGGTACCGTAGTTGAAATAGGAAGCGGTGTTCAAAATCTTAAAGTTGGTGACAAAGTAGCGCTCGAACCGGGAATTACATGCGGTCAGTGTGAATTTTGCAAAACCGGTCGATACAACTTATGTCCTGATGTAGAATTTCTTGCTACACCTCCATACCATGGTTCATTAATGAACTATATTGCTTTCCCGGAAAACATGTGTTTTAAATTGCCTGAAAATATATCAACAAAAGAAGGCGCACTTGTTGAACCCTTAGCTGTTGGTTTGCATGCGGCAATGCAGGGTAATGTAAAATTAGGCGATTCAGTTGTTATTTTAGGAGCAGGCACTATAGGTCTTGTAACCCTCTTGGCATGTAAGGCATACGGAGCTACAGAGATCACTGTTGTGGACGTTATACCAAAAAGACTTGAATTTGCAAAAAAACTCGGAGCTACAGCTACTATCAACGCAGCTGAAGTAGATGTTTTTGCTGAAATCGACAGAATGACAGATAGAAAAGGTGTTGATATAGTAATTGAGACTGCAGGCTCTGCAAGAACAATTTCTCAGACTCCTTATCTGATAAAGAATGGCGGTACTATTGTTCTGGTAGGCTTGGCCCCTCAGGATATAATCGAGTTCAATTTTGCAAAGATTATGGCAAAAGAAGCTCAGATCAAATCTGTATTCCGTTACAGAAACATATATCCTACAGCCATCAAGGCTATTGCCAAGGGAATAATTGATATAACAGGTATTGTTACACATGAATTTGAGTTTGACGAAACAGCTAAAGCTTTTGATTATGTTATCAATAATAAGCAGGATGTAGTAAAAGCAGTAATAAAAATTCAGTAATAAAAATTCGGTAATAATTAACTCCTTAAAATATATCCTCTTAAATAGCTGTCGCATTGCGGCAGCTATTTTTTTACAATACAGAAATATAGCTGCATCATAATTTACATCTGCTGCAGCTGCTGCAATCTCCACAGGACAACCCATATCGGGTTTCGCTTGAGATATTTAACACTGTAAATTTTGAAGTTAACAGATCAAAAACTTTGGTTCTTTCTTCTTCAAATCTCACACAGTCCCCTTCGAAGAAAATTCTCAACGGAATAAGAATAGACTTTCCTTCTTCGATGGGGTCTGGTTTCACAATTGGCTCAATTACGTCTATAATGCCATCCTTGTTTTTAACAGCAATTTTGCTTGAGGAGGTTACCAGAGAGTGAAGACTTCCATCTTTTTTGAAACATATAGAATTATTTTCTCCTGAAATCCCCAGCGCATTCTCATCAAAAGCTGTTATCCAACCTATTGGAGTCGAAATCGGCATCTCGTACGCCGGTTCAAAAGATTTTAGGCTGCCATCCTCATATAGTGAAAAGCCGGTCCGTACCAGGAAGAGATCATTTTGTTTTTTCAAAATTACTGTTTCGCCAGGCCATAATGTAAGTGCCTTCAAATTACCGTTTTCATAAAAGCATAAACTGATAATTCTTGCGTTGAAGCTGCCGAAAGGTAAGGAGAAACTAAACTTCCTACACAGCTTTTCCTCGTCAGCTTCAGTCCAGTAACCGCTTATTTTGCCGTTAAGAGGAAAAAGTCTCTTAAGAGAGCCGCTTTCGTAGAAGGTTATCAATTCAGCAGGGAAGGCTCCAAGGGGTGTCATAATATAAGCCTGCTGTTCAAGTGAAAGGCTTTTCACGGCTCCACTGCGGTAAAAAGATATTGAAGGCTTGTACTTTCTTCTTATTTCCTCAGGACCGTACCTGGGGATGAAGTTGCCGTATCTGGTCGGAATTAAATTTTCTTCATTGAGTATGCAATCTCTGACGGCACCGTTTTCATAACAATAAAAGCTGGCTATGCCTTTTAGCCTTAAATTTTCGGCAAATACATTAATATGTTTTGACATGCTAACCCTCCTTAACAGACTTTCTTAATAATAGATACCTTTAACTGATTTCTTTCGAGTTCCTCAACGCTGTAGGTCAGCCTTTTCTGCGGAAGTATTACATCAAACCATGGCGGTATATGGCTGCATACTAAATCAAGCCTGTAAAAACAGTATGTTTCAATAAAAGACTGAAGCGCTTTTTTGGAAGATATCTCTGGATGTTTTTCCTGGAGCATTATCAGATTAAGATAGAATACTCCAGACTCTGAAGTTTCCACGGGCGCTGTCGGAACTTCAGAGGATAAGGAGGTATTATGGGCAGCTTCTGTCTCCAACTCGGTATTGATCTCTTCCAGAAGGCCGTCGGATACCGATTGTGCTTCATATATCTCAAAGCCCATTCTATCTAATATATTATAGGGAAGACCTGTTATGGTTTTTCCAATAATTACTTTACAATCCTCCAATTGAAGTATGATATCTTTTATATTATTTCTTATATCAGATATATTGGAGGTTAAATCCACAGAATACCTGATCTCATTCTCTATCTTCCACACGTTGTTCTCCTTGCTGAAAACCAGTAAGGTCACACCTTCTTCGAAGGCTGTCAGTTCACCTTCGTCATTTAGAATTACTGAAATCTTGTATGACATTGTACCACTCCTTTCAAAGACATTTATAAACAAAATCGAATTTAACCAAAAGAATAAAAAATAAATAAAAAAAAGCGGACTGAGTCTGAACTCAATGCGCTTCTTTGCACTGTTAATTTATTCAATTTATTTTATTATTTATTATTATATTATATGAAGTATGCTCTCACTAATCAACAAATATCTCTAAAAAGCACAGGTGACAGGAAGTATTTGTAATAAATGCACAAAAACAACCATATGAAATATGTCGATTATGTACATCTACGTGCATTGAGTATGGAAAGAAATACATTTATACTCTTAGTAAGCTGATTAATACAAACGACGACGAAGTCTCAAAACTCTTTCCAGAGTTCGGAGACTTTTTTGTTTATTAACAGTAAATAAGTAAATATCAAGACGAAGAGGTCTTTGGCATAAAACCTTATGTTTTCTGCCAGGGACCTTTTAATTTATTTACTTTATCAGATTACATTTATTTTTAGGTCATTAATTTGGTATTAAATTGAATTACATTTTAACGCGTGCAGGACACGCAGATAGGAGGGTATTATGAGACAGGTAGCTATTTATGGAAAAGGTGGAATTGGTAAATCCACAACCACTCAGAATTTAACTGCTGGGTTGGGAGAGATGGGTAAAAAGATCATGATCGTGGGCTGTGATCCTAAAGCAGACTCAACAAGACTGATTCTTGGAGGTCTTGCTCAGCAGACCGTACTTGATACTCTGAGAGAAGAGGGAGAAGATATCGATCTTGATCTGGTAATGAAGGGTGGCTTTGCTGATATAAAATGCGTTGAATCAGGCGGGCCGGAACCTGGTGTTGGCTGTGCAGGACGCGGTATCATCACTTCAATAGGATTGCTGGAAAGACTTGGAGCCTATGAGGATGAACTGGATTATGTGTTCTATGATGTTCTTGGTGACGTTGTTTGCGGTGGATTTGCAATGCCAATTCGTGAAGGAAAAGCACAGGAAATATATATAGTAGCCAGCGGTGAAATGATGGCACTGTATGCTGCAAACAACATTTCAAAAGGTATACAGAAGTATGCCAAGACCGGAGGAGTTAGACTGGGCGGAATTATCTGTAACAGTCGTAAGGTTGATGGTGAGGCAGCTCTTGTTGAGGCTTTCGCAAAGGAACTGGGATCTCAAATGATTCACTTTGTTCCCAGGGACAACATGGTACAGCGTGCTGAAATAAATAAAAAGACCGTAATCGATTATGATGCCGAGTGCAATCAGGCTGATGAATACAGGGCTCTTGCAAAAAAAATAGACGAGAATAAAATGTTTGTCATTCCCAAGCCTCTAAAGCAGGAAAGACTGGAAGAACTGCTGATGGAGCACGGAATAATGGATATCTAACATTCAGAGCAAACATTAGTGCATACATCGTTGTCTTTGCATTATAAAAAAGCCGCAAAAGGTTTTTCAAAGAAAAAATTAAGAAAAGGTGGTTGAGATTATGTTATTGATCAGAGCAATAATTAGACCTGAAAAAACAGGTATTGTATTGTCGGAATTACTTGCAGCAGGCTTTCCTGCTGTAACTAAAATGGATGTTTTCGGAAGAGGAAAACAAAAGGGAATAGTTATCGGCGATGTACAGTATGATGAAATTCCGAAGGAAATGCTTTTAATCGTTGTAAATGATGAAGACAAGGATGATGTTGTAAAAGTAATAATGAGAAACGCACGTACAGGTGAAAAAGGTAACTTTGGTGACGGAAGAATATTTATAAGCCAGGTGCTTGATGCCTATACCATCAGTACTGCAAAACAGGGACTCTAAATAAGGAGGTTATTATGAAAGAAATTATGGCATTTATCCGTACCAATAAGGTCAACAGAACCAAGGAGGCCCTCGCAAATGCCGGCTTTCCGGCATTCTCCTGCAGGCCGTGTCTTGGAAGAGGAAAAAAGAGCCTTGATGCCTCAATATTAAATTATATCATGGAGACAGGAGATCTTCCTGTAACTCAGGCAGGCGAGGCGTTTACAGAAACGGCAAGACTGATTCCGAAAAGATTTTTTACTATTGTAATTGAAGACGATCAGGTAGATTTGGCGGTTAAGACTATTATAAAGGTTAACCAGACAGGTAATCCAGGGGACGGAAAAATATTTATCCTTCCAATAGAAGAAACCTATAAGGTTAGAACCGGTGAAACCGTACTATAAATAACGGGTGGTGAGTCAAATGAATGTTAGAAATATTGTATTAGATAAATACAGTGCAAAAGTGTACAAAAATAGAAAAGAACACATCATGGAAGTTACTGAGGAGACAAAAAAACAGCCCATTGCTGCCAATACCCGTACTGTTCCGGGGATTATAACAAACAGAGGTTGTTGCTACGCAGGCTGTAAGGGTGTTGTTCTCGGACCTTTAAAGGATGTACTGGTATTAACCCATGGACCCATAGGCTGTGGTTTCTATTCCTGGGGTACCAGAAGAAACAAGGCAAAGACCGAAGACGGCAGAAACTTTATTGAGTATTGTTTCTCAACAGATCTTCAGGAGCCCGATATAGTTTTCGGCGGTGAAAAAAAGCTCAAACAGGCAATAAAGGAAGCAGTTGAAATATTTAACCCTAAATGTATTATGATATGCTCAACCTGTCCGGTTGGTCTTATCGGCGATGATATTCATGCAGTAGCCGCAGAGGCTGAAAAAGAATACGGAATAAGCTGTATGGCTTTCAGCTGTGAAGGTTATAAGGGCGTCAGCCAGAGCGGAGGTCACCATATTGCTAATAACACTGTTATGAGAAGAATTATTGGCACAGGTGATGCACCTCCAACGAAGAAGTTTACCGTTAATATTCTCGGTGAATATAACATAGGCGGAGACGGCTGGGAAACAGAAAGAATACTGAAAAGAATAGGGTACGAAGTAGTAGCTGTATTCACGGGTGACGGAAGCTATGAAGCCTTGAAGAAATCCCACACCGCTGACCTGAATCTTGTTCAGTGTCACCGTTCAATAAACTATATTGCCGAAATGATGAAGACAAAATACGGTGTGGACTGGATTAAGGTTAATTTTATTGGCTTGGAGGCAACTATTCAGTCGCTGAGAGAAATGGCTCTGTATTTTGGAGATCCTGATTTATCCGCAAGAACAGAAGAGGTCATAGCCGACGAAATGGCAAGTATTGCTGAAGCAAAGGCTTATTACCACTCCAAGTTAAAAGGAAAAACAGCTGCATTATTTGTGGGTGGTTCAAGATCACATCATTATCAGAAGCTGTTAGCCGACTTTGGTGTTAAGACAGTACTGGCAGGGTACGAATTTGCTCACAGGGATGACTATGAGGGCAGAGATGTAATCCCAACTATTAAGGAAGATGCCGACAGCAAAAACATAGAACATATTGAAGTTGAAAAGGATCCTGATAAATATAAGGTCTTTCTCACTGAGGAACAGTATGAGAAGCTTAAGTCTAAAATCCAGCTTGAAAATTACTATGGAATGATCCCTGAAATGGACAACGGAAGCATTGTTGTCGATGATTTGAATCAATTTGAAACTGATGAATTTATTAAGCTGCTAAAACCGGACATTTTCTTCTCAGGAGTAAAAGATAAATATCAGATCCAAAAAGCGGGAGTTGTATCAAGACAGTTACATTCCTATGATTACAGTGGACCTTACGCCGGTTTCACAGGAGCAATCAACTTTGCCCGTGATGTGACAATGGGACTGTATACTCCGGCCTGGGGACTGGTTACTGCACCATGGAAAAACAAATCAGTACTTAAAGCTAGATTAGTGGGAGGTGAAGCATAATGCTTAAAATGACACCGAAAGAAGTATCAGAACGTAGTGCGCTCAGGGTTAATCCCTGTAAAACCTGTCAGCCTGTAGGTGCTATGTATGCAGCTCTTGGAGTCCACAACTGCATGCCTCACAGCCATGGTTCCCAGGGATGTGTCTCATATCACAGAACCTTTTTAAGCAGACATTTTAAGGAGCCAGCAATAGCTTCAACCAGCTCCTTTACCGAGGGTGCTTCTGTATTCGGCGGAGGCAGCAACCTTAAGACAGGTGTTAAAAACGTTTTTGAAATATATAATCCTGATATTATTGCCGTTCACACAACTTGTTTAAGTGAGACTATCGGGGATGACCTGAATGCCTTCATACAGGATATAGACATACCCGAAGGAAAACTTGTAGTACATTCAAACACACCAAGTTATGTTGGTTCACATATTAATGGGTTTTACAACATGATGTCTGGATTTATCACTTATTTATCAGAGCACTCCGGAAAGTCCAACGGTAAAACTGTTATTTTCCCGGGTTTCGTCAATCCAGGTGATATAAGGGAACTGAAAAAAATTGCCAAGCTTATGCAAGTACCCTTTACCATGTTCCCAGATCAAAGTGGTGTAATGGATGCACCGATGACCGGAGATTACTCCATGTATCCAAAGGGAGGCACTACAATTCCTGAAATAGTGGGACTTGGAGACAGTAAAAAGGTTCTGGCCTTGGGAGAACTGACTTGTGAGGAGCCGGCAAGTATATTGGAGAGAAAGTGCAAGGTGCCATACAGCTTACTTCCTCTTCCAATCGGGATTGAAGCTACAGACAAATTCGTTATGGAACTGGCTGAAATATCAAATACAGAGGTTCCCTACGAACTTGAAGAGGAACGCGGACAGCTGATAGATCTAATGCTGGATGCACACTTCTACTTCTATAACAAAACCGTAGCAATATTCGGGGATCCTGATACCGTTTTAGGTCTTACAAGAATGGTGCTTGAGTTAGGTATGATTCCAAAGTATGTATTGACAGGAACTCCGGGTGAAAACTTTGTGAAGATGGCAGAGGCACTGTTTGCCCAATATGGTGTAGAAGGCTGTACGGCAAAGGCATCGGGTGATTTGTTTGAACTTCATCAGTGGATAAAGAATGAAAAGGTTGATTTGCTGTTGGGTTCCTCATACGGAAAACAAATTGCCAAAGCTGAGGATATTCCATTTGTCAGGGCCGGATTCCCAATTCTCGACAGATATGCTCATTCAAATTCGCCTATAGTCGGTTATAAAGGTGCAATGAGGCTGGTAGAGCTGATTGCAAATGCGCTGATGGAAAGACAGGACAGAGAAGCGGCTGATGAAGAATTCGAGATTGTTATGTAATTAATCAACTTTCTTAATATGAACTTGTTTATAGTACTTCCGTACAACATTTAAATCAATGGTTGTACCAAATATAATTGCTTGTATTAGTAAGGTTCAGAATTGACCATATTGGCTGTTGCTCACAACGCCGTCCGTGGCTAAAGGTTTCGATAAACCTGTATCAAACAGGTTTTCAGCCAATATACCAATTCTTTACCAACTAATCCATGCAACCATAAAAGGAGGGGTCAGTATGATGGAATCTGCAATTTTAGAAGAAAGAAAAGATTTTATAGGCTACGGTAGGACTACAAAAACCATCAGGTGTGAAAGTGACAGCCTTTCAGGTTCAGTAAGTCAGCGTGCATGCGTATACTGTGGTGCCAGAGTTGTACTGAATCCTATTACTGATGCTTTCCATATAGTACATGGCCCCATAGGCTGTGCAAGCTATACCTGGGATATCAGGGGCAGCCTGTCCAGTGGAAGTGATCTGTATAGAAACAGCTTTTCAACAGATCTGACTGAACAGGACATAGTTTTCGGTGGAGAGAAAAAGCTGGCCGCAGCCATTGATGAAGTCATTGAAAAGCACCATCCAAAAGTTATTTTTGTATACGCAACTTGTATTGTAGGAGTAATTGGTGATGATATTGAGGCAGTGTGCAGACTGGCAGAGAGAAAGTATGGCGTAAGGGTTATACCTGTTAAATCACCGGGTTTTTCAGGCAACAAATCCCATGGATATAAGATGGCCTGTAACGCAATACTATCTCTTCTTGAACCCCATAAAGGAATACCAAAGGCTGAAGGTGTAAACATACTTGGTGACTTTAATCTGGCAGGTGAGATGTGGCTGATAAAAAACTACCTTAGGGAAATCGGTATTCCGGTAGTTTCGACTATAACAGGGGATGCAAGCCACGATAACCTGATAAAAGCACCCTCAGCGCGGCTTAATATAGTTCAGTGCGCCGGATCTATGACCTATCTGGCAAAGAAAATGGAACAGGAAATGGGAATTCCTTTTGTTAAGATCAGCTTCTTTGGAGTTGAAGATACAACTCAGTCTTTAATACGAATAGCTGAGGCTGTGGGAAACGAAGAGAACATCAGAAAAGCAAAAAGCTTCACACAGGTTCAAACAGAAAAATTAGAAAGCTTTTCTGAGAAATATAAGGGGAATCTGGAAGGTAAGAAAGCAGCCATATATGTTGGTGGTGGCTTTAAGGCTATATCTCTTATAAGACAGTTTAATGAAATGGGAATTGAAACAGTAATTGTAGGAACACAAACCGGCAAAGCCGAGGATTATGAAATGATTGCAAGCCTTGTAGGAGAGAATACTGTAATTTTAGATGATACTAATCCAGCTGAATTGGAAGCTTTTATAAAGGAAAAGGGAGCCCACATACTGGTGGGCGGGGTAAAGGAAAGACCCCTGGCCTATAAGCTTGGTATAGCCTTTTGTGATCATAACCATGAACGGAAACATGCCCTGGCAGGTTATGAGGGAGTTATGAACTTTACCAGGGAAATTAATCTTTCTCTGAACAGCCCGGTATGGGAGTACATTGATAACGGCAGTGAAGAGTGAAAAGTGAAGAGTGACCATTCATCATTCACTATTCACTAATAAGGGATAGGGGGATTAGTATGAGCAAGAATCTAGTTAATCTGAACGTAAATCCATGTAAAATGTGTATGCCCATGGGAAGTGTGAGTGCTTTTTATGGCATAAGGAAATGTATGACAATACTGCATGGATCTCAGGGCTGCAGTACCTATATCCGCCGCCATATGGCAACTCATTACAACGAGCCTGTCGATATTGCTTCCTCATCTCTGACCGAAGAGGGAACAGTTTTCGGCGGCGAGGAAAATTTGATAAAAGGGCTGGAAAATCTCATAGAACTATATAATCCTGAGGTCATCGGAGTTGCAACCACCTGTCTTGCAGAGACAATAGGCGAGGATATACCCGGGATTATAACCGGGTTTTATGACACACACCCCGACGCTAACGTTAAAATAATTCCGGTATCTTCGGCAGGTTATTCAGGAACTCAGTATGAAGGCTTCTTCAAGGCTTTACGGGCCATAGTTGAAAATGTTGATATGTCCCCTATGAAGAATAACAAGGTGAACATTATTACGGGTTTGATTTCTCCGGCAGACACCAGATACCTTAAAAGCCTCCTTGAAGATATGAACATTGATTATATACTACTGCCCGACATTTCGGACAATTTGGATGGAGAACATACCCAGCATTACAACAGACTGCCTGAGGGAGGTACTTCCATTGAAGAAATCTCAAAAATGGCCGGTGCAAGACTGACCATTGAGATATCAGCTTTTGTAAAGGAGGATAGTTCCCCGGCACACTACCTTTATGAGGCTTTTGGAGTTCCGTATGTGAAATGTAATCTTCCGGTGGGCCTTAGAGATACTGATAATTTTATTAAGGAATTGGAGAAAGCCGGAGGCAAAAAATCGGAAATCCTGAAAAAGGAGCGGGGAAGATACCTGGATGCAATGATTGATTCCCACAAATACAATGGTGAAGGCAGAGCTGTAATATACGGAGAACCTGATTTTGTATTATCTGTTTCACGGCTTTGCGCTGAAAATGGAATCATGCCGGTACTTACTGCTACCGGAGCAAGCTGCCGCTCATTGACTGACCTAATTGAAAATGAAATTAAAAAGGTAGCAGACTTTTTATTTATTGATAACTACAAAATCCTTGACAATACGGATTTTGACAACATAGAAAAATACTCACTGAAGTTTGGGGCCAATATCATGATAGGGAGCTCCGATGGGCGGAGAATTGAGGAAAAACATAATATTCCCCTTGTAAGGTGCGCTTTCCCGGTTCACGACCAGGTTGGGGGACAAAGGGTAAGAACATTAGGGTATGAAGGTTCCCTCATTCTACTGGACAGGATAACAAATACTCTTTTAAGCCAAAAGGAGCATAAATTCCGACGAGAGCTCTTTGATAAATACTACAATGAAGATGATAAGGTTTTGAATAATTCAGCCAAGGAAAAAACTGATACTCCAAAAACTATTGTTTTAAATACTGATACTATAAAAACTGGTACTGCAAAAACTGCTTTTTTAAAAGAAACTGCTCTAAAGGAAGAAATAGCTAAAAAGACAGCAACTCACCCTTGTTTTAACGGGTGCGGAAGCCAGTATGCCAGAATGCACCTGCCTATTGCACCTAAATGTAACATTCAATGCAATTACTGTGTAAGAAAATATGACTGCCCAAATGAAAGCAGACCCGGTGTTACAACAGAAGTACTGTCACCTGAAGAGGCTTGCAGAAAGTATCAGATGGCCAAAGAAAAAATGCCAAACCTAAAGGTGGTAGGTATCGCCGGCCCCGGTGACTCTCTTGCAGAATTTGAAAAGACCAAAGAGACACTGTCTCTAATAAGAAAGATTGATCCTGAGGTAACCTTTTGCCTTTCAACAAATGGGCTTATGCTTCCACTGTATGCAGATGAATTGGTTGAACTGGGTGTATCCCATATAACAGTAACCATGAACGCTGTAAATGCCACTATTGGAGCAAAAATTTATAAACATATTGACTACATGGGCAACAGGTATTACGGAGAGGTTGGCGCAGCAATACTAATGGCTAACCAAATGGCTGGACTTAAACGGCTTACCTCCCTTGGAATAGTTTGCAAGGTTAACATTGTAATGCTTAAGGGGATTAATGAATTTCACATACCAATTGTAGCGGCAAAGGCAAAAGAGTTGGGATGCGAGATAACAAATATCATGCAGATGATACCGGTTGAAGGCAGTGCTTTCGAGAACATGCCTCTGACAAGCAACAAAGAGATCACCGAGATGAGGAAGAAATGCGAGCTTTCAATAAAGCAGATGTATCACTGCCGTCAGTGCCGTGCAGATGCAATCGGAACTCTCGACAATGATCAGTCAATAAATTTCAGAGGCTGTACCGGCTCCTGCTCGGATGACAACAAAAAAGAGCTCTCTGAGAAGCCTGTTTTATTTGCAGTATCGTCAAAAAGCGGAGTCCTGGTTGACCAGCATTTCGGCCATGCAACAGATTTTTATATATATGAATATAAAGGGTGCAATATAAAATTCAAGGAAAGAAGAAGCGTTTCAAAGTACTGTGATGGTGTCGAAAACTGTGATGGTATGGGTGGAGGCAATAGAGAGAGTAAGATTGATAATATACTCGAAGTTGTCAAGGACTGTAAAGCAGTAGTTGCAATGCGTATCGGTGAAGCTCCGAAACAGAAGCTAAAGGATAAAGACATTGAAACCTTTACAACCTATGACCGTATTGAAGATGCTGTAAAGCAGGCGGCCGAAAAGCTGTTTGTTTAAAATAAATACATTAATTTATTTTGAAAGGAAGGAATAGACTATGATAAGCCCAAAATATCACGTGTTTGTCTGCGCCAGCTGCAGAATTAACGGAACTCAGAAGGGGTACTGCCACTCAAAGGGAGCGGTGGAGCTGATTCAAAAGTTCATGGAAGAAATTGATGACAGGGATCTTTCCGGTGATATAATGATTACAAATACAGGCTGCTTTGGAATATGTGACAAAGGCCCTGTAGTAGTAATTTATCCCGAAGGTACCTGGTATGGAAATGTAACCGAAGACGATGTAGAGGAAATAGTGGAGAAGCATCTGGAAGGCGGAGAAAAGGTTAAAAGGTTGTTGATATAGCTTCGATATTTCAATATAAAGTGAAACCCATTCACTATTAATTGTTAAACGTGAAGGTGGAGTGTTAATGATAAGAATTACCGATGTAACTCTGTGTACCATTAACCATAAATATGCGCAGAAAGATCTGCTTCTGAGACTGTACAGACTACTGCTTCAGACTGGGATCAACTTTATTGAAATAACAGTTCCGGTTTTTAATTTGCTTGGTGAAAATATCGAACTTGGCAAAACAATACTTAGAGTTGAACACCCCTCCGAAATAGACAGGTATGCTGGATTTATCAGGTATGTCTGCCGACACAGCGGATATGATGTACCTGAAGGAACCATCTCGGAATTTCAGATCAACGATATTAGAGAAATTAATCTTTTAAGAAGTATCAGCCAATATCTGAATGTGCGTATTGTAGGCATGGATGACCTTCTGCAGCATGATTACCTTAATATATTTGAAAGATTGAAATTCTTATCGGGTATACAAGCGGAATTCTGCCCCCAAAATAATTATTTTTGTGCAACGGCTCTGGCGGTGGAATGGGTTTTAAGCGGCGGAGAAAACATTGCAGTCAGCTTTTGCGGCTGCGGGGGATTTGCTGCTCTTGAAGAGGTGATAATGGCTCTTCGGATAACAAAACGTCATAAGCCGAATTTGGATTTGTCTGTGTTACGAGAGATAAAAAAGCTTTATGAAGAGTTGTCAGGTGTATCTATACCGGGAAACAAACCTGTTGTAGGAAACAGCATATTTGAAGTGGAATCGGGTATACATGTGGACGGCATCTATAAAAACGGGGCGAATTATGAACCCTTTGAGCCCTCTTTGGTAGGTATGGAAAGAAAAATAATAGTCGGCAAACACTCCGGAAGGACAAATATTGAAGTAAAACTGATGGAATTTGGGCTTGTATTTCCAGCAGAAAAAATTCAGGAACTTCTTCGAAAGGCTCAGGATATGAGTATTGATCTTGGAAGAAGCATTACCGATCAGGAATTTTATGAGCTTGCCTGTAATTTGACAAAATAGTAATATTTAGTTAATAGTATCTGTTAATGTAACAGATTTACAGATCCGGTCAGAGGGGTGGGCTTGACTTGAAACAAAAGAAATATCTTATAGACACTACGCTTCGGGATGGGGAACAAAGTCCCGGGTTTGCTTTTAGCACGGAGCAGAAGGTAAGGTTGGCAGTATTGCTGGACGAGGCGGGGATATATCAGATAGAAGCCGGAATACCTGCAATGGGAGATTATGAGAAAGATACAATAATAAAAATTCTGGAGAACAGGAAAAATACCCGGATTTCAACCTGGAACAGAATGAACAGGGAGGATATTCTCCATTCCTTTGACTGTCATCCGGATATTATACATATCAGTGCTCCCATGTCCTATGTTCATATATACTCCAAACTGAAGAAAAACAAAGGTTGGCTGCAGAAAAACCTTCAGGACTGTGTCAGCTTGGCCCTGGATAAGGGGTATGCCGTAACTGTGGGTTTTGAAGATGCATCACGGGCCGATATAACCTTTATGATTGCTGTAGCTGAAATGCTTAAAGATATGGGAGTACTGAATATAAGATATGCCGATACCGTAGGAGTCCTGACACCGTCAAGGGCATATCAGGCTGTAAGTGAAATCAGGAACCATACCAGAATAGCTGTAGGAATACATGCTCACAATGATTTGGGTATGGCTGTGGCAAATTCTTTGGAGGCCGCACGAGCAGGTGCTTATTATATTGATACAACGCTTTTTGGTATAGGTGAACGAGCGGGAAACTGTGACTTAAGTCAATTTGTTGCAGCCAGCCATCACATATTTGACCTGGGGCTCGGTCATACTGAAGTTTGTGTTTTAAAAGGAAAGGGCAGGGAAATTATATATAAAAATAAGCTTTAACCTGTAAAGTCTTTTATGTAGTTATATATTTGAACAGCAATTCCTACTATAAAACAGGGAGGTGAGTACCATGGATCTATCACCGCTTATAATATCACTGAAGGTTGCTCTTACAGCTACTTTGATAACAATATTTGCTGGAACAGTTGCCGCACGCTTCGTAATTAAAATAAAAAGATTTAAGGGCATAATTGACGGATTATTTACACTCCCCATGGTATTGCCTCCCACTGTTGTAGGATTTTTTCTGCTGGTTTTGCTGGGTAAAACCAGTCCTGTCGGAAAATTTTTGATAAATTTGAATATAAATATTGTTTTTACATGGGTAGGGGCTGTAATAGCCTCTGCTGTTGTTTCATTTCCGCTGATGTACAGGACGGTAAGAGGAGCCTTTGAGCAATTTGACGTAAATATCGTTTATGCTGCCAGAACTCTTGGAATGTCCGAAAGCAAAATATTCAGTGCAATTGTGCTTCCTAACATAGTCCCCGGTTTGATTGCAGGAACCATTCTTTCCTTTGCAAGAGCCTTGGGGGAATTTGGTGCAACCATGATGCTTGCCGGAAACATACCGGGTAAAACACAAACCATGTCTGTGGCTGTGTATTCGGCTGTTCAGTCTGGGGACAACGCTACCGCTTATAAGTGGGTTGCCGTTGTATGTGCAATGTCTTTTACCGCTATGATTTTAATGAACTTTTGGAATGGAAGACAGATCAAAAAGACCACGAAACGGGGTGATATTTAATGTCCCTCTTTGTAGATATCAAGAAAAAACTTGACGATTTTACACTTGAAGTCAATTTTAATACAGATAATAAAATTTTAGGGCTACTGGGTGCCTCGGGCTGCGGCAAAAGTATGACCCTTAAGTGTATTGCAGGAATAGAGGAGCCTGATGAAGGTAGAATTATACTTGGAGACAGAGTTTTGTTCGATTCCGATAAAAAAATAAACCTGCCGCCGCAGCAAAGAAAGGTGGGCTATCTTTTTCAGAACTATGCACTTTTCCCTAATATGACGGTAAAAGAAAATATAGCTGCCGGGGTAAAAGGTAATAAGGCTGAAAGAGAGAAAATTGTCAGAGAAAAGATAGAGATGTTTTTCTTAAAAGGTCATGAAAACAAAAAGCCCCATCAGCTATCGGGTGGACAGCAGCAAAGAGTTGCACTGGCCAGAATCCTGGCGTCAGAACCCGATGTAGTTTTGCTGGATGAGCCATTTTCAGCGCTGGACAGTAATCTGAAATGGAATCTGGAGCAGGAATTGATGGAGCTGCTGTCAACATACTCAGGCAAGGTTTTACTGGTTTCACACAACAGAAATGAAGTATACCGTTTCTCTGAAACCATAGCTGTACTGGCCGCTGGAAAAGTTGAAGCCTTTTGTTCCAGAGAAGAACTGTTTGACAATCCTGTGACAGTGGCTGCGGCGCAGCTTACAGGATGTAAAAACATATCCCGGGCAGAAAAATTAACAAACCACACTCTTTATGCGGCTGATTGGGATGTTACACTTTATTCCAATAAAAAAGTACCTGATTATATAACTCATGTTGGGATGAGAGCTCATTATATAAAGTATTTTGATAATACTGATTTTACCAACACCATAAACTGCAGGGTTTCAAAGATTATCGAAAATCCGTTTTCATATATTATCCTGCTAAATAATTTGCATAACAGAGATAGAAAAGAAATCAGTAAAATAAGATGGGAAGTGGATAAAGAGGAATGGGAGAATCTTGGTACTAATAAAGAAACCATAAGGTTGGTCTTTGACCCTGATAAGTTATTGCTACTGTCTTAGTCACAAATTATTTCTCAATAAAACGGGAAATTTAATAGGTTCACATTGATAGCGGGATAAAAGCATAGCTCTCAAAAGCTGTTCTATGTAGGACGGGCCTAATTCTACAAAAAATAACACGAAATCAACAGAGTATCTTCAAGAAATTTACATTAGTCTCCTAATATAATTAGAGAAAAATATATTAGGAGGTGCAGTTTTGAAAACCAAAGAATTAAAAGCATTTTTATGTGTATTTTTAGCACTGGCCATCATATTTACAATGCAGCCGGTATCGGTTTCAGCAGAAACCCAGATCGAAACGATAGCACAATGGGATTTTACTGCCGATCCCAATCCGGATAATAGTTTAATTGAAATTCCAGCTACCGGAGGGATTGATAGAGGTGCTTACCTAACCACATCTCTTGGAAAACCTATAGACGGTTATACCTCCGGTAACAAATCCATATATGTGAATGGTTGGGATAATGGTGAAAATACTAAGTACTGGGAAATATCCCTTTCGGCAAAGGGCTTCGAAAATCTCAAAATATCCTTTAACAGCTTTAGTTCAGGGACGGGACCCAGAGATTTTAAACTACAGTACAGCACTGATAATTCAAACTTTTATGACGTTCAAAATGGAGATTACAAAAACGGTTCAAGTTCGAACGCACCTTTTAAACCTAATCTAATACTGCCATCAGTAATTAATGACAATGAAAACGTAAAATTGAGGTTCTTACAAACAAGTAATATATCTGTCAGGGCAGGAACCGACAAATACAGTGCAACTGAACAGGTTTCATCCACAGGAACCTCACGTTTATTTAATATTTTAATTCAAGGTGATAAAACTGCCGGTAACGAACAGCCTCCTGAGGAGGAAACGGGCTTGGTAACAGCATTACCTGAAAGTGGTGCCGTAATCACAGCCGGAAGCTCTGTAACACTGACAACAGTCACCTCGGGAGCAGCAATACAATATACCTTGAATGACGGACCTGAGCAGCTATTGAGCACTACTTCCGGGGCAATAACAATCAATGAGTTCAGCCTGCCTGACAACACAGCTGTTATAAAGGCAAGAGAGGTTGTTGGACCCGTTTATGGCACTGAAAGTACTTTTATATATAAGCAGGCCCAGGTGGCAAAAGTAACTGCCACTCCGACAGGAAAGGTTCCGGCCGGAACACAGATTACACTTTCAAGTGAAACTAAGGGGGCGGCAATAAGCTATACCGTTACCTCAAAAGCGGGACAACCTGAGGAGACCGTGCAACCTGAAAAGGTATACAGCGGCCAAATAACTTTGGATAAGGAAATGTTTCCTGTGAGGATTCAAGCAGTAGCCAAACTCAGGGGTTATCTTGACAGTACAGCTGTAACGTTTGATTACAGTCTTTATGAGAGTTCCGGAACTGAACAGGTTTACTTCGGACAGATCCACTCTCATACAAATCAGTCAGACGGCTCAGGGTCACTGACTGATGCCTATGAGTATGCAAAAAATATAGCGAAACTGGACTTTTTCGCTGTGACCGATCACTCCAATTATTTTGATTCAACAAGCTCACCGGTTGAATATTCAAACAGCAGTTCAAATTCAAAATGGCAGCAGTGTGTCGCAGCCGCAGATGCCGCTGCTTCAGATTCCTTTGTTGCCTTATATGGTTATGAAATGACCTGGACGGGCAAGGTCGGACATATCAACACCTTCAATACCAATGGTTTTGTAAGCAGAAACAATCCCCAATATACATCCAGCTTCGAAGGTATGAAAAACTATTATAAGCTGCTTAAAGAAATCCCGCAGTCAATATCTCAATTCAATCACCCAGGAACGACCTTCGGTGATTTCAACAATTTTTCTGATTATGACGAAGCAATAGATAAACAGATTTCTTTAATCGAGGTTGGAAACGGCGAAGGTGCAATCGGCTCGGGAGGCTACTTTCCATCCTACGATTACTACAATAAAGCTCTTGACAAGGGCTGGCATCTTGCGCCAACAAATAACCAGGACAATCATAAGGGCCTGTGGGGTACTGCCAATACCGCAAGAACAGCAGTTATAACCGACAACTTTTCAAGGGCTGGCGTATATGATGCATTAAAAAATATGCGCGTATATGCCACAGAAGATTCAAATTTAAGTATTAAATATTCAGCCAACAACCTGCCCATGGGAACAATACTGCCTATTGATACCCCGCAGCTGGACATTAATGTTAATTTATCCGATTCGGATACTTCCGATTATATAGGTACGGTGTCCCTGATAACAAATGGCGGAAAAGAGAGTAATGTTCAGACATTTGAATCAAATAACGCTGTTTATTCCATTAAAATAGATAACCCCTCCAAAGGCTATTATTATATAAAAGTAGTTGAAGCAGACGGAGACATTGCCGTAACAGCTCCGGTATGGGTGGGAAACGTTGAAAAGGTTGGTATTTCTTCGTTTACTTCGAATGTATCCATGCCTGTAGCAGGTGAAACGCTGGAGCTATCCGCCGAAATATTCAATAATGAGGCTTCAGCTATCAAAATTGCTTCCATCACATATAAAATCGGTGACAGTGTAATTGCAACGGGGAAGGAGGAACAATCCCTTAACTCCCTGGGAACGCTTAAAGAAACAGTTTCCTATACTCCTGCCGCCGCCGGAGTATATACAATCCAGGTGGAGGTGGCTGCGACGCTGAACGGTATTACTAAAATATATACCGAAGCAATTAATCTGGACGTAAGGGATGCCTCCAAACTGATAAATCTTGGGATAGATGCCTCGCATCTTAATGAATATGTTGCAGGAAACTATGCCAACAGCATGACAAACTTTGCAAAACTCGCTGAGGAATATGATGTACGTCTGGTAGAAATCAAGGATGGCATTACTTCAGAAAAGCTCTCAACCCTGTCAGGGCTTATTTTGACTCCTCCAAACAGAAAAACAAATATTGGAGCTCTGGGCGAATATTCAGCTGAAGAACTGGAAGCAATAAAAGCTTTTACAGCTGAGGGAAAAACCTTGATAGTATGCGGTCTGGCAGACTATGGTGACGGTAAAAATCCGGAACAATATCACGCTTCTTATCAACAGAATAAAATTCTTGAAGCAATAGGAGCAAAGACTCGTATAGTAGATGATGAGGTAATTGACAAAACCAACTACGAGTCCCAAAACTTCAGGCTCCGATTTAAGAGCTATAATATGAACAGCGAATATAACAGAGGAGTAAAACCGGAACAGGAATACAGCTTCTACAGCGGTGCTTCGGTTTATATCCAGGATGCCGATAAAACAGCTGTAACTACCATTGTAGCATCCCATGATACTTCCGAGAGTCTTGACTCAGATAAGGATGGTAAGGGTGGTATCGATAATCCGGTGAAAAAAGGCAGTATCCCCGCTCTTACGGTAGAAACTTTGGCAAGCGGAGCTAAGATTTTTGTTGCCGGTACTGTCTTTATGTCCAACTTTGAAGTTCAGGCAACAATAGACAACTCCTCTCAGCTTAACTACAGCAACTATAATATATGCCAGAACATTGTTCAGGCTATAGCCCCTCAGAAAATAACGCCTATCAGTCAGGTCCAGTCAGCCAATGTTGGTGAAAAGTTTACCATAGAGGGCATCGTCACTTCAAATTCAAGCGGGTATGACAAAGAAACAGCTTTCTTTGATTGTATTTATGTCCAGGATGAAACTGCCGGAATAAACCTATTCCCTGTATCAGGAGATTATAAAGCCGGGCAGAAGATACGAGTTAAAGGAACTGTTGGAGGCTATCAGGGAGAAAAACAGCTGACAGTCGAAAAAATAGATTTAGTGGACAGTAATATTAAACCAATAACTCCGGTGAGTATGACTACATCCGACGCAAATGAAGACTCAAACAGGGGAAGACTTGTGAGAGTTAGCGGTACCGTGAAGTCTGTGGGAATGGCAAACGGAATAGTTGAATCAATAACTGTCAACGATGGTTCTGGAAATGTCAGAGTATTCATTGATGGTTATATTAATCCATCGGTAAAGCTTGATTTTGTTAAAGAGGGACAAAAAATTACAGCTGTAGGACTATGTTCTGTTGATACCCTTGGTAAAAGGATCAGAGTTAGGGACAGAAGGGATATTACACAAAAAGCTGCCACCACTGTTATCAATATTCTTCACACAAATGACAGCCACGGACGAGTTTATCCCGATCCTAACAATAAGGGAATGATAGGTATTGATAAAATAGCCGCTATAAAAAAAGCTACACCGAATGCGTTACTGGTTGATGCCGGAGACACTCTTCATGGTCTGCCTATTGCAAATACTACACTGGGTTCAAACATTATTGAACTTATGAACTTGGCCGGCTACGATGTAATGACTCCCGGCAATCATGATTTTAATTACGGAAGCAGCAAGCTTAAGGAGTATGCAGAAGCAGGAACTACTCAGTTCAATATTATATCCTCCAATATTGTTAATATGGCGGATGGTTCGCTGTGGTTGCCGGCAACGGCTATAAAGACCGTTAACGGTATAAAAATAGGCTTCTTTGGATTAACAACTACAGATACAACCATAATGACAAATCCATCAAATGTATCCAGCCTGGAATTTGTGGATTACTTGTCATCTGCCCGTAAAGCTATAGAAAATTTGAAGGCGGAAGAGGTTGATGTTATTATAGGTTTGACACATATCTCCAGACCATATGTAAAGGAGCTTGCAAAGCAGCTTGCAGGGGATGTGGATGTACTTATTGACGGGCACGACCATTTGAGTACACAGGAAAGTGAGTCGGGTGTGTTGATTGCAGGTTCGGGTCAGTATGAAGAAAATCTGGGAAGTATATCATTAATACTTAATGAGAATAAAGACGTGATTCAGAAAGACGCAAAACTTATTCGAAAAGCTGACACCGAGAGTATTACACCGGATTCTGCCGTAAAAGCCAGAGCTGAAACCATGATGGAACTGGTTAATACTTTGTTCAGTCAGAAAATCGGTACCTCTGAAGTGCTGCTGAGCAGTGAACGAGGAAGTTTTTCGGGAGGAAAAATTACAAATGGTGTTAGAAACTCCGAAATGCCTCTGGGCAATCTGGTTGCAGATGCCATGAGAAATGTCCTTGAAGCAGATTTGGCCATAACAAACGGGGGAGGCTTGAGAGCTGATATTAAGATCGGAGATATTACAGCCGGTACTTTAAATTCAGTACTTCCCTTCGGCAACTATGGAGTTATAAAAGAGGTAACCCCTAAACAGTTAAAGGCCATTCTTGAACATGGTCTGTCGGATGCACCGGCTCCTATAGGTAAATTCCCGCAGATATCAGGTATGAGGGTTGAATACAATCCTAACGCCCCGGCAGGTTCCAAGGTCACTAAAATTATCGTTGGAAATACTGTTCTGAACTTTAACGATGCAGCAACAAAGTATAAGCTGGCAACCAATGATTTTATGGCAAACGGCGGGGATGGCTACTCTTCAATAAAAGAGCTTAAAACCCTTATTGAAGGAGATTCTCTTGATGTGGTTCTGGAGAAATATGTTAAGAGCCTTCCCGAGGTAAAAATAACAAAGGCGTATGCAAATATTGAGGGAAGAATTTTGGTGGTGAAGCCTGAAGAAAATCCTCCGGAAAATCCAACACAAAATCCGGCCACAGGCGGTTCCTCACAGAGCAGCTGGACGTCAGCCCCAACAGCACCTGGTATTGAAGTTTACGGCACTTCGGCTGTCATTAAGTTAAACCTGAATAAAACCACCGGTAAAGCGAGGTTTAAGCTTACAGCCCTAAATGCCAAGGAACTAATTGAGCATGCTAAAACCTCCGCCGCCGGAAGTGATGTGATTATAGAGGTAAAAGGACAGCTGGAAGACGGCACAAAAAATGTACGTATTGAAATAGAAAGCGGTATATTTAGAAGGCTGTCAACAGAGACCAATGCCGGTCTAAGGATTGATACAGGCTTTGCAACTATAGAATTAAGCAGTCAGGCCATTGACAATATATATACTGCAAATCAAGGTCGGGATATTAGCTTCCAGGTAGAGCAAGCTGATAACGATTCCCTGCCGGCAGAAATAAAAGATATAGTTGGAGACAGGCCGGTATATGATATAGCGATAATGGCCGGGAATACCCGAATAACAGATTTTGGCGGTGAAGCCCTGAGAATTTCCATCCCATATACTTTAAAACAGGGTGAAAACCCCAATGCGGTAGTTGTGTACTATATTGATGAGAAAGGTAAGGCAGTCCAGGTTACAGGTGTATACAAAAAGGCCACAGGTAAAGTCGAAGTTGTGACAAGTCACTTGTCCAAATACGCAATAGGTTACCAATATATACAATTCAGTGATATATGGTATAGTTCAGCCAAAAGTGATATTGAGTTTGTTTCAGCACGAGGACTTATGACCGGAATAGGCAATGTTGAGTTCGGACCTGACAGGGCTATGACGCGAGGAATGCTGGTTACCGTGCTTGGGAAGCTTGCTGGAATAGAACCTGTAGGTGCAGCCGACTTTATTGATGTGGCTCCTGACAAATACTATTCGCCATATATTGCATGGGCGGCAGAAAACGGAATTGTAGCAGGAACCGGAAGAAAAATGTTCCGACCTGACAGGGCTGTGTCCAGAGAAGAACTTGTGACAATCCTGAACAATTTCTTGAAATTTATGAAAGTAAATACTGAATTTATAGTTGATCAAATACTGTCAGCTTACAAAGCAGATTCTAAGGAAAGGGTAACCAGAGCTGACATTGCAGTGCTTTTGAGGAAAATCATTGAGATGGGCTTAGGGTATTAATATGGCAAGTCTTGACTATAAAATAATCGAAGTATATAATCAATTATTGTGATAATTGGATATTAATAGGAGAAAAGTTAATTATGAAAAACATAAAGATTGTACTTGCTCTATTTGTTATTACTGGATTAGTTATAACAAGCGCATGGGGAATGTTTGCAAAAGGCACTACAGGTTCTGAAGCCGACAATAAAGCAAAAACAGAAAAGGTCGAAAGTTTAACTGATATGAAAACTGCGAAAATCAACAATCAAACATGGTACCTTGTGGAAAATGAACAGCAGCTAAGGTCTATCGGTACTGGTAAGTATTCCATGTCTGCCAATTATATGATAAATGCTGACATTACTTTGTCTAATATGGAATGGACTCCTATTGGAGATTACAGTAATCCTTTCAAAGGTACATTTAATGGCAATGGCTATAAAATCAAGAATCTTACCATCACAAGTCCCACTGCTAAACTGATTGGCTTGTTTGGGTATGCTGAAGATGCAAAAATATATAATGTACATTTGACAAATGTTGATATCAGTAAAGCAGGTAGTACCGGAAAATCTGTTGGAGCAATTGTTGCGATTGGAATTGATTGCGAAATATGTGACAACAAAGTAGAAGCTTAGCAGAGAGTGTACTATTTGTGGAGCAATACAAAGTAATTCAAGGTAATTTTAATCTCATTAAATCCTTCCGATGGCATGATGAGTATTACCTAATCATTAATCACAATAATATAATGATGAGGATGTCAGTCAATCCTCAGAGGATAAGAACACTTATGAGTTAAGTAAAGTTAAGTCATAAAGTTATGTAAATTCAAGCATATTAATCAAAAGTCTATGGACATTAAAAGAATAAAATAATAAGTTATAAAGGTAATAAAAAGTAAAAGCGGCTGTTAAGTCGCTTTTGCTGTATTTACTTATTAAATTCTCGCATTTACTTTCATATTTGACTTTAATTATGTTACTATTATTACAATTTAATCATTCAACGAATTATGTGATAAACATTGTTCTAATTTCGGAGGCAAAATGAACGAAGTACAAATTATAATTAAACAAATACTGATTCTATCTCTCTTAGGACTAACTGGTTTTGCAGCAGGAAAGGGAAAAATCCTGCCTGAAAATACCCATAAGAACATTTCAGCCCTAATATTAAGAATTACAATGCCCTTCTTAATATTTACCACAATGGGT
Organism: Bacillota bacterium; assembly: GCA_023393115.1. Lineage (GTDB taxonomy): Bacteria > Bacillota > Clostridia > Acetivibrionales > DSM-1351 > Ruminiclostridium. The sequence goes on from JAEWMS010000076.1 coordinate 153,281, forward strand.
AACTATTCTTTCACAAGTGAAACTTTAAAAAACGGTTTCTTCATATTTGCTCTGGGAATTGTATTTATTTTGCTCGGAGGCTTTATTTCCCTAGGGCCCTGTAAATTAATGGGTATACGTGAAAAGACCAAAAATATATATATTGCTCAGTCAATGTTCGGAAATGTAATATTTATGGCATATCCCCTGCTAAAAGCAATGTACGGAGACGAAGGAATGGTCTATGCAATATTTTATAATATTGCAAATGATGCCATACTCTGGACTTTGGGGGTATACCTGTTTAACAGGCATAATACCACAAACTGGAGAGATAATCTCAAGCATTTGATAAACCCCAATACCCTTGCATTTTTAGGTGGTATTCTGATCATTGCGTTAAAGAGCTTGCTTAACATTCAGAATACTGCTGTATATAAGTCGGCTTGGGATATATTTTACACCACCTTTTATAACCTGGGACATACAACAATTTATTTATCTATGATTTTTATAGGGCTGATTTTGTCCAATGTAAAAATACAAGGGATAAAGGATATTGTGCTGAGAGCCAGATATCTTGTTTATTCGCTCTTTAAGCTGATTATTGTTCCGGCTGCAGCCCTTCTGTTCTTTAAGTTGACAGGTAACTTCTTTGATGTATTTGTTAAGAGAATTGTTACCCTACAGCTTGCGATGCCTGCATCTACAATTGTTTCTGCGTTGGCACTGGAATACGATTCGGATTATAATGCAGCTACCGAAGGGATATTTATATCCACAATCCTATCTGTTATTTCACTTCCGTTTATGGTATATTTGCTGACATTTTTAAATTAGAGAATTAAACAAATAATGAAAATAATAACTATCCGAATATTAAAAGCGTCCAATGGAAAATTGTTCGCTTTTTTAATTGACAATAGACTTTGTTGTTTGATAATATTAATGTATTAAAAGGCGAATAATTTTCATAAAATTTATAAAAATGTTCACAATTTACGGCATAAAGTTTAATCAATAAGTTAAATATAAATGACTATAAATAATATGGAGGCCAATAACATGTGTATTTCCAAAGATGCCAAGGTAGCAGTTATTATGGGAAGTGATTCCGACCTGTCAGTAATGAAGGGCTGTATTAAAATTCTAAAGGATTTTGAAGTTCAATGTGAAGTAATGGTATGTTCAGCCCACAGAACCCCTGACAAGGCATCAGCGTATGCAAAAAGTGCAGAGGCTAACGGAATAGATGTTATAATAGCAGCAGCAGGAAAAGCAGCACATCTTCCCGGTGTACTTGCAGCGTATACCCCAATACCCGTTATCGGAGTACCTATCAAATCTTCAACACTTGACGGACTGGATTCACTTCTTTCTATTGTTCAGATGCCTGCCGGAATCCCAGTGGCAACTGTAGCGGTTGACGGAGCAGAAAATGCTGCTCTATTGGCAGTACAGATTTTGTCAGTAGCTTATCACGGATTGAGAGATAAAATGCTTGATTATAAAAAATCCCTTGCAGAAAAAGTTGAAAAGAAAAACGCTGAACTTCAGAAGAAGCTCGAGGAGCTATAGATCTGGGCAGATTCCCGTACTGGAAATTCTAAAATAAACCAAAATAAACATAAATCTAAATAAACCAAAAGAAACTATAGGCAATAAAAAAGGAGTTACCATGTGTGAATTAGGGCAATGCTTACAATGTGAAAACCTTGACTGCTTTGACGATAGAATGGATAAGATGCATGAGGAATGCGGAGTGTTCGGGGTATATTCGACCGAAAATAGTGATGTTGATGTTGCAGGAATGACTTATTATGGCCTGTACGCACTTCAGCACAGAGGACAGGAAAGCGCCGGTATTGCAGTAAGTGACAAGGAAACCATCGTATTTCACAAGGATATGGGATTGGTGCCAGAGATTTTCGATAAGGTTGTTTTAACTCATCTCCAGGGTACAATGGCAGTAGGTCATGTCAGATATTCTACAACCGGCGCCAGCCGCCGTGAGAATGCGCAGCCTATAGTTGTAAGATCCAGAAACGGACAAATCGCCCTTGCCCATAATGGTAATATTGTCAATGCTTCGATACTAAGAGAACAGATGGAAGATAGCGGAACAATCTTTCAGACAACAAACGACACCGAAGTTCTTGTCAATCTCATCACAAAACACAGTATCACCTCTGAAACAATAGAAGAAGCAGTTGAAAAGATGATGAGGGACGTAGAAGGCTCTTACGGGCTTATACTGATGACTGCAAACAAAATGCTTGGAGCAAGAGATCCCTTTGGCATAAGGCCTTTGTGTATAGGCAAAACCTCTACCTGCTATGTTATAGCTTCGGAATCCTGTGCCCTTGATGCGGTAAATGCCGAGTTTATAAGAGATATTGAACCGGGTGAAATAGTTACCATAGAAAATAACGAAATCAAATCAATCAGAGCATTCAATAATAAGGATACAAAGCTGTGTATCTTTGAATTTGTTTATTTTGCAAGGCCTGACAGTGTTATTGACGGCGCAAGTGTACAGCAGTCCAGATATGAGGCCGGGAAAAGGTTGGCTATTGAGCATCCTGTTGATGCCGACGTTGTTATTGGTGTTCCTGATTCGGGAATATCGGCCGCTATCGGTTTTTCAAAACAGTCTGGAATTCCTTACGGTGAAGGTATAGTAAAGAACAGATATGTAGGCAGAACCTTTATCCAGCCTAGTCAGGGTATGAGAGAAGTTGCTGTAAGAATAAAGCACAACGCCATTAAAAAGACCATTGAGGGCAAAAGGGTTGTTATTATAGACGATTCAATAGTAAGAGGAACAACTACGAGAAGAATAGTTAAAATATTGAAAAAAGCGGGTGCAAAAGAGGTGCATATGAGAGTCAGCTCACCGCCCCTTAAGTTTCCCTGCTATTTTGGCATAGACATTTCCTCCAGAAAAGAACTTGTTGCAGACAAGCTTTCGGTGGAGGAAATAAGAGAAATGATATGCGCAGATTCACTGGGGTATCTTAGTCTGGAAGGACTTTTGAAGACGCCTGTGGATTCCAGAAGCGGCTTCTGTTCAGCTTGTCTGACAGGTGATTACCCTATAGAGGTTCCGGCAGAGGGAGATAAATTCAGCTGCGGTTCATAATGGAACAAAAACATGTATTACTACGCGCGACTTGTAATACATAGACAAATTTCATTACATTTTGTGGCTGCTATGCGGCTCATGGAGGTTAAGATGACAACTTACAGAGATGCAGGTGTTGATGTTGAGGCAGGTTATGAAGCAGTTAAACTAATGAAGAATCATGTGAAAAGAACATTCAGACCCGAGGTAATGACAGAACTGGGAGGCTTTGGCGGATTATTCAGCCTTGATAAATCCAAGTATGAAGAGCCTGTTTTAGTGTCCGGTACTGATGGGGTGGGAACAAAGCTTAAAATGGCTTTCTTACTTAAAAAGCATGATACAGTGGGTATTGACTGTGTTGCAATGTGTGTAAACGATATTGTGTGCAGTGGTGCTGAACCCTTGTTTTTCCTTGATTACGTGGCAGTTGGAAAAAATTATCCCGAAAAGGTTGCAGAAATTGTTAAGGGAGTTGCAGAAGGCTGTGTGATGTCGGGCTGCTCCCTAATCGGTGGCGAAACAGCCGAGATGCCTGGATTTTATCCCGTAGATGAATATGACCTGGCTGGATTTACTGTGGGAATTGTTGACAAGAAAAAAATCATTGATGGTAAAAAAATCAAGGCAGGCGACAAGCTCATAGGACTTCCTTCATCAGGAATACACAGCAACGGCTATTCACTCGTTCGCAAACTTATCAATCCCACTGAAAAGAACCTGAAGGAATATGTTGAGAAATTGGGCTGTACACTGGGAGAAGAACTTTTAAAGCCTACAAAAATATATGTTAAAACTGTACTTGACTTGATTTCAAAGTACGAAATAAAAGGAATATCACATATTACCGGTGGCGGCTTTATTGAAAATATTCCAAGAATGGTACCCGAAGGATTAAGAGTCAATATAGAAAAGGGAACCTGGCCTGTTCTTCCGATTTTTGAATTACTAAGAGATTTGGGGAATATGAAGGACAGTGATATATTCAACACCTTCAACATGGGTATCGGTATGGTTATGGCTGTAGACAATGAAAAGGCAGATGAGATAGTAGCTTACCTGAAATCTGTTGGTGAAGCTGCCTATATTATTGGAACTATCAGTGAAGGTGAAGCAGGGGTTGAAATAAAATAACGCGGAGGCAAATATGCTGAGAATAGGCGTATTAGTGTCTGGAGGAGGTTCGAATCTTCAGGCAATAATTGACAAGATAGAGAACGGATATATCAATAACGTGCAAATCGTTACTGTTGTATCCAGCAAGCCTGAGGTATATGCTCTGGAAAGGGCAAGTAAGAATGGAATAAACGGAACTGTCATTTCAAGAAAATCCTTTGATAACATAGATGAATACGATCAGGCTCTGATTGACCATTTCAGAGAATATAAGGTCGAACTTGTGGTAATGGCGGGTTTCCTTTCAATTCTCGGAGAACGCTTCAACAAGTATTACACCGGCAGGGTAATCAATGTTCACCCGTCTTTAATTCCCGCTTTTTGCGGCAAGGGTTTTTACGGAATAATCCCACATAGACATGTATTGGAAACAGGAGTCAAGGTAACCGGAGCTACAGTGCATTTTGTTGAACTGGAAGCAGATACCGGGCCTATTATCTTGCAAAAAGCTGTTTATGTGGAAGATAACGATACACCTGAGAGTCTGCAGAAAAGAGTTATGGAGCAGGCTGAATGGGAGATACTGCCGGAGGCAATCAAACTGTTTGCTGAAAACAGATTGGTCGTTGAGGATAAGAAGGTCAGAATAGTTTAAACCTCAGTATTTTATTAGTACTGAGTAAATCTTATAAAATAAAATAAAAAGTTATTATTTTGAATGGAGGCTTTAGGTTTATGATTAAGCGTGCATTAATTAGTGTTTCGGACAAGACTGGAATAGTGGATTTTGCATCTACTCTGGCTGCAAAAGGCGTGGAGATAATTTCTACGGGAGGAACAGCTAAAACATTGTCTGACGCAGGCTTAAAGGTTATAAATATTTCAGACATAACAGGTTTCCCTGAATGCCTGGATGGAAGAGTAAAGACGCTTCACCCGAAGGTTCACGCAGGACTTCTTGCCATAAGAAGTAATGAAGAGCACATGCAACAAATTAAGGAACTGGGTGTTGAAACAATTGATATAGTTGTAATAAACCTATACCCGTTTAAACAAACAATATTAAAGGGAAATGTAGAGCTTGAAGAAGCTATTGAAAATATTGATATAGGCGGCCCTACAATGCTAAGAGCAGCTGCCAAGAATTATCAGGACGTAGCTGTTGTAGTAGATCCGGCAGACTATGAGAAGGTTCTTTCAGAATTGAATGAAACAGGTGACGTCAGTGTAAAAACCAAATTCAGACTTGCTTACAAGGTATTTGAACACACCAGCCATTATGACACACTAATAGCTAAATATCTCAGAGACACTCTGGGAGACATTGATTTTCCGGATACCCTTTCACTAACCTATGAAAAGGTACAGGATATGCGTTACGGTGAAAATCCACATCAGAAAGCCGTATTCTATAAGGAAGTGGGAGCAAACAGAGGACTACTTCCAAGTGCTGTTCAGCTTCACGGTAAGGAATTGTCCTATAATAATATAAATGATACCAACGGAGCAATAGAACTTGTTAAGGAATTTGACGAGCCTACAGTAGTTGCAGTAAAGCATACCAACCCATGTGGTGTGGGTAGTGCTTCTACAATCTATGAAGCTTACATGAGAGCATATGAATCCGACCCTGTATCCATTTTCGGAGGAATCATTGCTGCAAACAGGGAAATAGACGCTAAAACCGCTGAAGAAATAAATAAGATTTTCGTAGAAATAGTTGTAGCTCCATCCTTCTCAGACGAGGCCTTTGCAATTCTTTCACAGAAAAAGAACATCAGATTGCTGAAGCTTGAGGGAATTGCAGAAAAAGTACCGGCCGATACTCTTGATATGAAGAAGGTTTGCGGCGGTCTTTTAGTTCAAAAGTACAACAATCAGTTGTTTAACGAAGAAGAGCTTAAGGTTGTAACAGATGTTAAGCCAACAAAGGAACAGATGGAAGACCTTATATTCGCTATGAAGGTTGTTAAACACACAAAGTCAAACGGTATAGCACTGGCCAAGGGCAAGATGACAATAGGTGTGGGACCTGGACAGACAAACAGAATAGTGCCTACAAGAGTTGCAATAGAATATGCAGGTGAGAGATCAAAGGGTGCAGTTATGGCATCGGATGCTTTCTTCCCCTTTGAGGATTGCGTTGAGGCAGCTGCAGCAGCAGGTATCAAGGCAATAATTCAGCCCGGCGGATCGCTAAATGACCAGAAGTCCATCGATGCCTGCAACAAGTACGGCATAGCAATGATATTTACTGGCATGAGACATTTTAAACATTAGGAACCGCTGAGATTATCGCAAATAGTTTAGTCTATTCATATCAACTTTAGCAGGATATATGTAAATTGTACTGTAACTATTTAATTTCGAACTGATAAATTTAAGTTAATATGTATTTATCTCACGCGAGTACAACTTAGATGAATGGAAAGCTTGGTTAAAGATATTTGTTTGAATTTGTTGGTGAAGCATAAGTAATTTTGCCGTAAAACCTACACGAAGTAGGTTTTAGCGAAACGTTAAAGCATGGATGCTGTTGTGAGCGACGGTAAAATTAACTATGATGAAGCATTATAAATTCAGCAAATATCTTGTGAGCTGCCATTTAGGTAAGTTAGTACGGGAGTGAGTTTTAACATTACTTATTTAGTATTACGTAATCTATAGAAGTTGATTTAATTAAATTTATTTTTTGCGATATGTCCTGTTACTTTATTTTAAATGTCGTGATGGAGGTATCATATGAATGTTTTAGTTGTTGGCGGCGGCGGAAGAGAGCATGCTATAGTCTGGAAACTCTCCCAGAGCCCTAAGATAGACGAATTGTACTGTGCGCCTGGGAATGGAGGAATTTCGAAGCTTGCTACCTGTGTTGCCATTAAGGCTACAGATATCGAAGGAATAGTAAATTTCTCAAAGGAGAATAAAATAGATTTGGTTATGGTGGCACCCGATGACCCTCTGGTAGCCGGAATGGTTGATGCACTGGAGGCTGCAGGTATCAGAGCCTTTGGTCCTGTTAAGGCGGCGGCCATCATTGAGGGCAGCAAAGCTTTTTCGAAGGATCTGATGAAGAAGTACAACATTCCTACTGCCGCCTATGAGGTGTATGATAGCAGCGAAGAGGCTCTGAAGTATCTTGATACCTGCAGCGCACCCATTGTTGTCAAGGCAGACGGTTTAGCTCTTGGAAAAGGTGTTATAATTGCTAAGACCCTGGATGAAGCAAAAACTGCTGTGGACAGTATTATGAACGATAGGGTATTTGGAGCGGCAGGAAACAGGGTGGTCATTGAACAATTTATTGAAGGTCCCGAAGTATCCATATTGGCCTTTACAGACGGTAAAACCGTTGTGCCTATGGTATCTTCCCAGGATCACAAGCGTGTGTTTGACCACGATCAGGGGCCAAATACGGGTGGAATGGGGACCTTCTCGCCCAGTTTGATTTATGACAGCAAGCTGGCAGAGCAATGCATGAAGGAAATATTCCTACCCACTATAGAGGCTATGAATAAGGAAGGCCGAAAATTTAAAGGTATCCTGTATTTTGGTCTTATGATAACAAAAGATGGGCCAAAGGTAATCGAGTACAATGCCCGTTTTGGAGATCCCGAAACACAGGTTATACTGCCCAGATTAAAAACCGATTTACTTGATATATTTAACGCAATTATAGATGACAAACTGGCTGAAATAGAAATTGAGTGGAGTGATAATGCCGCCGTGTGTGTTATAGCTGCCTCGGGCGGGTATCCCGGCAAATATGCTACCGGCCTTGAGATAAGTGGGCTGGATGCTTGTGAAGCAGATGAAAACACAATGATATTCCATGCTGGAACCTCCGGTGAGGACGGTAAGTTCTATACTGCAGGCGGAAGAGTATTAGGCGTTACAGCTGTAGAAGAAAACATGGAAAAGGCAATAAATAAAGCTTATACAGGTATAGAAAAAATTAGCTTTGAGGGTATGCACTATAGAAAAGATATTGGAAGAAAGTAATCCACGGTAATGTATGAATTTAGAAGTATCAGGTCACTAATACGCGAGGGCAATTTTACGTAAATGCGGAGGGGGTTCAAAACAGTTAGAGATATAATCCAAAAAGGAAATTTCTCTAACCGTTTTGAATACCTCCTGTTTCTTTTTTTCGGTATACTTCAAATAACCCTGCCAGAGCTCCTCCCAGTATATTACAAATCATATCAATGTTATTGTCGGCAATACTTCCTTGATTGGCAGTTTTAAGTACCACGTCACTGATATACTCTCCTATTTCAAAGACTGTTCCAATAAAAGAACCAAATAAAAGAATAAATATAAAAACCATTAATCTTGAAATTCTATGAAAATATCCTTCCTTTTTTGCTATTGAATAGAAGAAGAGTGTAAAGGAAAAGGTACCGAATACATGCAATAGCTTATCAAAGACAAATGATTTATTGTAAATATGCATGTAATCACCGAGAAAGTTGTTTGCCAGTAATGATATAACTACTGAGATTCTAATGAAGTTTGTAATGGCAACCCCTTTTTTATATTCATACAATAAAAACAATAGATAAATAATCAGAACAATCCCTGTAACAATCGAGCTCATATATTTCTTTTGAAATATAAATGCTATGGCTAATACAATCTGCAAGATAACATAAATAATGTTTATTAGCTTTATAATTAGTTTTTTATTCACTATTATTTCTCCCCAGAGTGTTTTCTTAGGTTATTGTTTGATTAAAGGCATTATTTATTCAAACGGGAGCATGTAATCAAAATACAGTAGTTAAGAGTTGGTTGTAAATTGACTACTTGTATTTTTTAGTATATAATATTGATTAATATATCATAATGATATATTATAGGATGTAATATATCACATAGATATATAGTAGAGGTGGTAAAATGCCAAAAGTAAATAAAACCAGGTACGCAATTCTGGGGGTACTAAGTATTGAACCCGGTTCAGGCTATGATATAAAGAAAAATTGTGATAAGGGAATTTCTTATTTCTGGAATGAAAATTTCGGACATATTTATCCCGTGCTTAAGAAGATGGAAAAAGACGGTGTAATCACAAAGAATGTAGAACAAAATGAAGGGCGGCCTCCAAGGAATGTATATTTTATTACTGACAAAGGGAGGGAAGAACTTACTAACTGGTTGATAAGCCCTACAACCCAGGCACCTCAACGATTGGAACTACTGCTTAAGCTTACTTTTGCAAAGGTTATCCCACCAGAAGAAATGATTAGAGAGCTTGAGCGCGTAAAGGAAAGTCATTGCAGAAATTTGAAAAAATATTATCAGATTGAACAGGAGTACACAAATAATCAAACAGCCAGAGAGGATGACGGATATCCATATTGGATTTCAACCATTCGTTATGGTATATGTGATGCTGAGTTCAGAATCAAGTGGTGTGAAGAGACAATAGAGCGTATAAAGGCTCATAATACTGAAGTGAAATAGAAACGAAGAAAGTAACTTTATTGTTAATTAATCAGATTTAAAAGATAAAAAATTTTAGCCATAATATATCATAATGATATATTAAATAAAGATATATATAAGAGAGATATAAACAAGGATATCCAGGAGGTAATATGTCAAAAATATTGTTTTTAAACGGTAATGCCCACGGGCACGTCAATCCTACCTTACCGGTTGTTGCTGAGTTGACAAAGCGGGGTGAGGAGGTTATTTATTTTTCAACAAAAGAGTTTGAACAGAAAATAGAAGCTACAGGGGCAAAGTTTATGGATTATGGAAGTAAGCTATATGATTTTTTTATGAACTATAAGCCTGTTGGCAGTCACCCTTTTTATTCACTTGCTGATGTTTTACTTGGGATGGATAGGGTTGTGGTTCCGCTGGTATTGGACAGGATACAGGATGTTGAAATTGACAGTATTATACATGACTCCATGTTTGGTGCCGGAAATATAATTGCCAGAAAGTTAAATCTCCCCGCTATATGCTCCTGCACAACATTTGCAATGAATAAGCTGCCGTTACCGATACATATGCTGGAACCGGGCTTTCATCCTCAGCTTGATCTTTTGTACAAAGAATTGAAGGAGGCTCAAACAGAATGGAATATGGATAAATTGGATATTATGGATGTATTCTTTAAAAAGGAAAAAATAAATTTAGTTTTTACTTCCAGGATGTTTCAACCGGATGCTGATAGCTTTGATGAAACCTTTCATTTTGTAGGCCCTTCTATAGCGGTCAGGAATGAAAAGCACTATTTCCCTTTTGAAGAGTTGAATGATGGTACAACAGTATATATTTCAATGGGAACAATTAATAACCAATGCCTGGATTTCTACTTAAAATGTATTGAGGCATTTAGTAATCAGAACTATAAGGTTATTATGTCTGTTGGTAATAAAGTTGATATTGCAGCATTGGGGGAGATACCAAAAAATATTATTGTGAGAAATCATGTACCTCAGCTTGAAGTTTTGCAAAGATCAGCAGTATTTATAAGTCATGGAGGTCTTAACAGTGTTAGCGAAGCTTTGTACTACGGAGTACCGGTCATAGCAGTACCTCAGGCAAATGATCAGCCTATGGTTGCAAACCAGCTTGTAAAATTAGGTGCCGGTTTGTGCCTGAAAATGAGTGAAGTTACTCCAGAAATTCTGAGAACTTCTGTTATCGAGTTATTAACTAATAACAGTTACAAAAACAACAGCATTAAATTAGGCAATTCCCTTATTCAAGCCGGCGGATATAAGGCTGCAGCAGATATTATCTTACAATCATAACTTCTCTTCCTTCCTCCACCTCTGGATTATTTACAAATAATTTACAGAGGTGTTTTTACTTTTTTTAATAGATAGTTAATATTTTTATGCTATAATATCTTTTATATTGCTGAATTTGTAATTTATAGTCAGAAGGATTATCAAATGGGAGATACGAGATTAAAAATAGGGATATGCGGGGGAACCTTTGATCCGATTCATACAGGGCATCTGGCTGTAGCTGAATTGGTCAGGAGTGAATTTAATCTTAATAAGGTGTTGTTCATTCCTTCAGGAATGCCTCCTCACAAGGATTTACAAAATGTTACCGCTCCAATCCACAGATTAAATATGGTTAAGGTAGCAGTCAGCTCCAATAAAAACTTTGAAGCAGTATCAAATGAAGTTGACAGGTCAGGCTATACTTATACTGTGGACACCCTTAAGGAATTACATGGGCTTTATCCTTCAGGTACAGAGTTTTATTATATTATAGGTGCTGATGTTATTATGGATCTGCTGACCTGGAGAAACTGGCAAGAGGTTTTTACGCTGACAAACTTTATTGCTGTGATGAGACCCGGTTTTTCCGATGAAGAATTCAGTAAGCGTTTATCAGAGCTTAAAATGAAATATAGAATAAATATACAAAGCTTTCAGATACCTCTTCTGGAGATTTCCTCTACCTTTATAAGGGAAAGAATCAAGGCCGGTAAGTCGGTTAAGTACCTTATTAAAGAAGAGGTTGAAGAATATATTATCCAAAACAAGCTTTATTTATAATAAGGAAGGTAGCATGAAGATAGAACAGATGGACTTGCTGTTGAAGCAGTCATTAAAACCGGGAAGATATATACATTCAGTCAGTACTATGAAGGAAGCAGTAACTCTTGCTGAAAATTATGGTGAAGACAGTTATAAAGCAGCAGTAGCGGGGCTTCTGCACGATTGCGCTAAAGACCTGAAGGATGATGAGACACTGGAATACTGCAGAGTTAACAGTATAGAATTAAGTGAAGTTGAAAAAAAACAGGTTTATTTACTTCATAGTGAGGTTGGAGCTATAATTGCAAGAGAAAAGTATGGTGTAGAAGATGAAAGCATACTCAATGCAATAAAGCACCATTCTACCGGTTGTTCAAATATGAGTATGCTGGATAAGATCATTTTTCTGGCAGATTATATAGAGCCGGGTAGAACTCACAGTGAGGTCCAGGTTACACGAGATTTGGCTTATAGAGATTTAGACATGGCATTAATTAGTGCTTTTGACAGTACTATTAAGTATATTATTCAACAACAGGACTTGATCCATCCGAATACAATTGAAGCGAGAAATAATATTTTATTGTTGATTTCTCAACAGAAAGAATATGGCAAGGGGTAAAAGAATATTTTTATGAACAAATTTGTAAAGTTTACATTTTATGCAGTTGGAACCTTTTTACTGCTGTTTTCATCAATTATAGTAGGAGCTAATTTTGTAAGAGATTCTGGAGTATTTGACAAGGAGGTTGTTGAAGTAAAAAAACAACCCCAACAGTCAGCTGCCGAAAGCAGTACTCCGAAAAAGATAGTTGTGGACAGTAAGCCTACTAAAAAGGAGCCTGCAAAGGAAACTGTGGCTGAATCAACAATAAACAACGACAAACTGGTAATAGAGGTAATTAACTGTACCGATAAGAGCGGCCTGGCGGAGGATACTAGAGGGATGCTGGAAGCAAAGGGCTATTCGGTAAGTGCAGGAACTAACTCTGATAAACAGGGTACTTCAAAAATTATTATTAGAAAAAAAGGTGTTATAACTGATACAATAAAAAAAGTACTTAGGATTACTGTGGTTGAAGAACAACTTCAACCTGATTCAAGATACGATGTTACAATTATTCTTGGAAGTGATTTTAATCCCTAATTTTTAAAACAAAACTATTTAGTTTATTAATATCAAAAAATATAGCTTAGGATGAGGTGCAAACATTTGGAATCAAAAAAATTGGTAGATAAGATTGTAGAATTGATGGAAGAAAAAAAAGCAAGAGATATAAGTATTATAGATATTCAAAATATAACCGAAATTGCCGACTACTTTGTTATTTGCAGCGGTACCTCCACAACACATATTAAATCAATAGCAGATGAACTGGATTTTAAATTGGGTGAAATGGGACTTATGGCGTATCACAAGGAAGGCTATGACAGTGCAAGATGGATACTCCTTGATTATGCCGATGTTGTTATCCATATATTCCATCAGGAAGATAGAGGCTTTTACAATTTAGAAAGGCTTTGGTCAGATGGTGTAATGACTAATATAAGATAAGAAATGGTCATAGATGAGAATAATATAACAAGAAGTATTTTTAAGGTAGCTGTTCCCGCTGTTGTGGAACAGCTACTAATTATGATTGTAGGGGTTGTATCACTGGCTTTTGTAGGCCATCTAAGTAATGAAGCGGTTGCGGCGGTTGGGTTTATAAATTCTTTATTTGGCTTTATACAAGTGTTTTTTGTAGCTTTATCAACAGGCTGCACTGTCATAATTGCCAGGCTTATTGGTGAAGGCGATACCGAAAATGCCAAATTGGCAATAAAGCAATGTGTTTTGATTGGTTTCGCTGCATCTTCAGTACTTGCTATTATTTTATTTATATTTGCAAAACCCATTATATCGGTCTTTTTCAGCGGAGCAGAAAAATCAGTTGTAAATATGGCTGCTGATTATTTCAAAATAACTTTAATAACACTGCCGCTTATGTTCTCCAACATAATAATCAGTGGGTCCTTAAGGGGAGCTGGAGACACAAAAACTCCCATGCTGATTGCAAATGTGGTAAATATATTGAACATTACTCTTAGTTATGTTTTAATATATGGGGTTAGTATTGGTAATTTGACAATTGAAAAAATGGGTATAACAGGTGCTGCCATAGCTGTATGTATTTCCAGAGGTGTGGGCGGTATTTTAAGTCTGGCCGTCGTTCTGAGCAAATCGGTATCACTATCCTTCAGCCTTAAAGGAAAGCTGAAATTTGATTATCAGCTGCTTAAACGAATACTTCATGTAGGTATTCCGGCATCAATGGAACAGCTTATTATGCAGGGAGGCTTTCTGTTACTTCAGATTGTAATTTCCCGAATGGGGACTGAGGCATCCACTGTTTATCAGATAGTAATGTCTATAAATTCCATGTGCTTTGTACCAATATTCGGTTTTGGAATTTCAGCAACTACTATGGTGGGCCAATGTTTGGGAGCTAAGAGAATTGACCTTGCTAAAAAGGCGGGCTGGAAAACCATAAAAATATGTCTTATGATAACTGTGTTTTTATCAAGTCTTTTGTTTGTTTTTTCTGGAATTCTGATAAGAATTTATACAAAAGACCCTGTAATAATAGCTATTGGAACAGGAGCTATAAAAATATTCAGCTTTTCCCAGCCCTTTGTATCAATTGTAACTGTTGTGTCCAATGCATTAAGAGGTGCCGGAGATATTTTTTATGTGATGATAACAAGCTTTGTAGGCATATGGTGCTTAAGGGTGTTTATAACATTTATTTTAGGGTTACAGTTAAAAGTCGGCATAAATGCCGCCTGGATTGCTCTTATGTTTGATTTTGCCATCAGATCAGGAATGTATCTGCTGAGATTTAAGCGGGGCAAATGGGCAAACATTTCAATATAAAGGTACTTAATGAGTATAATAGTTTAGTTTATTAAACCAAAACTAATAATTATTTTTAATAATATAACAATAAATGGAGGTAAATGGTAGAGCAATTTTTGCTCATTCCAAGGAAGTTAAATGATTAGTGCAAATGGTGTTTCCCTTAGATTCGGGGGACGAGCTTTATTTGAAAATGTAAATATCAAGTTTACAAAAGGAAACTGCTATGGTTTGATCGGAGCAAACGGTTCCGGTAAATCAACTTTTTTAAAGATTCTTTCAGGCGAAATTGAGCCCAGTAAGGGAGATGTAACAATTACTCCCGGTGAAAGGCTGGCTGTACTCAAGCAGAACCACTATGAATACGACGAGTATGAGGTACTTAAAACCGTTATAATGGGTCATAAAAGACTCGTTGAAATCATGGAAGAGAAAGAAAAGCTTTACGCTAAATCAGATTTTACAGAGGAAGAGGGCATAAGGCTATCCGAGCTCGAAGGGGAATTTGCGGAGCTTAACGGATGGGAAGCAGAATCGGATGCAGCTATCCTTTTGAATGGTCTTAATATTGGGGAAGAGTACCACTACAAGCTGATGAAAGACCTTGACGGTACCGAAAAGATAAGGGTTCTGCTGGCGCAGGCACTTTTCGGAAATCCTGACATTCTGCTCATGGACGAACCTACCAACCACCTTGATGTGGCTTCCATAACCTGGCTGGAGAACTTCCTCGCAAACTTTGAAAACATAGTTATTGTCGTATCCCATGACAGACACTTTTTAAATCAGGTTTGTACTCAGATAGCTGATATTGACTTTGGAAAAATACAATTGTATTTCGGCAACTATGATTTTTGGTATCAATCAAGCCAGCTGGCACTTCAGCAGATGAAGGATGCAAATAAAAAGACCGAAGCTAGAATGAAGGAATTGCAGGAATTTATTCAGCGCTTTAGTGCAAATGCTTCAAAATCAAAACAGGCAACCTCCCGTAAAAAACTGCTGGATAAATTAACTCTGGAAGATATAAAGCCTTCGTCCAGAAAGTATCCTTTTGTGGATTTCAAGCCCGAAAGAGAAGCTGGAAATGACCTGCTTATGATAAATGGAATATCAAAGGAAATTGAAGGAGAACAGTTTTTTAAGGATTTAAATATTATTGTAAACAAAGGTGATAAGATAGCTTTTGTAGGTACTTACGGAAATGCAAAAACTACATTGTTTAAAATCCTGATGGGCGAATTGGAGCCTGACAGCGGAGATTTCAAGTGGGGAGTTACCACTTCTCAATCCTATTTCCCAAGAGACAATTCGGAGTTCTTTGACGGGGTTGATTTATCTCTTGTTGACTGGTTGAGACAATTTTCCAAGGACCAGACAGAGACCTTCCTTAGAGGTTGGCTGGGAAGAATGCTGTTTTCCGGTGAAGAGGCTCTGAAAAAGGCATCTGTTCTCTCAGGAGGTGAAAAGGTACGCTGTATGCTGGCCAAGATGATGCTTTCCGGGGCTAATGTTCTTATACTTGATGAACCTACAAACCATCTTGACCTGGAATCCATCACAGCCTTGAACAATGGCCTTATCAATTACAAGGGAACAATATTGTTTACATCCCATGACCATGAGTTTGTTCAGACTATTGCCAACAGAATAATAGAAATAACTCCAAAAGGTATTATCGACAGACAAATGACCTATGATGAATACCTCGAAAATGAAGAGCTACAGGCTCTGAGAAAAGAAATGTGGTCATAGTTGTGAATCATAAATAAGTATTTCGGCTAATGAAAAAGGAAGTACTGCTGACGGTAATCAGCAATACTTCCTTTTAAAATTCATTTGTTTAGTACTCATTGAATATATAACTCACTTATTGACAGCCTACTGGAACTGTCCGATATCATCATAAATCAAAAATATTAACCAATATTTTCAACATATCTTTTTATCTTCTTTGTTGTAGTCTTTGCAAACTCCTCTTCACGGATAGTGAAATCCTTAATGCGCTTATACAAAGGCATTAGCTTGTTTATTTCTTTTATTTCCGACTGTATTAGTTTGTGGACTTCATCATTGGATATAATATTTAAATTGAGTTTTTCTTTTATCTCATCTATATCCACCACAATCTGGGCATTAACTTCTGTCTCACCGGAATCTTCATAGAAGCGGCCCCAAACAAGGCTTTCTTTTACATAAGGGCATTTTGCAAGATAAGCTTCAACCTCTTCGGGGAAAATGTTTTTACCATTTTTAGTAACAATAACGTTTTTCTTTCTTCCTGTAATATAAACATATCCTTCTTCATCAATGTAACCCAGATCTCCGGTATAAAGGCGTCCGTTTTTTAGTACCTTGCTTGTAGCGACTGGGTTTTCGTAATAGCCCAGCATCACGTTATCTCCTGTTATTACGAATTCTCCTATACCATCGTCTCCGACGTTTTCAACCTCAATGTTAACTCCCGCTAGAGCTTTTCCGGCTGAATCATGTCTAAAGCCTTTATCATTGTTAACAGCGACAATGGGAGAACACTCGGTAAGTCCATAGCCTTGAACAATACGAATACCCATCGCACATAAATCGTTGGATACATCAGGATTTACTGCAGCAGCACCCGAGATAACCAATCTGACTTTTCCGCCAAATATATTATGAATCTGCTTGAAAATCTTTCTGCGAATGTCGATTTTTAAGAAGTAGTATAGGAAATTACTTATTTCCAAAGCAACATTTAATTTCAGTTTACTTAACATACTCTTCGATGCTTGTTTAATTATTTTCTTGTGCATATTTTCAAGAATCAGAGGTACCAGCATCAATATGGTAGGTTTGGTTTCCTGTAAATTCTGAACAATATACTTTAATCCCTCATTGAATGAGAAGCAACAGCCGTTGTACATCATTACGAGAAAGTTGGCAGTACATTCGTAAGTGTGATGCAGCGGCAAAATGGAAAGTGAACTGTCGGTTTCATCAAGATATAACATGGAACATACAGCTCTGACGTCGGAAATTATGTTTTTACTCGAAAGCATAACTCCCTTTGCCAAATCGGTGGTTCCTGAGGTAAATATTAAAGCAACCATTTTATTTTCATCAATCACAGCATCCAAATAACTTCTGTCGCCATTTGATATCAATAATTTTCCTTTCTCCACAAGCCCCTGCAAAGATAGAAAACTATTATCCTCAGCTTCCAAATCCATATCAATAAAATATTCAATATTTGAAGTTCCAGATAGTTTAGCCATGTCGCCCCTGAACTTTGAGGAAAAGACAATTGCATTTACGCCTGCTCTGGAAATAAGATTTTCGATTTCATTAAAGGGGAGCTCCTTGTCCAACGGAACCACTACGCCTACTCCGCCTGTTACGGTAAGGTAAGTAGTACACCATTCTGCCCTGTTTTGAGAAAGAATAGCTATTTTTTTATCCTTTAAACCCAAGTCAATTAAGGCTGTTCCCAAAGCATCAATTTCATTTTTTAACTCAATATATGTTTTTCCGTAATATTCCCCATTTTTGCCTTTGATTAAAAATGCGTTTCTTGATCCATATAAGTTTGCACTCTGAATCATCATATCTTTGAGATCATTGATTTTCCTGGTTTGGTAAATCGGTTCGGTTCTCATAGATTACACCCCTCTTAATAAGCAATAATGCTGTTATTTTAACCCTGTTATGGTCTCTTCTGAAACTTATCAAACCTTATGTCAGTCCGATTATCAGATAATAGTGTCTCTTACCATATATTACATTCAAACATATACTATAATATAAGTATATTTAAATTAAATCAATATATGAAGTAATAAAAATCATTAAATTTACCATTTACGTCTCTGTTTTATTCTGTAAATCCTGCGTCTGGATATCTTTCTAAGAATCATTCTGAGAATTAGAAAGCATATTACAACGGTTAAAGCTATAGTAGCAAACTTAAATACCGGAGAGGTTGTAATTTTCTTTATATATATTTTTATCTGAGCCTTTACACTTTGATCAATTGTTCTTGAAGATACAATATCAACTTTTCCAATGTTAATGCCATCAAGAGTATAGGTTATATTTCCCAGAACGGTACCCTTTGTTATTGGCGCCTTAAGATCATTTTTTATGGTTACCTTTTCGTCAATTTTCCACAAACTTTTATCATTTGGCAGTATGGCTTCCACCTTGCCGTTTGTAACAAGGTCAAGCTGCCCATCATCGGAAGCATCTTGTACTACAACTTTCTTTATTATTTTATTCCTGTCAACTATTAATTGGTTCGAATAATTTTCATACCCTGCACGGAGCAGAGTTTCGGTAAAATTAAATACAGTTCTTCCTGGTTTATTGTTTACACCTAAAACCACTGCAATAAGCTCAAGACCATCTTTATTAACAGCCGAAGCAACAAAGTTGTTACCTGCACGCATAGTTGAACCGGTTTTTAAGCCTGTTATGGTAAACTGATTTCTGTCATCTCCGGTTTCGGGACCATAATTATAGGATTGACCTAACACTTTATTTGTAGTGCTTAGAGTGTTCCATTTTTCATGTTTATTTGTGGGCGCAAGCATATCCAGCTGCTTTTGACTGATAATCTCTCTGAACTCAGGATATTTCATGCATTCCCTTGCTATGATGGCAAGGTCTCTAGCAGTAGAAAAGTGCTCTGCATCCTTTTCATATTCATCTATACCGCAGGGGTTTGTGAAGGTTGAGTTTACTGCCCCCAAAGCAGCCGCTGTCTGATTCATTTGATTAATAAACTCTTCCCTGTTGGAGAAAAGATTCTCAGCTATAATATTGGCTGTTTCATTTGCCGAAACAATAAGCATTGCATGAAGCAAGTCATCAAGGGACATTTGTTCCCCGGGCATAATTCCTATATTCATACCGCCGACACCAATATCTGAAATTGCATCCTTGCTGGCAGTCATAACCTGACTAAGTTCACCATTTTTTAAAGCCACCAGAGCTGTGGCTATCTTGGTGGTGCTGGCTGGTCTTAAGCGAAGATCCGGATTATGTTCATATAATACACTTCCTGTATTTGCGTCCATCAATATGTAAGCTGCAGCATCAATATCTAGGTCCTTACAATAAGCTGGTGAAATTTGAAATGCAAAAAATATGGCAAATATTAATGTGACTAGTGCTTTCTTCATTTTTCCTCCTTGGTAAAATGCATCTCTTACATGATTCAAAAAACGGTTAAGTTTTAAAATACAGTCCCAATATAAGTATAAAGCAAAAACTATAAATTTGAAATATATTGGGTTTATTTGCTGTTTGTATAGCTTTTTTCCAGATTATGTATTATAATGAAAATAAATCATTTCGATTTATCTATATTTTTATCTAAAAACAATCCTCAATTAGTATATTATAAAACAAAATCTATACTTGGTCAAAAAACAGCCTGTAGTAGAATAATATGCTGAATAATAAAGTTATGTTAACAATTTTCTGCTTATCATCTTATATAAATCCTATATTTAATAATACAAATCTCAAGGAGGGTATATGGAAGTTTCAATTTTCGGTAAACAATACTGTATTAGTAAGTTTACATTTATTACAGTTATGATTTTACTAATTTTAGGTTCTGGAACGTTAGGGTACTTTTTGAGCAAAGTCTATCAGCCCTTTGATGAGCCAGTTGTTGAAAAAAAAGCGCCTGCAGTACTGGCGGCGGCTGACGGAAATCCTCGGGAACCAGCTGAAAGCAGCCTGCCCACCGGGCAACCTAAAGAAACTATCGAAAAAATAAAAGTTTATGTTATTGGCTGCGTAGCTAAACCCGGAGTTGTAACGTTGAATAAGGGGGCCATTATCGAGGATGCCATAAATTCTGCCGGAGGGGCCACTAAGCAAGCCGATATGGATAACATAAATCTTGCTTATAGTCTTGAAGATAATACCATGCTTAGAATCAAAGCCAAACCCATTGCCGGAAAGGTTTCCGCTTCTGTTGAGGGTAAGACACCCGAAAGCTCCGGTTCGATTTCAAAAGCCGATTCTGCATCAGGACTGAAGCAGGGCACGAATGGGAAGCAGGCCGGAACTTCCGCTGATACTGCTGCAATAGCCCCAGTTGCAGCACAAAAGATGAATAGTGGAGTAGACATAATCAGCGACAGCCTGGGGGCGGTGGTTGCCGAGGAACAGTCCGAAGATGCACAGGGGGGAAACCAAAAGAGCAAGCTTGTAAATATCAACAAGGCCAGCCAGGCTGAGCTGGAGGGTCTTCCAAATGTGGGGCCTGCTACAGCTAAGGCTATTATAGACTACAGAGATAAGAACGGAGGGTTCAAAAAAATAACCGATATCATGAAAATAACCGGAATTAAGCAAAAAACTTTTGATAAAATCAAAGACTATATATGCATATAAAACAAAAACCGGCCTTTTGGGCCGGTTGATAAAATAATTTAAAGGAGGAAAATATAATTTAATTTTCATAATAATTATATTACTTTAGTAATGTAAATCAAATGGCATTAATAAACGATTTTATACGTCGAAAAAAGTAAAATAGTATGCAAAATTAACAATCACTTTATTAATATGGGTAATATAAAAACTGAAAAGAGAATATAGGTCATTAATAATGAAACTGTTGGTATGAAAAAACCAATTAATAATAATTTAATCAGCCTTTGATGTCTTATTTTTTTATACCGTTTTAATCTAGTATTTCTCAATTACTGCCTCCGGAAATTTATATAAAGTGTCAGTTTTATTATTACCAGAAAATCGTAACAGTAGTCAGAAACCAAAATACATTTAGAAGCTATGCGTAAATAGGACGCCTGTGCTATAATGACTGTATACGTCGGAGGAATGGAGGATTACCGGGTAATACCGGTGAATAAAAAATGAAATATATAAGGTTTTTAGTTAATGGAATTGAAAAGTATGGTGTGTTAAACGAGAATATCATAACAGAGTTAGAAGGCAGCATTTTTGAAAACTTTGTATTGACAGATAATAAATATAATTTGAGCGATGTCCGGGTCTTGGCACCTTGTAAACCCGGTAAGGTGGTTGCCGTAGGACTAAATTACGTTGATCATGTAAAGGAGTTCTCAGGCAGGGATATCCCTGAAAATCCCGTTATATTTATAAAACTGCCCCATACGGTAATTGGACCTGAGGATTCAATTATTATCCCTAAAGTATCAAAAAGAGTGGATTATGAAGCAGAGTTTGCTGTAGTAATAAAGAAGTATTGTAAAAATATTGAGCCTGAGCAGGCTCCGGAATATATTCTTGGTGCAACCTGCCTCAATGATGTAACAGCAAGGGATATTCAGAGAATGGATGGGCAATGGATAAGAGGTAAAAATTATGAAACCTTCTGTCCCATTGGACCTTATATAGTAACAGGACTGGATTTCACAAAATTGGACGTAAAGCTTAAACTAAATGGGCAGGTCAAGCAGCATGGAGATACCTCAATGCATATATTTAAAACCTATGATTTGATAAGCTTTATTTCAAAGGTTATTCCTCTTGAACCAGGAGACATTGTTACCACCGGAACACCGGAGGGTGTTGGTCCAATGAAGCACGGCGATTTGGTGGAGGTTGAAATTGAGGGAATTGGTACGTTAATTAATCATGTAGTGGACCCTGAAGTTCTATAGCCGCCTCTGCCTGTAAAGGGGTATGAAAGTTTACAAATGGCCCAGGTGCAAAAGAGAACAAAATATGGTAATGCAAGGAACTTTGCCGAAGTATTGACACTTAATTTGGGTAAGAATATAATAAATTATATTGTTGTATCGATATATTTATATATTGACAAAGGCGTTGATGAGAAGAGTAAGTAAAAAATGAGGTTTCAGAGACCGGATACATTAGCTGAAAGTAACCGGACCAACACTTTACCGAAAACCACCTCTGAGCCTGAATCGGTGATTACGTTATAATCTGCGTATCATATGGATGATATGCACTGAGCTTCAAGTAGGGTGGAACCGCGAGATAACTCTCGTCCTTATAAAGTCAATAAATTGACTAATCAATTTTATTGACTAAGGACGGGAGTTTTATTTTTTGTTAAGTGTGTTTAATTAAAGGAAACTAAAATGAATAAACTCACAGTTCTTGTATATGGAGGGATTACAATGATAAATGTAACACTAAAAAATGGGAACATTCAGGAATATCAAACAGGAATAAGTATAAAAGAAGTTGCCGAGAGCATCAGTGCCGGATTGGCCAGAGTAGTACTTGCAGGAGAGGTAAACGGAAAAGTAAAGGATTTAAACTTCAGGCTGGAGGAGGATTGTACCTTGAACCTGTTGACCTTTGAGGATGAAGGTGGCAGGAACGCTTACAGACATACTACTTCACATGTATTGGCACAGGCTGTAAAAAGAATATTTCCGACAGTCAAACTTGCAATAGGCCCGTCCATTCAGAATGGCTTTTATTATGACTTTGAAACTGATAAAAATTTTACTCCTGAAGATTTAGCTGTGCTGGAAAAGGAAATGGAAAAGATAATAAAGGAAGATTTGCCTCTGGAAAGGTTTGCTTTACCCAGAGACCAGGCTATCAAGCTTATGGAGGAAAAAGGAGAGCCTTATAAAGTAGAACTTATAAAAGACCTTCCTGAGGACGAAGAAATTTCTTTTTACAAACAGGGAGACTTTGTTGACTTGTGTGCAGGTCCCCACCTACCATCTACCGGAAAAATCAAGGCCGTTAAGCTGATGAATGCGGCAGGCGCTTATTGGAGAGGCAATGAAAACAACAAGATGCTACAAAGAATTTACGGAACAGCCTTTCCAAAGAAAAGCGAGCTGGACGAGTATATTACAAGAATTGAAGAGGCCAAAAAACGCGATCATAGAAAGCTTGGAAGAGAATTGGATCTTTTTGATATATTGGACGAAGGACCGGGCTTCCCGTTCTTTATGCCAAAGGGTATGGTACTTCGTAACCTGCTTGAAGATTTCTGGCGTTCAGAGCACGCAAAAGCGGGTTATCAGGAAATTAAGACACCGGTAATACTCAACAAGGAATTATGGCTTAGATCGGGACATTGGGATACCTATAAGGAAAACATGTATACAGTTGAGATTGATGAGCAGGATTTTGCAATCAAGCCAATGAATTGTCCCGGAGGTATACTTGTTTTCAAACGTAAACTTCATTCCTACAGGGATCTTCCCCAGAGGATGGGAGAGCTTGGACTGGTTCACAGGCATGAGCTGTCTGGAGCACTCCATGGACTAATGAGAGTCAGATGCTTTACCCAGGATGATGCACATATTTTTATGACTCCTGACCAGATTAAAGATGAAATCATCGGAGTTATTGATCTGATAGATAATTTCTATCAGGTATTCGGTTTTAAATACAATGTTGAATTGTCAACAAGACCTGAAAAATCCATTGGTTCAGATGAAATGTGGGAATTGTCCACTGCTGCGCTGAAGGAAGCACTGGATGCAAAGGGGATAAACTATAAAATCAATGAGGGAGACGGGGCCTTCTATGGACCCAAAATTGACTTCCATCTGGAGGATTCCATTGGACGTACCTGGCAGTGCGGTACAATCCAATTGGATATGAATCTGCCAGAAAGATTTGATTTGAACTATATAGGACCCGACGGAGAGAAGCACAGACCTGTTATGATTCACAGAGTTGTATTCGGAAGTATTGAAAGGTTTATTGCTATTTTGACAGAGCATTTCGCAGGGGCCTTCCCGACCTGGCTCAGTCCGGTTCAGGTAAAAATACTCCCCTTGGTTGACAAGCATCATGATTATGCTTATCAAGTAAAGAAAATGCTTGAGGAAAAGGGTATAAGAGTTGAAATAGATACAAGAAATGAAAAGATTGGTTATAAAATCAGAGAAGCACAAGTGGAAAAGACTCCTTATATGCTTGTAATAGGAGATAAAGAAACAGAAAGCGGCTCTGTGGCGGTTAGATCTAGAAAAGATGGTGATTTGGGCAGTATGTCTTGCAATGGATTTATAAGTAGAATTGTTGGAGAGATCAGTAACAAGGATAAATAAAATCCAAAGCAATCAGACAACATAAATATCAATTAATATATAAATTTTATTAGGTTAATTTATAAAGGGAGATTAAACATGATAAAAGTTACATTAAAAGACGGAAGTATTCAGGAATATGAAGAGGGTATTTCCATTCTGCAGGTTGCAGAAAGCATAAGTGCCGGGTTGGCAAGAGTTGCTCTGGCTGGTGAGGTGGATGGAAAAGTAAAGGATCTGAATTATAAGCTTGAAAAGGATTGTACTCTTAATCTATTAACCTTCTCTGATGAAGGTGGAAGACTAGCCTACAGACATACAGCATCTCATATACTGGCACAGGCTGTAAAGAGACTGTTCCCCGGTGTTAAGCTTGCCATCGGTCCTGCTATAGATAATGGGTTTTATTACGATTTCGATGTTGAGAAGAACTTTTCTCCCGAGGATTTATTAAAGCTTGAGAAGGAAATGGAAAAAATAATTAAAGAGGATCTTCCTATGGATAGGTTCACACTTCCAAGAGAAGAAGCCATTAAGTTTATGGAGGAAAAAGGTGAGCCATATAAAGTTGAACTGATTAAAGATCTTCCAGAGGGTGAAGAACTTTCCTTCTACAAACAGGGTGACTTTGTAGACCTTTGTGCAGGACCCCACCTCACTTCAACAGGAAAACTTAAGGCTATCAAGCTAATGAGTGCTGCCGGTGCTTACTGGAGAGGAAACGAGAAAAACAAAATGCTCCAGAGAGTCTATGGTACTGCTTTTCCTAAGAAGAGTGAGCTGGATGAATATGTAACCAGACTGGAAGAGGCAAAGAAACGTGACCACAACAAGCTGGGAAGAGAGTTGGAACTGTTTACAACGGTAGAAGAAATCGGACAGGGCTTGCCGTTGCTTATGCCTAAAGGTGCTAAAATAGTTCAGACACTTCAAAGATTCGTTGAGGATGAAGAGGAAAGAAGAGGCTATGTACTGACCAAAACTCCGTTTATGGCCAAGAGTGACCTTTACAAGCTGTCAGGTCACTGGCAGCACTACAAGGACGGAATGTTCATACTTGGAGACGAGGAAAAGGATGACGAGGTAATGGCCTTAAGACCAATGACCTGTCCCTTCCAGTTTATGATATACAAATCAAAGCTCCACAGTTACCGTGATCTGCCAATCAGATACGGTGAAACCTCAACACTGTTCAGAAATGAGGCTTCAGGAGAAATGCACGGACTTATCCGTGTCCGCCAGTTTACAATTTCCGAAGGCCATCTTGTATGTACTCCTGAACAGCTGGAAGAAGAATTCAAGGGCGTTGTGGATCTGATTAAATACATGATGGAGACTCTCGGTATTCAGGATGATGTTACCTACAGATTCTCAAAATGGGATCCAAACAACAAGGAAAAATATATTGGTAATGCAGAGGATTGGGAAGATGTTCAGGGTAAGATGAGAACAATTCTTAATCACCTGAAGATTGACTATAAGGAAGCAGAAGGAGAGGCCGCCTTCTATGGGCCAAAGCTGGATATACAGTTCAAAAATGTTCATGGCAAGGAAGACACTATTATAACCGTTCAGGTTGACTTTGCACTTGGAGAGCGCCTTGATATGGTTTATATTGATAAAAACAATGAAAAGAAGCATCCTTATGTTATTCACAGAACATCTATCGGCTGTTATGAAAGAACTCTAGCAATGCTTATAGAAAAGTACGCAGGTGCCTTCCCAACCTGGCTATGCCCGGTACAGGCGAAAATACTTCCTTTGGTCGACAAGCACCATGACTTCGCGCAAAAAGTAGGTCAAATGTTGAAAGACAAGGGTGTGAGAGTTGAAGTTGACTACAGAAATGAAAAGATAGGTTACAAAATAAGAGAAGCCCAAATGGAGAAGATACCTTATATGCTGGTAATCGGTGACAAGGAAATGGAAAACGGTGCTGTAGCAGTCAGATCAAGAAAAGATGGTGATCTTGGAACAATGTCAGCTGAGGAATTTGTCGACAAAATTGTTGAAGAAATAAGAACAAGGGCCAGATAAAGTATTTATATTTACCCTCAGACATCATAAAATTATGTCGGGAATAAAACAAGGATTGAAATAGAAAACAGCTGCCGAATTCAAAACGGCAGCTGTTTTACGTTCATTCCATTACATATTACTTAATATTAAGTAATATTACTTAAAAAATGCAGCTACCACCTTGGTCAGAAGATCCTTTTCGATCCTGTTAAGGGGTTTGCTTTTCAAAAGAGCTAATATTTCGCTGTATTCTCGCTCAAAATCACTGTCAGTAGCAGCTTCATTCTTAACTATGCTACCTTCCTGGCTTCCCAATGTTTCAGTTATATAAATCATTTCTCCGGAAATATCAATTGTTACATTTTTGGTCAAGCAGAGGTCTTTATCCACTTCCCAGGTGGTGACACATTCAAAAACTCCTTTTCTTGTCTCCTTTAAAGAAAGGATATTAATAACTTCATCAATACCTTTTTGAGTAATGGCACCCATGATTTCAGAAGAGTTTTTATAGAAGGAAAATTCAATATAATCTGATGTTTCCTTTAGATAAGATATTAGTTCAAGCAGCTCCATAACATCACTCCTATTATTATCTGACATAAAACCTATATAATCCTTATATCGGTTTATTTGCCTGATAGTATTAGTGAGGAATAATAGAACAGTGTATTAATATTACCTTTATTTGTGAATAATTCTTAACTGGGAAGACATTTCGAGTTTGCTACTGTGACAAGTTAAACAGGACTTGATTTAATATTATTTGCGACCCAATATTTGCTATGTTATAATATTTTTTGTGTTTTGGGTTGGTTTAATTTGGGAGGAGAAGGCTATGGAAAATAAATTGCTGTCTATTGTTGTTCCTGTTTATAATGAGCAGGAAGTAATTGATGAAACCTTCAAGCGGCTATCTGCAGTATTTAAAGATTTTTTTATGAAGGTAGAGTATATATTTATTAATGATGGAAGCAAGGATAATACTTATTTCAAACTGAAGGAAATAGCTTCAAGTAATCCTGAAGTACGTGTTATAAACTTTGCCAGGAATTTCGGACATCAGATTGCCATTACAGCCGGTATGGATTATGCAAAAGGAGACGCTATTGTCATAATTGATGCGGATCTGCAGGACCCTCCCGAGGTTATTTTGAAAATGGTGGATAAGTGGAAGGAAGGTTATGAGGTTGTATACGGAAAGAGACTCCAGAGAGATGGAGAAACCTTCTTCAAAAAGGTTACTGCAAAGACTTTTTACAGATTCCTTGACAGTATGACCGATGTTAAGCTGCCCGTGGACGTTGGGGATTTCAGACTTATAGACAGAAAGGTTTGTGATGCAATGAAATGCCTTCCTGAGAGATCCAGGTACGTAAGGGGATTGGTCAGCTGGGTCGGCTTCAAACAAACCAGTGTTGAGTACCATAGAGAAAAGCGATTTGCCGGAGAAACCAAATATCCATTGAAGAAAATGCTGAAGCTTGCCGGTGACGGTATATTTTCATTTTCATATAAGCCATTAAAGCTTGCTACTTTTATAGGTATGCTTGTATCGGTATGCAGTTTTATTTATCTTGTAGTAGTCCTTATACAGAGGTTTGTAAAAAATGATGTTGTATCCGGATGGGCTTCATCCATAGCAGTTACATTGTTTTTAAATGGTGTCATGCTGATAGTAATAGGTATTATGGGTGAATATGTTGGAAGAATCTATGAAGAAGTAAAAGCAAGACCCCTTTATATAATTGGTGAATTAATGGGCTTTGAGGAACAGAAAAAATAAGAATAAAAATAAATATTTTAGAAGTACCCTTCGCCATTATGTTTTATTAATGGCGTTTTTATTTTAGAGCATTGTTGTCATTAGCCGCCAGTTGTGGAATAATAAATAGGGACGGGCATATGCATTTGAATAAAACAATCAGTAATAATAGCAGGTAATGTATATTTTTGGAGGTTGGTTTATGAAACAGTATCTTGAACTGTGCGAGCATATTTTAAAAAACGGCATAAGGAAGGAAGACAGAACTGGAACGGGGACCATAAGCACTTTTGGGTATCAAATGAGGTTTAACCTCCAGGAAGGTTTTCCTCTGCTGACAACAAAAAAGCTTCACCTTAAGTCAATAATGTATGAACTTCTTTGGTTTATAAAGGGTGAAACCAATATAAAATATCTTAAGGATAATGGTGTTTCAATCTGGGATGAGTGGGCCGATGAGAACGGCGATTTGGGTCCGGTATACGGACATCAGTGGAGATCCTGGGATACTGCTGACGGAAGGCAGATCGATCAGTTAAGCGACTTAATTTCTCAAATAAAAAATAACCCTGATTCCAGAAGATTAATAGTTTGCTCCTGGAATGTGGGAGAAATAGACAAAATGGCGCTGCCGCCATGCCACTGCTTCTTTCAGTTTTACGTGGCAAACGGCACTCTGTCCTGTCAGCTCTATCAGAGGAGCGCAGATGTTTTTATCGGTGTGCCGTTTAATATAGCATCCTATGCCCTTTTCACCATGATGGTAGCCCAGGCATGCGGCTTAAAGGCGGGAGAATTTGTCCACACTCTGGGAGATGCACATATTTATCTTAATCATATTGAACAGGTAAAACTTCAACTTTCAAGGGAGCCCAGAGCGCTGCCAAAGATGACTTTAAATCCCGAAGTTAAAAATTTGTTTGACTTTAGGTTTGAGGATTTTACATTGTCGGAATATGATCCACATCCACATATAAAGGGAGAAATAGCAGTATGACATCAATGATTTGGGCTATGGGCAAAGACCATGCACTGGGCTGCAAAAACAGAATGCCATGGTATCTGCCTGCGGATTTTGCCTATTTTAAAAAGGTAACTCTGGGGAAGCCTGTCATTATGGGGAGGAAAACCTTTGAATCCATAGGAAAACCCCTCCCCGGCAGGAAGAATATAATTATCACCAGGAACAAGACTTTTAAGTGCGAGGGCTGCATTATAGTTGATTCCATTGAAAAGGCTAAAGAATATACCGTGGACGCAGAAGCTTTTATAATAGGCGGTGCTGAAGTGTATAATGCCTTTCTTCCATTGGCTGATAAGCTTTATGTAACTTTAATAGATGAGGTATTTGAAGCAGATGCTTATTTCCCGAAGATAGATTATTCACAGTGGGAACTTATTTCAAGTGAAACGGGACCAAAGGACGAAAAAAACCCATACGACTACAAATTCCTGGTTTATCAACGCAAAAAATAAATTTGACAACCGAAATATTTTCTGGTATCATATTCATGCAAAACAAGAAGAAGTTTTCCACTTCTCACCTAGCGAACTTTTGATTTGCAGGGTTAATATCGGTTATAAAGTATGCTTTGTTGTGTACTAACTGAGATTACTAGTGGATACTTACTTCTATCCACTTTTTTTATTGTTTTTTATTATTGAGGTACTTGAAGTTAATCTTCTGCCTATTATATTCGGAGGTGTCAGTTATTAGCAAAAATGAATTAATGATCAATGAGGAAATCAGGGACAAAGAAGTCAGACTTATCGATGCTGACGGTACCATGCTTGGTATCATGGCGACTAAGGAAGCCCAGAAGCTTGCTAATTCAAAAAATCTTGATTTGGTTAAAATTGCACCACAGGGTGTACCGCCTGTTTGCAAGATAATGGATTATGGAAAATACATGTTCGAGCTTGCCAAAAAAGAGAAGGAAGCAAGGAAAAATCAAAAGATCATAAGCATAAAAGAAGTCAGAGTATCTCCTTCGATAGAAGACCATGATTTTGAATTCAAGGTTAAGAACGCATACAAGTTCTTGAAGGATGGAGACAAAGTTAAGGTTTCTGTTAAATTCAGAGGAAGAGAAATGCATTACACCTCTATAGGCCATGAGATTCTAGATAAGTTCGCTGAAGCAGTAAAAGACGTTGGAGTGGTTGAAAAGAAACCCAAACTTGAAGGCAAAAGTATGATAATGATACTTAATCCAAAGCAGTAGGATAGGAGGAGAATAAATATGCCAAAGTTAAAGACTCATAGTGC
>JAEWMS010000046.1 GCA_023393115.1 Bacillota bacterium
TTTTAATAAATAACAATGCTTCATTAGTCCCAATGGATCTCTGAAGTAATAGAAGTTCGTCAGGTAATATTGCATCCGGATTCTTAAGTATTAATTGCATAATCATCAAGTAATCCATTGTCCTGACTTTAAGTTTCTTTTGTTTACTTTCAGTAGATGAAGGCTTTCTTTGTGAATTCGAACTCCATCCACTATATGAGTCAGGCTTCTTTTCAGGCGCCATTCTGGTGTACATAATATTTCACTCCAAAAATATACTTTTAAGTAGTTGAGTCAAAATACATCTCTGTATTCATTACACTCTACCTGTAAAGTAATTTTTGGAGTGAATTTAACAACCGTCAATTTTATTTAGTTTGTCTTTTGGGC
Organism: Bacillota bacterium; assembly: GCA_023393115.1. Classification (GTDB taxonomy): domain Bacteria; phylum Bacillota; class Clostridia; order Acetivibrionales; family DSM-1351; genus Ruminiclostridium. The sequence continues at coordinate 370 of JAEWMS010000046.1, forward strand.
GTATTCATTGAATCGGCAGAATAATCCTGTAACAATCTCTGTTTTTCATCCCAAAGTTTTTTGGACAAATCTACATAATATTTATGGGGATTTTCAAATCTCTTTACCTCGTCCCATATGGTTTCCAGCTGAGCCTGACAAAACGCCTTTATCTGCTGGGTATTGGGGCTTTCATATATACATTTGCCTTTCTTAAATATTTGCACTAACAGTTTGTGTGCTCTGAACCCGGTCAGTGTCTTTCTCTTCCAGGTATATTCAGGGTCAAATATTTCATAGGCTTCGTTCTCATCAATTACCTCGTCATGTAATGTTATTACATCTGCAATTGCCTTATTGCTCTCATTATCAAACAATCTGTAAATCTGCTTGAAACATGGATTGGTTACCTTTCCCACATTCTCACTCAGCTTGATTTTTGGTATAATCTTACCCTCTTCCTCAACAGCAACCAGTTTATATACTCCACCAAAAACCGGTTCAGATCTTGAAGTTATTAGTCTTTCGCCAACTCCGAACTGATCAACTTGGGCTCCTTCAATCAATATATCTCTGATTATGAATTCATCCAGAGAGTTTGAAGCCACAATTTTACAATCAGGAAATCCCGCCTGATCAAGCATTTTTCTGGCAGCTTTGGACAGATAGGTAATATCACCCGAATCAATCCTTATACCCTTTGGTCTGAACCCTCTGGGTACAATCTCGTCATTAAAAGCTTTAATTGCATTGGGCACTCCTGACTTTAATGTATTATAAGTATCCACCAAAAGAGTACAGTTATCAGGGTAGGTTTTTGCATAGGTGCGGAACGCATCCAATTCGTTCGGAAACATCTGAATCCAGCTGTGAGCCATTGTTCCGATAGCAGGAATGTTAAATTCCTTTTCTGCTATTGTACAAGCTGTTCCAATACATCCACCGATATATGCAGCTCTCGCCCCATAAATGGCACCATCATATCCCTGAGCCCTTCTGGAACCGAACTCCATAACAGCTCTTCCTTGCGCAGCCCTGACTATTCTATTTGCTTTCGTAGCAATCAGGCTTTGATGATTAACAGTAAGCAAAATCATTGTTTCAATAAATTGGGCTTCAATTACAGGACCTCGTACTATAACTACCGGCTCACCCGGGAAAATTGGTGTCCCTTCCGGAACAGCCCATACATCACAGCTGAATTTGAAATTCTTCAGGTACTGCAGAAAATCTTCACTAAACTGATTTCTGCTTCTCAAATACTCGATATCTGCCTGACTGAATTCAAGGTTTTCCAAGTATTGTATAACCTGCTCCACTCCAGCCATGATTGCAAATCCGCCATTGTCAGGTACTTTTCTGAAAAACATATCGAAATAGGCAATCTTGTCCTTCCAACCGTTTTGAAAATAGCCATTGGCCATTGTTATTTCATAAAAATCAGTGAGCATTGTTAAGTTCATGTTGTTCATATAAATTCTCCTTTATAACCGTGGTCTAGCGAACGGCTTTATAAGTACTCCTCAGTTATTACATCTTTTTTCATTGCAAGCTTGTAGGCTATAAAAGCAACAAATGCGGTTATAATAAGTATAATAAATTCAAGTAAAACAATATTTTGTATAATGTCCCTCTGGAATAATACCGCTAAAATATCTACACCGGCGTGTATCAAAACAGCAAACGCAAAATACTGCCATTTTTTATCCCTGACAGCTATGAAAACAAACATCGTCAATGCTATTTGCAGCACGAGGGCAATCATTCTCTCCCCTCCTGTTATTAAAAACATATAGGAAGGTGTATCCACCAATGCATCGATTCCTTTATTATAGCTCTCCAGCTGTTCTCCACTCATGGACGATGTGACACTTTGGAGTAAGCCTTTATTAAGCATTATGGACATAATAAGGTTTCCTATGGAAGAAATGCCGCCTATCAATATTGCTTCAAATCCTCCATGACCCAAGCCATAGGATAACCCGGTATTCAAAGGTTCCTCCTTATGAACCTTAAGCAGATATCTGAAACATAAAAACCTTGCTGTCTCTTCAAATATTCCGGCTGCAAAACCCCCATAAATAGCATAAATAAATATATTTTTATAGATTGCGGACTTAGTAATATCGGTACCGAGTACCAGTACATGCATTAGATTTTCAAGGATGGTAACAAAGACCACAAACATAAGAAAACCAAGAAGAGTTGCTTTCCAATTAAGCTTCTTTTTTACCCCCATAAAGACAATAACAGCTATTGGAACAAATAAAGATAAAACAGTAGATACTGTCATAAATACAATAGACAAAAAACTTACATTTCTTAGTAACTCCATACCTGCGCCCCCTTCCAATATATACTTATTAATTATATAATTCTAATCAGTATTTGTACAATAAGGAATATTATAATAACTTCAGGAGTTATTTATGTATTATGTTGTCTTTGATTTAGAATTCAATCAGGATTTTTCCTCATTGCAAAAAGATTATAACAGAAGAAACCCGGCACCCAATGAAATAATTCAAATTGGTGCAGTTAAACTGGACGCTGCTTTCAATTTTGTCGATTCTTTCAACAGCTACATCAAGCCTACCTTCTATGAAAAAGTAAACCCGTTTATTACTGACTTAACAGGGATTTCATCAGAGATGCTTCAAAATGCCGGATATTTTCCTGAAATATTTATGGAGTTTATTAAGTTTACCGGAGAAACAGATGTAGTTTTTTGTTTATGGGGGACGTCAGATCTTAAGGAACTATTCAGGAATGTTGATGCTCATAATTTAACTAGTAAAAGTCTATCAAGAAAGTATATTAACATACAACCTTTTGTTTCACTTTATTTCAACTATTCAGTTAAAAACCTTCTAAGACTTGAACATGCTGTTAAAGCCCTTAATATACCGTTAACTTACTCCTTTCACAATGCATATTACGATGCTCTTTATACTGCCGAAATATTCAAGATAATATATAGTCCCTTTATGCAGCCTCAGGCTTATGACCCGCTGGAAAAAGAAAAAAGGCCGCCCAGAGAGCCAAAAAAGATAATAGATGCAGATGGTCTTATCAAGCAATTCGAGAAGATGTATGCCCGTGAAATGTCTGAGGAGGAAAAAGGTATCATCCTGCTTGCCTATAAAATGGGCAAAACCGGCCAGTTTTTAAAATAAAATGTACCATTAGATATTCACTCACATTCGTTATATCACTAAAAAAATATATGGATTAATCATAGTACCATATGATATTATTTTTTTATTAAAGTAAGTATAACTGTAAATGGAGTTAATTTATGGATGATAAACTAAAAATAGCTATTGTGGGTTGCGGAGAACACTCCCGTGAACACTTGGAGTCAGCCAGAGTTGTTGATGGAATAGAAATAATCGCATGCTGTGATATAAACCGTGAAAGAGCCATGGCTTGTGCATTAAAATATGGGTGTAAATCCTTCTACACTGAGCTTGAGGACATGTTGAAAACTGAAAACCTGGATGCAGTTATCCTGTGTACATGGCCAATGCAGCATAGAGATCAAATCGAGCTGTGTCTTTCAATGGGAGTAAAAAATATTTTATGTGAGAAATCCTTAGCGCTTACAAGTGAAGAGGCAATATCAATATGGAATATGTCTGAGGCACATAATGCCTTTATTATGGAAGCCTGTAAACATCGACATCATCCGGCAATAAGAAAGCTGGAAAGAATAGTTGATATCGGATATCTTGGTAAAATTGATAGTATAAGAGCAACCTTCAGCAATTATGAACCCGAAAGTGAACTAAAGCCGGGTTCTGAACTAGACTGGAGATTCAGGAAGGAATGCGGCGGAGGTGTGCCCTACGACTGGATGAGCTATCTTGTTAATGCTTGTAATCAATTCAGCAATAGTTTACCAAAAAGGATTTTTTCTTCCGGAAATGAGAGCACAAAGTATGGAATAATTAATCGTATTTTTGGTATGATTGAGTATGAAAACGGACTCGTTGGAATTATTGAAAGCAGCAAAGAAGCTAATTTCAGTCAGGAACTTCAAATAACCTGTTCCAATGGAATTCTAAGGCTTCCTATTGCATGGGGAATATATGGAGAAGTCAAAATAACTCAAACTCACAGAAAACAAGATTGGGATTATATTCTGACAGATACATATGAAATAGAACAAGCAAATGCTTTTACGTTACAACTAAAAAACTTTACTCAGGTTATCAAAGGATTTGAAAAGCCGGTTATACCTCTTAAACAATCAATTATAAACGTACTGACAATAGAAGCTCTTGTTACAAGCATGCTTGAGAAAAAGCCAGTGGATGAAATTGATTTTAAAATGCTAAAAGGGTAGAATGAAGAGAATAAATAAAAAATATGAATTAAATATGAATTAATTATAAACAAATCAAAACAAATACATTAATTAATTAATTAAATACATAATTAGGAGCAAGGTAAATGATAGATTTGCACATTCATACAACTTCCTCTGATGGGTCAGACCAGCCTGAGGAAATTCTCAAAAGAGCACAACAACTGGGGCTACAATATATTTCTATTACCGACCACGACTCTATTGGAGCCTATCAGAAGTTAAAATCAAATGGCAATAGAGAGTATTTCAAAGGCAAAATTATTCCAGGCTGTGAGTTTACTGCTGTACACAACGGAAAGCCCATAGAAATACTGGGCTACGGAATTGACCTTGAAACTATAGCTGAAACAGGTATTGTCTCGGATGAAAAGTTTTTTCAAAGAGAAAACGAATACCTTGAAAAAATGAAGAAGGTATGTAAAAACCTTAATATTTCTTATACCGAGAATCTTTCAATTATAGGCACAAAGTATTTTGCAAATCAGGTGATGCATGCTGATCTAAGGAAATATCCCGAAAATGAAAAGCATTTCTCTAAAGAAATCTGGGAAAGCTTGAATGCATTTTACAGAAACTGCGTAAATAATGAAAACAGTCCGTTTTTTCTAAATCAAGTGAAAAACTATCTCTCGGTAGAGGAAACTGTTGGTCTTATAAAAAATGCCGGCGGAAGAGCATTTTTGGCTCATCCCTATGGTTATTTTGAGAAGGATTATAAGGAATTTCTGGACTCAATTGTTAGCCTGAAGGCACTTGATGGAATAGAATGTTATCATTCGCTTCATTCTGTAGAAAAGACAAGTTTTCTTTTGGATTACTGCACCGAGCACAAACTTTATTCTTCAGGTGGAAGCGACTATCATGGCAAACTTAAGCCAAATGTTAAGCTTGGAGAAAGCAAACCCGGGGTGAAAATACCTTTTGAGATATTAGAACCTTGGTTACCTCAAAACCTTATATAACCTATAATATAAAAGGATCTCTTACTTGTAATTAGTATGAGATCCTTTTTGTACTAATTATTTAAGGATAGACTTTTTATTCTTCTACAAACTTTCCCGAATACACAATTCCCATCAGAGCTAGAACATAGGTTGCCCATATAATGGCATCCCTGTATGGAACGTATTTTCCGCCAATTCCTGTTGCGGCAAGGAAGAGGTCGGAAACCACAAACATAAAAGCTCCCGCAGCAACTAACAGGTACTTTTTCTTAATCTTAACCAGGGGCCAGGAAAACGCGGCCATGGTAGAAACCCATAATCCGTAGCCGAGTACACCGTAGGACATAAAGCTTTTGTCTACAGGGAATATCAATAGCCACCACGAGATGAAAGTAACTACCCAGTAAAATATTATGCCTAGGTAAAAAGGTTTACACAGCACAGGAGTACCGCTGCTCTTTAGTGTTTTAACAAAAGCGATAATAAATAATACATGTCCAAGACCGAAACAAGCAATACTCGTTACCGTAATAATAAAAAATGAATTAATTATCGGAATAACGTTGGAGTTAATAAGATCGCCCATGAAACAAAATACCATTCCCAATGCAACAAATTTAGTATAAGCCCTTGACTTGTTAATATATCTGACTAAAAGTGCTGCCAGTACAAAGGAAAGGCTTAAGCCAATCTTTATTGGCACAGGAAGATTTCCTGAGGGTGCTGAAGAATTAATTATTACACCCCAAATATATATTGCTGCCTGAATTATAACTAAAAAATAGAACATTTTAACCTCCGGTAAAATAGTTGATAAATTATCTAAATACATATGACTTAGCTAAACGTTTATATACTGTCCGGCCTGTACGCGCCACATTTCAGCATACTTCCCGTTCATCTCCAATAATTCCTCATGGCTCCCGGCCTCTATTATTCTTCCGTTTTCCAGCATGAATATCTTATCGGCCAAACGGGTAGTGGAAAGCCTGTGTGATATGAAAACCACTGTTTTATTTTCAGCTGCCTCCAGCATTGATTGGTTCAACTGATATTCTGCTATGGGATCAAGTGCTGAAGATGGCTCATCCAGAATAATAAGGCTTGAATTCTTGTAAAATGCTCTGGATATTGCAATTTTCTGAGCCTCTCCCCCCGATAAGTTAACTCCACTCTCCTCAAATTCTGCTGTTAATGGCGTGTCCAGTCCATGTTCAAACTGCTTCAGTCTATCAGAAAATCCACTTTGTTCCAACGCTGTGATTACTGGCTTTTCCGGAACCTCCTCAGCATTATCCAATAATACATTTTCCTTAACGGTGGCAGCGTACAGCATATAGTCTTGGAAAACCGTCCCCACATAATCGTGGTATTGGGTTACATCATAGTCCTTAATGTCAGTGCCGTCCAGGGAGATTGATCCCTCCTTCACATCATAAAGTCGCATAAGCAGCTTGATTAAAGTGGTTTTTCCCGCTCCATTATAGCCAACAAGTGCTATTTTTTCGTAAGGTTTAATCATCAAATTTATGTTGTTAATAATATTATCTTCTCCCTCTTTGTAGGAAAAAGATATGTTTTCCATCTTAAAAGTCTTTGGCTCCTTAGGTACATCAAGCTTCTTTCTGCTCACTATCTTCGGCTGGTAATTCAGGAAGCTGCGAATCTTTTCAACATATAAACTTGTTTCACTGGCATATGGGTAAATTTCTGTTAAGATGCTAAGGCTTCTCTTAAATCTCCCGAAGGAGTTAAATAAAATAACAACACTGCTATATGAAATCAATTGAAGTACAGTAGCTTTATATACAAGGTAAGCTATGTAAAGTACGTCACTTATAAAGTCATTAGATACATAGTCTCTAAGAAAGCTTAAAATGAATTTCTTCTTAGCACTGGCTATATCTATGCTGTATATCTTTCTGTTAGCCTCTTTAAATCTCTCGAAAAGCTTATTGGAAACCTCAGGATTTAATCTTAACTCCTTTGCATAATCATTCAGGTAAAACACGCGATTAACATAGGCTCTTTTTCTTTCCTCTGGATTTTTTTCCAGACGTATTTTATAGTTAATCTTATTGAATACCTGCATAAGTATAAAGGAACATATGAAGGAAACGAGCACAAAGAATACCGAGAGCCAGTCTTTTACAAGGAAGTACGCACCTGTGGTAACAAAGACCGTAAGCCCGGTAAAAAGTTTGTTAAAAAACTCCAAAAGCCTTTCAACCTGCTTATCGGATTCTGAAACTGCCAGAACAAACTCATTATAGTACTCAGGATTGTCATAGCACTCCAAGTCCAACTTCTGCGCTTTTTCATATAACATGAACTTTAACTTCTGTTTCATCTTTGGCAAAGCTTTTGGCGCCAAACTATGGGTAACAATGGCTCCATAGAGCATTCCGATTCCTATTAAAATAAACAGATTGATTAAAAATACTGCCACATTATGAAAAGGTCGACCATATTCAACAGATTCCAATACATATGCAATACCATAGGTGTGTTCAACAAAAATAAGAATTTGGTTTCTCAATATATCTAGTATAAATGCTAATATGTATAATGGCGATGCTGAAAAACATATCTTAAGAATAAATAAATTGTTGCTTAATACTTGCTTAAAGGGCTGTTTCGTCTTCATAGCACAACCCCCTCTTCGATTTTATTCACTGCAAGATAGTTCATAGCCTGTTTTGTGTACATATCTTCATAGGAACCTTTCATATTCATTAATTCCTCATGGGTACCCTGTTCAATGAGCTCTCCCTGCTCAAACATAAACACCCTGTCCGCATTTCGTACAGATGACAGACGATGTGAGATAAATATCATGGTTTTGTTTTTACTCTCTTCCATAATACTTTTATACAGTTCATATTCTGCAATAGGATCAAGAGCCGAAGATGGTTCATCAAATACTTTTATTGGAGTATTTTGTACAAACGCTCTTGCAACTACTATCTTCTGCAACTGCCCGCCAGAAAGAACAGCGCCATCCTCATCAAATTCTTTTGTAAGAATTGTATTTATTCCATTTGAAAGTGTTTTCACCTTTTCATAAACTCCGGCCTTCTTCAAGGCCTCGATAACAGCTTCATCCTCTGCTTTAATCTTACGTCCCATCAGAACATTGTCCTTCACTGAAAGTGCGAGCACCTTGTAATCCTGAAAAGCAGCAGCAAATAGTTGACGGTACGCCCGTAGGTTATATTCTTTTATATTTCTTCCATTAACAAGAATTTCTCCCGAGGTAGGGTCATACAATCGGAATAACAGCTTGATAATAGTGGACTTACCAGCTCCGTTGTGCCCTACTATAGCTACTACACTATTCCCTTCTATACGGAAATTTAAATTTTTCAAAGCATATTTACCATCTTTATATGAAAAGCTGACATTGCGGAATTCAATAGAAGTGATAACCTGATCGGGCATGATTCCATCCCAATCCTCTGGAATTACCTCCTTGTACTCAATAAAAGTACGTAGGTTATTTACAAACAGGCCATTTTTCATCGCCTCCACAATATTATCAAAAAGCCTGATCAAAATCCAGGTAGCTGCAACCATGGTACTTGAGAGTACTGCTAATTCTGAAAGAGATACACTTTTAACAATCATGGCTTTATACGCACCGTAAAGAAGTACTCCCTCGAAAATAATGGAAAAGGTAAATACGACTTTAAAAAATTCTATGGGGATTATCTTTGGTGCATATTTTTTTGCTATATCAACTGTTCGTTTTAAAGCTTCTTCATACTTCTCCTTTATCAGCCTGTATACGTTTGATAATCGAATTTCCTTTGAGTATTCTGCAAGGTACATGACCCTGTTTACATATTGGAAAACTCGTTCATTCGGTATACCCTCCTTATAACGTTTCAATACTAATTTGTTCATGATTCCTCCAAAAACAAAGTTTCCAATTATAGGGAATATCACAAATAACACAGCTACTTTATCAATATCATACATTGAGTAAAATACTACTATCGTTGCTAAGGAACCTGATAGGATACCCCACACACTCATAACTACGCTTGTAATTTTATCTCCTGCCCCATCTATGGCCATAGTATATTTATCATAAAACTCTGAATCTTCAAAGCAGCTCAACTCAACATTTCTAGCCTTTTGATACAGTTTAAGGTAAAGCCCTTCATATATCTTTGTGCTGTTCAACGGAAATGTAACATTGGTGATATAGCTTCTGTACAGTCCAATTAAGCAAAATGTAAGGCCACATAATAGAATGAAAAAAAGAATATTCTGAAAACTTGTTTTCTTTTCAAAAGCATTCACAAGATACCTCATAAAAATTGCACTATAAAACACCCATTCAAAATAATCTAAAAAGGAAGATATCAAAGCATGTATTACACTTTGTCTTCCGGTATTCCATGCAATTTTAATGGCGTAAAAATTATTTTTTATTGAAGCTAAATTTGAAATCTCTTTTTGTTTTTTCTCCATAGAAATCCTCCTAGTAAAAGGACAGTAGCGTGAACACAATAAATGTTATTAGCTGAGAATATCAAATTTATGTTTCAGAAATCTGCTGTCATGAAAAATAATAACTATTTAGACTGATGTGAAAGCCCTTTTACACATCTCTATAAAATATAACAAAATATAACTTTTGTGTAAATAGATATATTAATTATAGAAATTTGTTAGGACTAAGTCTTGCCGGGCCTTCCTGGCCTGTTCAGCGAAGGCCTATTAAGAATAACGATACACTTTATCTGTCATTTTTAATAAGATTGGATGTATAATAAGGACTGAAGATTAACTAGGGATGGAGACAAATCTTTAATGGACGAACAGTTTTACGAAAAACTATTTATTATTAGAACATCAGGCGAGCAAAAAGGATTTAATGAGTCAATTCACTATCACAGATACGAGCCGACCTCTTATTCCGCTTTAGAAGTATTAGCAGAAGAATATGCCTTTTCTGCAGCTGATGATATAGTTGACTTCGGTTGTGGTAAGGGAAGGTTTAGCTTTTATATTAATCATTTTTTTAGTTCTAAAGTTACAGGAATAGAAATGAGTAAATTCTTCTATAAACAAGCTGTTGAAAACCAGAGGAACTATTCTCAAACTAATAGAAACAAGGGGGATAACCTGTTCTTCCTAAACTGTCTGGCAGAGGATTATTATGTTACTGAGACTAATAACAAGTTTTATTTTTTTAATCCCTTTTCCATGCAAATATTTGCAAAGGTAGTAAAGAATATTTTGTCCTCTACTGGGATAAATAAAAGAACTGTTGATATAATTCTTTATTATCCTTCAAAGGACTATATCTACTTTTTGGACAACAATTCTGTTTTCCGGCTTGTAAATGAGATAAAAGTTCCTGGTATGTACAGCACTGACCCTGGACATAGGTTTTTAATTTACAGGGCTGAAGGAAATATATAAATGCTCCTAAGAGCTGAAGGTGTATAAAAACCCGGTTCTGAACCTGTTGAAAAGGTTCAGAACCGGGTTTTTCACGCACAATATATAAAACTTTATATAATCAATATAATCATCATTTCATAATTATTATGCAAATGGATTTTCGTCCTTATAAAGCATGGATTTTGGCTGATTGAAAGCAACATCCTCAACTCCCAGAAGCTTCATTGTTGCAAACAGTACCTTACCTGTGTGCTTGAAGGCAACTCCTCCATGGTGTGGGTATCTCTTAGCAATCAATACATGTCTGTAGAATCTGCCCATCTCTTTGATTGCAAATACACCAATTCCACCAAAAGATTTTGGATCAACGTCAATAATTTCTCCTTCAGCAACATAGCTTTTCAACTGACAGTCTGCTGTTCCCTGAAGTCTAAAGAATGTAATCTCTCCAGGTCTGATTGTTCCTTCAAGTGTTCCTCTTGATATATCGGGTTCCTTATCAGGCTCAAGCAGTCTGTGCATTATGAGCTGATACTTCATTGCATGGTTCTTCATCATGCAGGAAGGTGTATTTCCGCAGTGGAAGCCCATGAACAGGTCTGTAAGTGAGTAGCCCTCTAACAATTTCTTGTTATTATTGTACATATCCTTAGGTACTGAGTTGTTTATGTCAAGAAGTGTTGCAGGCATTTGTGTAGCACAAGTAATTATGTATTCGCTTAAAGCACCATAAATATCTGTTTCACAAGCTACAGGGATTCCTTTTGCTGCCAGTCTTGAATTTACATAGCATGGAACAAATCCGAACTGTGTTTGGAATGCAGGCCAGCATTTGTTTGCAAATACAACATATTCGGAGGCACCTTTATTTTCTTCTACCCAATCCAATAAAGTAAGCTCGTATTGTGCCAACTTAGGAAGAATCCCAGGATATCCGTTTCCACCTTTTAATTCCTCTTCCATTTCTTTAACTAAAGAAGGGATTCTTGGGTCATCCTTATGCTTGTTATATGCTTCAAAAAGATCTAGTTCTGAATTTTCCATTATCTCGACACCCAGGTCAAACAATGGTTTGATTGGAGCATTACATGCAACAAAGTTGAATGGTCTTGGGCCAAAGCTGAATATCTTTAATTTTGAAAGTCCAAGTAGAATTCTTGCGATGTTTTCAAAGTCAGCTATCATATCTGCTACATCCTTGGAATCTCCAACAGGATATTCAGGAATATATGGATTCAATTTTCTGAGGCCAAGGTTATAAGAAGCATTAAGCATACCGCAATATGCATCTCCACGGCCACCAATAAGATTATTTTCAGTTTCTTCAGCTGCTGCTACAAACATAACAGGTCCGTCAAACTTTTGTGCCAGAATGGTTTCAGGTCCTTCAGGTCCGAAGTTTCCAAGGTATACAACAAGTGAATTTACATCTGCATCTTTTAATTCCTTCAGAGCTTTTAATACATCACACTCATTCTCAACTACAGTACCAGCCTGAAAGATTTCAATGCCTTTTTCATTACAGGCCTTAACAACTGCGTTTCTTCTTTCCCTGCTCAATTCAGCAGGGAAGCAGTCTCTGCTCACAGCAACAATTCCTAATTTTACTTTAGGTACATTATTCATTACAATTTAGCCCCCTTAATTATTTTCTATTAATGTATCTACCCACCGCAGCACTCATACGCACAAGTTCAAGATTATCATACAACTTCTTTGAATATTGCATGATAAATAGCAAATATAGCTCTTCGTCCATATACTTCCTGCAACTTGTGCATACATCATAATTATACAGCAATATTAAATTAGTTCAATATTGAAAAAAGGAATTTTGTGATTGTAGATTTCAATAAAAAATCCAAATCAAAACCTCTGCAGGTTTGATCTGGATATCTTATTAATTCCTTTTTCGTTTATAGACTTGGTTGAATTATTTTTGCTTCGAACAGAGTTTCAAATGTATTTACAGCTCCGCCATGTTCAACAATTTTACCATCGACAATTTTATCAATGTCAACACCGGTAAAAACAAGTTTTTTACCGGTCGGCTTCATATTTAACCATTCGCCTTTATGTGTACCTTCAGTTATAATCTCTGAAATAACATAGTCTCCGTCACAATACTGGCGAATTACTTTGATTGTTAGGTCCGGATAGGTTTTTCTAACATCAATTAGATGTTGCTTCATTCCTTCAACTCCTACCGGAATAATCTCTTCACCGATTCTTATTGTGCAATCCTTAGAAACAAACTTGTCAAACTGATCTATCAGTGCATTTGAAGAAATAACCTCATAGAAATGTTTTATGATTTCTTTATTATCCATAATGTCCTCCTTTTATGTACTAATTTTACTTATATTACATTAAACAGGAACTCATATCAACATAAATTTGAGTGTTATTCTCTTTTCAATTAAAAGTAGTACCGGTGAAGTCAATATCCGAGTAAAGAACATTATTAATTGAACCATTATTCTTGAACACACAATTTGCAAACCTTATTCCACTCGATAAATTAACCAAGAATACTTCGTTTACTTTATTATCTGTAACTTCACATTTACTGAAGACTATATTAGTCGAAGAATTTATATCAAATAAACTGTATTCTTCACATTTTCTGACTATACTATTGATAAACTTAAAATTATTACAGTTACTTATTGTCATTGCTCCATAGGTACACTCTTCAATGATTGAGTTAGAGAAGTTTAAGTTCTCTGTATATTGTGCAATAATGCCATATGTTCCACAACCATATAGAATACTTTCTGATATATTTATATTCTTTGATGAAATAAAGTTAAAGACACCTCCTACACAATGACCCTTTTCAATTGTATGCCCGGCTTTAATATTTTTTATTGTTATTTTATCGCAGTATAAAAAAGTGAGAACATTTGCATATCTAGGCTCTACAACTATTTCGACGGGTTTATTCCCAATTCCCTCTATAGTTAAATTTGAAATCCCATCCATTATAAGTTCTTTGCCATCAAATACTTCTTCCCAGTGAATGTTTTCAGTATTATAGTCTTGTTTTAATTCAGATAAATTATATATTCCTGGTTTCAGTTTTATATGCTTGTTTGAGCCAAGTGCGGCAAATAGTTCATTAACAGTAGAAACCGTAACTTCTTCAACCTTACTATCTGGTTTTTTACCTATGTAAACACTCTTTGTCTTACCATCCCAACTTACATCTTTCCCTAACGCCTTACTCAATGCTGCAACAGGTAAGTATGTCACACCATTTGAAATAAAGGGCTTAATAACTTCACCGTTAGCATCCTTTGGTTGAATAAGCGCTCCATCTACAAATATTTTTATGTTATCATATACTACTGGTATCGTGCTTTTAATAGGTGATTCTAAAGCAGTTACACCTATTACTGCAATACCGAAAATTATAGCGAAAACTATTCCTGAAAAAAATCCTTTTACTTTATCCTTGTTTATCATACAAGTCCCTCCATAAAACATAGTACTTACTAAGTTAATTTGATGAAAATGAAGAAATAAGCCCATATAAAACATATCCTAATGGAAATAATATGAATATAATTCCTAAAATTATAGGTGTAATATTAAATAATGGTTTTGATACACTATCTTTTACATTCATCTGCTTAAGATAAATTTTGTTCATCGCTACACCAGTACTACCCATAATTATAAGACATATACCTATAAAACAAATAAAAACGATAATTATACCAATAATAGCTGCTAAAAATGGTAGAATAAATAAAAAACCCATCCAATCACTTCCCTATAAATTATTTAAGATCAATAGACCTGCAATTACATAACACAAAGTTATTAATATTCCCATCCACATATGTACAGCAGAAAGTAACCAATAACCAAACTTCACTTTTTTAACCGACGTATCAAAACGTTTGCTCATCTTCATACCTTTATATCCTCGTATTACTGCCATAACAGACAATATAAGGATAACCGCTAGAACTAAAAGTATAAGTACATTTCCAAGTGGTATCATCATTTTCCTCCTTTGTCACTGAAGATTTTCTCAATTTATATCTATCTCAACTTACATTCTTAGAGTTCAGAACTTTCATCTGCTTATGTTCCGAAAGTCCCGGTTTTATTTTACATCTTTTAACAGTAAAATGGAATAAAATCTTTAGGGAACATACCTTTAATCCTTTGGTTTTCTAATTGTTAATGTATACAAATCCTTCTTAGCATCATATTTCAAATCATAATCTTCGCTTGATTTTCTAATAAAATTCATGAATCTAATATCCGGTTTAAGTTTTTTATCAGCCATTCTAAATGTTAGTTGGGGGTAAAAATACTTTCTATTAACATATATTCTGAGCTCATCCTGAGTTTTGATATTCATTGGATCTATTTCAGGA
Organism: Bacillota bacterium; assembly: GCA_023393115.1. GTDB lineage: Bacteria > Bacillota > Clostridia > Acetivibrionales > DSM-1351 > Ruminiclostridium. The sequence continues at coordinate 15,477 of JAEWMS010000046.1, forward strand.
TACTTTGTTTCGTCCGGATTTCCCATACGAGGTGTATGAGTACCAGTAAAATACTGCTTATCCTTTAAATAATATTGGTATGAAATCTTTTTTGGATCACCATCATCCCATGTAGTATCAACAAATTTCCAGTCCCCGTTCAGATACACCACATTCCATACGTGTCCTACTGTACTTGCGTAAGAATATCCACTCTCCACAAGACAAGGTATTGAGGCTCTATCACATAAAAACATGAACAACAGTGCGTAATTTTCACATACACCTTTTCCTTTGTCTAGGGTATATAATAAACTAAATCTGCAGGGTATTTATAGTCTTCAAATTTCGTTTCTTCTTCACGTTCATTTGTTTTACTTTCTATCCATTGTCTATATGTATCCAGGATATCGTCCAATGACTCCGACCCATCATATTTAGAAATTTCGGCATCATATATATCGTTATGTATAATTGATATTGACCTTGCTGCTACTATTTTTGACAAATTATATTCATCAAACAGACTTTGTACTTTTCCGGGTAAGTTACTTAAAATTTCCGGGTTAATCTTGTTTCCTTTTTGAGTGGATTGTTCAAGATATTTCTTAATCTTACCTTCCACTTTCAAGTCAGCTTGATCCACTTCATCCTTTTCCTTGCCCATTCTCTTAAAGTTACCGTCCAAGCCTTCGTATACATTTTCTACTTCGTACATTATACTGGCTGTCTTTTTATCATCTTCCCAGTAGATCATTGGTTTTGGTTGTTTGTACATTCCTTCTATAAGCATGATTGCAACCTTCTTGTATTCTTCCTGAGATAATCCACCTAATTCTTCTTCTGTTATTTCAATAGAGTTCTTTATCTCATCAAGTTTTTTCTTAACAGCTGCTTTAACCAGGTTGTCTGGTATTTTGGGTACATCGTCAGCATAAACAACGCCATTAATAATTAAACCTTCTAGTTCAGTCTCCTGACGTTCACCGGCCAGAAGGTTTTTTTCGATCTGTGCCAACACATTATCAAGTTCCTTACTCTTTGCTGTACCAACTTCTGTAAAAACTATAAAACTATTAAATAATATAGTCAAAACAGTTAATATTGCCAGTAAATTTTTCCGGAATGCCATGTTTACCCCCAAAATTTGGTGCTTCGAAATGCAACTCATTAATTATCATCCTACCTTGGACAACAATGGTATATTCGACATTTTTTCCCATATACCTTCTATTATTGTTTAATTCTTCGCTTTGTTCAAAATTGGGGTATTACTTCAAACGCATCTCAGATCTCAGACAAAAAAATTGAATTATTCCACCATCACCTGTATTATATTTCCGATATCTGAAATATAATACAAATGAAGGGGTGACAAATGGAGTATTTAACTGCTACAGAATTATCAAAAAAATGGGGCGTTTCCAGTCGTATGATTTGCCTATTATTGTGAAACAGGAAAAATTGACGGTTGGACTATAACCCAGTTCAGATAAATACATTATAATTTCTTGATAAAACGGCTTGATTTGATCTCCAACCACTGATAAAAACGAATTAATCAATTCTTCTTGTCTTTTTGTTTTAATTTGAATTAACACTCCTTATCTTAATTCATGAAATAATATTTTACGTATATACCATAAAAACTAATCTAATACTTTTGAAAAAAGACTTTATCAGCATAATTCCAGGTATCATTACTAAAAAATTTCCTGTTTCATTTTTATTTCTAGCTATGCTTTGAGCCAATTTGAAAAAATCTGAAAAGACATCTTCTCCTGTACTCGCTGCTAAAAAAACTAATTCGCTCCAAACCTGACCTTTTTTACAGATTTCCGATGATTTGGAAAAATTGATATTCTGTTCAAGGTCATAGCTGACTCTTTTTTCTTCAACCTTGAGATTTTCAACACGAAGCCATTTTAAATAACCCTCTTTATTCCCCTGAATAACATAAGCGTTTTTTAAACTCCTGATTAACTCTGTTACTTCATTTGGATAAGGTAAATCAAATATATAATCTCCAACGAATATGAATTGATCCACATTGTTTCTAATTGCATCACTAATAACCGCCAATAATGCAGGGTAATTTCCATGTACATCTGAAATAATGGCTATTTTCATTCTTTACCTCTTTTTATAATACCTTTTTAGTAATTTCATATAGCTATTCTATCTTAATAGCCAATTAATTACAATTATCAATGAAACACGCTTAATAATTCATGTAATTCAATAATGATTAATTATTTGTTATTGTGCTACCTAATATACATAAAACAAAACTCAAAAAGACCCCCAAATTCAGGAAGTCTTTTATTTTAAGCATTTTAAGTATTTTATTTTTATTCAAATCTAGAAATAAATCAAATTAAACTTTATTTATTTCTAGATTACAAAATTTATATCTCGGTTATATTTGTTAAAAAACGCTAGTATCAGCACTTACGAGGTTAATAATATCTGAAGGTATATTACCCACACTTACTATATCCACAGTTCCTGCAAATAACGCAGCCACCTTCATGTTCTACTGTCTTTCCGCATTCGGGGCATGCGCCTCCCAGGCTCACCTCATTAATTTCCATTTCAGGATTTGAACACACATCTTTTAATGTACACTCATGACAATCTGAGGCGCAGGCAGTTTCGCTTCTGCCCGATGAGTTTGGTCGCTGAACAACACTGTATTCCTGGGTAGTAAAATCAAAGCTTCCATCTTCGTCCTTGCTGCTCTGAATTTTTGCTACCTTTTCAATAAGCCTTCCAATAGCATCAGGACAGGATAGAACCTTAAGCCCCTTTTGACGAATTGTTGATGGGCATCTTATACCCTTCAACTGCTCAACTATGGATTTAACATCCATGCCTGAACGCAGTGCTACCGAGACAAGCCTGCTGGTTGCTTCAGACTGGGAAGGGCATCCTCCGGCACGACCTGTATTTGTAAACACTTCACATATTCCGTTTTCATCGTAATTTACAGTAATATATAGATTACCGCAGCCTATTTTAACCTTCTCTGTAAAGCCTGTAGTTATATCTGGTCTTGGCCTTGGTTCAATTCCTGATATTCTTTTTGAAATATCATTGCAGGAATCACAATAAACATTTTCTCCGACAGGCAGCTGTTCATTTATAGCTTCTTCCTTCCCCTGTACCTTTCCAATGTTAAGCACCTGCATATCCCGGCTTCCGTCTCTATAGATGGTAACACCCTTACACTGGGCTTTATAAGCCAACGTAAATACTTCTCTTACATCATCTGTGGATGCATCATGAGTTAAATTAACCGTTTTTGAGACGGCGTTGTCGGTATGCCTCTGGAAAGCAGCCTGCATTTTTACATGCCATTCCGGCCCAACATCATGGGCAGTTACAAAAATATCACGAATTTCTTTTGGTATCTCTTCAATATCCTTAATAGTACCCGACTTTGCAATCTTTTTCATCAAATCATCTGAATAAAAATTTCCTTCGATTGCAGCATCCTTAAATACCGGATTAACCTCAATAAGTTCATTATTATCCATAACATTTCTTATATAGGAAATAGCAAATATAGGTTCAATTCCGCTAGACACTCCAGCTATTAAGCTAAGGGTACCTGTAGGAGCAATAGTTGTTGTAGTAGCGTTCCTTATTTTCATTCCTTTCTTTGAAAATATGCTATCTTCATAATATGGGAATACACCCTTTCGTTCGGCCAATTCCTGTGAAGCTTTCTGAGCATTTTCCTGAATAAAACCCATTACTTTGTCAGCAAGATCTATTGCTTTATGAGAGTTGTATGGAATCCTCAGTGCGCACAAAATATCGGCCCAACCCATAATACCAAGCCCAATCTTTCTTGTACCTCGAGTCATTTGATCAATTTCAGGCAGCGGATATTTATTTACTTCAATTACATTATCTAAAAAGTGAACCGCTTTCTTTATGGTTGCTGCTAATTTATCAAAATCCAGAGAATTTTTTTCTACATTGAGCATGTTGTACAAATTAATAGAGCCAAGGTTGCAGGCCTCATATGGTAGCAGCGGTTGCTCTCCGCAGGGATTTGTACTCTCAATTTCCCCCAGCTTTGGTGTAACATTGTCCCTATTTAACCTGTCGAGGAAAATAATACCTGGTTCACCATTTTTCCAGGCCATCTCAACTATTATATCAAAGACTTTTTTGGCGTTTAATTTACCCACAGGTTTTTTTGTTTTAGGATCAATTAGTTCGTATTCAAGATTATATTCAACTGCTTTCATAAAGTCTTCTGTAATACCAACACTGATATTGAAATTCGTAATCTCAGTATTATCCTTTTTACATGAAATAAACTCCATAATATCAGGGTGATCTACTCGAAGAATACCCATATTAGCACCACGTCGGGTCCCGCCCTGTTTTACAGCTTCTGTGGCAGCGTTAAAAACCTTCATAAAGCTTATTGGACCACTGGCCACTCCTCCTGTAGAATTCACTGACGAACCCTTTGGACGTAGCCTTGAAAAACTGAAACCCGTTCCCCCTCCGCTTTTATGTATTAAGGCCGCATTTTTAATAGCTTCAAAAATGCCCTCCATTGTATCTTCAACTGGTAATACAAAACATGCACTAAGCTGTCCTAATGGCCTACCGGCATTCATTAATGTAGGTGAGTTAGGTAAAAACTCAAGGTCAGCCATCATATCAAAAAACTGTTTCTCTATTTTATCAAGGCCAGCCTTATCTGTATATTCCTTATCCGCAGCTGCAATAGCTTTGGCAACACGTCTAAACATACCTTCAACATTCTCAATAAGGTTGCCGTTTTCATCTTTTTCCAGATATCTTTTTTCTAAAACTGTAATTGCATTTTCAGAAAGCTTCATTCAAAATCCCTCTCCAAATCTATATTTAGTATTTCACCATAATTACTGGCACAATATATTGTATCATGCGATAATCAACATTTCAATAATTAGATAATAATAATTCATTTAGTAAATAAGGCCTATACATTACTATTTCACTTATTATAGTAAATAAACCTGGTTCTCTTTAGATATTTTTATTAGTTACTTGGGTTTCTTTCTTGGAAAAGTAAAAAACGGGATAACCTTTTTATCAGCCATCCCGCGCTTTTAATATATAACATGTGATTATTCTTATTTTAATTCTAACTATAACTCTATTTGTAAACTATTTTTTTGGATTAAAATATGCTTCCTGATACTTATTACTAGGGTCCCATAAAATCCATTCTTCGTAGCCCGCATCATAAACTGCCTTAATCTGTTCCTTAATCTGCTGCGGCCCATAATTCATATAATACCCGTTAGGTAGGTATTTCGCTGTAAATGCCTGCAAATAAGGCCTTACCTTTGCTTTATAACCAGGTGTTTCAGCAATTTTTGTTTTAGTAGATAGAAGTGCATTATACATAACCTTATATGGTTCTAAATCTGGCTTTGTAAATATTACACCATTAATCTTCTGACCCACTCCATTTGCCATTATACCCTTTTTTGCATCATTAGCATAATGAGAAGGATAAATCATTGGACTTATACAATAAATATCCTTACCAACCTCTGTTATCCTTTGTCCAATGCTTTCACCATCTGGTTTACTTTCAACAATTATGGCAAATACGTCAGCAGATACCGGAACACCGGCTTCTTCGTGCAACACTTTATTCGCCTTTGCTAGGAAGCCATTAATAGCAACAGCCTTTTCAGGTACATTTGTTCCGTAGTTAAAATCCGATTTTCTTCCAGTAGGGAATCTTACATAATCAAACTGTATTTCGTCAAAACCTTTTGCTATAGCTTCTTTTGCAATAGCAATGTTATAGTCCCAAACTTCTTCATTGTATGGATTGGTCCATGGAGTCTTACCATTTTCCAACCAAAGTGATCCTGCAGAATTCTTGATTGCAAGGTCAGCCCTATTTTTTGCAAGGGTAGGATCTTTGAAGACAACAATACGGCCGATAACATATATTCCATTTTCATGGAACTTTGTAATTAGTTTGTCCGGATTATAGTACTTTGTCTGTTTTCCATACTTTTTCACAACTTCCAACTCTGATTCATAATTCAGAGAACCATCTTCCTTAATGTCTACTACGACAGTATTCAGTTCTGTCTTATTTGCTAAATCAATTATTTTATTAACTCTGTCGGTTGATCCTGCAGAAGGTCCTGTTAAATAAACAGCTTTTACCTTAACCTCCTCTATACTTGGAGAAAGCTGAAGTCCATTAGCCGACTGTGGCTTTTTCTCTCCACTTGTATCTGTGGAAGGCTCTGAAGAAGTATTCTCAGTAATGGAAGGAGCAGTTTGCTCTGTCGTTTGAGTGGCCGCGGTCTGACTTGTACTTGTCGGACTTGTCGTTGTCGGGCTTTGTTGTGCTGTTTCAGATGAGTTCGCACTTATTTCGCTTACTTTTTTCCCGTCATTGTTTTCGTTAGATGCTGCACATGCAGTAAGCATCGAAACAACTAATAAAATTGCTAATACGTAGGTGATTTTCATTTTCTTTTTCATAAGTACCTCATCTCAAAAATTATTTTCTTTTGTAAATAGTATGACTGATTAGTACAGATATTATATGTACAGGTCAATATTACATACATAGAGATTATACATAATACAAGAGAAAAAATCAAACTCAATTACGCAGAAAAGGCTAATTTAACTAATTTTATAACAAATTTTTTCACATTACCCCAACATTCATTATAGAACCTTTACTACTATTATAGAACCTCATTATAAAACCTTAACTATTCTACCCCAACTATTGACATAGAACATCGAATAGGAGGTAGCTGATTATTTCAGCTACCGACCTTTCACACCACCGTACGTACCGTTCGGTATACGGCGGTTCAATAGAATTAACTTACTTTCATGTACTGTTCCAATAAAGATATTAAA
>JAEWMS010000048.1 GCA_023393115.1 Bacillota bacterium
TTGGTGCGTGAGAACTTCAATTATACAGGAAAAGAGGGGGTCATTGTTTTTTTATTTAAAAAAACTTCGAAAACCTTGATAAATGGCATGTTCAAAATATAACAAGTGTAATTTAGTTTACACTAACCTGGTTTTGAAGGGAGAGGTTATATGAAAAATAAAGCAGAAATATCTATAGAAGAAGCCCGGAGCTTTTTGGTTAATTATCACAACCTTAACCAGGCCAGAGACTTTAAAGGAATTGATGGAGTGATTCAGTGCTTTCAGCAAATTAAAAGTATTCAGTATGATCCCCTTGATGTAGTAGGTCGGAATGCTGATTTAGTGTTGCAGTCACGGGTGAGTGGATATAAGCCGGCTATGCTATATGATTTACTGTATAATCAGCATGAGCTGATTGATGGGTTTGATAAAGAAATGTGTATTTATGCAACTAATGAATTTCACCATTTTGCAAGAGTCAGAAAGGCACGCGGTGAGAGTGTAAAAGCTACATTGGCATATAGGGGACAGCTGGATGCTTTGAATATTCTGGATGAGGTAAGAGAATTTATAAAACTTAATGGTATGACAAGCAGTAAGGATTTGTCCATTGGTGAGAGCCGAGCAAGCAGGTGGGGACATAAGAAGCTTTCAAGCGCCGCTTTAGATTATTTATATAGTACGGGAGAGTTATGTGTAAAAGAAAAAAGAGGAGTACACAAGTATTATGATTTTACTGAAAATGTAGTACCGAAGGCGTTGTTGAAAAAAGAAGACTTTAATAGTGATGAGGATTTTTTGGAGTGGTATGTTAAACGCAGAATACAATGTGTGGGGTTGATGTGGAACAAAAGAGGTGGTGCGTGGCTAGGGCATTATTTATCAGATACTAAAATGAGAGAAAAAGTATTAAATCGTCTCGATGATAAAAATGAACTAAAGGTGATTTATATTGAAGGGACTGAAACGCCTTTTTATTACCCATATAAGGCAGAATGCTTTTTTATTCCTTATGAGGATAAGAACTATGTCAGTTTTTTAGCACCTCTCGATAATATGTTATGGGATAGAGCGATGATAAAAAGAATATTTGATTTTGACTACAGCTGGGAAGTCTATACTCCGGTTAATAAACGAAAGTATGGATATTATGTTCTCCCTGTTCTGTTTGGGACAAAATTGGTTGCAAGATTTGAACCGGAAAAGAGTAAAAAGGATGAACCATTTACCATAAAAAAGTGGTGGTGGGAGTCAGGGGTAACCGTTACAGATGAATTGCTGGAGCATATACATCAATCAATTAAAGATTTTGCCAGGTATTTGTCAGTGCCTTGTAAGGATACATATACCGATACCATTATGAATTAGAAGACATTTTCATCGTAAGCCGAGTCATTAAACCCTTATTTCATGTCAAAAAAAACATGTTTCATGCAAAAAAAATGTTTCTTCTTGGTTTTTTTGATAGTTTAGAACTATAAACAAAATAGCTAAGGAGGATCAGCATTATGAAAAAGCGACTAATGAGCATCCTACTTGTCCTGTGCATGGTGTTGACTATACTGCCCACGACAGCACTGGCAGCTACGAATAGTAATGCAAACTACTATGACGAAGATGTTACGTGGCTTGGTACCACAACCGAGTATCAAAAGACCCTGAATGTTTTCTTTGATTCAGGATTGCGTAAGGTACAGGTGAACGGTAAATACGGACTGGTTGACAAGAACGGAGCCTTCGTTGTAGAGCCAATCTATGAAAATATAGAGGCCTATTACATGCACAAAGAACGAGGTAAAACTGCATTAACAATGCAAAACAGAAAAACAGAAAGCATATTCGTTGACGGTTATGTTCAGGCAACACGAAATGGGAAAATGGGATTACTCGACAGCAAAGGTAAAGAAGTCATTCCCTGTAACTATGATGCAGTAGGACTACCTTCAGAGGGTATAAGCCGTGTTTCAAAAAAATCAAACGGAAAGACCTATATTGGTTATTGGAGCCTGGCGCAAGGTAAGGAGATTGTTGCGCCGAATAAGTATGTCCTCCCTAGTGGTTATGAAGATTTAGGATATCCCCAGGGAGGTACTATACAAGCGTACTTTATGCCTGAAATAGGTGAAGACAGGATTGCCGTGGTATTTGATTTTTATGATGGGTATGCGCTGGTGCCAACATCAAAAGTAGTTAAAGTAACCGAAGAGTGTGACTATGATAGACACAATCGTGAGAGAACACTGGTTTATGCTCAAATTATTGATAAAAACGGCAAGGAAGTGCTTTCTGGTGGGCCCTACCCTTTTAATATCAATCCAGGAAGTACTAAAGCTTATCCCCAGGCAGGGCCCTATATGGTTTACGATCAGCTTTCCACAAAAAGACTGCGTATGAAAATGGATACCGGGGGAGAGATAATCTATAAATCCCATCTTGAGTCTGGTATCGTTGGGCCCAAAGGTATTATTGTTAAAGCACAATATCATGGAGGTGTTTGGGGTAACTCTGCAGTAGGATGGTATCCTCCGGGAGCTCGAATGAAGATAATACCTGAACTTTCATTGGCTATAACCTTAAAATGCGGTTACGAAGGATTCAAAGAAGCTGCCGCCCAGGGTGGCGTTATAAATTTCAGCAACAAGGCGATTATTCCATTTGGGACGCTTCAATTCTTGGATTATGATTCCGAGAGTAAGGTGTTTTATGGAGGGGTGTTGGAACCTATTTATCGTTCCGATGGGAAGAAGATTCCCGCAACAGCAGGACGAGTGAACCTTGTTCCAGATAATGGTTATATTTTCATAGGTGATACTGATTGGGACGGTAACATAACGTCTATTAAAAGCATTACTTCGGTAAAGACCGGTAAATCTTATAACCACGAAAACCTGAAAGGCTCAGGGGCTTCCTCGATCAGCGCTAAAGACACCCTTTGGGTGAAAAAAGGCAGCAAATGGGGGCTTGTCAATATAAATGGTAAGTTAATCCTTCCTTTTGAGTATGAAGAGATAAATCACGGTAATTGGCAAGAAAAATCAAAACCCTATGCCCTTGTAAAGAAAAACGGAAAATGGGGTATGGTTGATACAACAGGTAAAGTACTTTTAGAGTGTATCTATAAATCTATTGGATCCGGCGAGGATGGTTATTTTAATATACAAGATTATACCACTGGGAAATATGGAATATACAACTATAACACCTTTAAAATTACAACTCCATGTAGCATCTCGGGGGCTATTAACGACAGAACCTTTATAGAAGAGGGTTGGGGAAGTATCGGCGGTACAGTGCCTATTAATGTTGGAAATAGCTTGAACGCTCTATTTAATATGGATACTGGAAAGCAAGTCACTGACACTTATTTAGTTATGAAACCATTAAACCGTGGATTGTTTTATAACACCTTTAATGATTACTTTGGTCCAGATGGACGAATTGTATTTAACAGAGCAGAAAACTCATCAGAATATACACTTGTAGTAAAAGACGGGAAAGTTGGTTCTATAAATGCCTCCAGATTGAAAATAGGTGGCAAGTTGCCTACCACAACCTATGTCAAACCAGTACCTGAGCCAATAAAAGCCAGAAGCTTTCTTGTTGCGTACCCGGAGAAACGAGTTTATATGGTAGGTGATGGTTTCGATATAAAAGGTCTTATTGTACATTACCGAGATGAGAATGGAGTTCGCAGTATCGTTGATAATTCAAAGCTAAAGTTTTACACATCGGGTACAGTGGAACTGACCCAGGGCAGAGCATTTACAACCGGTGGAATAAAAACTGTTGAAGTTCAGTATGACAGTAAAACGGTTGATACATTTGAGGTTAATGTTATACCAAAAGAAGCAGGTGATATTTTGCAGCCTGGTGATTATTATATGCAAATCTTAGGTAAGTACATTTATCCGGTAAATGCAAATGGTACTTTATGGTTGGAGCTTTCTGACAAAAAACCTGATAAGCCGTTTACAGTAAAGCTGATAAACTATAGTGAAGACCGTGGACCTGCGTACTCCATTTCCTATGACGGGATCAATATCGGCCAGCCATCGTCACAGGACGGGGCACAGCTGCAAACGGCAGCTCTTACCCATGTATGGCGAATCAATAAATATAAATCCTTTTGTACAATCAGAGATTATGGCAAACAAAAGCTGATTGTTAATGCAAGCGGTGAAAAGAACGACAACGGTACAAAAGTTATTGTTTGGTCAAAATCCGGTTCGGCTCCTGAACACGCAAAGATTAAGTTTATCAAAGATTGATTGATATGAGTTAAAAGATTACGCTGCTGGTTCTCTTATTAAATTTTTGATAAATTAGAGCATTAGAATATTGAATTTCATTTTGTCAAAGTAGCAATAATTAAAGGAGGAAAACCATATGAAAACGCGATTTTTGAGCATCATGATAATTATGTCCATGACGCTGACCCTCCTGTCGGTAACTGTGACGGCAGCCAAAGCGGAACTTAAGGACGGCTGGTACTATCTCCGCGTTATGGGCAATTATGTCAATATAGATGCCAGTGGCAACGTGGAATTACGTGACAAAACCAATAATGCAGAGGGAAATGCAAGGTACCTTGTTCAATTTAGGGGAACCAATGGATTTACCTTGCAGACCAAGGACGGAAAATACTTGGGACTAGAAATCCCGGAATATAAACAGGCACAGGAAGGTACAACAGAATATTTTACCGAAGACAAATGGATAAATGGTGCCCGGGTAAAGGCTGTTGATCCTAAGGACGGCTATTATATTTATCATTGGGTACTCACAAGTGAAAACAACAATGATATTTGGAGCCTGCGTGCAAGGGAGCATGACTTATATGTAATGAATGCCTCCGGGGAGAAAAACTCTGACGGCACCCCCATTATTATGTGGAGACATGCACGCACCTGGAATGGGGTAACCCAAGGCAATTTGAATGCCCCAAAACATGGTGAGTTCCGCTTTATCCCCACCAGCGACCCATCCAAACCTGCCCCCGGCACTGCCAAAACTCCAAAAAACGGTTGGTACGGCCTCAAGTTGTACTACCCCACAAACAAATCGCGAACTCTAAACATAGACGCTTCGGGCAATGCGGAACTCAACTACTGGAACGCATCCACAGACGGAACCCGGGAGTTATATGTTGAAAACAAAGGAAATAATCAAATAACCCTGAAAATGGCCGACGGAAGGTATTTGGGAATCGCTGACACCATAACAGACGGAGTACGGGTAAAGGCGGTGAACAGCCCGTATCTTTGGAACACTTACACCGAAAATACCGGCTTAGAAGACCGGGATAAGTACAGCCTGCGTCCGTCTACTGATACCAGAATGGTGCTCAATGCCTCCGGGGAGAAAAGCGAAGTAGGAACCCCTGTTATTCTGTGGACACATTCAAATATGGACGCCCCCAGTAATGCCGAGTTCACGTTCTACGCCACCGAGGCTCCGGACGGAGTTGTCAAACCGAAGCCTGCAACTACCACGCCGAAGCCCATTTCTACTCCGGCCCCTGCATCCGTCAACGCTGTGCCAAGCAAGACAAATTTTGTCATGAACGGCAAGCCCTTAACAGTAACATCTGTGTATAGTATAAACGGGAGCAATTACTTACCGCTCCGCGAGATTGCTACCATGTTGAATGGCACCGCCGCACAGTTCGATGTGGGATGGGATGGTAAATATGCAGTTATTGAACCTGGCAAGCCATACAGTGGTACAGTTACTGAAAAAAAGCTTAAAAAGACAACCAATGTCCGAAAAAGCGGCACGAAGTTCAAGATGAATGGCGAAGTCTTTACCTTCACGGATGCAAGGATGATTGACGGAGACACTAACTATATACAATTGAGTGAATTTGCACAAAAACTTTCTGGCACGGCATCACAATTTAATGTGTTCTGGGATGGTGCAGCAGGGCAGGCGTCATTCAGCCCGGTGTGGCCTATACGGGGGTAGGCTCATAATCACCATCAGACATAAAGCTATTGAAGAATGGCAAAGAAACGGTAACGTATATCTCACCTCTCGGGACGGTGCGAACCAGTTCGCACTTGCCTGGGAGGTTTTTTACATAAAGATAAAAAAATCTCCTGTTTTTTTGAAACGTAGATGGTAAAATAAGTATATATTTGAAATAAATCGTGAATGGGGATGAATTATGGGAAAAAGAAAAGTACTTTCAATTGACGGTGGCGGTATCAGAGGTATAATTCCTGCAATGATACTGGCTAAGATTGAGGAGATGACCTCAAAGCCGGTACATCAATTGTTTGACCTTGTTGCAGGAACTTCTACCGGCTCAATTATAACTCTGGCTCTGAATATGCCGTCCAGTGATAACAAAGACCTTCCAGCTTATACTGCAGGACAATTGGTTAATCTCTATACCGAAAAAGGGGCTAAGATATTCTCCACTAACATTTTTCATAAAATAGCTACCCTGGACGGAATAACCGACGAAAAGTATAAATCATCGGGAATTGAATCGGTATTAATGGAGACGTTTGGAGAAACCATGTTATCGGCGGCCTTGACACCTGTTTTGGTACCGGCTTATGAAATAGGACTAAGAAATCCTTTCTTCTTTAAGAGCCGCCATGCAAAAAATCCTGATAAAGAAAACTATGACTTTAAGATGTGGCAGGTAGCCAGGGCCAGTTCAGCTGCTCCTACATATTTTGAGCCCTTTAAAATTGACATGGAAAAGTATGAGGGTGCAGACTACTTTACATTTATTGATGGTGGTGTCTATGCCAATAACCCATCCATGTGCGCGTTTGCAGAGGCAAAAGTCATGTTTGGTAATGAGGATGATATTTTAATGGTATCTCTGGGGACAGGAGAACTAAGTAGGGGAATACCTTACGAGGAGGCCAAGGACTGGGGCTTGATAAACTGGGCCAAGCCCATGCTGGGTATTGTTTTTGATGGAGTTAGCAATACCGTAGATTACCAACTGAGACAACTGCTTTCCGATAACAGATACTACAGAATTCAGTCAAGCCTTGCCGAACTTGGAAAAGGCATGGACGATGCCAGTGATGAGAATATTCACCAGTTAAAACTTCTTGGACATAAAACCATTGAAGAATGGCTAAGAAACGGTAAATTGGATAAACTCTGCAACCAGCTTGTATAATTTTCTACACCAAAACAGCTTGTACGAGCTTATTCATCAAATTAAATGATAAAATAATAAAAATTTTCTTAAATCAGAATGTTGTGGATACATTGCTTAATAGAATATACTGTGATTCTTTTTTCCAGGATTCTTGAGTCCTTGGATTCTTGAAGCGTTAGATTCTTGAAGCCTTGGATACTAGAAATCCTTGAAATTGTAAAAGGAGGCCTGTGCATGTATTCACAACTTTTTAGGTTGCTGAAGAAAACGTTGAATGTACTATTGATAAGTATACTTCTAGTCACTTTAACTCCTCTTACAGCGTTTGCCAGTGAGGCAGACCTGGTTACACCTGAGCTTTCTGAGGGTCAGAACAATCTGTTATACATAGGAATGCTGGTTTGCATTCTGGGAATGCTATTCGGACTATTTCAATTTTTAAAGGTAAAAAAAATTAAAGCACACAAGAGCATGCTTGAGGTGGCAAATACAATATATGAAACCTGTAAAACCTATTTGGTGCAGCAGGGTAAATTTCTTGCACTGCTGTTGATCTTCATAGGCATATGTATTGCTTTTTATTTCGGTTTCCTTCAGAACAAGGGTATCGGAGGGGTGGTACTTATCCTGGCCTGGACAATTATAGGTATTCTGGGTTCTTACTGTGTTGCCTGGTATGGCATACGAATGAATACCTTGGCAAACAGCAGAATGGCTTTTTCAGCGCTGGAAAAGAAGCCACTGAAACTGTTGAGCATACCTTTGGATTCCGGTATGAGCATAGGTGTAATACTTATTTGTGTTGAACTGATTATGATGCTTATAATACTGAGATTTGTTCCCAATGAGCTGGCAGGAGCAAGCTTTATAGGTTTTGCCATAGGTGAATCTCTTGGTGCCAGTGCCCTCCGCATAGCCGGAGGAATATTTACCAAGATTGCAGATATTGGCTCAGATTTAATGAAAATTGTATTCAAAATAAAAGAGGATGATCCACGTAATCCGGGAGTCATTGCCGATTGTACCGGAGACAATGCGGGTGACAGCGTAGGCCCTACGGCTGATGGCTTTGAAACCTATGGAGTAACAGGGGTAGCACTTATAACCTTTATAGTTCTCGCTGTAACCGGTGAACTACAAAGCAGTATGCTTATCTGGATTTTTACAATGCGTGTTCTGATGATTGTTACATCCATCGCTTCTTTCTATATCAACAAGCTTTTCAGCAAAGTCAGATATGAAGGCTTGACCAACATGGATTTTGAAAAACCCCTGACAAGCCTCGTTTGGATAACTTCTGTACTTTCCATAGCTGTTACTTTTGCTATAAGCTTCATAATGATTGGACCCGATACAGATGTTGGTAATAAGTCGGCAAATTTATGGGTGATACTATCAACCATAATTAGCTGCGGTACACTTGGCGCAGCCCTTATCCCCGAGTTTACAAAGATATTTACCAGCCCGAAATCCATTCATGTGCAGGAAACAGTTACTTCCTCCAAAGAGGGAGGCCCTTCCCTTAATATTCTATCCGGTCTGGTTGCAGGCAATTTTAGTGCCTTCTGGAAGGGTATGGTTTTTGTAGTACTGATGTTTATTGCTTATTCGGCCAGTAGATTCGGTCTTGGTGATGTCATGTCCTATCCTTCAATATTTGCATTTGGTCTTGTTGCTTTCGGGTTCCTGGGGATGGGGCCTGTAACTATTGCTGTAGACAGCTATGGACCTGTTACAGATAATGCACAGTCCATATACGAATTGTCCCTTATCGAGGCTATACCTGACATAGAAACCGAGATTGAACGTGATTTCGGCTTCAAGCCGGATTTTGAAAATGCCAAGTATTATCTTGAAGCCAATGACGGTGCCGGCAATACTTTTAAGGCCACAGCCAAGCCGGTACTGATAGGTACGGCTGTGGTTGGCGCAACCACAATGATATTCTCACTTATACTGGTTATACAAAATGTTTTGGGAGTAAAGCCCGAAGAAATATTAAATATTCTGAACCCCTATACAATATTGGGTTACTTGTGCGGAGGAGCCGTGATTTACTGGTTTACCGGTGCATCAACGCAAGCCGTTTCAACCGGTGCCTACAGGGCGGTTGAGTATATAAAAAAGAATATTCGTCTGGATGAAGATGCCAACTCAAGGGCGGCAATCGACAAGTCCAAGGAGGTAGTAAAAATTTGTACTCAATATGCTCAGAAGGGCATGCTCAACATATTTATAGCAATTTTCTCCTTTGCCCTTGCCTTTGCCTTCCTCTCGGCACCAAGAAACGGCACTGAATCAGTAGCATTGTTTGTTGCATACTTGATATCAATCGCAGTATTCGGGCTTTATCAGGCAATATTTATGGCTAACGCCGGAGGCTGCTGGGACAATGCAAAAAAGGTGGTTGAGGTTGACTTGAAACAAAAGGGTACCGAGCTCCATGATGCAACAGTAGTTGGGGATACCGTCGGAGACCCCTTTAAGGATACCTCGTCGGTTGCCCTTAACCCCATAATCAAATTTACTACACTGTTCGGATTACTGGCAATGGAAATAGCCATATCTGATGCCTTTAAGGACATAGCACCCTTCGTAGGAATAGCATTCCTGCTTTGCGGCTTTGTATTTGTATGGCGCTCCTTCTACAAAATGCGTATAGACAGTAGGAAGTCAAAATAAAAGTACAACTTCAACAAATGGGAAGCCTGGTTAAAAGTACTTGCCATGAAATTGTAGGCGAGACACAAATATTTTGGCCGGCAAAGTGACAGGACGTCACTTTGATTGCGGCACTGCGAGACCATGGATGGTCGAGTCGCCGCGACGGCATAAAAAATATTTGTGTCGAGCCATACTTTTCAGGCAAGTACTTTGTGGGCAATCCATTTGTTGAAGTTAGTACGGGAGTATGGCTTGAAAGAAATAAATAGATGATTATTTCTGACACATTTTCAAAAGTTAGTGCGGGAGCAGGTTGACATACTTATATCCACTAAAATTAGTAAAAATGCCGTGTTTTCTTTTTATGCCTGGTATTATATAATATTAGAGATTGAATACACGTATTTGGGGAAATAATCAATATGGTAAAAACAATTGGTTTGAGCATCCCTGGAAAATGAGGTGCATATATGTTTTCTGTAACGATAAAAGAGATAATGGAAGAGTTTCAACTTGAAGAACTTACCGGTTGCAAGGATTATGAAAATATCGAGATATCTTCGGCCGATGTTAACAGACCCGGTTTACAGCTGGCAGGCTACATGGAATATTTTGGAACTGACAGAATGCAGATTATAGGTAAAGGAGAAACAGCCTATTTGATGCAGTTAAGAGAGGAAGACCGTTACAGAAGGCTTGATAATTTTTTTAAATGCGGTTTCCCGTGCATGGTTGTAGCCAGAGGCCTTGGAATTTTCCCTGAAATGATCGAGGTTGGGAGAAAGTACAATATACCGGTATTAAGAACCGATGATGTTACCTCCAGATTTATGAGCGGGGTTATCAGATATCTCAACTTGCAACTGGCTCCGCGAACAAGTACACACGGTGTTCTTGTTGAGGTCTACGGCGAAGGAATCTTAATACTAGGCGAGAGTGGGGTTGGTAAGAGCGAAATTGCACTTGAGCTTGTAAAAAGAGGCCATAGACTGGTGGCTGATGATAATGTTGAAATAAGGAAGGTATCTGATAAAACTCTTGTGGGAACAGCTCCTGATATAATAAGACACTTTATTGAAATCAGAGGTATTGGAATACTTGACGTAAAGAATTTGTACGGTGTCGGCTCGGTTAAGATGACAGAAAATATTAATCTTGTAATGAAATTTGAACACTGGAACGACAAAAAGGTATACGACAGACTTGGACTTGAGGAGGAATTTACCGAAGTATTGGGTATTACCGTACCCTGTCTTACAATTCCGGTAAGTCCGGGAAGAAATCTGGCTGTCATAGTTGAAGTTGCAGCAATGAATAACAGACAGAAGAAGATGGGATATAATGCAGCAAAGGTTCTTAGTGAAAGAGTGCTTGGGAATATAAACAAATCTACAGAGTATAAGGAAACGGGATTTCAAGGATTAAAATAAACGGTTGGGAAATTAATAAATAGCTTGCGCCTGAAAAGTAATTATTTTCTTGGTGCAAAGCTATTTCCTTAATACCGAGATTATATATGTCCTGATTGGTTGAAACGTACCCGGTTCATGGAATTTTATGATAGAAACAAGGAGGAGCATTTTGGAACTACTGGTTGATACACATACACACACAATTTCAAGCGGCCATGCATACAGTACCATTCAGGAAAATGCAAAAGAAGCTTATGTCAATGGAATTAGAATGATAAACATGTCGGATCATGGTCCGGCTATGAACGGGGCACCCTTCAGGTACCATTTCGGAAATCTTGGCATCATACCCAGGGAACTGTACGGGGTACGTATTTTAAAGGGTGTCGAACTGAATATTATAAGCTATGACGGGGAAGTAGATTTACCTTTGAATTATTTGAGGGATCTGGATATGGTTTTAGCCAGCTTTCATGATATATGTATAGTTCCGTCTACGGTGGAAAATCACACAAAGGCTGCCATAAAGGTCCTTGAGAACCGGTATATTGATATACTGGCCCATCCGGGAAATCCTGTGTTTCAGCTGGATAATGAAAAGGTTGTTAAAGCGGCAAAAGAAAATAATAAGCTTATTGAAATAAACAATCATTCGGTATATGTTAGAAAGGGCAGTGAAAAAAACTGTCTGGAGATTCTGAGCTTATGCAAGAAACATGGTGTAAGAGTTGCTACCGGAACAGATTCACACATAAGCTTCAATATAGGTAATTTCGAGAACGTAAACAGAATGCTTGCTGAGGTTGAAATGCCGGAGGAACTGGTAATAACAACCTCTGTAGAGAAAGTGGAAGATTACTTGCTTGAGAGAGCAAAAAGAATAAAGAGATGATTTAGAGCGTCAGCTCAATCATTGTATAGAAAGGTTGAGTGCTGCATTTTGGTAAATAAAGAATTGGTTAAAAAGCTTGCTTCATTACTAGGAGAAGAAAGGGTTTTAATTAATGAGCAGATGAGCCGACACACTTCGTTTAAAATAGGAGGGCCGGCTGACATAATGGTGATACCTGACAAGGTTGACCAGTTGAAGGATATTGTGAAATTCTTTATTACCTCCAACACACCATATATGATTATGGGGAACGGAACCAATCTTCTTGTCTCTGATAAAGGCATCAGAGGAGTAGTTGTTAAGATTTTTGACAATCTTGAAGACTATTCGGTAAAAGATGATATTCTTGAATTCGAGGCAGGAATGCTAATATCCCGGGCATCAAAAATTGCTCTGGAAAATTCGCTTTCGGGTCTTGAATTTGCCGAAGGGATACCTGGAACCATTGGAGGTGCTGTAACAATGAATGCTGGGGCCTATATCGGTGAGATGTCCATGGTAGTACTGGAAACCGAATATGTGGATAATGAAGGTCAGCTCAGAAGGGTTAAGGGAGAACAGCACAGGTTCTCTTACAGAACCAGTATTATACAGCAAACAAAGGGGATAGTATTAAGAACCAGATTAAAGCTTAAAAAAGAAGAACCGGCTAAAATTAAGGCGCTTATGGACGATTTCAATTTCAAGCGCCGAGATAAGCAGCCTTTGGAATGGCCCAGCGCCGGAAGTGTATTTAAAAGGCCTACAGGGCATTTTGTAGGTAAGCTGATTGATGACAGCGGACTTAGGGGTTACAGTATCGGAGGAGCTCAGATTTCCGACAAGCACAGCGGTTTTATTATTAACCGGGGAGCTGCAACTTGTGGAGACGTACTTGCCTTAATCAAGCATATTCAAAACACTGTTAAACTAAAATATGACGTACAACTGGAACCTGAAATAAGAATAATAGGAGATTTCAATTAAAAACATTTACAGATGATATGGGGGCGTGATAAACATGAGATTCGTAATAGTAACAGGAATGTCCGGGGCAGGAAAGAGTCTGGTAACAAAATATTTGGAGGATATCGGATTTTTCTGTGTTGACAACCTGCCTCCCGCACTCATTCCTAAGTTTGCAGAAATCAGTGCTCAAAGTGAAGGCAAAATGGAAAAAATAGCCCTCGTTATTGACATTAGGGGAGGAGAGCAGCTCCAGGACCTTTTTCCGGCATTAAATGAGGTCGGTCAGTCTGGATTTTCCTACGAAATACTTTTCCTTGAAGCTAATGATGATGTTCTTATTAAGCGCTATAAGGAAAGCAGGAGGCAGCACCCACTATCACAGGAAGGCCGACTTATCAAGGGAATAAAGGAAGAAAGAAAAGCTTTGGAGGCCATTAAGTCCAGAGCAAACTATATAATAGATACTTCAACTCTTGCTACCAGACAACTCAAACAGGAAATAAACGGTATATTTCTTGAGGGGAGAACCTTTAAAAGCATAATAATTAATATAGTATCCTTTGGCTTTAAGTATGGCATACCTACTGACTGCGATCTGGTGTTTGATGTGAGATTCATCCCTAATCCCTATTATATTGCACCGATGAAACATAAAACCGGTAAGGATGAAATGGTTCGGGATTATGTTCTTGAGGCCTCTGAAACCGGGACTTTTTTGACTAAAATCGATGATATACTGGACTTCCTTATTCCTAATTATATCAAGGAGGGAAAATCACAGCTTGATATTGGAATAGGCTGTACAGGCGGTAGACACAGGTCTGTTGCTATAGCTGATGAGCTGTACAGAAGACTGGAAGCTAAAATGCACAGGGTCGTTATTGAACACAGGGATATCGAGAAAGACGGTAGAGGGGTTGGAAAATGAGTGCTTCGGATTGGTGGATTCGGGGAAGAGGAATCGGAAAGTGGAGTATGCTTCTTGTTACAGGTCTGTCGACAGTATGTCTGGGTATTGTCTTAACACTCAGATACTATAGTTATGGTGCGTTATTTAATGCTTTGATGCTTTTACTGGCCTGTCTTGGGGCAGCGGTAGCAATCGGCTCCCTGAGAGCTTTAATAAATGCCATCTTAAAGGATATAACCCGCAGAAATGTAAGTTCCACGTTAAATGCCGAGGGCTTAAGCAATCTTTTGCATGAGAAAAGGATATTGGTGAAGGGACCCAAGGTTGTGACTGTGGGAGGCGGAACCGGCCTATCTACAATGCTCAGAGGTTTAAAACAATATACCTCAAACCTAACCGCACTTGTTACTGTAGCTGATGACGGGGGAGGCTCCGGTGTATTGAGAGATGACCTTGGAATGCTTCCTCCCGGTGACATCCGAAACTGTATTCTGGCTTTGGCTGATACTGAGCCTATAATGCAGCAGCTACTTCAATACAGGTTTCAGGACGGAATGTTGAAAGGGCAGAGCTTCGGTAATCTGTTTCTGGCAGCAATGGATGGCATTTCCGACAGCTTTGAGGAAGCAGTAAAAAAAATGAGTGATGTCCTTGCCGTTACTGGTACAGTTCTGCCAATAACGCTGGAGGATGTAAGGCTTTGCGCCGAAACAGAAAATGGTGATACTATTATAGGAGAGCACAATATTGGTCATAGAAATGGTGAGAGCGGAGCGAAGATAACCAGAGTATTTCTGAATCAGTCCCAGGTTAAGCCTCTCAATGAAGCAATAGAAGCTATATTAGAAGCCGACATAGTTGTTCTGGGGCCGGGCAGCCTCTATACAAGCATTATTCCAAACCTGCTGGTAGATGGTGTTTGTGATGCACTGCTAAAGACTAAAGCAATTATTGTTTATGTCTGCAATGTTATGACTCAGCCCTGCGAAACCGAGGGATATTCTCTGAGTGATCATATAAGGGCTATAGAAAACCATTCCCAAAAGGGTATAATAGACTTTTGTGTTGTTAATACCGCCCCGATACCCGATGACTTAAGGGATAGGTACAGGCAGGATGGAGCAGAACTTGTGGCTGTTGATTATGAGGCTGTTCAAAAAATGGGTATAGAAATAATAACAGGTGATTTTAAAGCAGTTTATAATAATTACTACGTCAGACATGATCCAAACAAACTGGCAAAGAAGATTATAGAGCTTGTTTCGGATCTGGTACTTTCAAAGGACAAGGAAAGGCTTCTAGATTACTATTATTCCAGAGACAAAATTAATAAGATAGGTTAATAATAATCTGAATAGGAAACGGTGATACTGTATGGAGTTTGGAAAGAGCTGCTGGTATGATTTTTATCAGGGCGGTAATAAAGAATGGATAGTAACCAATGGTATAGGAGGCTATGCCTCATTGTCTTTAATCTGTTCCAACAGCAGAAGATATCACGGCCTTCTTGTCAGTGCGCTTAAGCCTCCTACAAGCAGATACCTTCTATTGTCAAATTTGCTGGAGGATATTACCTTTGACGATGGAACTTCTGAATCTCTGTCTTCCTTTATGACAAAGGGCTTTAACGATGAGGAATATATTAATAATGGCTTTGATAATCTTACCAGAGTTTCATTTGACTATATTCCTGAGTTTGTATACAGCTATAAAGACATAAGTATAAATAAAAAAATATCAATGCAGCAGGGAGCAAATACTACTGTTGTTGTATATGAAATTAGAAATGGCTCCCAAAAGGCGGCTCTAAAACTAACACCGCTGGTCAATTTCAGGGATCATCACCACCAAAGCCGCCGGAATAATCTCAATTTTGTTACCGGAATCGAAGGTAATCAAATGATTGTAACTCCTTTGGAAGCAACGGTAAATATCAGAATGGAAATCAGTGAGGGGCAGCTCCAAATGCTGGATAACTGCTATTTTTATGGTATGTTTTATGGTCTTGAGCAGGAGCGGGGACTGGATTGTTATGAGGATCATTTTATTCCAGGATTTTTTACTATTGAATTGAAGCCTTGGGAATGTAAGACGGTTTCATTTATTGTGTCTTCGGAGGATGTCCCGAATAATTGCTCCATGCAAGAAGATTCTGAAAAGTGTGGTTCTGATTCCAATGAACCCACCTGCGGCAAGGAACAAGCTGAAGCTATTGCTGCTCATATAATTGCCGGGCAGGCTGCCCGTATGGAGTATCTTGTACAAAAAGCAGGCTACAAGCATGAACTTTTGAAAAGGCTTGTGTTGGCAGCCGATAACTTTATTGTTTATAGAAAATCTACAAATGCAAAGACTGTTATAGCCGGCTATCCATGGTTCACCGATTGGGGCAGGGATACAATGATAGCCTTCACCGGCTTAACACTGACAACCCGCAGATATGAAGATGCAAAAGAAATATTGTATACTTTTTCAAAGTATGTGGATTACGGATTGATTCCGAATATGTTTCCCGATGACGGAGAAAAACCTGCATATAACAGTGTTGATGCTGCATTATGGTATTTTGAAGCAGTTAACAGCTTTCTGGAATATACCGGAGATGCTGCTTTTATACAAGAGGAAATTTATACAAGCCTTAAGAATATAATCCATGGATTTATCAATGAAACCTTATTTGATATAAGGATGACTTCCGACGGACTTATAACTGCGGGAAATGCTAAAACCCAACTGACCTGGATGGATGCTAAAGTTGGTGACTGGGTTGTTACCCCAAGACACGGCAAGGCTGTTGAAATTAATGCCTTATGGTTTAACGGCCTGAGGATTATGTCAAAGCTGTCACAGAAGTTTGGTGAAGTTGATATATACCTTGAGCCGGCTTCAAGGGCAAAAGCTGCCTTTGAGAAAACCTTCTGGAATAAGGAAAAACAGTGCCTATATGATGTTGTTAATGAAGCCGGCAATGACGATAGCATCAGGCCCAATCAGATACTTGCCGTAGGACTGTCCTACAACGTAATAGATGGCCATAAGGCAAAGTGTGTTGTGGAAAAGGTCTGGAGGGAGCTTTATACGCCTTATGGCCTGAGAACTCTGTCCCAGGACAGTCCTCAGTACAGAGGCGTGTATTCCGGCGATGTTTGGAGCAGAGATGGCGCATATCACCAGGGAACAGTCTGGACATGGCTTTTGGGCAGATTTATAACTGCTTATGTCAGGGTTAACGGAAATACAGCTGAAGCCAGGGAAAAAGCCCTCGATTTTATTCTGCCCTTTGCAGACCATTTAAAGGATGCCGGAATAGGCAGTATTTCAGAAATTTTTGACGGCAGCAATCCCCATTATCCAAGAGGCTGCTTTGCGCAGGCTTGGAGCGTAGCAGAAATTCTGAGAGCAGCCGTTGAAGATGTTAAACTAAAATAGTGAAAGGTGAAAAGTTAAGGAAAGGAGTTGATAAGGTGTCTTTTTCGACTATAGTTAAGGACGAGCTTTGCAGAGTGGAACTGCATCAGGATTTTTGCTGTATGAAATCTGAAATTCTTGGGGTTATTTTAACAAATAACCTTTTTTCTAATGAGAAAAACGGTAAGAATGTTAAGATGGTTACTGAAAATGCTGCTTTTGCAAGAAGAGTATATTCCACCATCAGGAAGGTGTACGGAATTAGCCCTGAGGTTGCCATAAGACGAAGCAGCAAGCTGAAAAAGCATATATCCTATTCAGTTATATTTGCCTCAATGCAGTTAATAAATAAAATACTTTATGAGTTCGGAATCAGTGCGTTTTCGGCTCAGGATTACAACCCTGTAAATATTCTTAAAAGTGTGTGCTGCAAAAAAAGCTTTCTTCGTGCCGCTTTTTTATCGGGAGGTTCCATCAGTGATCCCGAAAAAACCTATCATCTTGAAATCTCTACCCACAATAACTACTGCGCCGAGTTAATAAAGGAACTGCTGTCCGACTACCAAATAAACGTTAAAATAATCGTCCGTAAAGGTAACTATGTAGCATACATAAAGGAAGGAGAGCATATCGTCGACTTTCTAAACGTTATAGGTGCTCACAGCGCGTTAATGGAGCTGGAAAATGTACGAATTCTTAAGGATATGAGAAATAGTGTCAACAGAATTGTTAATTGTGAGACGGCAAATCTCGAAAAGACTGTTAATGCGTCTGTCAGACAAATGGAAAATATAAGATATATTCAGACTACCATAGGAATTGACAAGCTGCCTGAAAATCTTATAGAAATAGCCAATTTAAGGCTGGAATACAGTGAGGCCAGTTTAAAAGAGCTTGGAGAAATGCTCCACCCCAAGCTTGGAAAATCAGGTGTAAATCACAGACTGCGCAAGCTGGATGAAATTGCAGAGCAGTTAAGGGAGAAAAATAAACTGTAAATTAAAGGGAATCCAGGGGAAATATAGAATAGTATAACATCTAACTATGTTCGATTTAGAGTCGGCGAGCAAGTATGCAGAGGTATACTTGAATATCTCAATGGGGATGGACACTGATAGCAGGTTATTATCAGTGTCTCTGAATTAAAGGGGGCAAAATACTTGGATGTTAAGTTACTAAAGAAGGGAACAACTCTGGTGATCAGGATAATGGAAGATATGGACCACCATTCTGCTCAATACCTAAGGCAAAAAATTGACAGTGAAATTATTAAGGCTACTGTAAAAAATATTATTTTTGACTTTTCAAAAGTAAATTTCATGGATAGTTCAGGAATTGGTATAGTTGTCGGGAGATATAAAAATATTCAGAAGCTCAATGGGAGAGCTGCAATAGTAAATGCCAATCCAAAAATAATGCAAATTTTTGAAATGTCCGGTGTACTTAAAATAATACCCGCTTATTCGGATTTGGAAGATGCTATCTCCAGTATGTGCGGATAATTGCAGCTATTTAAACAGGTCTTTATTACAAGGAGGTTAGTATGCAACTTATAAATGAAATGAAGCTTGAATTTATGAGTAAATCAAATAATGAGGCTTTTGGAAGGGTGGTTGCAGCAGCTTTTGCATCACAGCTCGACCCTACTGTTGAAGAACTGGCCGATATTAAGACTGCTGTATCCGAAGCAGTGACAAATGCTATTATTCATGGCTATGAGAATAAACCCGGTATGGTTACAATGGTATGTAGATTATATGATGCCGGAATTGAAATCAGTATTTCTGATGAAGGAAAAGGTATAGAGGATGTAGAGCTTGCAAGGCAGCCGCTTTATACGTCAAAACCTGAAATGGAACGTTCAGGGATGGGCTTTACCGTTATGGAAAGCTTTATGGATAGTGTCAATATCAAATCTGAACCTGATAAGGGAACCACTGTTACAATGTTTAAAAATATTAAGTACTGACCAGTCTTATACAAACTGAACGCCGGGTTAAATTTTTTTCATCTATAATTAATTGTAAATAATTGTTATAAATGTATAAAAATATATGAGCCTGCTAATAATGTTTATATGAATGCATTTGATCGGCAACATGTGTAATATGTGACAGAAAGGTTTGGGTAGGCTATGAAGGATATGACTGATGAGGCAGTGCTAACACTTATCATAAATGCTAAAGCTGGGGACAGACAGGCTCAAGCCACTTTGGTTGAGAAAAATGTGGGGCTGGTTTGGAGTATCGTAAAAAGGTTTCAGAACAGAGGCTATGAGATTGACGATTTATACCAGATAGGGAGCATAGGGTTAATTAAGGCAATCAATAAATTTGATGCATCATATGATGTAAAGTTCTCTACATATGCAGTACCTATGATTATTGGAGAAATCAAAAGGTTCATAAGGGATGATGGAATAATAAAGGTAAGCAGATCCCTTAAGGAAATCGCATCAAAAGCACGCATTACAAAGGAAATAGTAAGCAAGGAATTGGGCAGGGAACCTTCTGTAAATGAAATAGCGGAAAGAATGAATGTATCCACAGAAGAACTTGTGCTGGCACTTGAAGCAGGGTGTACACCCGAATCTCTTTACAGCACGGTTGGAGAAGGTGACAATTCACCTATTTTACTGATAGACCGTATAAACGCCGATAACAACAGCAGTGAAGTAGATTTGATTGATAAAATTGCAATCAGACAGATTCTCGATTCTCTTGATACCAGAGAGAGGCAGATTATTATTCTAAGATACTTTAAGGAAAAAACCCAGGTGCAGATTGCCAAGCTGTTAGGTATTTCTCAGGTTCAGGTGTCCAGAATCGAGAAAAAAATTCTTAAGGATATAAAGCATAAAATGATTGCAAATGGCAACTAATTTTACAGGTACGGATTATGATTTTGTTAAATAAATGAATATTTCTTTTTTCCATAATAATTTTTAAATATTTGCAAAAAATACCCTTGTTAAGGTTTGCTTATTTAAATCACCAGTTATTATGGAGGTCTTATGATCACTAATTATACCAAGCAGGAATATGCAAAATATGTCAAGAATGTGTCCCCAAATTCAAAACTGATTACAAATGTAATAAAAGCCTTCGCTGTCGGTGGGCTTATTTGTGTTATCGGACAAATTATTTTTAACTGGCTCAAGGGAAGGGGCCTTGGCCTGGATATGGTATCAGGGCTTACCAGCACCATTATGATTTTTTTGGGTGCTTTTTTTACCGGTCTTAATATATATGATGAGCTGGGCAGATTTGCAGGGGCAGGTTCCATAGTACCTATTACCGGTTTTGCAAATTCGGTAGTATCACCTGCCATGGAATTTAAAACAGAAGGCTATATTATGGGAACCTCAGCAAAAATGTTTGTTATAGCCGGCCCTGTTATCGTATTCGGAATATGTTCATCTATAGTGGTGGGAATTATACATTACATTTTAACATTGTGATAGTGAAAAATCCCTCACCAGGCTTAAGGAAATAAGGTTAGCGGAAATTATCAAAAAATATCAAAAAAATATCAAGGAGGTACCTGGCCCTTGCCATTTCCAGGTTTAAGTTGAATTAGATGGCTGGGCATGGGAATTATCATGGCAGATAAGCATTTGGGCAAACAGACTGTTTTTCTTAAAAGTCCCCCATCGATTAAAGCAACAGCAAGTATTGTTGGTCCTAAGGAAGGTAAGGGGACCTTAAGGCAGTATTTTGATTACATTACTCCCGATGAACTGTGGGGAGAAGATAGTTGGGAAAAAGCAGAGAGCAAGCTGGTAAGGGAAACCCTTTCTAAGGTTCTCCAAAAGGCTGATATGACCAACAGCCAGATTGAATACGTTTTGGCAGGAGATTTGTTAAATCAATGTATAGCAGCCAATTACGGCCTTCGGGAAACCGATATACCATTTTTCGGATTATACGGCGCCTGTTCCACCATGGCTGAGTCAATGAGTCTGGGCAGTATGCTTATAGATGGCGGCTTCGCTGATAATGTGATATGTCTTACCTCGAGTCATTTTTGTTCTGCAGAAAGACAATTCAGATATCCTCTGGAACTGGGGAGCCAGAGAGCTCCGACTGCCCAATGGACCGTTACCGGTTCTGGTGCAGTAATACTTACGTCAGAACAAACCGGTCCCTATATAAAAAGTGTTACAACAGGCAAAATAAACGATATGGGTATTACTGACGTAAATAATATGGGAGCTGCAATGGCTCCTGCAGCCGCAGATACAATCCTTACTCATTTTGCTGATACAGGATTGACCCCGGATTACTATGATTTGATTGTCACAGGTGATCTCGGAAAGGTGGGAAAGAAAATTTGTCTGGAGCTGCTTAATATGAATGGTCTTGATATCGAAAACAGATATAATGACTGCGGTATTATGATATATGACACAAAACAACAGGATGTCCATTCCGGAGGCAGCGGCTGCGGCTGTTCTGCTACTGTCTTTACCGGTTATATTTACAAGGAAATGATGAAGGGAAACATAAAGAGAGTATTGTTTATAGCTACAGGTGCTTTAATGAGCCCTATAAGTACCCAGCAGAAAGAGAGTATCCCCGGAATAGCTCACGCAGTGAGCATTCACAGAAGCCTGGATTAGAAGGATTTATTATTAATGATAGGAGAAAATATATGAGTTATATAAATGCTTTTTTGGTTGGAGGAGCAATATGTGCTGTAGGACAAATTCTTATTGATAAAACAAAACTGACACCTGCACGTATTCTTGTTCTATTTGTTGTTTCGGGTGTTTTATTAACGGCTCTGGGCATATACCAGAAGTTGGTAGACTTTGCAGGTGCCGGTGCCACCATTCCCCTCACTGGTTTTGGTTATAGCCTGGCAAAAGGGGTTTTTAATGATGTTGATCAGACAGGCTTGATGGGCGCCCTTACCGGAGGTTTTAAGGCTGCAGCTGCAGGACTTGGTGCTGTAATATTTTTTGGATATATAATGTCGGTAGTGTCCAAACCAAAGGCTAAAAGATAGTAAATATAGTCGGGATAAATAATGTATCCTGGCTTTACATATATTGTATTATTTATATATATCTTGTCTCCATAGTGTATATTATTAATGAATTTATTTTGGTAATATGGCAAATTGAACAA
Organism: Bacillota bacterium; assembly: GCA_023393115.1. GTDB lineage: Bacteria > Bacillota > Clostridia > Acetivibrionales > DSM-1351 > Ruminiclostridium. The sequence continues at coordinate 22,478 of JAEWMS010000048.1, forward strand.
AATTCCTTGCGATATGAGGAATTTTGAAAAAAATATAGAATTTTGTATAAAAATTATATATAATTAGTTAAGGTTTTTTATACATGCGAACAACATAATACAATTAATTAATATTAAGGTGGATAAAGATGAATATCGAATACATAAACCCCTTCATCGAAGCTAGTCAGACAGTGTTGAAGCAAGTTGCTAATGTTGATGCCAAATTGGGGAAGGTTTATTTGAAGACTGCTCCATATAAGGGTGAAGCGATTCTGATTATTGTCGGAATTACTGGAAAAATAAGAGGCCAGGCTATATTTACAATGACAAAGCCCGTTGCTTTTAGAATAGCATCAGCGATGATGTTCGGTATGCCTGTAGATGAATTAAATGAAATATCCAAAAGTGCTTTATCCGAATTAACGAATATGATTTTAGGGAATACAGCGACTATACTATATAACAAGGGAATAGGTATTGAAATTACTCCTCCGTCTCTTTTACTGGGTGAAAATCTTCAGATATCCCCATCAAAGATGAAAACAATCTGTATCCCGCTTTACTTAAATGATGAAGAAACATTGGAAATAGATATTTCTGTTCAAGATTAATTTTGATTTATATATATAAAATGATAAAATAGTTAAGAGTATATTAAGAAGATGGTTTATACCATCTTTTTCTGTTGAGATAAGATTAATACGATATATTTGATTACTTTAGAATTGTTGAAAGGAGTTTTCTTTGATATGGCGCTTAATATTGTATTGGTTGAACCCGAGATACCCCAGAACACCGGGAACATAGTTAGAACCTGTGCCGCGACAGGGGCTGTCTTGCATTTAATCGGCCCCCTTGGGTTTTCCATTGAAGATAGATATCTGAAAAGAGCAGGTCTGGACTACTGGGATGAGGCCAAAATAAATTATTATGATAGTCTGCAGGACTTTATGGATAAGTATGGAGACCATAAACTTTACTACTCCACGACAAAAGCCATTTATAACTACTGTGATGTGGCTTATGAAGAGGATTGCTTTGTACTATTCGGAAAAGAAACAGCCGGTTTACCGGAGGAATTGCTAAAGGATAATAAAGAGACCTGTATAAGGATTCCAATGAAAGAAGGAATAAGATCATTAAATCTTTCCAATTCTGTTGCAATTGTTGTTTACGAAGCTTTTAGGCAGAGGAATTTTGAGAACCTTAGTACAGAGGGGAAATTAGTAAAATATGACTGGTAACAGATTGCTCCTTATACTATTTAATTGATTAAACAAAAAGAGTGATAAATAAAAAAAAATGGGTATATTAATATTGGAGCAAAAAGTTAAGGAGTGGGTTGAAATGGTAAATAGAAGCAGGCTTGTTGATGAATTTGTGGAATTGGTAAGGATAGATAGTTTATCACTAAAAGAGAGACAAATATGCGATACTCTCAAGAAAAAGCTTCAGGAACTGGGATATGATCCAATTGAGGATGACGCAGGGCAAAAATTAGGAGGCCAGTGCGGTAATATAATATGTACAATAAAAGGAAATAAGGATGTACCAGCTGTTTTAGTAACAGCTCACATGGATACAGTAGTGCCGGGCATAGGCAAAAAGCCTATAATTGAGGGGGACTTGATAAAAAGTGATGGTACAACCATACTTGGCGGAGATGATGCTGCCGGTATAGCCATAATTCTTGAGACCTTAAAAATATTAAAGGAACAGCGAATTGAACACGGCGATATTCAGGTTGCGTTTACAATTGCAGAGGAGATCGGTCTACTCGGCGCGAAAAACCTTGATTATAGTAAGATATATGCCAAGTACGGATTTATTATGGATAGCGATGGGAGAATTGGGTGTGCCGCTGTTAAAGCACCATCACAAAATAAAATTCATGTGGTCATTAAGGGGAAGGCAGCCCATGCGGGAATGGAACCCGAAAAAGGAATAAGTGCCTTTTCAATTATGGCAGACGCCATTTCAGCAATGAAGCTGGGGCGTATAGATGAGGAAACAACAGCAAATATTGGAGTGATACACGGTGGTATAGCAACAAACATAGTATGTGACAGAGTTGAAATCGAAGGTGAAGCAAGAAGCCGTCAAGCTTCAAAATTACAACAACAGACAGAACATATGCGGGACTGCTTTGAAAAAGCAGCTGCCAAGTGGGGTGGGCAGATAGAGTTTACTGCAGAGAATGAATACCAGGCCTATAATATAGACATGAACTCAAACATAATTAAAATAATGGAAAAGGCCGCGGCTGAGAGTGGATATGCATTTGAGGCAATAACAACCGGTGGCGGAAGTGATACAAATATAATCAATTCCAAAGGAATTGAAGCTGTGGACTTAAGTATCGGAATGACTAAGGTCCATAGTGTACAGGAACAAATTTCGATTACCGATATGGAGGATGCTGTCAGGTTCTTAATTTCAATATTAAAGAATGTCAGGTGATTACTGATTTGCATTTGATCGGACTGAATTAGGGGGAAATGTGTTGCATACAATAACTTTGAAGCTGTCAGAAATAAACATTGATGATAAGCTTATATTTGATAGATATTTTAGAATAGCAGATTTAAAGGTATCGGAGCTTAATTTTACCAACTTCTTCATGTGGAGACATTACTACAAAAACCAATATAGTATTGTAAATGATTTTTTATGCATAATATCAATGACCGATGAAAATCAGCCATTTTGCTTTTTTCCCATTGGAGACTACAGCAGAACCGGTGAGCTGAAGAGTACACTTTATGTTTTGAAGGAGTACTTTGCTGAAATGGGCTGGCAATTCAGAATGAGAAGAGTATCTACTGAACAGCTGGCTGTTTTGGAAACCTTGGGCTTTTGCTATGAGTCAGTTGAAGATAGGGATAATTTTGACTACCTGTACTTGGTAAAAAGCCTTTCAACTCTTACAGGTAAAAAGCTTGATGGAAAGAGAAATCATATAAACAAATTCAGGAAACTGTATACCTTTGAATATGAAGAAATAAGTGAGACAAATATCTCAGACTGTAAAGACATACTTGAAAACTGGTGTATTCAGAGAGATTATTCGACTCAGAGCAGTCTCATTGCAGAAAGAATAGCTAATCTGGAACTGTTGGATAATTACAGGTCTCTCGACTTAAAGGGTGCAATAATAAAGGTTGATGGCGTGCCACAAGCCTTTACTGTCGGTGAACAGCTGAACAGCGATACAGCTGTAATTCATATTGAAAAGGCAAATGCCGACATACATGGACTTTATCCGTTGATAAACCAGCAGTTCGTAGCAAATCAATGGACAGGTCTGGAATATGTGAACCGTGAACAGGATCTGGGTCTTGAAGGCCTGAGAAAAGCAAAACTGTCGTATAATCCGGTGGGCTTTGTTGAAAAGTATATAGTTGTACTTTGTTAAATAATTATTAATTTGGGCGTTTACACTATTGAAAATGTTTTTGAAATATTATAGAATTAATTTTGGTTTAGGAAATCAAAACCAATATCAATAATGTTCATAAGCATTAATTTGCTTGGTTAAGGGACGAAATTATCATCGTTTCTAATTAATAAAAACTTAGGAGGTAACAACAATGGCAGTAAAAATAGGTATTAACGGTTTTGGACGTATTGGACGTCTTGTTTTTAGGGCTGCAGTAAACAACCCTAATGTAGAAGTAAAGGGAATCAATGATCCATTCATCGATCTCGAGTATCTCAAATATATGTTAACTTATGACACCGTTCATGGTAAATTTGAAGGTGAAGTTAGCACAGCTAATGGTAAATTAGTTGTTAACGGTAAAGAAATTGCTTTCTTTGCTGAAAAAGATCCTTCAGCTATCGCTTGGAGCTCTTGTGGCGCAGAATACGTTGTTGAATCAACAGGTGTATTCACTACTACTGAAAAGGCTTCAGCTCACTTAAAGGGTGGAGCAAAGAAAGTTGTTATCAGTGCTCCTTCAGCTGACGCTCCAATGTTCGTTATGGGCGTTAACAACGATAAATACACTAAAGACATGGTTGTTGTATCAAACGCATCATGTACTACAAACTGCTTAGCTCCTTTAGCTAAGGTTATCAACGACAACTTCGGTATAGTTGAAGGTCTTATGACTACAGTTCATGCTGCAACTAACACTCAGAAGACAGTTGACGCTCCTTCAAACAAAGACTGGAGAGGCGGAAGATCAATCCTCGGAAACATTATTCCTTCATCAACAGGTGCTGCTAAGGCAGTTGGAAAGGTTATCCCAGAATTGAACGGAAAATTAACTGGTATGGCATTCAGAGTTCCTACAGCTGACGTTTCAGTTGTTGACCTGACAGTTCGTCTTGAAAAATCAGCTACTTACGAAGAAATCAAAGCAGCTGTTAAGAAGGCTTCTGAAAATGAATTAAAAGGTATCCTCGGATACACTGAAGATGCAGTTGTTTCAACTGACTTCATCCACGATGCTCGTACTTCAATCTTCGATGCTGAAGCTGGTATCGCATTGAACGGAAACTTCGTTAAGTTAGTATCATGGTACGATAACGAATGGGGTTATTCAAACAAAGTTGTTAACCTTATCGAACACATGGCTAAGGTTGACGCTAAATAATTAGTGCCTTGAAAAACGAAGTAATATTCGTTTGCATTAATAATTCATAAAAATTAAACAGCACTGTTTTTAGATGTGATAAATCTATCTAAAAGGAGTGCTGTTTTTTATTCCAACAATATTCCAATAAAATGATATAATTATATTTGATAGAAGCCGGATTTTGAATGAGTTTCAACTACTGCTCATAAACGATGAGCTTAAGCAAATTATAAAAAAACCAATACAACTACACTGAATAAATTCGCTGCGAAATGTGAAATCCAGCTAATACATGCATTATTTGTCTTCTTAAAGATGATTCCATAAAATATACTGTTAATAAAGACAAAAAGAACGTCATAGGCAACAATCATGAAGTTTCCTGACTGGATATGACAGATGGCAAATAATATTGAAGAAAAGATAAGAGCCGGTGCAGCAGGAATGATTTTTGACAATCTGTTTAGGTAGAATGCTCTCCATGCAATTTCTTCACCCAAAGCCAGTACAAGAAGTTGAATTACTAGTAAAACAATTTTATCATATGTAAGCATTGCAGCAGATCTTTCGATTACATGCTCAAAGTATTCGGGAAGCACCAATTTGGACAGGAGCATACATACAATATCCATAATAAGAGGAAGAGCAATCCAAAGCCATATTGATCTTTCTTTGAGATTTCGTCCAATAGCCTTAAAATCCAATCCACTGCCGGCAAAGGTCTGCTTTCTTATTATTTTATCAATAAAAAAAGCGATAATGCCAATAATAACTGTTGAACCTGCGACGTTTATTCCAAAAAGGTTGGTAAAGGATACTAATGTCATTATAATTATTGTAACTATTGAGAATTTAGTGGTATGCTGCATTTCTTTCACCTCAGAGAATTTGGTTTATTTGTTATTTTCTAGATTAAGTATACTTATATTTTTATTCCGTTTCAATAAGTTAAAAATAAGTTTTGTAGGGAACATACTAAATAGTTATTACCAAGTATTAATATCTAGTTTTATATTTCCTGAATTTATGTTATAATAATAAAAGTTTGTTTGATTTTTATACTTGTTACCAATCAGGAGGTTTGTTATGATCGTGACTCCAAAATTCCGTGGGTTTATATGTACCACTTCTCACCCTGTCGGATGTGAATATAACGTAAGACAGCAGGTTGAGTATGTAAAAAAGCAAAAGAAGGTTTCCGGTTGCAAAAAAGCTTTGGTTATAGGTGCTTCAACAGGATATGGACTATCCTCCAGAATCGCTGCCGCTTTCGGCTGCGGTGCGGCTACAATCGGTTTGTTCTTTGAAAGACCTGCCTCTGGGAATAAAACAGCTTCTGCAGGCTGGTACAATTCAGCAGCCTTTGAAAAGTTCGCTAAGGAAGAGGGACTATATGCTAAGAGTATAAATGGCGACGCTTTTTCAGAGGAGATAAAGCAGCAGACAATAGACCTTATTAAAGAGGATCTGGGAAAGGTTGACCTGGTTATATACAGTATTGCTTCCCCAAGAAGAACTCATCCCGTTACAGGTGAAGTATTCAATTCGGTACTTAAGCCAATTGGTGCTCCCTCAACTGTGAAAACAGTAGATTTTCATAGCCAACAGGTTTCTGAATCAACAATTGAACCTGCAACCGAAGAGGAAATGCGTCAAACTGTAGCAGTAATGGGCGGTGAGGACTGGGACATGTGGATGAAGGCTCTGAAGGAAGCTGATGTATTGGAGCAGGGAGCCGTTACAATTGCATACACCTATGTGGGACCTGAAATGACTCATGCCATCTATAGAAAAGGAACAATCGGCAGAGCAAAGGATGATCTGGAAGCAACTGCTGTTAAAATCACAGATGATTTAAAGGCCATCGGAGGAAATGCATACGTATCAATAAATAAAGCTGTTGTTACTCAGGCAAGTGCTGCAATCCCCGTAATTTCTATATATATAAGCGTATTGTTTAAGGTAATGAAGGATATGAACATTCATGAGGGCACGATTGAGCAGATGTACAGAATGTTAAAGGATAGAGTTTATTCAGGAGACTTGAAGCTGGATGAAAAAGGCCGTATCTGTATGGATGACTGGGAAATGCGCCCTGATATACAGCAAAAGGTCGCTGAATTCTGGAAGCTTGCCAATAATGAAAACATCACTGAAATATCAGATATAGAAGGATACAGAACAGAATTCTTCCGACTTTTTGGTTTTGAATTTGATGGTGTTGATTATAATCAGGATGTAGACATAAATGTAAAGATAGGTAGTATTGATTAACTTAACTAAAGATATAGCAAAGGATAACAGACATGTTTCCATAAATTACCCAATATAAGTTGAGTAGTATAGAAGTAAAAAGGCACCGAGGGAGCACATCAATCCTTCGGTGCTTAAATATATGATGATACTTATTATACATTAGTCAAATTCAATAATTTCTCCGGTTATATTTTTGCCCATAACACTAAGGATACCAAAAGTATACTTCTCCTGTCGCCTCTTATCCATGGCAGAGCCGGGATTAAAGTAAAGGACATTATCCAGCACCTTATTTACAGGTATGTGACTATGCCCGAAAACCACGCAGTCTACATTGTCCTCTTTAAAGGCTTTTGTTGCATTAATGGATGCTGTACTACTGTAATTATGCCCGTGGATAATACCGATATTGCACTGCTCAACATGAATAATTCTTTTTAAAGGCAGCATAGCTTCCAGGTATTCATCATCATTGTTACCAAGCACAGCATAAACAGGGGCTATTTCTTCAAGTCCATATATTACATAATCACGGCACAGGTCTCCTGCATGAATTATCATGTCTACACCTTTCAGCTTTTGGAGTATTAGATCGTTAAGTTTTTTACCCCTGCGAGGTATATGGGTATCGGCTATTACACCAATTGTTATCATAAATAACCATCCTTATGTGAAGTTATTACCTTTTCTTATACAGATTGGAGTTGTCTCGGTGAAATGCTTAAATATTTTATTATAATTTGCAAGGTTACTGAAGCCACACTCCAGTGCAATCTGTGCAACTGTAAAATCGGTTTCACGCAGCATTTCAATGGACTTGGCTATACGCATCTTATTCAGGTATTCTATCGGTGTAAAACCTGTTGACTGCTTGAAAAAGGTGGAGAAATAATTGGGTGACATATAAGCCAGTTCTGCAAGAGTACTTAATTCTATCTTCTGAGCATAGTTTCGGTTAATATATTCAAATACCTTTTCCAGCTTCTCAAGCTTCTTGCTTCTGGAGGTAATACTTTCGGTACTTTTGCTGGAATCCTGATAATGCCTTATCAAATAGGTGATAATATGAAGCAGCTTGGCCTTAATCATAAGCTTATATCCAACGGTTTTATTTATATACTCTTCTTCAATTTCTGAAAGCAGTTCAAATATTTTTTGGCCGATCTCGCTTTTACTGTCGATTTTATTATTAAAATTAGAGCTTCGTTCAAAAAACGGCTCCATGTAATTATAGTCAAAGCTGCTCTCCGAAGACCAAACCAGCTGAGGTTCAAACATCACCACCGGCATTATCATATTGACAGGAGGCAGGACCTCCATATAATGCGGTTCAATGTTATTAATCACAACAATATCCCCCTCCTGCATCTCATATGTTCTGTTTTCTACATAGTAAATTCCTTTGCCCTGTTTTACAAAAGCAAGCTCAAGATAATTATGCCAGTGAAAGGTATGATTCATACAATAATATGGCTCCATATTGGTAAACTTAATACTGAAAGGAAAATCACTGGGAAAGGATTTTGGCTTATACACTTTTGAGGCTTCCATATATCCTCCGTTTCTGAAGATACTAAAAATCGTAAAATAGTATCAGAAAATAATAAAATAGTCAGAGAAAACTATAGTAATCTCTTTATATAATTGTATTATAAAAACTGGATTAAATAAAGGTTTGCAATACACAAGAATTACTATGATATTTAATTTTATCGACATTCAGTGAATATATTAGTGCTTTTATGTTTATAAATTGAATCATAAAATAGCAGAAGGGTGGAGTTTACGTGATTAATCCGGCTTATGAAATTGAAAGACTGCTCAGTTTCGGAAGAAAGCATGGTCTTATTGATAATCTGGATACCATTATTGCAAGAAACCAGCTGTTGGATTTGTTGGGGTTAAAGGAACCCTACCAGGGAGACGTACCCGATGAGGTGATGGAATATCCCACCGAAATATTGGACCGACTTGTGAGCTATGCTGGTAATGAAGGGCTTTTTGACAAGGAGGTATATGTCTGCCGGGAACTTTTTGATACCAGAATAATGGGTATTCTTATGCCAAGGGAGTCTGAAATCGTCAGAAAATTTAATGAATTAGCCGAAACAGTATCAACCAAAGCAGCAACTGACTATTTTTATGAGCTGTGTACTGCCTCAAATTATATACGAACTGCCCAGATAGCAAAAAATATCAAATGGATAGCAAATTCCAAGTACGGCGACCTGGAGATAACCATCAATCTTACAAAGCCGGAGAAAGATCCAAAAACAATTGCACTGGAAAGACTCCAGCCTCAGAGCAGCTATCCCAAATGCCTGCTTTGTATTGACAACATAGGCTATGCAGGTCGCATCAACTTTCCTGCCAGGCAGACACACAGGAGCATACCGGTAACTCTCTGTGACGAACAGTGGTACTTGCAATATTCTCCTTATGTCTATTACAATGAGCACTGTATAATATTGAGTGAGAACCATGTTCCAATGACCATATCAAGACAGACCTTTGACTGTCTGTTTGACTTCGTGAGACAATTTCCGCACTATTTGTGTGGCTCCAACGCTGATCTGCCCATAGTGGGCGGTTCCATACTGAACCACAATCATTTTCAGGGTGGAAATTATCTGTTCCCCATGCAAAAAGCCCCGGTAATAAAGCACTTCAGGTCTGAAAAATACAAGCATATTGATATAGCCATAGTTAAATGGCCGCTGTCGGTAATACGTGCAGCCAGCAACAGCATCGAGGAATTGGTGGAGTTTTCGGAACATGTGCTTGATGAGTGGAGGCAGTACAGTGATGTGAGTGCGGCTGTGCTGGCATTCTCGGAAAGTGATAGCGGCCGGGTGCCCCACAACACAATCACACCTATTGCCAGAAAAAATGAAGAGGGCAAATATGAAATTGATCTTGTACTGAGGAACAACAGAACTGATGACCAACACCCAGATGGTATATTCCATCCCCATAAGGAAATACATCACATTAAGAAAGAAAACATAGGACTTATTGAAGTCATGGGTTTGGCCATTCTCCCGGGAAGGCTGAAAACTGAAGTGGAGTTCATAAAGAATATTCTACGCGGTAAATCAAGCATGGCTGATATTTATGATAAGGAACATTTATTATATAAGCATAAGGAATGGATTGAAGATATGACAGCCCGTTATGGTATTACTATGGATGCGGAACGTGCAGATGGGATTATAAAATATGAAATAGGGAAAAAATTTGAAACCTGCTTAGAACATACAGGTGTCTTTAAGCAAGCCGATGGTCTTGAGGCCTTTAACCGCTTTATGAAGACCTGCGGCTTCACAGAAGAGGTTTAAGACATTTTTGGCGACTGTTAAATACTTTATATGGAAGGAGTATGGAACATGAATAAAAATTATGAAGAGCTTAAGAAAAAATTCTGTGAGATATACGGAGGAAGTACAGAGGGACTTAGAGTTTTTTCAGGCCCCGGTAGAGTAAATCTTATAGGTGAACATATTGACTACTGCGGTGGATATGTTTTTCCGGCAGCATTAAGCCTGGATTCTACTGTTATAGCCAGGATAAACAATACTAATACTCTCCGGCTTGCGGCTACCGATTTGCCCGACCGCGTTGAAGTCAAGCTGGACGAGCTTGAAAAAGCAAGAAGCTTAAGGTGGGGAAATTATCAGGCCGGTGTGGCCTATATGCTTCAAATGGCAGGATACAAGCTTACAGGTGTAGATATGCTGTTTCATGATACCGTTCCTTTAGGTTCGGGCCTATCCTCATCAGCAGCAATTGAGCTTGCTACTGCAGTAACACTGGTTACTTTAGGAAATGAGGTACATGGTGTGACAAAGCCTTTAAATATGGTAGAGCTGGCTGTTTTGGGTCAGAAAACCGAGAATGAATTTTGTGGAGTCAGCTGCGGAATCATGGACCAATTTGCATCGGCTATGGGTAAAAAAGATCATGCCATACTACTTGATTGTGCAACCTTGCGCTATGAGTATCTGCCCTTAAAACTGGACGGTTATAAAATAGTTCTAGGAAATACAAAGAAAAAGCGAGCTTTGGGCGAATCTAAATATAATGAGCGCGTCAGTGAATGCGCTGAAGGGTTAAGAATACTTAAGAAATACCTTCCTGATAAAAGGAATCTTTGTGAAATAACCAGAGAAGAATTTGAAAAGTATGCGGATAGTATCGAGGACCAAACAATAAGAAAAAGAGTTACCCACGTTATTTATGAAAATGACAGAGTGCTCAAAGCAGTTGAAGCCTTGAAGAGGAATGATATTAAGGAACTGGGCAGGCTGCTTGTAGAAGCAAATGACTCCATAAGGGATTTGTATGAGGTTACCGGCAAAGAACTGGATACTATGACGGCCGAAGCCATGAAGGTAGAAGGGGTAATAGGTGCAAGAATGACCGGTGCCGGCTTTGGAGGGTGTACTGTTAACATCGTGCCTGAGGACAAGGTACAGCTGTTTATTGAGCAGGTTGGCAAAAACTATAAGGAGCAGACTGGAATAACTCCTGAGTTTTATGTCAGTGAAATTGGAGATGGGGCAAGGGAGATAATTTAAAATAGTGAAGAGTGAATGGTTAAGAGTGAAGAGTTTAGGTAGGCTTGCTTCGCAAGCCAGAACTAATTAAAAGCAGTGAAGAGGTAAGAGTGAAGAGTTAGTGAAACCCGACTGCGTTAGCTAAAATTAATAGTAAATACCTGAAACGGTGTACAGGGTTTTTCTTAACCAAAGATTGGCGCGGCCAATCAAACATAACTATTCACTATTCAACATTCAATATTCACTATAGAAGGCTGTTCACGATCTATAAAAAGTAGACTGGAGGAATATAATATGGCGGTATTAGTAACAGGAGGAGCAGGATATATTGGAAGCCATACGGTAGCGGAACTTTTGGACGCCAATGAAGAGGTTATTGTTTTGGATAACCTTGAGAAGGGACATAGAGAGGCTGTATTGGGAGGCAAATTTATTCAGGTCGATTTACGGAATATTGATGAAATAAGAAAGGTATTCAAGGAAAATGAAATAGAAGCTGTTATTCACTTTGCAGCCTACATAGAGGTTGGAGAGAGTGTAGCAAATCCTTTGAAGTATTACAATAATAATGTTATTGCCTCATTAAACCTGTTAACAGTTATGCAGGAGGCAGGTGTAAATAAAATTGTATTTTCATCAACGGCTGCCACATATGGGATACCGGAGAATATCCCCATAAAGGAAAGTGATAAAACAGCACCAATAAATCCCTACGGTGAAACAAAGCTGACCGTTGAGAAAATATTAAAATGGGCTGACAACGCATACGGAATAAAGCATGCAGTTCTCAGATACTTCAATGCCTGTGGTGCGCACATTAGTGGAAAGATCGGTGAGGCTCATTCACCTGAGTCACATCTTATACCAATAATTCTTCAGGTAGCCCAGGGAAAGAGAGAAGACATCAAGCTTTTCGGTAACGACTACAATACCCCTGATGGAACCTGTGTCAGGGATTATATCCACGTAACTGACCTGGCACAAGCTCATATTCTTGCACTTCAGAATTTGAGAAAAGGTGCGGACAGCAATGTTTTCAACCTGGGTAACGGAAAAGGTTTCTCAAATAGAGAGGTAGTTGAAGTTGCACGTAGGGTAACAGGTAAGGCTATAAAGGCGACCGACGCCCCAAGAAGACCCGGTGATCCGGATACACTGGTTGCTTCAGCTGAAAAGGCCATTAATATTCTTGGTTGGAAACCAAAATACAATGATTTGAGTAAAATCATCGAAACTGCATGGAATTGGCACTCCTCTCACCCTGATGGGTACGGTGAGTAATGATAAATAATTATTAATAATTTCAAAGAATGCTTTTATAGAGCGGTGTGATACATTTGTATGAATCATGCCGCTTTTTATAAGAAAATACATTTTTTTCGAAAAGTTGTTGTTAAATTCACTCCAAAAATTACTTAAAGGTAGAGAGTAATGAATACAAAGATGTATTTTGACTCAAACGCTTAAAAGTATAAGTTTGGAGTGAAATATTATGTACACCAGAATGGCGCCTGAAAAGAAACCTGACTCATATAGTGGATGGAGTTCAAATTCACAAAGAAAGCCTTCGGCCACTGAAAATAAACCCAAAAAACTTAAGGTCAGGACAATGGATTACTTGATGATTATGCAATTAATACTTAAGAATCCGGATGCAATATTACCTGACGAACTTCTATTACTTCAGAGATCCATTGGGACTAATGAAGCATTGTTATTTATTAAAA
>JAEWMS010000065.1 GCA_023393115.1 Bacillota bacterium
ACTTTGACTCTGGCATTTCGTTGGTTCGAGTCCAGCCATCCCAGCCATTTGACCCATTAGCTCAGTTGGCAGAGCACTTGACTTTTAATCAAGGTGTCCGCAGTTCGAATCTGCGATGGGTCACCAAGGAGTCTTTCACAAAATGTGAAGGGCTCTTTTTTCGTGGCTTCGGGGGCCGTCACGTCCTCTGCCAACTACGCTAATAGCTTGGAAACGTATATCTTGATTATTCAATGAAATAAACCCAGTCAAGATATATGGAATTGAACAACTAAACTGATGGGAACATTCCACAGACTTCGGAGAACAACACCATGTCGAGGGGTGCTCCCTATTTCATTTCAGGAGATAGTGCTGCGGCATTGTCTCCTGTTTTGCATTATTTACATAATGAGAGGACGATGATATATGAAGAAGCTTACTTTAACAAGAACCTGACTGACAAGACAATTGAGGAAGGAATAGATTGTACGTGCAGATGGGTATGGTATAATATGGATATCCTGAAATACAAGGGGGTTATGATTTGAATACACAGGAGTTAGTGCAGTGGCTACTTGAAAGTGGGGGTCCGACAATTCGGTATCGTACGGCAAAAGAGTTAGCGGAGATAAATAGTGGAATTGAACTTGGTAAGATGGCAATAGAGTTAACTGATAGTCAAGAGGTTAAGGCGTGGCTTGATAATCTCGACCCAAGTATGGTTAACCTACGGACTTATCATGGTTGTGCTAATACATGTTTCGAGAATGCCATAAGCAAACTGGCGCAACTGGGTATGCATGCAGGGATGGCTCCATTGGATAAAAGGACACAGCCACTTCGTAATTGGTTGGAACAGATGGTTAACGCCAATGATGAGAAATGGGATGTGTTCGCAATGACCATATTTTCTTCTTTCCTTGCGGTTGCTGGTTATGAGGACAATGCAATAAAGTCTTTTCTGGACAGCCGACTTAAAGTATTATATGAGTTTACGAGCAAGCGTAATTATGATATATACGATGATACGTACAAATATAAAGGCGTTCCCAAGGCGTTTCAGGGAAGACCAATAATCAATCCAAGCCTTTATGTAGGAGGAAACTATAGATACCCGTTAGTATATGATGTGTATGGTTTATCGACTATGGTAAACAAGGGCGATATGGCAGTAGATGATAAGATTAATACTATTATCAAATACATAATGACACCTGAGTATCATCAAAAGATTGTTGACGGTTATGGCATTCTGGCAGCCCCGAATGGCAAGTATTACAGCATGGGCTGGGATGTTAAAGTACCCGGGTTCTTCGGTATAGGGGTGGAAGTTGGAAAGAAAGGTGCTTTGTTAATTCAGCGTATGGAGCTAATGGCACATTTCCCCTGTGTTGCAGGAACAGCATGGTTTACGAGTGCTCTTGACCACCTTGAGACTTTCAAAACAGATAAGGGCACATATAACTTTCCTAAACACTACCTTGGGGAAAAAGAAGGATACTGGGTATGTGGTATGCATATGGGACTTGGAGAGAATCGTAGAGCAAAGATAGCGAATGAACTTGAGTCAACTTTCTGGATGATGTTAATCAAGAAGTTGGCTGGAATGATATGAAAGGAGGTGACGTAATGGAGGCGCTGACAGTTAGTACCGTAGAACACTATGATTCTCTGGTTGATGAGGGCAAAGACCCTGTGCATTATATTGATATCTTGAAAGCATACGTGGCAAGATGGGATGGAGGCAGTACGAAGTCGGACACGACTGCATGCGTTGTTGAAGGTAGTCATGATATCTGTAACAGCATTGTTAGAGTATCCCGTTCTGAAACCCGTATGAATACTGGAAGGTATGGTTAGGAGGTATTATTCTTGACTTTTAATCAAAGTGTCCGCAATTCGAATCTGCGCTGTGTCATCAAATCGAGTAGGAGGGAAAATTGAATCGTTTGCCCAGGCAACCATATTTTCAGCTATATCAAAGCCTACTCCCTTTTCTGCTCCGAACTTCATAAGCGCCATTAATTCTCTGCCATTATTGCAGCAAAATTGACCGATCGTCTTTTTTTTCAAATCAAAGGCTGATAATTCATCTACAAGCTCTTTCTGTAAAAAAGGATAACTCTCTTCCTGTAATCTTTTAATTATGTCTTCGTACCATCCGGGAGCACGATGTTCAAAAGCTTCTTCCCACGCTTCCTTGTTAGACATTATGTAATCCATGATTTTTCCTCACTTATTAATAAATATTTTTGGATGCCTTCTCTGTAATATGCTTTTCTAACATTATTAACCATTTTAACATTTGACTGACATTATTTCAATGTACAAGTAAATTTAGGTATTAGAAGGATTTTATTATCATAAGAGTAAAAATATCATGTCGTAAGTAACCACTCCGCCCTTATATTGAATATGTTATCTTAAGGCAGTTTTTGTAAATATAGTGTACCTCCATTAATTTTGCAAATATGGTTAAACTTTATTTAGGACATAATAACTACTCTTACTTACAGTTGTTTACATCTAATGGTCTAGGTTGCTTCCCGTCAATATCTGTATAACCATAATCAATGGCAATTTGTGAGGCAGTCATTTTTAAACCACTCTTTTTCAAAATATTATTATCAGAAGCCAATACAGCAATTGCCATACCTATGAATTCTGGAGATTCAGAATTGCTTAAATCAAAATATTCTGATGCTTTTAATACCGATTCCGTTCTAACAAGTCCAGGATAGATTGTAACTACACTAATATTATGTTCATTCAATTCATATGCCATAGTTTCTGTTAATTTATTAGTTGCTGATTTCGCCATTCCATATGAAACTCCCATATCATTTCTTTCTGCTGACCAAAATGAAATATTTACAATTAATCCAGTTTTATTATTTATCATATGTGGAATTGTATAATAACTTGTAACATAATGTGCTCTAACACCAGATGTAAATGCTTTATCAAAGCGACTTAACGGAGCAGTCCAAAACCCATTTTCTTCCCAAAATGGCGTTCCATCATTAAAGTATTCATACCCACCCCATACATTATTTACAAGAATATCAATTTTCCCTTGCTCAGCAATTATGCTTTCCAGCACTGCGTTGGTTTGTTTATCATCAGTGTGGTCGCATTTAATCCCATATCCAATACCATTATTATCTCGTATCTCTTTTTCCGTTGCCGAAATACATCCGCCGAGATTAACGGCACCTTGAAATTCAACCTCTGTTCTACCAGTAAAATAAACAATAGCACCTGCCTTCGCAAGAGCAATCGCAATTCCTTTTCCAATACCTCTGGTTGCACCTGTTACCAATGCTACTTTTCTTTCAATCTTTTGCATACAATTAACCCCTCTTATTCAATCTGAATATTTAATATTAAACTTTTGATGGTCTCTTTTATAAGAGCTGCCTTAGCATATATATTTACGGACATACCTCTAAGATGACTGTTAACTCATATCCAAACCCTCTCATGGTAAGAGTTTATATGTTGAATATGAATTCCCACTTACTCATATAAACCACCTCTCAGAACTTATGTTCGATATTAGTATAACATATCTTATAAATATTACAATAATTACTTAAACCACTTAACTTTAATTAGCATTAAAGCTTCTTCACAAGCTATCCAAAATTCACTCTTATCATTATAATAAAACCTCCAATTCAGGATCTCCCATATCAGCGTAACCCGAGGATGGAAACCATTCAGATTAAGCTTTTTCCCCAAGTCCCTTTATGACTTGTGGCACAGTCCCATCAGCTTCAAAAATAACTCAAGCTATATTATCATTGTGATAAGCCATTAACAAATTACTGCAATCAAATATTGCATATTTATACAACACAACGTATAATAATACATAAACAGCTAGGAGGTAAATAACTATGAAACACTTTATTTCTCTGATAGATTATTCTCGTTATGAATTATCAGAAATATTGAACAGAGCAGATTATTATGAAAAGGCATGGAAAGATAATAAGATGCCAAAAAGCCTACTTAATAAAAGAGTGGGTCTATGGTTTTACGGCAATGGTTTCAGGAACAGGCTTGCCTTTGAACTCGGTTCAAAAGAAATGGGGGCTTCAGTTTCGTATATTCCAGGAGATTTAGGTATTCATGAACCCCTTGAGGATGTCGGTTACTACCTTCAGAACTGGTATTCTCTGCTGATAATTAGAGCCAAAAGCCATCAGGCCCTGACTTTTCTCTCCAAATATATAAGTATCCCGATTATTAATGCGCGAACCGATTTCAACCATCCTTGTGAAATAATGGGTGATTTACAATTCATCAGAAAATATCGAGGTTCTCTTGATGGGCTGAAGGTTATTTTTGTAGGAGAATTATCAAATATCTGTATGAGTTGGTTTGAAGCGGCTGTAAAGTTTCCAATAAGCGTAACGCAGGTTGCCCCTGAGAATTATTTAGCAGATACTGAAACACTAAATAACATGAATAGTTCTGCACTTGGGAGCATAAATACCTCTACCGAGCTTGAGCCGTTGCTGTGCAAGGCAGATTTACTATACACCGACTGTTGGCCCAAGTCAGATGATAATCAAATGTATGAACAGATAAAAAGCCAGTTTCTCCCCTATCAAATAACTGAAAAGGACCTTTCAATGTTGCATGAGAAAGCAATGTTTCTTCCATGTCCACCTGTTACAAGGGGAGAAGAAGTCTCGGACAAAGCCATGGCTTCAGGATTGTGCCTCAATTATAAGGCTAAAGAATATCTGTTACATTGTCAGAATGCCATAATGGAAAAAATAATGAGTGAGCAGAACTAGCTGCTCACTCATTATTTTTTCTTGGTTGTATATATGATTTTGGGGAGTTTTCCAATTCAAAATAAACTATTTTACTCTAAAGAAAATGAAGCAAGACTTGCACTGCCCTGTCCTGTATATGTGAAATACAAAGCTTGTATACCATCCGGTATTGAAATATCAGCAGAATATTCTGTCCATACATTAGTGAAATCAACTGATATTCTTCCCAGAGTTTCACCGTTCCACGAAGTTTTAACCTCAAAGTCACCTTTGCAGTATCCACGTACCTTGATTTTTACTTTTTTAACACCTTTACAGTCAAAATATTTGAAACCGGCTGTGGCAGAAGCTTTCATGTTTGCAATATATCCTGTTTCCTCATCGCCGTCTCTGCCATCCTGGGTAATCTTAGGGAATTGATGGCCCATCCAGGCTCCTGTACAATCAGTGTAAACTGATTCTTCATTGCAGAAAAGATTACAGGCCAGATATGCCGGGTATTCACCCTGTCCTATTAGTGCTCCACCATTGGGACCGCAGGACGTCATTTCAACCTGAGGAATAGTACCGTCTTCTAAAAATTTTATTTCTTCTATACAGCCCTGCCTGCTGAAATTGGTTCCGTTTGTATGTCTGTGATAAAAAATGTACCACTTGTTGTTAATTTCAATAATACTCCCGTGATTGTTACCCCCGTAAAACATTGGCTTATCTGCCGGCTTGTAGGTATCAATATGAAGATCGTTATTGCTTACAATTACTCCTTGATATTTAAATCCTTTTGTTGGATACTTGCTGGTAGCATAACAGAGCTCATGCATCACAATTGAGGAATATACAAAGTAGTAGGTGTCCCCTTTCTTTCTAATTGAAGGAGCTTCAAAAAACTCATGACCTTCAAAACCACTGCCCTTGCTGAAGGGTTCACTTGGAGAAATGGTCACAGTTTCTTCCTTTATAGTCAGCATATCGGGGTAAAGAACTGTAGCCATGGCACCCTTTCTTGATCTGTCCCCGATAGCACAAAAACCGGTATACAAATAGATATTTTCTCCTTCTGTAAGTACTCCCGGGTCGAACTGAGGTTCATCTCCCTCCCTTTCTCCAAGTCGTGTACCATCAGAATAATGTACATATCCATAAAATTCAAATTTACCTGCCGGAGTATCGCAAACAGCCACAGAGACAATTGGAACCTTGTCCAGAACATAGTAAAGATAGTATCTTCCGTCCGGCCCAACAGTTACGTCGGGTGCATACAAACACATTCTTCCATCCGGATTGAGGGGATCATCTGTTTTTTTGTAAATCACTCCTTCATACTGCCAGTTACCCAGGTCGTCAACCGGTGCTGACCAGCACACGTAGTCATTCAGACAATATACATGTCCATTGAAGCGATCGTGGGAACCATAAACATAGACTCTGTTGTTAAAAACGTACGGCTCTCCGTCGGAAATGTATTCCCATGACGGAAGATAAGGATTGAAACCCTGCTTTTTCATAATATATTCTCTCCTTTGGAAGCATCCAACCAGGATACTTTAATTGATGTAATCATTGATGGAAATATATAAAATTAGAATTCCAAATTGATATTTTCATATGTATAAAAGTTAGTAAAAAATAAACGATTAATTGTTTTTCCCTTTTTAATCAGTCCTTATAATGATTTTATGATATTTGAACTCTATATGACAATGATATATACTAAGAGATAATTGATATATTCTAAGATGGGAGAAAATATAATGACTTTTATTCATTATGTAGAATATGATGCGGCTCATCAGGAGAACTTTGTTTTTGATATTCCCGAGGGCCATGACTGTTGGCTATTGGTTATAACACAAACACCTGCTCTTTTTATAGTAAATAATGAGATAAAGGAATATCCTGCTCACAGTGCAATTCTATATCGCCCTCATCAAAGTATATATTACCGTGCCTGTGGTGAAAAGTATATCAATGACTGGATACGTTTTGAATCCACAGAAGCATATGTAACTGAGACTATGCTTCCACACGGGGTTCCTTTTTCCCTGGATAACCCGGAATATTGTCACAAGCTGTTTCAACTTCTAGTGACTGAACACTCCTTCAATAAGGATTATAAGGATTCCTCAATTGATTACCTATTAAGAACTCTGTTTAACAAACTTCTTGAGTCATGCTTTCGTACAGGCATAACTCTGCAATATTATAACCTGCTCAGTCTCCGTACAAAAATCTTCAGCAACCCGGGTAAGAATTGGTCTATTCCTGTCATGGCTGATGTTTTGCATGTTAGTCCAGGTTATCTTCAAACCATTTATAAAAATACCTTTGGAATATCCTGCATGTACGATGTTATAAACAGTCGTATCCGTCTTGCCAAGGAATATCTATTGCACCGGACTCATTCAATAGCTGAAGTTGCTGCACTATGTGGCTACAATAATATTGAACATTTCTGCAGGCAGTTTAAGAAAATTACAGGCTGTACACCCGGGAAATGGAGCAAGTAATTTGCTTCGCAAAGCTTTTAGTCTCATTCTAATTTCTCTGTCTTCGCTGGCAAGTTATCTTGTTCGCTAGGGGGGAGACTACTCCCCCCTTTGCACTCCCGCTACACCGAGAAGGGGATTACCAAACAAACAGCTTTTATTTAGTTGTCGTAATTAATAATCAAATCCGGATTGTGGTGTTTTCCCATCTGTTTTCTTGCTTTACGGTTTTCCACAGAATCAAAAACTATAGAAAAATCATAATCAGGCGGATACAGTTCACTAGCAGCTACGTGCAGCTTAAGCCTTTTATGTGATATCAATGTTTTTTTGCTCTTTATCTGCACTCCCAGCTCACCTTTCTCGTTTGCTGTCTGATAAATAATTCCTATTTCCCTCTGTGGATATACCATCACACTATCACCAAGGTTAAATCTGCTGCTCCTGTTTAGCTTTTGGGGGGCCATTTCCTTTTTTATGGAGGTTGTGGTCTGAGCTTTAAAAGCATTATTTTGCGTATTTGTATAAGCCTTATTCTCCTCTATTTGTCCTGTAAATAAAGTATTATCAATAAAAGTATCATATTTGGTTTTTTCAGGATTATTCTGATGCCCATTTTGCCCGTAGGCTTGCTGATGGGCGATATTAAGCAGATGCTGAGGAAAGCCCAAACGTTTTGCTATATAAAGGGCACAGCTTTCTCCGGCTTCTCCGATTTCCAGCTTATATAAAGGCTTCAAACTCTCTTTGTCAAAGGCCATACGAGCATTTACCAGCAACTCAGTCTTTCGTGCATATTCTTTTATTTCAGGGTAGTGCGTAGTAGCCACAAAGAGACAATCCTTCCCCTTAAGCTCTTCAAGTATAGAGACGGCTATTCCCATCCCTTCGGCCGGGTCAGTCCCTGAACCCAGTTCATCAAGAAGTACAAGACTTTCATGAGTAGCCGAACCCAGTATATCAATAATATTTGTAATATGTGAAGAAAAGGTTGAAAGGTTTTCTGTTATACTCTGACCATCTCCAATATCACACAGTACCAGGTTGTTCATAGAAAATTCACTTCCAGGATCAGCAGGCACATGAAGCCCGCTTTGAGCCATAATCGAAAGGAGTCCCACGGTTTTCAGAGCCACTGTCTTCCCTCCCGTATTTGGTCCTGTAATTATTACCCCGTTGGTGCCTTCGCCTATTTCAAAATCCAAAGGGATACAGGAAGACTGATTCAGTAAGGGATGTCGACCTGCTTTAATAATAATTTTCCGATTAGCAGTCACCTTGACCGGAATTGCTTTCATACTAAGGGATAGCTTTGCTTTTGCAAATACAAAATCCAGAGTCTCCATAGCATCCATATTCACATATATTGCTGACCTTTGTTCATCCACAAGTGCAGTCAGGGTATAAAGTATTTTCCTTACTTCATTTTCTTCTTCGATTGCCAGTAGACTTCTTTCTCCCTGGAGTTTCTGAACTGCTGCAGGTTCAATGAATACAGTTCCTCCTGTAGAAGATGTATCAATAACAGTTCCTGGTATCATACTCCGATATTCCTTTTTGACAGGTAATACGAAATGCCCGTTTCTGGTGGATACAAAACTGTCGGTAAACCAATCTTTCTTATTGCGGAGGAGACTCTCCAACTTTGCTTTGACTTGGTCACCTATGCTCACAAGCCTTCTTCTTATATCCCTCAGTCTTGGTGAAGCCGAGTCATCCACATTACCGTTTCTAATAGAACGGTCTATTTCCTCATATAGGTCACTCAGCTCATTTATGGTTCCTCCGTAATATGCTATATCTACTTGCAGTGCCTCAGCCTTCTTCAGATAGGATTTCATTCTCTTGCATGAAATCAGGAACTGAGCTACATATGTTAATTGCTCAGGGATGAGCATGGCGCCCTTTGAGCTAAGTTCGAGTATTTTATCAAGCTCGGTCATTGCTGGAAGAGGGGGTGTACCCTGACTTTCAAGTATCCTCTTTGCATCGGTGGTTTCCTGCATTTTTTCTCTACATTCAACCTCAGACATATAAGGTGTCAGCTTCGAAAGTCTGGTTTTAGCCCTTTCGGACATAGCCGCCTGGCAAAGCATATCAATTATTTTATCAAATTCCAATGTTTCAGTGTAATTCTTCATATTCGTTACCTCCTTAAATAATAGAAACCCCTGGCGACACACTGCTTTACTTCATAAGCTTGTAAGAGCTTTGGCTCATATATAGAGCTTTGGCCCTAATATTCGGGCCTGTAAAGTTCAGAATGCTGTCAGGGGTTTAATACATCAGAACATGAAAATATATTTATGCTATTCATGTCCTAGTCAAACTGTATTATAAACAATCCATAAAAACTAAAAGCGTGACCAGGACTAACCTGTCACGCTTTTATGGCATATATTAAGTTCCGGTAATCAATACATATGATAATCATTAATCGTAATAATGATAGTATTATCATGTTATCAAAAATTCAGTCCGGAAAAAAATGTTCGCAAAGCATTCTGTACCGTACATATACGTACGAAAGCAGGTGTCACAATGATACCAAAAGTATCATCAAAAAGGCATAATAAATACAGGTTTATAATTACATAACTTTAAAATATAAAACCAATATTTAAAGCCTACAACTATTTAGTTGTTTTCCACCTTTACAGATGCGGCAGACATCAAATTTCCTCCTTGATACTAAATTTTGACACAATAATAGCATATGGATACTCATATGTCAAGGTTCAAGTTTGTGGTCTGACTTTTTTTCAGCTTTAGCCTTTTCAGCTTTAGATATTTTTCTTCTGATAAATCTATATACCAAATATCCTATGGCTCCCAGCGGCAGTATAACTGGAATTGCTGCAGCCAAAGCTACAATTGTATCCTGAACAAAATTCCATAAGTCGATTACACTGTTTTTAAAACCCGAAGAAATTCTATGCAATAGACCATCGTTTTCTTTTGGCTGAACAGGCTTTATCTGCTCAACCTCATTGAGATTAACTGTCAAAGTCGAATACTCAACAAGAGAATCCCACTTTTTTAGTGTCCCGGTTAGATTCTCTATTTCATAATTTGTGGTCTGCAGCTCTTTTTCGATTTTTAGGATATCCTCCATCTTTACTGCCTTTTTCAGTAATTCGAGAAGCCGTTCCTGCTGAATTTTAAGAGACTTTAGCCTTGCCTCAGTATCAAAATAGTGATCGGTTACATCCTCACCATTGTTCTGCTCAAGTACAACAGTTCCGAAATTTCTTAAATCATTAAAGGACTGATCATACTTTGCTTTAGGTACTCTAAAAACATATTGAGCACTCTTAAGTCCCTTATAACCTATTCGGCCACCATTAACGGAAGAACTCTGCTGATAGGCACCTATAGAGAACATATAATTGCATAGTTCAGTCCTAGATTTATCAAAATCAAGAGTTTCCAAATCTACTTGACCTGTGAAAATTATTTTCTGACCGATATTTGCAGTATTATTTGTTTTTAAACCTGAATTCTGTGTTGTTATTTCTGAACCATCGCTTGCTTTTTCTTTGGCTCCGCCCTCGACTGAAGCTTCCTCGTTCATTACTTCAGAACCGGCTGCTCTCTGCCCCAAGGCTATTTCACTTTTGTTAAGTGCTCTACCGTACTTCACTGACACTGCATCGGATGCTGCCATCGACGGCGCGCTGGTTTCACTGCCTGTGCTTCCGCAGCCGGTAAAAGAAATTAGCAAGACCAATGCCAAAATACATGAAACCCAAGCTCTCTTCATATAAAATTCCCCCCCTGTTATAATCTAATATCTATTTCCTGGTTATATTAATAGACGTAACAAAAGAGTAAATGTTTCAAATTTGTACAAATAAGTAAAAGATGTTTGACGGTAACATACATGTCCTCGAAAGGCTTATTTTCGGAATAAGTTACTATATCGGCCAGCGTATACAAACCATGTAATACATGCTGTTAATAATGCCAGTGAGATTAAAGCTGTAAGAATACTATATGTTAACCAAACGAGTATCGTTGACCAATTATATACAATAAACATTATGAAAACCACACATATTACAGTAGCTATCATACAAAAAACTGTTGCGACTATGTTCTTTTTTGTCATAGGATGCTTCTTATTCATTTTCTTTCTGCGTAATCCTAAATAAAAGAACAGAACAGCTAACAGGCAACAAACAATTGTGGCAGACGACAAAGTGATGTCAAGAAACTGTGTGCCGCTTATCTCATACGACTGAGACAGATTACCATCCAATATGTCCTTAACCTTTAATACTAAATCTATGTTGGTATTTGCGCCATTGGTCAACAAACATATGCCTTTTCGTTCTTTTGGCAGCATTAACACTTTGGTTGCAAAATTGGGGTTGCCTCCGGAGTGTTCAATAATTGTTTGGTCGGAATTAACTGACCACCCCGCTCCATAAAACATTCCGTTGACATTAGAAACTGACATATCCCCTTGATGGGATGACTTAATAACCTCTCGGAATATTTCGGGTATATCCTGAACAATACCCATCTGTATACCCATCCAACGTACCATATCCTTGGTACAGGAAATGATATAGCCCGCGGGTTTATTCCCTGCATACTCCGGTGCATCATATGGGGTAGTCATAAAGAAGGAAGAGCGGTAGCCCTGTGCCAATTGTCCTATAGCCTGAGCATCTTCTTTGTACACATAGGTCTGGTTTAGTCCTAATGGCTGAAACACTTGTTTTTTCATGTAGTCTTCATAGCTCTGACCCGACACAAGCTCAATAACCAGACCTAATACGTCATAATTAACAGTTCCGTAATTATACTGTTCACCAGGATAAAACGACAACTCGGAATCTACCAGCATTTCTACGGTTTTTTGCAGCATATCCGGCGTATTGCCCTGTGGAATGTTTTGACTGTGACTGCCATTGGTTAAGCCACTAGTATGGTGTAAAAAGTTATTTAGTGTAACCCTTTGCATATCAACGGGTTTCCCCTGATACTTTAGTGTAAACCAGGGTAAATACTTTTGGATGGAGTCAGTCATTGACAGAAGTCCTTGTTTTTCCAGTAGCAGAATGCCCATGGCAGTATAAGCCTTACTAACTGAAGCCAGTTCATATAAAGTATTTTCACTTGCTGACAGTCCCTTTTCGAGATCTGCATACCCGGAAGAAAAGTAGAGCACTTCATCGTTGGCTAATATTGAGATGGACATTCCCGGCACACCTGATATACGACAGGCATCATCCAACAATGTTTGAATTGAATTAGATTGCGAATCTGACAGCGCATAACCTGGTGTTACGAATACCGAGAATAGTATTAGTACAGCTATTACAAAAATAAATAGTTTTTTCATAGGCTCTCCGATTTGATAATTCTACCACATTTATTCTACCACATATATCCAAGCCTGAAAATTTCGGGCTGGATATTCTCAGAAAAGCCTTGACGAAAAGAAAAAAGTATAAGCTTTCGCTTATACTTTTTTGGGGTGAATAGTGGAATTCGAATCCACGGCCTCCAGAGCCACAATCTGGCGCTCTAACCAACTGAGCTATACCCACCATATATCTATGTCCCGCAAGACACATTTGATATTTTACGGTACAAAAGTGCATTTGTCAATAGATTTTATGATTTATTTTGTAATGTACTGATTCGTATCTTCTTTACTGCAACCTTACCATTTACTTCCTTACAATTATTGTTTTTCAATCATTCCGACTGTTTATATAACATTATCCACCTCATTATATTATTTCCAAAATTAACAAATTTCTTGCTTATTATTTATGCAGATAGTATAATTAAAGTGCTAAGGCTTATAATTTCTTATTCTTATTTATACAATCCTTTTTCGTCCCGTATGTTTAAGTTCTTATATGCTCAGCAATAAATTTTTTGGAGGTAGTCCAATGCAAGACAAAACTCTTACTTGTAAGGATTGCGGCGCAACTTTTACTTTTACGGTTGGCGAGCAACAATTTTACGCGGAAAAAGGATTCACAAACGAGCCTGCAAGATGTCCAGAATGTAGAAAAGCTAAGAAAGCTCAGTCAAAGAGCTTTAATAACGGATATGCAAGAAGATAGTTTGTGCTGACCAGTTCAGTGTAACAAAAACCCCTGAAAATCAGGGGTTTTTGTTTTTATTTACTTCGTTGTAAACTTATATATTGTTATATGGTGATACTTCTCTCCCGCTTTGAGAATAGGTGACGGGAAGTGCTTGTGTTTCATAGCATTGGGGAAATATTGTGTTTCAAGACAAAGCCCGGTTCTTTTGCTGTAAACTGCATTTTCTTTTCCCAGCTTATTAGCAAGGTGATTTCCAGAGTAGAATTGAACTCCGGGCTTGGTAGTAAATACCTGCATCAGTCGTCCGCTTTCAGGATGGTACAATTCTGCAGCCACTTCCTTTAGATTTCCCTTTGTGTTTAATACCCAGTTATGATCATAGCCTATTCCGTTACGGATTTGTTCATCTGAACTTTCAATACTTGTGGCGAATTCCCTTAAGGTAGTGAAATCCATTACAGTACCTTTCACACTTCTGATTTCACCGGTAGGAATACATTCAGAATTTACAGGAGTAAAGCTGTCCGCATTTATATAAATCTGGTGCTTTAATACATCTCCCGACGCATGACCGGCGAGATTGAAATACGCATGGTTTGTGAGATTAACTACGGTATCCTTGTCAGATACTGCGTTGTAATCAATTACGATTTCATTATCATCAGTCAGGGAGTATTCTACCTTAACCTCAATATTTCCGGGGTAGTTTTCTTCCCCATCGGGACTATAATGGGTCAGCACAAGCTTTTCCTCACCATCTCCGGTTTTAACCTCTGCCTTCCATACAACATTATGGAAGCCTATAGCTCCGCCATGCAAATGATTTTTACCGTCATTCTTTAAAAGTTCATACACTTTTCCATTGAGTTCGAATTTTGCGTCTTCTATTCTATTTGCATGTCGGCCCACTAGTGCACCGAAGAATTCCGGATTATCTAAATACTTCTCAAAATCACTGTGACCCAGAGTCACATCAACCATATTACCTTTTTTATCGGGTACATTAATTGAAACTATTATTCCCCCGAAATTTGTGATATCAACTGACACATTATTTTTATTCTTCAGAGTAAAAATATCAACTTTTGTGCCATCCGGTAACGAACCGAAATGTTTTTGTGTAATACTCACTATTTTATCCTCCCGAGTTTGTATTAAAGAATAAACATTAATTTAGTTTATTTCTCCAGAAATATTTATTTATTATATCATAATTTAATTCCACATCAGAGTAAAGTAGCATAATTACCATTCTGTACTGTATATTTTTTATCCTGGTCCTGCCTATATTCTTTTCTTATACAGCCTCAAGTACACTAAACTGAGAATTATACAACTTATTGTAATGTCCATTAAGATTCAGCAGTTCTTCATGTGTACCCCTTTCTACAATGGAACCCTCATCAATGTATAAAATGCAGTCAGCATTTTTTATAGTTGAGAGCCGGTGAGCAATTATAAACGAAGTCCTTCCCTTGAGCAGCTTTTGGAGACCATTTTGCAGAGCCAGCTCGGTTCTGGTATCGATACTGGAGGTTGCCTCATCCAAAATCAGTATTCTAGGGTCTGCAAGCAGTGCCCTGGCAAAGGATATCAGCTGTCTTTCACCGATTGAAAGGCGTGTTCCCCTTTCGTTTATCTCAGTATTGTACCCATCCTTCAGGTTCATTATAAATTCGTGGGCACATACAGTTTTTGCAGCCTGTATGGCTTCATCATCGGTGGCTTCAGGTCTTGCGTATTTAATATTGCTCATTACCGTCCCTGAGAAAAGGAAAGTATCCTGAAGCATGACGCCCATCTGTCTTCTGATAGAATTAAGGGTGACCTTTTTTATATTAATTCCATCAATGAGAACCTCTCCTTCCTGAACGTCATAAAACCTGCTTAACAGATTGATTATTGTGCTTTTACCGGCACCAGTCGGACCTACAAGTGCAATTGTACTGCCGGGTTCGAACTTGAAATTAACATTATTAAGTATCTTATTTCCATCTTCCTCATCATAGGTAAAACCTACGTTTTTAAACTCGACCTGTCCCTTTACCAGCGGCATTTCAACAGCATCTGGAAGATTGTATATTGCAGGTTCCTCATCTATGGTTTCAAATATCCTTTCGAGATAGGCCATTGCATTTATCATTGCATTATAGAAATTCCCCATGTTTGTGATAGGCTGCCAGAATCTCCATATGTAACTCACAAATGCTATGAGAACACCTACCGATATGTCATTAAACCACATTATCCCCGCAAAATACAATACTACTACACCCGTAGTCGAAATAACGTCAATGATAGGCCACAAAATGAAATTTGACTTGACAAACTTCATCCAAGCTTTTCTATAGGTAACACTTAGTCCATGAAAAATGCTCTCATTCTGCTTCTCACGGGCAAAAGATTGTGTAACCTTAACTCCGCATATACTTTCATGTATATAGGCATTCAAATTTGACTGTTTCATACTGAGGGCCTGGGTATTTTTTCTCTGTATGTTTTTAATAAGCATTATTACAACAATAAGAGGCGGCAATCCCAGCAGACTTACCAACGTTAGTTTTACATCTATAAACAGCATAAATACAACAATACATACAAGCGTAAACATATCAGTTATAAAATTAATAAAGCCGTTGGAAAGCAGATCGCTTAAGGAATTTACATAGTTAATTACCCTAACAAGTATTTTCCCGTGGGGCCTGCTGTCATAGTATGAAAAAGGAAGCTCCTGCAATTTGTAAAAAATGTCTTCTCTTATCTTCTTTACTATGGCATTACCTGTTTTTGACATAAGCTTAACTCTGAACTTAAAACAAAAAGCGTTAACAATAAGGGTTACTGCAAATATACCTGTTAAAAGCAGTAGTCCGTTTATGTCTTTCGCAGGAATCCTGTTATCAATTGCATCCTGAACCAATAAAGGCCCTAGAAGGTTAGCAACACTGGCAACCAGCATCAGCATAACTGTAACAGCCATTGTAAGCTTGTAGGGCTTAAGATATTTTAATAGCCTTATAAGGTCTTTCATTCTGAATACCGACACAAGTTCTTCATCTACGTCGTACTTATTCCTTGCCATTAGCCCACCTCCTTAACTGCTTCGGCATCAAAGTCTCCGAACTGGGTTAGATATACATTATAGTAGTAGCCTTTTTGATTCAAAAGCTCCTCATGTGTTCCCTGTTCGATTATTTGTCCACCATTAAGCACTATTATTTTATCTGCATTTTTTACTGACGCTATCCTGTGAGCGATTATAAACGTTGTTTTATTATTATAGAACGATCTTAAAGTCTTATGAATTTCGAATTCCGTTTCCATATCCACACTAGAGGTAGTATCATCGAGAATTAAAATTGACGGGTCTTTGAGAATAGCCCTTGCCAGCGCAATTCTCTGTCTCTGTCCTCCTGATAGGCCCACTCCGCGTTCTCCTATGATTGTATCGTAGCCCTCAGGTAGATTTGTTATGAACTTGTCAGCATCTGCAATACCTGCTGCCCATTTTACTGATTCATAAGGTGCATCAGGTACCCCGTATGCAATGTTGCCCTCAATAGTGTCCGAGAACAGGAATACATCCTGCATGGCAACTGATATTTTAGCCCTAAGGCTTCTCAGTTCCATATCTCTGACATTTACATTGTCTATCAGCACTTCACCCTCATTGCAATCATAAAATCTGCAAATAAGGTTTACAAGTGTGGATTTTCCAGAGCCGGTTGGTCCAATAATTGCTATTGTCTGTCCCGGATTTGCCTTTAGACTTACATTTTTTAGAATCTCCTCATCCTCATAGGCAAAGCTGACATTCTTAAATTCAACGAAACCTCTGATCTCCTTTTCATCCGGCTTTTCAGGATTACTGATGGATGTTTCTGTATCAAGATATTCCCTAATTTTAACTGCTGAGGCGTTAAAACGTTGAATGTCATTTACAAGCCAGCCGCACATCCTCATAGGATTACCCAGAGCCCAAATAATAGAATTAAATGTAACTAGTTCACCTATGGATAACTGATCATTTATTACAAGAACACCGCCAATAATAATTATTGTAAGTGAAAGAGTACCTGCAAGTGTATCAATTATTGGTAAATACTTTGACCAAACATTTGCCGAATCCATGTTTTTCTGTCGGTAGGCCTCATTTTCCCTGTCAAACTTATCGATCTCTATTTTTTCAGTGGCAAAGGCTTTAATAACTCTATTACCGCTGATATTCTCCTGAACTACCGAATTCAGCCTTGAAAACTGCTGCCTTATAGCAGAAAACGTTGGTCCTACCTCATGGGCGAGTCTTATTGCCGCCCAGGCAAGAAACGGGACTACCATAAGCATCACCAGAGTAAACTGCCAACTGATCGTAAAAAGCAAAGAAACAGCAAATATAAAGATTACGGCATTCTCAAAGGCCATGTAAATAACCCATGCAATAAAGTGACGGACAGTATCCATGTCACCTGTCATCCTGGCCATAATATCTCCGGTTCTTGTGGTATCAAAGAACCTGAAGTCAAGCTCTTGCAGCTTTCGGTACATATTTTCTCTTATTGACATATAAGCACCCTGAGAAACTATCTCAAAGTTGATCTGATATGTAAATCTTATGACGGCCTTAGCTGCTACAGTACCAACAATTATTGCAGCCAGAGGTAACAATATATCCTTCTGTCCCTGCTTTATTACTTTGTCAACAATGATACCTGACGCATACGGAGAAACCATACTTAATGCCGATGCAACAAGGGCCATAAGTAAGCTTATACAAATCCGGAGTTTATATTTCTTTATATAGCCCCAAACCCACTTTACATTTTTCATAAATTATTAATCCCTTCAGTTTTAAGTTACTTAGTTTAATTATAGTGAGTAAACCTTTTGATGAAATGGATATTCTTCACCTGGTGATGGATATTTTTATCCTTTGTTTGCTACTGTTTTATTAATGTTTTTGATTGGAATCACCCTGACTTTGTGTTAACATAGAAAATGTACTGTATACAAATTTATGTCAAATAATTATCTATTATCGGTATTTTTAGCTGTTTATGAATAATATATTTTAACTATGCTACAGTTAATATCGCACTATATATTTGTATTAATTTGAATAAATTGGTTGTTATTTTGTAAGATACTGTTTTTATTAATTTAATTAACAATAGGAGTGATTTCTTTGTGTATGCCCGAAGTAAGAGCTGAGTGTTTTAATCCAACCCTACTGTACGCATTTAATAGCATAGTCAGCTGTAAAAGCAATTTAAATTATCACTCACATGATTTCACTGAAATCAAGGTTGTTTTGTCAGGTAATTTTACATATATTATTGATGATGTAAAGCATGAAGTCGGCAAAGGTAATATATTAATTCTGAGACCAGGAGTAAAGCACCTTAAGGTAATCCCCGAAGGTGTTCAAATTGAAGAATTCAATTTCGGGTTAGGTGACTTTCAGATAAAAAATCTGCCTCCGAATTTTCTTATTGAACCGGATTCAGAACATATCTATACCATGCCCATATATCTGCCAGACATTATTAAATGTGTAAATGAAACTCTTGCAGAACAGGAAAAAAACGAGCCATACTGCGATCTTGTGATTAAGGCTAATATCCTTAAGCTTACCTCTCTTTTATATAGGGGAATGAATGCAAATAGGGATAAGTCTGAAAAATCCAGACTTAATATTTCGACGTCTGAAAAGACCAACATAGTAAATGAAATACTGCAGTATCTCAATCAAAACTATATGAAGCAGATATCCTTATACAGGCTTGCCCACAATATGTATCTCAGCCCTGTCTATATTTCAAAGATATTCAAGGAGGAAACAGGTGAATCTCCGATAAATCATCTTATCCGCATCCGCCTGACTAAAGCAAATGAGCTGCTTAGTCAAGGCAATATGCCCATCAAGACGGTTGCAAGAAATGTCGGCTATGAGGATGCATATTACTTCAGCAAACTATACAAAAAATACTATGGCATCCCTCCGTCAGTGGAAAAACGATCGAATACTAGAGCCATAAGCTAAAAAAGAGAGTGTGTTTTAACCACTAAGATTGAGTATATGTGGAGAAAACCTATCTAAGATGTACTCCCAAACGAACTTGCATAAATGTGTCGGACACAAAACAGGTATTGAAATAATCTCTCTTGATTATTTCAATACCTGTTTTTAACCATCCTTCCACATTTTATACAAGTTGTTCTCGCGTACCCTAACTTATTGTCACATATATTAATCCATATTGTTTTCAACACTCTCGTTTTTATCCGAGGGCCACATCAAGTATCATCATTATGGTAAACCCTATTATACAACCTGCCGTGGCCAGATGTGTACTTTCATGGGAGCCGCTTTGCGCCTCAGGAATGAGTTCCTCAACCACAACATATATCATCGCGCCGGCAGCAAAAGCCAGTGCATAGGGCAGTATCGGTTTTATGAACATTACAAGAGCAGCTCCCAGCACACCGGCGATGGGCTCAACAATTCCTGAAGCCTGCCCATAAAGAAAGCTTTTCCGGCGCGATAGTCCTTCACGTCTCAGCGGAATTGATACTGCGGCTCCCTCGGGAAAGTTCTGCAAGCCGATACCTATAGCGATTGCCACTGCTGACATCAGCGATCCGTCACCTATTCCGTTTGCAATAGCTCCAAAGGCTACTCCAACTGCAAGTCCTTCCGGGAAGTTATGCAGAGTTATGGAGAATACAAGCAAAATACTTCTTTTAAGATGAGTAGGAATACCTTCACTTTCTCCTTCTTTTGAGTTAAGATGCACATGCGGAATAATCTTGTCTGCAAGATATAAAAATGCTGCTCCGCCACCAAATCCGATTGCTGCAACCAACCATGCAGGTATTGGAGCATCCTCGGCCATTTCAATGGCCGGAGCAAGAAGTGACCAGAAGCTTGCTGCAATCATAACACCTGCTGCAAATCCAAGCATTGTGTTTAAAACCCTCTTGTTAATTTCTTTAAAAAAGAACACCATTGCCGCACCGAGAGCTGTTAATGCCCAGGTCACAAGAGTAGCCAACAGGGCCAAAAAAATATGATTTTGTTCGCTAATCCATTCAAACACTGCATTTATCCTCCTTTGTATGTATACTTTTCATTTATTCCCCATTTTACATAAGATAAACGTTTGATACTAAATAATAATCAAACTTATTCTATTAATATCTTTATGTCAACTTACATGGTGGTCAATCCCTATCCCAATAAGGGTTCCCTCTGTTTTCATTAATCCATGTAACCCTACTCTCAAGCCACATGGTATAAATTGGGGGTTGTTTCTCCTCAAGTTAAGTGTTAACATAATGCCCATACCCCGGTAGCAAATTAAATTATTACGCTGAATTAAAGCATTGAACAGAAGCAACGTCAAAAACGCTGATTATGGGCATGAAGAAAGCACGTAAAATTTAAACTAATGGAGGTAACAAATGAAAAATAAAAAAACAACCGTTATATCAACTATCGCAGCAACTGCAATAATTGTATCAATTTTTGCGTTTAACAGCAACGCATTTGAAATTAAAAGCAGAGCTATTGAGGTAAATAAACCGGCTGAAGCCAGTACTATAAACACTGAAAATACAGATACCGGCAATAAGCAAACTTCAGTTTCAGCTGCATTAGCTAAAGTCCTTGATTCAATAAAACAGACGGATAAGGCTGATGAAAAGCAAAGTACTTCACAGAATACCCCACAAAGTACTAAAGAAGTTTCAAATGATAGTACTCAAAATGAAAAAATTCAGCAGACGGTCAGCCAGAATACAGCTGCACCTAAGGCGTCAAACGTAAGTAATTCAGTTATAAAAAATTGCCCAAATACGAATATAGCAGGAACTTTAAATAATCAGCAGATAAACATCAATTCAATAAAAGATAAATTGAATGATATTCTAAAATCCTATTCCTGTAACTTACCAACTAAAATTACTGGTAAATCAACCTTAAACAATGGTTCGGCTTCAACGCCTGTCACAAGTAAAACAACAACAGCCAAGCCTTCTACTGATACAAAAAAACCGGCTTCCACTAATAATTCAACGCCGGCAACTAGTACAACAACTGGGGATTACAGTGCTTTTCAAAAGAAAGTAGTTGAGCTGGTTAATGCAGAAAGAGCAAAAGCAGGTCTGAAACCATTAAAGATGAACACAGAATTAAGCAAGGTTGCAACGCTTAAATCTCAGGATATGGCGAAAAACAATTACTTTAGCCATACCTCACCGACCTATGGTTCACCTTTTGATATGATGAAGAAGTTTGGAATAAGCTATAAGACTGCCGGAGAAAATATTGCAATGGGACAGACAACTCCCGAACAGGTCATGAATGGCTGGATGAATTCATCGGGACATAGAGCCAATATTCTTAAAGCATCCTTTACTGAGATCGGTGTGGGTATTGCAAAAAACTCCAGCGGTAGATTGTACTGGACACAGCAGTTTATAGGTTAATGGACTTTAGCCTGAAACCATAATAGCTTGATTTGTTTTAATTAATAATATAAACAACTAGGGTATAATAAATAGATTTAGCGTAAAAGCAAGTCGGAATATCTCCGGCTTGCCTTTTTTTAATCGTTTTTCCTTTTCCCATATTTCCATATCTGAAGGCCTTGTAAATATTTAATAAATTGAATACTTCCCCTTTAGTTTTATACCAAATATTGGTATTATAATATTAGTGACCATATGACTTCCTTCTATTACTATGATGGCAGCCAAATTGTATTCATGGGTAAAGTAGAGGGCTCGGAATACTCGATAAAAAATAAACGGTACAGGTAAATTCAGTACAAAAACAAGAGGCTTGATTCTCCAAACATGGTTCTATACTGATGAATACAAGTTATCCTCCGCACATAAGCTTCTTCATATACAAGAGAAATATAGAAAAATGAATACCATAGTCACAGTTAAGAAGCAGCTAAAACTTCAGAAATCTCCTGCCACTTCAATACCCGTACTGACATTGCAAGTAGGAGAAAAAGTAATCCTTACTGACACCGATAATATAAAATGGTGTGCAGTTGAAACAGTAAATGGACAAAAGGGCTGGTTCAATATAGCTGATCTGTCCAAACCCAACTCGTTTCCACAGGATTACTTTGAAGGACTCTGCATGGCAGATTGATATTTAGTAAAGATTTATATTTAATTAAAGGTCCTTGCCTTCTTTTAGTAAATCCCTTATCTCAGTGAGTATTTGAAGCTCTGGTGAAACAGTTGGGGTTTCCGAGGGTTCCGGCTTTTCCTCTTCCTTCTTTTTTCTTCTTAAAATATTTATCATTTTGACCATACAGAAAACCACAAACGCGATTATTAAGAAATTAATAACCTGCTGAATAAATGCTCCATAATATATTGCAACTTCGGGCTTATCTCCGGCTGCTTCTGCAAGGGTCCATTTGAAATCGGAGAAATTAATTCTACCTATCAAAAAACCTATACCTGGCATAACCACCTGATTTACCAGTGAATTTACAATAGCCGTAAAAGCAGAACCAATGATAATACCAACAGCCAGGTCGATAACATTTCCCCTGGATATGAATTCTTTAAACTCAGATATAAATTTTTTCATAGAATAAGTCCCTTTACCCTTTATAAATAATTTTGTAAACAACTTTTAAATATATAACATAATCAAATAAAAGATAATTATTATATCTATAAATAATTATATGCAAATAACGTAGAAAATTGCAAGAAAAAAGCACCTTTTGAGGTGCTTTTTTTGTTAACCAAGAATTTTTTTCAAATCTGCATCAGGAGTTGATACAGGACTGATATTGTAGTTTTCAACAAGAATGTTAAGTACATTTGGAGAAATAAATGCCGGTAGAGTAGGTCCAAGGTAAATATTCTTAAGACCGAGAGAAAGTAATGTTAAGAGAATACATACAGCCTTCTGCTCATACCATGACAGTACAAGTGACAATGGTAATTCATTAATATCACATTCAAAAGCACTTGCAAGTGCTGATGCAACCTGAATTGCGCTGTAAGCGTCATTACACTGTCCCATATCCATAATTCTTGGGAGACCACCAATTTCTCCGATATCAAGATCGTTAAATCTGAACTTACCGCAAGCCAGTGTTAAAATAATAGTATCCTTTGGTGTCTTCTGTACAAATTCTGTATAGTAGTTTCTACCTACTTTTGCACCATCACAGCCTCCAACCAGGAAGAAATGTTTAATAGCTCCGGCTTTTACTGCTTCAATAACCTTATCAGCTACTGAAAGAACTGTACCTCTTGCAAAACCTGTAGTAACAGTATCTCCGCCGTTAATACCAGTCATTCTCTTATCTTCTGCATAACCACCCAATTCCAAAGCCTTATTAATAACAGGTGTAAAATCCTTGTTATCATCAATATGAACCATTTCAGGGTATGCAACAACTTCTGTTGTAAATACTCTGTCATGATAGCTTGGCTTGGTTGGCATCAAGCAGTTTGTTGTAAATAGAACTGCACCAGGAATATTGTCAAATTCCTTTTGCTGATTCTGCCATGCTGTTCCGAAATTACCCTTCAGATGAGGATATGCCTTGAGCTTTGGATATGCATGAGCAGGAAGCATTTCACCGTGGGTATAAATGTTAATGCCCTTATCCTTTGTCTGTTCAAGCAGTAAATATAAATCATAGAGATCGTGACCTGAGATTACGATAAATGGACCTTTTTCAATGGTCAGCGGCACTTTGGTGGGAACCGGAGTTCCATAGGTTTCAGTGTTTGCCTGGTCTAACATGGCCATGCATGTGAGATTTACCTTACCAGTTTCCAATACAATAGGAAGCAAAGCATCAGCATTCAAGTCCTCTCCGATTGCACTGAGTGCTTTATAGAAGAAATCGTTTACTTCATCATTGCTGTAGCCCAGTACCAATGCATGATATGCATAAGCTGCCATACCTCGTATTCCGAAAAGAATCAGTGACTTTAAGGAACGAATATCTTCGTTGTCGTCCCAAAGTTTGTTCATATCATAGTTATCTGAGAATGTTGAACCCAATTGAAGCTTTTCTTTTTCAATATTAGCAATCTGTCTTTTAATTGAAGCATTGTCGAAGCTTACGTTTGTGATTGTTGTAAACAGACCTTCTATAACAACTTTATGTGTCTGTGCTGTAGGCTTTCCTTTCTCTGCTGCTCTTGCCAGACCAACTAAAGCACCTGTTAGTTCATCCTGAAAATTTGAGGTATCAGCCTTCTTACCACATACACCTGCAGCTCCGGTACAACCCTTTCCTCCTGCAGTTTGTTCACATTGAAAACAAAACATTTCTGACATAAAAAATAGCCTCCTTATATTCCATTACTTTTATTTTGATTTTTTAATCTGTCGTTTTTTGTGATTGACTTTATGTGCTTATTGTACTAGACTTATGACATTAAATCGGTTGCATTTGCAACAAGGAGAAAATTTATGAAAAAATATTACGGTCTGTTGAAAAAAGTTACTATTTTCGAAAATATAGATGAAAGCCAGTTTGATAGTCTCCTGGGCTGTCTTGGTGGCAAAACACAGGAGTATAATAAAAATGAAGTAATTTTTATGGCCGAAAGTAGATTAACTTCGGTGGGTATAATTCTTTCGGGTTCGGCCCAGATTGTAAAGGAGGATATAATGGGCAACAGAACCATTATGTCGGAGCTTTCGGAGGGGGATATGTTTGGAGAGGCTTTTGCCTGTGCTAATATAGGTCAAATACCTGTTACAGTCCTCACTACTACAGGCTGCAAGGTACTGTTTATTCAGTTCAACAGGATTGTTACCACCTGTAGTTCAGCTTGCAGCTTTCATACTACACTAATAAAAAATATGCTTCAATTGATAGCTCAAAAAAACATACTGTTAAACAACAGAATGGATATTCTGTCACAAAGAACAACCCGCGAGAAGCTTATAGCTTATTTGACCATGCAGATGAAAAAACACGGTAAAAACAAGTTTAAGATACCCTTTTCCAGAGATGAGCTTGCAGATTTTCTTTGCGTCAATCGAAGTGCCTTATCAAGAGAACTCAGTAATATGCGAAATGAAAATCTACTCACCTTTAATAAAAACGAGTTTGATATTAACAAAAATGCCTTTAATTAATAGTTATGTAATTGTTTTAAGCCCTTCATTATGATATAATTTTTAGCAAAATAAGGTTTGAGGTGCAAAGTATGGCTATTATAGACAGAGTGAAATTCGATGGCCTTAGAAGTAGAGATTGGATCGTGTATAAGTATCCTTCGGAGGATCTTGTGTACGGGACGCAGCTTATTGTTGGAGAAGGGCAGGTAGCAGTATTTGTAAAAGGCGGTACTATATGCGATGTATTTAATTCAGGAACATATACATTGGATGCCAAAAACCTACCTATTCTCAAATCTATAGTAAATTTGCCTTTTGGCGGGAAAACTCCTCTTTCAGCTGAAATATACTTTTTAAATATATCAACAAAGCTGGATATTTATTGGGGGACCTCCGATCCCATACAAATAATAGATCCTAAGTATTACACCAAGTTAAGAGTCAGAGCTTTTGGCCAGATGGGTCTGAAGATAAACGATTCCATCAAATTTTTTACTGAGCTTATTGGAGTAGTCGGACCGGCTGAAATAGTAAAATTTGATGTTATAATGGATTACTTCAAAGGAATTCTGGTTCAAAAGATTAAAACAATTATTGCCAACATAATTATTAATGAGAAGATTTCTGCATTGGAAATTACTGCGAGGCTTGATTCAATTTCACACCTTGCAAAGGATAAAATCTCAGCGGAGTTTAGTAAATATGGTCTTACTGCAGTGAACTTTTTTATTAAGTCCATAAATTTCCCTGATGAGGATTTTGAAGAAATAAATGATATACTCAAAAGTCGAGCTGAGTTCGAGATTATGGGAGATAACCGCTATGTTACAAAGCGTTCCTTTGATGTATATGACAGTGCAGCTTCAAACGACTCAGGAGTTGCTGGTACAATTATCACCAGTAATGTAGGGTCTGGTATGGGGATACCTCTGGTTAATGATATTGTTAATGAAATATCAACCTTTATCAATCCCCGTTCAGTAATTGATAATGCTACTGTAGCATGTCCTGCATGTAATTTCCAGAACCCTGTGAATTCAAAGTTCTGTAGTGAATGCGGCAGTACTCTTGAAACTAATACAAAACAGTGTTCAACCTGTGGGAATACAGTTCCTGGAAATGCTAAATTCTGCACTAAATGCGGAGCTTCCTTGGGATCAAAGACCTGTTCCTGTGGTGCCTCAATTTCAGGTAATGTGAACTTTTGCCCTGAATGTGGTAAAAAGATTTAGTTACTTCTATTATATATAAGGTATAAACGCGTATGTATATTGTGTATCAATTTAATTAATGTTAATGTTGGAGGTTAATATGTCAGATAATGTTTGTCCGCAATGTGGTGCACCAAACGCACCGGGATCAGGAGAATGCAAGTACTGTGGGGAAGTCTTCGCGGTGAATACTGCTGCCCAGCAAAACTTTCAAAGGCCTGCAGGTCAGCAGCCTCCATTTCAGCAGCAGCAAAACCGTCAGCAGCAGTTTCATCAACCATTTCAGCAGCCGGTACATCCAAATGCAGGTATGCAGCACAATTTTCATTATCAGCAAATGATTAATGAAGGTATAAGTCCTGCATGGCCTATTAAGAATAAAATAGCGGCAGGTATATTGGGTATTTTCCTCGGGGGACTCGGTATTCACAAGTTTTACATGGGTAAAGTGGGAATGGGAATTTTATTTCTATTGTTTTGCTGGACCGGGATTCCTGCTATTATAGGATTTATTGAAGGAATTATCTATCTATGCTCAAATGAGCATAACTTCTGTATTAAGCATCAAGTCAGGACCAGATAAACTCAAACAGAATACACTAAAAGGCTTTTATCCCTTAACTAATTGGGTAAAAGCCTTTTCTTTATCCCATTATATAAGCCCTATCCTCATCACTGATATTACCCACATATACATTGTTGAGTTTTTCCTTCAACTGTCGGTATGCCTTCTTCATATCTTCAATATCTGTTATTGGTCTGCTCATCTTGTATCTTGGGAAGTAACGTGATACGTGAAGAACAATATCCTTGTTTACAGAAGATATAAAATCGCCTAGTTTGTCCAAGGTTTCATGACTGTTGTTTTCACCTGGGATAAGAAGAGTTGTCACTTCAACATGGCAGCCCTCTCTGTCGGCAATTCTGATTGTTTCCATTACCGGGCCCATTTTGCCGAGGCATATGCTTTTATAGAATTCTTCATCTCCCTTTAAATCTATATTCATGGCATCAACAATGGGCAGCAGCAATTTAAGAGGTTCTTCTGTAATATAGCCGTTTGTAACTAAAACGATCTTGTGTTCACTGTTCCTTTTCTTAATTTCTCTTGAAACATCGTAAACATATTCGTACCAAATAGATGGCTCATTGTAAGTGAAAGCCAGACCTATGCTGTTTTCATTCCTGAGACTTATTTCGGCCATTTCCTCAGCAGAAACATATTCGCTTTCAGGTCTGTACTGTGAAATAGAGTAGTTCTGACAGAAGCTGCACTTGAAGTTGCAGCCGAAGGTTCCGATGGAAAGTATATTACTCTCGGGGTGGAAATGGTACAAGGGTTTTTTTATTACTGGGTCAAGAGACGCCGATGTGATTTCACCGTAATTTAACGTATACAGTTTTAGTTGGCCCTCAGACTCACTGCACTGTCTAACACCACAGAAGCCCACGTGTTCTTTTTCAATAAGGCAGTAATGCGGGCATAGTACACATCTTATCTTTCCGTTTTCAGGGTGAAAAAACATAGCCTCTCTTTTTGATGCAGGAACTGAATGTTGCTTCGCCCTTTTCATTCCTTCACCTCTTTGAATCTCTCCACTTTAAACCTCTCTATTTCATAAGGCTCATTCTTTCTGATTCCGGCCTTCTGTAGTGCTATTGAGACTTGTTCCTCACTTGAGTCTATACCCTCAAGCATTGGAAGTAACAATCCCCTTTTTCGTCCGCTTGTGACTATTACTCCATAATTATGGGGATCCAATTCCTCAAAGCAGCATTTTTCTGCCGGATACAGCAAATCTACCGAGATATCCAGCTGGTATAGTTCATCCTCTCTTAAGGGTGAAAATCTTTGATCGTTTAAAGCAGCCGAAAGTGAATTATTGAGAATTTCTTCACCAATAGAATCCGTTACGGCCTCAATGGTTCCAATACACCCCCTTAATTCACCGGACAGTTTTAACGATACAAATACTCCTTTTCTATCGTCTAGTAATTCTTTATCTCCAATATCCTTTACTGTCAATGCTTTTCCGGTTTTAAAGTAATTCTCCAGATTCCTTCTGGCCAGCCTTGTATATGAAGGTCCTTCGATTAATCTTTTGGCATGGCTTACTTTTCCAAGATTTTTTATACTATCGTATATGGATTGTCCTTCAGAGACATTAAAACGAGCAACACCATACCCTACGCCAAATGGGCCCTCATAGCTCAATATTTCGGCTTTTGCTGTCTTTCCGTCAAGGGTGCCCGCCAATATATAAAGTGATCGCAGGCCGCATTCTCCCGCTTCACTTACCATAGTTTTATCCAGAGAAAACAAGCCAGTTAAATCGCCCTGCTCGAGGAGTTCCATAAGGCGGGCATCAAATTCAGCTCCATGGGGGCTGTATGGATAGGGTCCGTCCTTAGTAAGTCGGTGGGACAGGTCCCCTGAGGCAATAACAGCTGCTTGTGCTCCAGACTTTACACATGCCTTCTCTACAGCCATTCCAAATGCGTAAAGTTCAATGGGTGAAAGCATTCCATAGGTTATATGAACAATTTTATAGTCTTGCAGTTTCTTAATAAAATACAAAGGAACAGCTGCCCCATGGTCAAGGGTTAATGGCACCTTATAGGCCCTGGCATTTTCCGTGTTCAAGGCAACAGCAGCTATTCCGGCCTTTTCGGACTCATTAATGATTTCATGGGTTAGCTGTAAATTGACTTTGATATCAAAAGTCACCTTTTTAGCCCCAAAATTACCGAAATCACCGGTAAGATTATCGACTTCCATGAGTGCTACAGCATCACTAAATACAGTTCCATGAGGTGTTATTATTATGATTGTATCTATGCCAGCACTATCGATTTCTTTCCCAATGGCGTTACAGCTGTCTAGAGTTCTCTGAATCAGTATTTCCTGCCCTTTCCCAACCTCGGGAATTATCAAAGGTGGGTGAGGCATTAAAAAATATCCTTTCATAATAAGCCTCCATGGTAATTATTAATCATATTATACTCCAAAAGCTACATTGTTATAATACACTGTATTTCTAGCCTAATAGTTTAATCAACTCATTTGTATTTTTTAGCCCGAGTTTTTTCAGAATACTGGTTTTTTGATTTGAAATGGTCTTGTTTGCTGACTTTATTTCTATGTTCTTTCCAATGAGCATATCAAGGACACTTCTTTCAGCAACGGACAATTCGTCCAGAATAAGCTTTCTTAATAAAAGTTGATGAGGAGTAATTCCACTGGCAA
Organism: Bacillota bacterium; assembly: GCA_023393115.1. Taxonomy (GTDB): domain Bacteria; phylum Bacillota; class Clostridia; order Acetivibrionales; family DSM-1351; genus Ruminiclostridium. The sequence continues at coordinate 29,921 of JAEWMS010000065.1, forward strand.
CACTTCTTACAGTTCCGCACAGTATGGGAAATTGGCTTTTATACAGGTAGTCAGATGCAAAGGCCTTTTTAACTGCATATTCAAGTATTATTTCTGATTCCTGGGACGTGAGTATTATGATCTTTGCCCCAGTCTCAAGCCTTATATCCTTAGCAATATTCAAACCGTCCAATTCAGAATTGGAAAGATTCAGGTCCATGAGCACAATATGTGGCATATGTCGACAGGCTAGTTCAAAAGCAGCTGTTGTATCTGAAGCAATTCCGACACATTGGAAATCCGGTTCTTTTGACAACTCTTGTTTAATAAGATAAGCAAAATCTGTGTCGTCTTCTACAATTAACACCTTTATCAAGCTGTTCATTATTAACCCACCTCTTTTCTTCTTATTCTTTTAATTGGGAAACAAAGAATGAACCTTGTTAAACCTTTTTGGCTAAATACTTGTATTGACCCGTCATGAGCTTCCATTACAGCTTTACAGTAAGGTAAACCAATTCCAAAATTAATGTTGTTTTTCTTTGTTGTAAAAAACGGCAGAAAGAGCTTTTCCATATCTTCCCTGCTTATTCCTAATCCGTCATCGCATATTTCAATACAGTAGAATTCGCTTTTTTTATAGGCTGAAACCTCTATTTTGCCATTTCCGGTAACTGCCTCTGATGAATTCTTGATGAGGTTGTAAATTACTTCAACCACCGCTTGACCATCGCATTTTATATGCACATCCTCCCTTAGATTTACATATAGTCTAATTTCTCTTTTCTGGAGTGGCTTGAAGGCTTCAAGAGCATCATTTATCATATTGGATGCGCTGCACAAATCATTTCCGGCCATTTTAGGAGCGAGACATTTATTTGCCTTTTCAGTAAAATTAACCAGTTGTTTGATAGATCGTTCAATAATATCAAGCTCCACCATCTGCTTGTCCCCTAGCTTTTTTCTGAGGCTTTCCACTGACCAGTTAATTTTTGTCACCTGATTTTTAAGTAAATGGTTTATATACTGCATATTGGAGTTGACAGATTCCATTTTAGAATTCCAGTCGTACTTGACCAATGATACCTTCAAGCCCATGATTCCTTCCTTATAGGCCATATATGCATAAAATAGCAAAACAGCCAATACGACAAACTCGTTATACTTCCATACTTTTTTTAGCCAGTCTAAATCAAGAGTATGTATTATGAATATTGAAAATAGCCAGAAGAAATAAGGTACTACAAATACTTTAATTATTATCCGCTTTGTTCGTCGTATTTTTTCGTCCGACTCATTTTTTATACCTCGATGCATTATGATAAAGCCAGCCATACTATAACTGATATTATATGCCGACATTACATACCAGAAATCCCTTCTATGCAATTGATAATGCTTAAAATATAACGGACAGTATATTATTAATAGAATTGATATTAAGATAACCGTGCTGAATTGAACCAGAAGAATAACCTTTTTATCACAGTCGTCATAGCCGGCAAAATACATTGACATTGTAATGAAACATAAGGGTAAGAGAAGATATAGTACAGCAATAAGGCAACTGTTTATGGTAACATAAAGTTCGGAGCTTATACCAGGGTATAGCTTAATAAGTACAGGAACAAGCTTTTCATTCAAATATTCCTTAAGGGTACCAATTGAAGCTATTAATAAACAGTATGCAACCCATTTGTTGGTTTTATTCCCAAGTCCTGAATAAATCAAAAAAATAGCCAGTACCCATAATGTAAGAGTAAATATCATAAAACCCTACCTGATGCTCTTATTTGATGTCAAGTTAATTTTATCATAAAACCATTAGGATACAATAACATAAATGTTATATTTTCCTATATTTTTAGAATAAATGACACTTACTGTCGAAGCAAGAAAAAGCCTGCACTAAACAACAATTTAATGCAGGCTGATATTTATTATTTATAAAGCTAATTTATATATTTCATAAACGTCATCGGCTTTAAGCTCCTGGAAATTACCCACATGGGTTCTTCCAACCATACATTTGTCTGCCATTTCGCGTAATCTTTCATCACCGATATTGACATGGGACAGCCTTATAGGCAAACCCATTCTTAAATACCAACCCTCAAGTCTTTCTATCATTTCAAAGATAATGCGGTCTTTGTCATCAAAGCTGTAATCCACATCAAATACTCTCATGGCAAATTGTACAAATTTATCTTTATTCTGTTTGTACACATATTTCATCCAGGCCGGGAAGATTATTGACAAGCCCGCACCATGAGCTATATCATATGCTCCACTTATTTCATGCTCTATATCGTGGCTGCCCCAGTCACCTATTCTTCCTGTGTTTAAAAGGTTGTTATGAGCAACCGCCCCAGCCCACATTATTTCGGCTCTCGTATTGTAGTCATGGGGATTTTTTAAAGCCAAAGGTGCATTATTAAGTATTGTCCTGATATTAGCTTCAATTAGTCTGTCAGTAAAATCTACATTAGGTACTTGAGTAAAATACCTCTCCATCAGATGGGCCAGAATATCACTAGCTCCGCATGCAGTCTGGTATGCCGGTAAAGTATAACTGGTCTCAGGGTTTAATATAGCAAACTTAGGAATAATTAATTCTGTTCCTATGGAACGTTTAAGCCATCCTTCCTCATTTGTTATAACTGACGCTGTTGATGACTCGGAACCTGCAGCCGGTATTGTTAGTACAACTCCAACGGGAAGAACATCGGTCAGCTGGTTAAGCTTGGAATTATCCATATATAAATCCCATACATCTCCGTTGTAATTAACTCCAACAGCAATTCCCTTAGCAGAGTCAATAACGCTACCTCCACCAACTGCCAGGATAAAATCTATATTGTTTTCCTTACAAAGCTTAATACCTTCCTTAACAAGACTTAATCTCGGGTTAGGCACAACTCCTGACAGTTCAACAAAGAACAGCCCCTCTTCCTTAAGGGATTTAACAACTTTATCATAGACACCATTAGCTTTGATTGAACCTCCGCCATAATGGAGCAATACTCTTTTACCATACCTGGAAACCTGTTTCCCTGTCTGTGACTCAGTATCCTTTCCGAAAATAATTCTAGCAGGATTGTAAAACTCAAAATTAATCATAGTAACCTCCATCTTTGAACCGGTTGGCTATGTTCACCGGAACCATTCTTTTTATAGTAAATGTACATAGATTGTTGTGAACTATTCTTTATTTACCACAGTACGCCTCATTGAAACAAAATAACAATTAATTATACAGCCTCTTGTTTGCCAACTATAATATCTATATTTTATTAACTTTATATAAAAATTTTTTGATATTCTCCTCCTCATCCTCCTGCTCCACTCCCAATCTGCCCATTCTGTCACAAAAGCCCAGCAGGGCTACTTCATTTATGTCTGTCTTCTTTTTCATTGTTCTGACATCTGCAAAAGGTAAATTGTTTATAACGAAAAGAATTTGCATATGCCATCTGACCAGTTCTGCGACCTTTTCTATAAACACATTATCTTTTACATATTCAGCCAGAAATTTCCGTGCAAGGTCTGCTCCCACCTTATCGTGATCATAGGAGGTTATTCTTCCGTTTCTGATTTTAGTTGTATCCGGTTTTCCGATATCATGTAGTAAAGCAGCCCACATAAAGACTTTTGAATCTCCACTTATTTCTTTAACCTTGGCGGCTTCATCTACTACAAGCATTGTATGATTCCAAACATTCCCTTCAGGATGGTGTTTCGGGGATTGTTCGGCTTTTTTGAGATTATTGATCATAACAAGAGGATACTGTTCAAACACAGAGGTCTGAGATACACTATTTAAGTAAACAGAAGGCTGTTTATCCTTAAGGAGATGTGTCTCTATTTCAGTAAACATTTTTATGTCGGTTGTTACATTCTGTTCGGTTATCATCTTACTCTTCTCTCTTTTAGCGTATTTAGTAAGTAGTTTTCCTTTCATTAAATATATTATTCTCTTGATAAGTTATTAAAAATATGTAAAGTAAGATGTAAAGTAAGGCATAAAGCATACTACAATGAAATTCCCTATAACCAATTAGGTTTAAGTATCGCACCTTTATTTCCCGAAGATACCATGTGTGCATATCTTGCAAGATAACCGGTAGTAATTCTGGGTTCTCTTGGTACCCACTTTGCTCTCCGCTTTTCTAATTCCTCGTCACTGACAATAAAATTGATTTCATTGGCGTCTACATCAATTCTGATTATATCGCCTTCTTCAATTAGTGCGATATTACCTCCGACTGCCGCTTCGGGGGATACATGACCGATTGCTGTCCCTCTTGTTGCACCGCTAAATCTGCCGTCAGTGACAAGAGCTACCTCAGACCCAAGTCCCCGTCCAATTATGGCAGCAGTTGGATTTAACATTTCTCTCATGCCTGGCCCGCCTTTTGGTCCTTCATACCTTATAACAACAACGTCACCAGAAACTATTTTGCCTGAATTAATTGCCTCTAACGCTTCTTCTTCACAGTCAAATACTCTTGCGGGGCCTTCATGTTTGTACATTTTAGGATCCATTGCGGAACGCTTGACAACACAGCAATTCGGGGCAAGATTCCCTTTTAGTACAGCAATTCCTCCCGTACTGCTATACGGCCTGTCAACCGGTCGTATAACTTCAGTATTACAATTTAAGCAGCCCGTGATATTCTCAGCCACAGTCTTGCCTGTACAGGTAATCAGATCAGTTTTCAGCAACCCCAGCTTGTTAATTTCATTCATAACTGCATATATACCCCCTGCCTCATTCAGTTCTTCTATATATGTATCTCCGGCAGGTGCGATATGACATAGATTAGGCGTCATGGCACTAATAGTGTTAATCATATCCATATTAAGGTCAATGCCGCATTCGTGAGCAATGGCAGGCAGGTGCAGTATACTGTTGGTGCTGCATCCCAGAGCCATATCAATAGTCAAGGCATTCATAAAAGCCGCCTCAGTCAATATGTCTCTGGGTCGGATATCCTTGTGCAGCAGCTCCATTATTTGAATTCCTGTCTGCTTTGCCAGACGAATCCTTTCGGAATATACTGCCGGAATTGTACCATTTCCTTTAAGGGCCATTCCTAAAACCTCTGTCAGGCAATTCATACTATTTGCAGTAAACATACCTGCACAGGAACCACAGGTAGGACAAGCCTTATTCTCAAATTCTGTCAGTTTTTCATTGGTTATATTACCTGCCTTACAGCTACTTACAGCCTCCGAGACAGTAGAATAACTTATTTTTGTTCCATCTACATTCCCAGCCAGCATTGGGCCACCGCTGATAAAAATGGCTGGTACGTTAATTCTGGCTGCAGCCATCATCAACCCTGGAACATTCTTATCACAGTTCGGGACCATTACCAAAGCGTCAAAAGCATGTGCCATAGCCATCGCTTCTGTTGAATCTGCAATCAGTTCCCTTGTGACAAGAGAATATTTCATACCTTGATGACCCATTGCCAGACCATCGCAGACAGCAATAGCAGGAAAAACAAGAGGTATGCCTCCGGCCATAGCTACTCCTAATTTCACAGCTTCAACTATTTTGTCCAAATTAATGTGTCCCGGAACAATATCGTTTTGAGAGCTTACGATACCAACAATAGGTTTTTTTATTTCCTCGTCAGTCAGTCCCAATGCTTTCAGTAGTGCGCGCTGTGGAGCGCTCGCCTTTAATGCATCACTATTCATACCTACCTTTTTACTCATATTAAACACCTTGTATAATGCAAATGCATTATATTTTATTCCTTTCTTCTTAAATTTTATATAATGTACTCAGACGCTGTGGTTTAGTTTGATCACCTATAGCTTTGACTATTTCTTTTGAGGCTCTAACCAC
>JAEWMS010000054.1 GCA_023393115.1 Bacillota bacterium
GTTTAAGACCTTCAGCCAGTTGGACAGATCCTTTACCCAAAAATATGGCGGAACAGGCCTGGGACTGGCTATTTCAAAGCAGCTTACGGAAATGATGGGGGGTAAGCTGTGGGTTGAAAGCGAAAAAGAGAAGGGCAGCACCTTTCATTTATCCCTGACATTCAAGAAAGGCAGGAAACCGGATGAAAACCTGAAGCATATGTATCAGGGAGGTAAGGCAAAAAAAGTTCTGAATATTCTTGTTGTTGAGGATGATGATATAAGCCGTACAGCAATAGTAAAAATGCTGGCTGAAAAGGGGTATTCCGTTGACATCGCCCAAAATGGACAGGAGGCTGTAAAAAAGGCTGAAAAGAAAACTTATGATGCAATATTGATGGATATTCAGATGCCGATAATGAATGGTAGAGAAGCAACCAGAAGGATCCGGGAGATGGAAGGTGCAAGCAGGCATACTCCAATTATTGCTCTTACAGCTTATGCCTTGAAGTGTGACAGAGAAAGGTTCCTGTCAATGGGTATAGATGAGTATATTGCGAAACCTGTAAACATGGAGGAATTATATTATACCCTCGATAACATCAATAATTATAAGATATTGTCCCAAGAAATTGAGACAGATACCCGAATAGTAATAAATGAGTCAGGTGAGGTTGTATTTGTTGAGAAGCACAAGACTGAGTTCAAGACTGAGGATATACCCTTATTAAAGAAAATATGCACTAAAATTGGAGAACTTGAATCGGCAGTTGGAAGCGGTGACTTGCCGGCTGTGGAGAGGGTTGCAAACAAAGTAAAAACTCTATCCGATAAAATAAATGCAGACGATTTAAAGACTGCCTCATTTAAGGTTGAACTTGCCGCAAGGCGAGGCAATCTGCAGGATGCGGTACGGCATACAATGAAAGTGCGAGCCGAATATGAGGTGTTGATAAAGCTTGTATGTAATACTAGGGGGGATGAAAATGAGGATACTGATAGCGGAGGATGATATGTCCAGCAGGAGGTTTTTACTTAAGTTCTTCTCAACCCATGGGGAATGTGATGTGGTTGTTGATGGTCTTGAAGCATTGGATGCTTATCTTATATCTATCAAGGATGGTAATCCGTACGGCCTTATTTGTCTGGATATAATGATGCCAAAGGTTAATGGTGTCAAGGTATTGAAGGCTATAAGGGACTTGGAGACACAAAAGGGAATTCTGCCGGAGAAGCGGAGTAAGATAATAATAATAACAGTATTGGCAGAGTCGCAATTAGTGAAGAATGCATTTGAAATAGGCTGTGAAGCTTATGTAACGAAACCAATAGATATTCAAAAGCTTAGCGAAGTAACGAGAGAGATAGGGCTTCCGGATAAGTAGAAGAGTATTGTTGATGTCTTATTTTGTATCGAGGGTGGTTAAATGACAGTAATGAACATTGAAGTTTCCGAGTGTGCTGAAGGAGATATTGCTGCAGCAGATATAATAAGTGACAATGGAATAATACTGGTAACAAAGGATACATGTTTGAACAGCTATATAAAGGGCAGACTGATGGAATTGGGTATATCAAATATCTGCATTTATAGTAATGCTATGAACTCCCTTAATCATAGCAGCCGTACCTGTCTGAAGTATGAGCAAAGCTACAAGGAAGCTGTTTTATCGATGAAAGAAATACTAAACAGTATTGCAAGCGGTGAGAAACTTGATTTTACTAAGGTGGTAAAAGTGTCGGAGGAAATATGCGAGAGTATACAAGGCTGTGACTATATAATTAAATATATGAATGAAATCCGTGAGAACGACGAATATACCTATTATCACTGTGTGAATACAGCATTTTACTCAATGTTTATCGGAAAGTGGCTTGGAAAGTATAAAGAGGATATATTTAATCTGGTATTATCAGGACTTGTCCATGATATAGGGAAAATAAAAATACCGAATACAGTACTTAATAAAAATGGAAGACTAAGCGGTGAAGAGTATGAAGTCGTTAAAAATCATACAATACTGGGCTATAAGCTATTAAATGAAATTAATGAAATTGATCAGGAAGTAAAACTGACTGCTTTACTGCACCATGAAAGAGTGGACCGCTCGGGTTATCCTTTTAAGGCGCCTCCGGAAGCAGTGGGATTATATGCAAAAATTGTTGCAGTTTCAGATGTTTTTGATGCAATGACCTCTGACAGGGTGTATAAAAAACGTGCTACTCCCTTTGATGCATTTGAAATGTTCATTACAAGCGGGATTGGAATCTTTGATACGATTATCTTAAAAACCTTTCTAAAAAATATTCCAAAGTACTATATAGGAGCAGATGTTATTTTAGACAATGGAGAGAATGGAAAAATTGTATATATACCTCCCCACGACATCTTATATCCTATTATAGAAACCGGATCAGGCTATATTGACTTATCAGCAAAAGGGAGTCCCAAGGTGTTAAAAATGATATGGAATTAATGAGTGACCCTCTGTATAAGGATACAGAGGGCCATTTAAATAAATAATAAAATAATAACAAATAATACATTTATATATTGAAATTGGAATTTGCATATAATATAATTAATTCGATGGGACGATATTATTATATGTGGGATAAAATATGACCATAGGGGTAATAAAATGAGCGAACTAATAAATCTACAGAAAAGACTGGTTCCGGAAGTAGTTGATATTACTGAAAAGAGATACAGTATATTAAGGGCAATTGAGTTCAACCAACCAGTAGGAAGACGTGCGCTTGCCGGGATGCTTGGCCAGAGCGAACGGTGGGTGAGAAGTGAGCTTGATATCCTTAAGGGTCAGAACCTCATCGATATACAGGCACTGGGCATGATGGTAACAGATGAAGGCAGGGATGTCATATATAAGCTGAGGGAGTACATATCTGAGCTTAAGGGGCTTAAGGATCTGGAGAACACGGTAAAAGAGATGCTTGATATCAAAGAATTCATTGTAGTCCCAGGGGATTCGGCACATGATCCTCAAGTGCTTGTAGAAATGGCAAAAGTAGCCTTCGAGTATCTGAGAAAAAACATTATGAGTAATGACATAATAGCGGTAAGCGGAGGTTATTCAGCATTGGCTGTGGCTGAGAATGCATACAGGCTTGATGCTGAAAATGTAACTGTTGTCCCGGCAAGAGGCGGGATCAAAGCGGACCTGGAGCGTCAGGCAAACATAGTTGCCGCCAAGCTTGCCAAGAATATAGGGGGCAAATACTATTTGCTGCATCTTCCCGACAATATCAGTGAGGATATGATAGTGAGAATGTCTGATGATCCGGATATAGCAAAGGTTCTCGATTACATATCAAAAACTGACATACTTTTATACGGCTTCAGTTCCTTTGAATCCATATGCAAGAAAAGGAATTTTACAGAGGAGGAAGTCGAGCACCTGAAGTCTTTGAATGTGAGAGCTGAGGCTGTCGGCTGTTATTTTGACATTAACGGCAAGATTGTTTTCAGGTCAGGCAGAGTAGGTATAAAACCGGAGTATTTAGACAGCATAAAGACTATGATGGCTGTAGGCGGTGGTATCTCCAAAGCCCAGCCAATTGTATTGGTGAACAGGGGCAGAAAAAACAGAGTCGTTGTAACAGATGAAGCTGCTGCCCATGAAATATACAAGATTTTAAAAGGAGGAAATTGAAAATGGCACTAAGAGT
>JAEWMS010000056.1 GCA_023393115.1 Bacillota bacterium
GAACGTGATTATGCGATAATCACCTTGTTTCTTAACTGCGGACTGCGTCTTTCTGAGCTTGTAGGCATAGATATCAATAAAATAAGCGGAGATATACTTACTGTTATAGGAAAAGGCAACAAGGAACGTACCGTATATCTTAATGATGCCTGTCTTGAGGCTATTGAAGGGTATCTGAAGGTTCGCCCCATTGATGAGGTCAAGGATAAAAATGCATTGTTCCTAAGTGAAAGGAAACAAAGAATATCCAAAAGATCAGTACAGTATCTGGTGAAGAAATACATAGGTGTTTCCAATCTTGACAAGGAAAAGTACTCCCCACACAAGCTCAGGCATACTGCAGCCACACTCATGTACAAATATGGCAAAGTGGATATATTATCTCTGCAGCAAATACTCGGACATGAAAATATCTCCACTACTCAGATTTACACACATTTAGATGATGAGATATTAAGGAATGCTGTCAAATCCAACCCTCTTTCAGGAGAAGTTGCTGCTGATAAGGAAGAGGATTAACATAAAATTAATTATGTTAATCCTCTTCCACTCCGTCCTCATCGCTGTAGTTGACAATGTAATCCTCCTGGTATTTCCAATCCTCCAGGTCCTCCAGGTCATTTAACATGCTTTCGTCTTCTATTATTTCGTCTACTTCTATACTTTTGAAATCTGCATCCTTATCAATACAGCGACAGCAGTTATCGCAGATCTTATCAGGATCAAGATCACATATGTCACATTCTCCGCATTCTGTACACTCTCGATCTGTTAAGACGCATTCTTTTATATATGCCATACCCATTGGCCTCCTAAATTATAATATTGATACATCAAGACTATTATATTAGAATTTATGTTATATAAGCAAGACATCAGTTATAAATATAATAAGTTAAGGATATAGCAATAATTACCGATAAACTATATATACACATTACTATGCTATGAAGGTGGTGCTCTATATTGTTCAGTGTTATTACCAATATATTTTTGTTTACAGCTTATATTTTTGCCCTGTTTATTGAATTCATCTTTGTGAAGCTTTTCAATCTTAACACAAATACTCCTTGGCTTATCACCACTCTGATATATATAATCTTTATTGCTTATCAGATACTTGCCAGAACAAATGAGTATTTGGAAAAAGGAAAGGTAAAGGAAATCATCTATAGTATTATGGAAGCGATAAATGGGATACCGTTGTTTAACAAAGACGGCAAAATAGTAATTCAATGGGATATTATCTTTAAAAAACTGATTGATAAAAAGCTGTATGAGCTATATGACAATATCATAAGGATAAAGACAAAAACTATTGACCATTACGTCAATCAGTACCCCTCTATCCTATTGAACAGTTCTACAGATTTGATTGAAAGAAACAATAAAATAGATACAAAATCCATGGTCGGTAAAAATAACAGCACGGAAAAGGAAGAAACCAAGGAGCTTGATATTCTTGGTGAAATGATGAATAAAATATTCATTAAATATGTAAGTGCTGATAAAATTACCATAGGTAATTTAGATTCCTCCATTAATGTTGATTTTATTCTTAATGATGAGTTTGAGCCTCAGGAATATGAAAAAATCGGAGTAAAGCCGGACAAGCGATATGACGGATTCTCTTTAGTTGCTTATTATAAGGATCAAAAATATCCTATAGTACCAAGGACCATGCTCTTCGGCAAAAGGATAGACAAGGAAAAATGGCTTTATCAGAACATCAAAAGATTGATGGATTGTGCGGAGAATATTGCCAAAGGTATTCCTGAATATGGAATCGTAAATGATGAATTAAGCTTGAAGGATGTATTATCAGATTATATAGATGAAGAAACCGTGAAAATACCTGAGCTTCATTTTGAATATGTAAATGACAGCCTTCTTACTTTCAGCGGCTCAGACAGAAAAGGGAAAGAAGTTGTAAAGGCATACTGCACGTTGGAGACGCGCCACAACGGCTTTGAGATCAAGCTTGTTAAATATGAACTTATTAAAGACGGTATAAGCGAAATCGTGGATGAAGATAAAGCCATTGCCATAGGAAATACCTATCAGCCTTTGATAACTATATTGGAAAACATGAAAAGAATATCTAAGAACATAAGGACAGCTATATTAAAGAAGGACATTGAAGATCTGGTAATTAAGTAATCTATAAAAGGGCCGTGAACCGGTCCTTTTTTAATATATTGGAAAATACAAGAGATCTCCCGGTTTTATATTGGCATTATCCAAACCGTTTATATCCATAACTTCTGATATGTAGTCTCTTATATCCTTTTCACCGGCGTAATCTGCAGCCAAACCCCATATAGTATCCCCTGCTTCCACATATTCGGGTACCATTGAAACGGTACTATTTTCTTTTGCGCTTACAACTACCATAAAAATCGAAGACATCGAAATAATCATAATCATGCTAATGGAAATAAAAAATCTGAATTTATTTTTAATAATGTACCTTTTCATATAATTACCTCCAATACGAACATTTGTTCTTGTTTCCATTTTATACGAACATATGTACTGTGTCAAGACTTTTTTGCAATCATAAGCGCATGGCGCAAAACCTGTATTTGCAGTAATTTGATAGCATTACCCATAAATAATAGGCAGAAATTGTTTAAATATCGAACATATGTTTGAAATTTAATTAATGATATGTTATAATTACCTTAATTAAAATGCTATGTTACCCATAGGGCAGAAAATGGAGTGTTGATATGAATATTGAGGATTTAAGCAAAAAGCAGCTTGAGGTATTAAGTTTTATAAAGAAGGAAATAAACAAAAAGGGATATCCCCCTTCAGTC
>JAEWMS010000068.1 GCA_023393115.1 Bacillota bacterium
AGATTCGAACTGCGGACACCTTGATTAAAAGTCAAGTGCTCTGCCAACTGAGCTAATGGGTCAAATGGCTGGGATGGCTGGACTCGAACCAACGAAATGCCAGAGTCAAAGTCTGGTGCCTTACCGACTTGGCTACATCCCAACGTCAAGCGCAAAACCTATTATAAAGAGGTTTGCACTTTTTGTCAAGCATATAATCATAATTTTTAATTAATGATTTTTTAGTAAAGTAAACGGTTTTCATGTACACCATTGTTAGAATTTCTTAATCTTAAAATCCTGGGTTGCAATATCCATCAATTTGAGTTCCTTATTTCTTTCTTCGGCCATTCTAATGGACCATTCATTTTCAAATAATATTGCGTTTCTGCCCAGCTTATCTTCAACTATCGCAGCTGTGCTTGGCAGATTTAACTTTCTTGGATCAAGACCTTCATTTTCTATCCAACGTGCGTGTCTGAAGGGAAGATTTTGTATACGAAGCTGTACACCATATTCGTTTTTCAGCCTGTATTCCAATACTTCGAACTGTAGTGCACCTACAACACCAATAATTAAAGCTTCAATTCCAATGTCAATCTGTTTAAATACCTGGATGGCACCCTCCTCGGAAAGCTGATCTATACCCTTGATAAACTGCTTTCTTTTCATTGTATCGGCCGGTGTCACTCTTGCAAAGTATTCAGCAGGGAAGATAGGAATACCCTCAAATCTGACATTACCGTTTCCTTCATATAGGGTATCACCAAGATTAAAAATACCCGGATCAAATAAACCGATTATATCCCCTGGATACGCTTCTTCAACTATAGTACGTTCCTGAGCCATAAACTGCTGAGGCTGTGATAAACGAATCTCTTTACCGGCGTTCACGTGCTTTACTGACATTCCTTTAGTAAATTTACCCGAACAAATTCTGAGGAAAGCCAGTCTGTCTCTGTGTGTGGGATTCATATTAGCCTGAATCTTAAATATAAAACCTGAGAATTTGTCGCTTTCAGGATCGATTTCACCCTCGGTTGTATCAACGACTCCCGGTGAAGGAGCAAGTTCAAGGAACTCCTCTAAAAACGGTTGAACACCAAAATTAGTCATGGCACTTCCGAAAAATAACGGAGTTAATTCACCGCTGCGTATCATCTTTTTATCAAACTCATCACCAGCCATATCCAGTAGTTCAATGTCCTCACATAGTTTGTCGTGATAGTGACTACCCAGCAAATCGGCAAAAATGGGATCCTCAACTTTACCTACTGTAGAGGAAACCTGTGACTGACCGTGCTCCCCTCCGTCAAATAACTCTATTTGCTTAAGCTTTCTGTTATATACACCCTTGAAATCGCCTTCTGTACCGATAGGCCAGTTCATAGGATATGAACGGATACCGAGTACCCTTTCGATTTCCTCCATCAGTTCAAAGGGATCTTTACTGGCACGGTCCATTTTATTAACAAAGGTAAATATGGGAATCCCTCTTAATTTACATACATGAAATAACTTTATGGTCTGCGCTTCAACACCTTTCGCTCCATCTATAAGCATAACTGCGCTGTCGGCGGCGACCAAAGTTCTGTATGTATCTTCACTGAAGTCCTGGTGACCGGGAGTATCAAGAATATTTATACAATAATCGTTATATTCAAACTGCATTACACTGGAGGTAACCGAGATTCCTCTTTGTTTCTCAATTTCCATCCAGTCAGAAACAGCATACTTATTTGCTTTCCTCGCCTTAACCGATCCTGCAAGCCTGATTGCACCACCATATAAAAGTAGTTTTTCTGTCAGGGTTGTTTTACCGGCATCAGGGTGCGAAATAATTGCAAATGTTTTTCTGCGTGATACTTCTTTTTTTATCTCAGCTTTAATATCTGGCATTTGATTTAACCTCTCGCAAATTCTAAATAAATTGAACAGAAACCTTTTTACAAAAATGAGGTTTCAAGTCCTCTAAGCAATCAAATTTCATTTTATATTATAGCCATAATAGTGTCAAATAGTAATTGAATACACTTAATTTCTATATTTGATTAGACTTAATTTTTATAGATTATTGATATCTTCCGGTTGTATTAATTAAAGGATATTTTACTTGATTATAGAATAAGAATATATGAAATTAATGGTATAATGTTAATAAATAAAAAACAGTAAATTAATAACTAATAAGTATATTCTATAAATAACGTAAAACTAAGAACTATCGGGAGGAAATCATATGAACAACAAAATTTGCATTACAATAAATAATGAAAAGTACGAATTTGAGAAAAAAACAACCTTGCTGGAGTTGTCCAAACGTTTTAAGGCTTCATATAAGTCGACCATTGTCGCTGCTCGGGTTAATAATGACATTAAGGATTTGAACTATGAGCTTTCCGATGATTCAAAAGTTAAATTTATTGACCTTACCGATGAAGATGGTATGAGGATTTATAGAAGAAGTCTTTACTTTATCTTTATTAAGGCAGTAAATGAGCTATTTCCAAACAGAAATGCCGTAATCAGCCATCCCATGAGCAACGGAGTCTATTGTGAAATCAGAGGAAACGAAGAACTCACAGAGACTGATGTGGAAACGGTTCAGAAAAAAATGAATGATATAGTTGACAGTGCTATACCTTTTGAAAAGAAGATTGTATCTACCCAGGACGCGAGAGAGCTATATAAAAAGACTGGAAGACTGGATAAATACGAGGTTTTGGAGCATAGACAAAAACCCTACGTTACAGTTTATAGCTGTGGGGGTTATGAGGACTACTATTATGGCTACATGGTTCCTGATACCAGTTATATCAAGTGTTTTAGCCTGAAATACCATCAACCCGGAGTGGTTATTCAATTTCCTTCAAAGAGTAAGCCTGAAGAACTTCCGACCTTTGAAGAACAGAAAAAGCTGTTCAAGGTATTTATTGAGTATAAAAAATGGGTTCGAATACTCGGTGTTGAAAATGTAGGAGCTCTTAATGATATTGTCAAAGCTGGCGAAATAGGAGATTTAATAAGGGTCAGTGAGGCTCTGCACGAAAAGAAAATAGCGGAAATAGCCGATAAGATCACAAACCATGAAGAAGAAAAGCGTATCGTACTTATTTCAGGGCCATCTTCATCAGGAAAGACAACCTTTGCAAACAGATTGGGCATTCAGCTGAGAGTAAATGGTTATACGCCAAAAACTATCTCTCTGGATAACTATTTTGTAAACAGGGACAAAACACCCAAGGATGAAGATGGGGAATATGACTACGAAGCTCTTGAGGCAATTGATGTAGAATTGTTTAATAGACATTTGGCGGCACTTCTGGAAGGTCATGAAGTGGAGATACCAATATATAACTTCGAAACTGGCTGCAGAGAATCCTTCGGACAAAGAGTGGTCATGAATAATAAAACAATCCTTGTAATAGAAGGAATACATGGCTTGAATGACCGGTTGACTGCATCAATTTCACCAGAAGACAAATACAAGATTTATGTAAGTGCTCTGACATCAATGAATATTGATGACCACAATAGAATACCTTCAACAGATACAAGGATTATCAGAAGAATTGTCAGAGATAATCAGTTCAGAGGCTGCTCTGCAATAAACACTATAAACAGATGGCCGTCTGTAAGAAGGGGTGAAGAGAAAAACATATTCCCATATCAGGAGAATGCTGATATTATGTTTAATTCATCTCTGGTTTATGAACTTTGTCTGTTAAAAACCTATGCCGAGCCACTTTTAACTCAACTGGGGCCGGACAATGAAAGGTATTCAGAGGTTAAGAGATTAATTGAATTCTTAAGTTACTTCCTGCCCATTGACGGAAAAGATGTGCCGAATAATTCGATTGTGAAGGAATTTGTAGGCGGCAGCTGCTTTTTTTAATGGTTAAGCTGCAAATGGTCAGCCTTAATTGAATAAACTATATTGATATGTAATACGAGGTGAGGCATATGAAGCTCCTTGATATTTCCAGTATATTGAATGCGCAGGTTTTAACAGGGAATGAACTGTTGGATTATGAGGTTACATCTGCCTGCGGTTCGGACCTAATGAGCGATGTTATGGCATACGTGACTGAAAACGTTGTTTTATTAACAGGGCTAATCAATCTCCAGGTTATAAGAACAGCTGAAATGATGGACATCAAGGCAGTTATTTTTGTCAGAGGAAAACAGCCTCTTGATAATATGGTTGAACTGGCAAAGGAAAAAAATATTGTTCTTATGTCTTCAAACCTTACAATGTTCATGGCTTGTGGAAGGCTTTACGAAGCCGGTTTGAAAAATAATTCTGCTGCCTGGAGGTAGAAATGGGTACTGTTAAGTATAAGTATCAAATAACCTCCAATGACTTCATTGCTGCAGGGGAAGCCTCAAGCAGTGTCAAGAAGATGTTAGCCCAGATTGGGATTTCATCAGACAAAATAAAAAAGGCGGCCATTGCCATGTACGAAGCCGAAATCAATGCAGTTATACATGCAAATGGCGGTACAGCAGTGGTAGAGGTATTCGCAGATAAAGTTGTTATAAACATTGTAGATAACGGTCCCGGAATTCCTGATCTGGAACTTGCCATGACCGAAGGGTTTTCCACCGCCTCCGACAGCATCAGGGAAATGGGCTTTGGAGCAGGTATGGGGCTTCCCAATATGAAAAAGTATGCAGATGAGCTTAAGATAGACACTAAAGTAGGTTTTGGAACAAAGGTAACAATAACAGTTTATTTCTTCTAGACTTTTGGAAGGAGAGCATTATGAAAGAATACTTCCATTCGGTTAATCTAGACAAAGACAAGTGCAGGGGCTGTACAAACTGTATTAAAAGGTGTCCTACCGAGGCAATCCGGGTTAGAAAAGGTAAAGCACAGATAATTAAGGAGAGGTGTATTGACTGCGGAGAATGCATACGTGTTTGTCCATATTATGCGAAAACTGCCATAAGCGACAAGCTCGAAATGATTGATGACTATAAATTCAAGGTCGCTATTCCGGCACCCTCCTTTTACGGACAATTCGAAAAAAAATATTCAAGAAATAATATCTTAAATGCTTTGAAGAAAATCGGGTTTGACCATGTATTTGAGGTGGCCCGGGCGGCAGAAATAGTCAGTGAAGCAACCAGACAGCTGCTTTTAAACCAATCTGTTAAGAAGCCCATGATTTCCTCGGCCTGTCCCGGGGTTGTAAGACTCATCCAGGTCCGGTTTCCAAGTCTCATAGAGAATATTGTAAAGCTGGAGTCGCCAATGGAGGTTGCGGCAAAAATTGTTAAAACCCGGTTACAGGAAACGAAAAACATCCCTCCGGAAGATATAGGCGTATTTTTTATCTCACCTTGTCCCGGAAAGGTTACAAGTGTAAAGTCTCCCTATGAAAAGCAAAAATCCTATGTGGATGGTGTCTTTTCCATTAAAGAAGTGTATGTTAAGGTACTTACGGTATTAAGTAATAAAGACAATGAATCGACTTATTCATTAGCAGGCTTTGAGGGATTAGACTGGGCCAATTCAGGCGGGGAAAGCGGAGCGCTTGGCACAGAAAAGGTTCTGGCAGTTGACGGAATTCATAATGTTATTAATATTTTTGATGAAATAGAAGGTGACAGACTATCGGATGTGGACTTTGTGGAAGCACTGGCCTGCTCAGGCGGCTGTCTAGGAGGACCGTTGACAGTAACAAATGTTTTTGTTGGCAAAACCAACCTAAAGAAGCATATACTTGAGGCTCCCATAAGCAGTACAGAGAAAATGGCACCAGAAAACATCCAGGAACTGATATGGACATCAAAAGTCGAATACCAGCCTGTTATGAAACTGGATATGGATGTTTTGAAAGCCATGGAAAAGCTTGAGAAGCTGGAAAAAATATATGATGAACTGCCGGGGTTGGACTGCGGCGCTTGTGGAGCGCCAAACTGCAGAGCACTAGCTGAAGATATTGTACGGGAAATTGCAAATGAAACCGACTGTATTTTTAAGCTGAGACAACGAATACGGGATCTGGCAGAAGAAATGGTGGATCTGGGCGGCAGAGTACCTCCGGTTATGGATAAGGAGTCAGGTACGGCACATAGGAATGGAGATTAAAAATGAATATCAGTAGATTGATTGAGCTAATATCAGGAAAACTATTGACAGAAAACACGTCCGATCTGGAGAATGAAGTAAAAAACATATACATATGTGATCTTCTGAGCTGGGTGATGTCACATGCTCAAAAGGGTGATGCATGGATTACAGTACTGACGAATGTTAATGTCCCCGCTGTAGCTTTAATGACTGAGGTTGCCTGTGTTATAATACCCGAAGATATCAGGATGGAGGATTTGACCCTCAGGAAGGCAAACGAAAATGGGATAATTATTATTGGAACCCCGTTGAACTCCTTTGAAATAAGTAAAGTAATTGCTAAGTCAGGTGATATATAAGTAAACGAATCGGTGAGTCAGGTGATATAATTGAAATTGGCGTATGATTTACATATACATACAGCATTATCACCTTGTGCTGATAATGACATGACACCAAACAACATAATAAATATGAGCATGTTAAAGGGTTTGGAGGTCATAGCAGTTACAGACCATAATTCTTGTGGAAACGTAAAGGCCTGCATGGCTTGTGCAGAAAATAAGCCATTGCTTGTTATTCCGGGTATGGAAGTGGAGACTGCTGAAGAAATTCATGTAATTTGTTTATTTCCAACTCTGAAGTATGCAGATGAGATGCAGGCTTGGATATATTCCTGTTTGCCGAAATTAAGTAATAACGAGTCGGTTTTCGGAACACAATTGGTTATGAATGCTGATGACGATATAACTCATGTTGAAAAAAGATTACTATTAACCTCTACGGCGATATCAATTAATCAGATATTTGAGGTTGTGGAAAAGAGGTTAAATGGTGTGGCTATTCCGGCTCACATCGACAGAGAGGCTAATTCCCTTCTGTCAAGCTTTGGTGTTATGCCTGAGGATATTCTCATAAATTGTGTGGAAATACGAAATAAATCCAGGGAAGCAGAGCTGATTAAACGGCATAAAACTTTAAAAGATATAAAAAGAATATATTCCTCAGATGCTCATTATCTGGGTGATATAAGTGAGCGGGAGAATTTTATTGAAGTCGATAAAAAGAGTGCCGAAAGCATTATAGATCTTCTACGAGGAGGAATATAGATGGTGGATGTTTTATTATCCAATGATTGCACAAATGATGAGAAAGATTTTATTTTATCTAAATTATTAGAATATAATCTAAAAAATGTACCTACTGACGAGAAAAATTTATTTGAGCCTTTAAAGCTGATACTAAGAGATGAGAATGAACAGATAATAGGCGGTATATTAGGCGAATTTCCAGGCTGGTACCGATTAAATATAAATATTTTTTGGATTGATGAAAAGTACAGGAAAGCCGGCTGGGGAACCAAAATGCTGCAAGAAGCTGAGAAAATAGCAAGAGAAAAGGGTTGTAAGATTATTTTACTTGATACCTACAGCTTTCAGGCTCCGGGGTTCTACATTAAAAACGGCTATGAGGTATATGCTACACTTGACGATTTTCCTGAGGGACATAAAAAGTACTATTTAAAGAAACTTCTGTAGTGGACGATTGTTTGAGAAAAAAAGTTGAGGTAATAAAATGACAACAGATGAAATTATTGACTACTGTCTTTCGAAGAGCGGTGCCATTATTGCTTTCCCTTTCGGTGAGCTCCCAATATGTGTAAAAGTAGGTAACAGGCTGTTTGCACAAATATATCCGAAGCCTGAAGATAATAAAATAACCTTGAACTGTGACGGAATGACAGGGATTGTATTCAGGAATAAGTATCCCGGAACGGTTGTGCGCGGATATCACTGCCCACCCATACAGCAGCCGTATTTTAACACTGTATACCTTAACGGTGAAGTGCCGGATGACGAAATAAGAGCAATGATTGATCACTCATATTCTACTGTTGTTGGGAAGCTGACTAAAAAGGTAAGGGAGTCGTTAAACCAACACTTATCATATAAAACATAAGCGAGTAAATATTGCCTAATATAGTCGACTATAAAAAAGGAGGAATCATTTTGGGAGAACTGGAGAAACTGCCAAACATCGGCAAAGAAATTGAGCGGCAGCTGTATGAGATTGGAATTGCTACATTTGAACAGCTATCTGACGTCGGCAGCCGGCAAGCATGGCTAAGAATCAGGAGTATAGATGACTCGGCCTGCATAAACAGATTATATGCCCTGGAAGGTGCAATACAGGGGATCAGGTGGCATAATCTTACTGAGGATATTAAAGATGAGTTAAAGGAATTTTATAATAAAAATAAATAGCGGTTGTAATAACATTTTCCGGAGGGAAATACCAGTGAATTATATTCAAAGCAGTCAGAACAGCACGATTAAAGAAATCAAAGCCTTACATCAAAAAAAACACAGAGATGCCCAGGGCCTTTATTTTGTTGAAGGAATAAGATTTGTGAATGATGCTGTAGAGAATGGACAAAGTATTTTTAAAGTTGTAATATCGGACAAGCTTGAGAGCCTTAACGGGGGAAAAGCTTTAGTTTCAAAACTTTCTGAGGTATGTTCCGAGATATATAATGTACCTGAAAAACTATTTAGAGAGATTTCTGATACACAATCACCACAGGGTGTGCTTGCAGTACTTCAAAAACCTGAAGTTCAAATGGACAAAGTAATAAGTACAGGAAAATCTATTGTTATACTGGATAGTCTCCAGGACCCCGGGAATGTGGGAACAATTATACGTACAGCCGACGCAGCCGGAGTTTCTGCGGTACTAATGACAAAGGGCTGTGTTGATGTATATTCTCCAAAGGTACTGCGTTCAACCATGGGCTCGATTTTTCATCTGCCTATTATTGAGAATCTTGATACTGCTGACATAATAAAGGAACTGAAAAGTCTGGGTTATAAAGTTATTGCTTCTCATCTGAATGGACGAAATAATTATTATGATGAGGATTTAACTGTTAAAAGTGCAATAATAGTAGGAAATGAGGCAAATGGAATAAGTGAGGAGACCGCCGCTATGTCCGACAAACTTGTGAAAATTCCAATGCCTGGCAGAGCAGAGTCTTTAAATGCTTCAATTGCGGCATCAATAATGATATATGAACTGGTCAGACAAAACAGAGAATAATTCTAATCTAGAAATCTTACAAATTGCTTGTTTTACTCGAAAATCTATTATATAATATAGTTGGATTTTGGGAACGTTCCCATCTAATAATAGGGAATATATGAGATATGGGAGGGGTTGCTAATGATTAATATTTTTGATATAGCAAGGACTGCCGGAGTATCTAAAACAACTGTATCCAGAGTAATAAATAATCAACCTGGCGTAAAGGAAGAAACTCGTATTAGAGTACTTGAAGCTATCGAAAAGCTGAATTATATTCCGAACCAAGCAGCCCGTAATCTTGTATCCCGAAAGGCCGGTGTAATTGGAGTTGTATATAATGAGTTCAATACCTCAGTTTATTTGGAGCTGGCCAACCTATTGGAAAAATGTGCTTCAAAATACAACTACAACGTGATTTTCTGTAGTTCAAACGACAATTTAGATGCAAAAGCAAGATATTTACAGTATTTTACCGGAGGAGCGGCTGACGGACTGATTTTGTTCGGAAGTGATATAAGAGATAAAGAGCTTGTTCAGAAAGTAATAGACATAAATTTTCCGCTGGTATTAATAGAAAATCATTTTATTGGTTTAAACGTGAATAATATTATTATAGATAATTATTCGGGGGCAAAAAAAGCTGTTGAATATTTGATTGGGCTAGGTCATAAAAAAATAGCCCATATAACGGGTAACGTAAATCACAGAGCTGCTTCCGACAGAATGAACGGATATATTGAGGCCCTTAATTCAGCCGGTATAAAATATAACAAGGATTATGTGGTGTTTACCGATGCCGGAGACAATAGTGGAGCCGCTGCCGTTGAAAAGCTTATCTGGTTGGAAGAACCTCCTACTGCAGTATTTGCTTTCAATGATCTACAGGGTTATGAAGCAATTCAGAAAGCAGTTGAACTGGGAATTAACGTGCCACAGGACCTTTCAATTGTTGGTTTTGATAATATCTACGATGTATTGCGATTTATTCCATCAAATATCCGCCTGACCTCCATGAAGCAACCTATGGAAAAGGTGGCTGAGGCTGCTGTTCAGTTGATAATTGACAAAATAGATAATAGGTCTTCAGAGCCGAAATTAATGACCTTTGAAACCGAAATCTACGAGGGAACGTCAACTATTGGGCTTCCGGAAGGATTCTAAATTCACAAAACTTATAAACCTGTTTCCAGCATATTATGGTTGGGAAATATTATTGCAAATTTTTTTATTAAAAATGGGAACGTTCCCATATATATTTATGTTGCTTTGAGTAGCAGAATGGAGGAAAAAATGAGATACGGGTATTTTGACCGAAAAAACAGGGAATACGTAATTACCAGACCAGATACGCCTACACCGTGGATTAACTACATCGGCAGCGGTGAATACGGAGGTATAGTTTCCAACACCGGGGGAGGGTACAGTTTCCACAAAGACCCCCAGAACAGACGTGTTACACGTTACCGATATAATAATATTCCCATGGACAGACCTGGAAGGTATGTTTATATCAGAAATAAAGAAACCGGAGAATATTGGAATCCCGGTTTTCAGCCTGTTCAACGCAAACTAGACAGTTACAGCTGCCGCCATGGTATGGGATATACTGTGCTTACGGGTGAATATCAGGGTGTTGTCGGAGAGATAACTTACTTTGTCCCGGATAATAAGGATTTTGAAATCTGGCACTTGAAGGTTTCAAATACCAGAGGTGTAGCACAGCAGCTTCAGGTTTTTGCATATTCCGAGTTCTGTTTCTGGCAGGCAATTATGGATCAGCAAAATGTTGACTGGGTACAGCAGATCAATCAGGGAAGATTTGAAGATGGAATTATTACATATTATCCTCATTACATAAGCGACAATGCTGCGTTTTTTGCAACAGCTGATAAAGTTAGCAGCTACGACACAAATCTCGAAGCCTTTATTGGGAAATACCGCTCTGAAAGCAATCCTCTGGCTGTTGAACAGGGGGCCTGCAGTAATTCGGTTTCATATCGAATGAATGGTGTAGGCTCCTTCTGTATAGATGTTGACCTTCAGCCAAAGGAAGAAAGAGAGATAGTATTCATTCTGGGCTTTGCCGAGGACAGAAAAACAATAAGGAAGGATATACAGGATTATTTATCCCCGGAAAACTCAAAAGCCGCTCTTGAAAGACTAAAGACCTACTGGAACAACTATACAGGTAAACTGAGTGTTGAGACTCCAGATGAGGATATGAACCTTTCTGTTAACATATGGAATCAATATCAGTGTAAAACAACCTTTAATTGGTCCCGCTTTGTATCATTGTATCAGCTTGGACTTGGAAGAGGTATGGGTATACGCGACAGCGCCCAGGATACCCTGGGGGTAATGCATACAATTCCTGAGGAAGCAAAGACCCTTATAATCAAGCTTCTGCAGTGCCAATACACCGACGGAAGGGCATATCACCTTTTCTTCCCGCTGACTGGGGAAGGAGGACAGGGAGATGCGCCGGTCAAATTGTTTGACTGGTACTCCGATGACCATTTATGGCTCATTCTGGCTGTTAACGCATATGTGAAGGAGACCGGCGATTTCGGGTTCCTGAACCAGTCTGTACGTTACAATGACAAGACTAGTTCGGCAACCGTCATGGAGCATCTGGATATGGCTCTGAACTTCACTGATAACAACAGGGGTCCGAACAGGATTGCACTTGCAGGTCGTGCAGACTGGAACGACACTTTAAATCTTGATACCGGAAGGGGTGTCGCAGAAAGTGTGTTTACCTCCATGCTGTACTGTAGAGCGGCTGTGGAAATGATTGAGCTATGCGAGCATCTCGGCAAGCGTGACCTTTGTGATAAGTACATGGAAATGTTTGAAGATATGAAAAATGCAATCAATGAGAGCAGCTGGGACGGCGAATGGTACAAGCGAGCATTTGATGACTGGGGACAGCCGCTGGGCAGTAAGGAAAACAAATTCGGCAAGATATTCATCAACTCTCAATCCTGGGCGGTACTGGGCAAGGTTGCAGATGATGAAAAAGCAAAAAAATGTATGGAATCAGTAGATAAATATCTCAATTCCAAATTCGGAATCGTTACAATGTATCCATCGTATACTGAGCACGATGAAACAAAGGGAGGAGTGACTACTTATCCACCCGGAGCAAAGGAAAACGGAGGCATATTCCTTCATACAAACCCCTGGGTAATGATTTCTGAAATAATGTTGGGTCATGGAGACAAAGCCTTTGAGTATTATTCTCAAATACTACCGGGAAAAAGAAATGATGATGCCGAGCTATATGAGGTAGAACCTTATGTGTACTGCCAGAACATATTGGGCAAGGAGCATCCGCAATTCGGGGTAGGCAGAAATTCATGGCTTTCAGGTACTGCGGCGTGGAACATGGTTGCTTCCTCACAGTATATTCTTGGTATTAGAGCAGGGTATGACAATCTTATTGTTGACCCCTGCATACCTTCCGATTGGCAAGGCTTTAAGGCCATGAGAGTGTTCAGGGGAGCAACCTACAATATAGAGGTGCAAAATCCCAATAAAGTAAACAGCGGAATTTCAAAAATAATTGTTGATGGTGTCGAGGTAGAAAGGATTCCAGTATTCGAGGCCGGAACTGAGCATCATGTAGTAATAGTTATGAGTTAGTCTTATTGAATTAAAGAGAAATGCCAATTAATAATAACAATTGGCATTTCTCTTTGTATGATATTTAGAGCATAATGTTTTAAATTATATACAAAAATTCTATTGACTTCATATATTTCCAGATATAGTATAATATCAATATAATTCTTTTATCAATGAAGGAGATAACGGGAGTTGGAAATATTTATAGTTATAGTTTTGTGTATAATTCTTCTTATAGCGGCGTGCAGCCCAAAGATGGATAATAATTATATTGAGGGTAATAAAATAGTACTTAATAAAAGTGAAATAAAGCAGATAAGCATTTCTAACAATGATATTTCACCGCCGATTGCTATAAATCTTACCAATGAGGAGGAAATCTTCACGGTTGCAGATTACCTGGCAGCATTAGATATAAGTGAAACAAATCTGGATCAACGCCAGTGTGGTGTATTATGGTTTGAAATCGAAATTTTGTCAAAGGATAATTCTAGAGGTCATTTTATACTGGGGGATGAAGGGTTTTCCGGATTAGTAATAAATATATGCGAGAACAATCAAAGTAAAAATGGAGAGCCTTCAATAGAGGGTACCATTATTTCCTTGAAAAAAGCAGAGGACGGCAGTGCTATCTCCTGTGTAATAAGAGATAACAATTCTTTAGACCATAATATATATGTTAAAAATTCAGAAATAATAAGTGGAGACGGAACGACGGTTTTAAATATAGAGGATACAGTAAAAGCTTTCATTATGCCTGCTTATGATAAATCTGTTGAAATTGAAGCTTCAACGATATACATTCACAAATTAGTAAAATAGAATTTCTTACATAGATTTCGATACATATTTATTTTAAACTATTCTTACTGTTGTACCTATCGGTACTAAATTACTTAGTTCAATTACCTGATTGTTGTACATGCGAATACAGCCATTTGAGACACTTTTACCAATAGATGAAGGATTATTAGTCCCGTGAATACCATAATCTCCATTGGGAGCGTTCAGACCCAACCATCTTACACCGAAAGGCCCTCCTGGATTTATTGCCCTATTGACAATCTTGAAAGTACCCTTGGGGGTGGGGGTTGATGGTTTACCTACCGCTACTGTGTATGTTTTGTAAACCTTATTATCTCTAAATAAAGTTAGTGTATGTGCTTGTGTATTAATAGTAATGCTGTATACAACTCTGTAAAGTGCAGGATAACTGTCCTGAAAATAATACACTGTTCATACCCCCAAAACATGTTTTGTTAACATAATATGTAAGAGCCATTATGTTTGTGAAACATATTTTGGTTATTAATTTCAGTTGAATTCGAAATATTATTACCGCTTAAAGAATTCTAGCAATAAAGACAATAAGGTACGCAGCCGGTAAAAAAATAGCAAAGGTTAAAGCCGACCCGACTATTTTACTGCCAACCATTCCTATTACGCACCCTCTGTAATCTGCCACGTTATATTTCCCTTCGATAACTTCGTCCGTAAGTATGGAGAGATAGGGGTCAACAAATAGAGTTGACAAAATTGTAGCCAGTCCTGTTAATACTGACACCAGAGTTATGCAGGTTCCATCGAGTTCAGGTGCAAGGACTCCTGCGTACACCGGTGAAAATATTCCGGCAGTAAGCAGAGCCACAGTAAGTATATTAAATACTAATAATTTAATTGGAAGCTTTCTAAAATTGACACCTTTTATATTCGTTATATTTGGTATGGCCACAGAGTTCTTAATATAGGTTACGCCTGATTTGGAAAAACTGTGAAGCATGAGTCTGAAAACCGACTTATTAATAGAAAAGGCTTCAACCCCTTTTGTAAAAATCCTCTGAAAGGTAGGTAAAAGTGCTGCTCCTGCGAGACTTGCCAACACCACATCCAGAATAAGCAAATAGAATATAAAAACCAGGTTATGCTGGTTTTTATATTCTACTACGTATTTTGTGAGAAGAGGAAGCTGAAAAACACCGGCAGCTCTTGAAAATAAAGAAACAGCATTAAACAGTGCCGAGGAAATAGCAATTTTCCCTGTTCTTATTCCCACAATCCTTACAGAATAGGCGAGAGTCCCGATAATTGTAATAATAAAATTGATTATAAAAACCAAGACAATTTTATACATAAATATCCTTCCTTTGTAACGTAAAAAGTTAAGTTCTGAAGTCCCCTTGAACTTCAAAATTCATAACCAGCTTACTCTTTTTGTTTTCAAGTTCTGCCAGTATACTTTTGACTTTTGATTTATTGTTTTCTAGTCTGTTTTTTATAACTTCCACCTGTTGGATTAAATTTCTTATACGGTATAAATCTTCCCGGATCTTATCACGGACATTCAAATCGGTAAATATGTTGTCAAACCAAAAGTCAACAGCTCTTGTTGTTGAGTCTATACCTGAATATTCACATATATCCAGCATATTTACATCCCTCAACTCATTTTCAAAATCCTTTATAAGTGAGCTTAAATGGTTCAAATGAGCCTGTGCGTCGTCAATATGTTCATACTTCGCCATATGACTGATGATACCTCCTCGACTCCATACGTCAAAGGTAGCCCAATCCTCCGCACTTTCCAGATGCTTAACAGCACCGGAGGCCGTTGCTATGACTCGTCTGGCAGCAGTCAGTGCTTCTTCTGTCTCAATAAGCTGCTGATTGGTATGACGCTGTTGATTTTCAAGTTCAGTATAGTCAGAGTAAGCCTGAGCGCTAATGTTACGCTTAATGAAATTCTCCCTGGCCGAGTACTCCGAATCAAATAGCTTTTTGGCGGTATTTAACTCGCTGATTTTATTGGCAAGTTCCATTCTTTCCTGTGACAATTGTTTTACTCTTTCCACAGCCTTATCATACTCCAATTTGGCTGAGAGCATTTCTTCAGTCTCCTTATTAACCTTACCCTCGTGCATTCTGACTAACTTCAATATTGTATTTGACAGAGAATCCTTTTGCAGGTCGTCCACATCCAAGGCTTCGTTCTGATACTTTTTCAGAAGACTTTTTACATCATCTTCTGCCTGATATAATCTTCCAGTAAGATTTTTCATCCGTTCCTCTAGCACCGGCAAAGCTGCCAGTTTGTTCTTTAGTTCAATAAAGCTGTTGTTGTCCATGTTGAACCCCCCTATAATAAAATGTAATATGTAAAATTATCTGAAATCATTGTCCACTATAAGTAATTTTCTTATTTTATCCATATCCTTATATACATCCAAATTTTCATGTCGTATCAGAGTCGTACTGTCATAATAAGATATATGTGCTTTGTTAATCTTTACACCGTTCTGTATGAAGATGTCATTTAGTTCTAATATGTTTTCCCAGAACATATTAGAATCTCTTAACTTAATGTAGTTGTTATTATCTAAATAAATGTTATAATTCAGCTTGAATTTTCTACGTTTCCTTATATTTTCATTGGAGTAATAGACAGATATATGATCTATGTTACTGAAGGTATAGCTAGTATCATTTATAATGCCTTTTACTTGAATATCTTTCTCGGATATTTTGGTATATGTATTAAATAAAACAGATAGTACTACTATAAATGTCAGGGATAATATTAGTAAAGCCTTATTTAATCCAATTTTACTATATAGTTTATCCAGCTTTGGAATGGGAATGCCAGTTCCTAAAGGGTCTTTTCCTATAATAATTAACATGAATGTAATAAAACCAAAAAGAACGAAAACTAATATTAGGTACTTGGGCTGTACGAGTAGGAGGTCACTGCTGCTCATATGTACCTCTTTTTGTATAAGCCCAAAGAGCTTATATATTCCCCAATATACTAAAAAAGTAGGTGACCCGTAAATTACATAGACTAATAATACTTCCCCAAAATTAGTATCATATTGATTGTAATTTCTCTTAGAGGATATTCTGGACGTGGCTCTCCAGATTTTTTTCTTCTTACCTCTATAGTCTGTTATTTCTGTGAGAATACCATTATTTTTGTAATATCTGACGCTGTACTGTCTGCCCTTAACAAGGTTAATTTGTGAGTAGTCGCCGCTTAGAGTTAAATATTCCTCTTTGTCGCATAATTTAAAGGTTGCTATTTGTATGGGTGGCATATTATCCCGTGAAGATTTGTACAATAAATTATACGAAAATAAAGTCATTATGTCACTTTGAAGGCCATCCTTTTTATCCTTTTTAATTTTAATAAATTCTTTAGCTACAAAGCTATAAGTATAAAGTAGGATAATTATAAAGAAAATTAAGGTAACTGTATAATCATAATTGCCTTCCAATATTTTGACTATCAAGAAAATAACAGGAAATAGTATTGCTAATAGCCCAATAAGCATTAAGGATAATCTTCTGTAGCTCATATGTACCTTTCAAATATAAATAAGTAAAAATTATTAAGTAAAAAACTCTTTTAGACATTGTATAATTTGGTAAAAATTACGTCAAGGTTACATAATGGTTTTATGGAATAAATTATTATGAAAGAATGATTTGAAATAAGGAATTTTATAGAGGAACTATAATTTTCAGTAAATGTAATATGCTTCCTAGCCGATATATGTATATGAAGATCTTCATATTTTATGCTTTATGAATTCTATGATGTTTGTACTGCAGTAGCTTTAATGGTTAACATAATGTGCAATTTATTATCTCAATACAGAAAGGTATAACATATGAAAAGTATAAAACAGAAACTTATCATCTATTACTCGACTTTGGTTGTTGTGTTTTTTCTTGCATCCTCACTGTTCAATTATTTTACTGTTTCCAACCTCTTAATGGATTCGACTCAAAATCAGTTACAAAGTAGAACCCAAGACATGTCAAAACTTGTTGATTCATTTGTCGATGCACAAATCAGAGAAATGTCTACAATTGCATCAATTCTTGATTTTGATGACCAAGCTGCTGTCAACGAGAATTTAAAAAAGGAAGCGGAACGACTTAAATACAACATGATTATTACCAGCGATCTTAATGGAAATGCATTACTTTATAACGGAAAAACAACTGATATCAGCAAAAGAGATTACTTCCAAAAGGCAGTAAAAGGTGAAGCTAACATGTCAGACCCGATTATTAGTGTGGTTGAGGGAGAGGAATCTAAGCTAGTTCTTGTAGTAGCAGTTCCCATAACTGTTGACGGAAAAATATCCAAAGTCCTTGTAGGTCAGTTAAATGGGGATTTCTTATCTAATTTTGCTAAAGATAGCCAGTTTAGTGATACTGGTTATGCAATTATGGTGAATGGTGAGGGTACAATTATTTCTCATATAGACACAAAGTATGTATATGAAGCTTATAATCCAATTGAGGATTTGAAAGAAAATACCGATGCAAAGGAATTTGCAGGTGTAGTCTCAAAGGTAATTGGAAAGAACTCAGGGACTGAAAGCTATAACTTTAATAATGAAAAAAGATATGCTGCTTTTGCACCAATAGAAAAGACTGGCTGGTCTATTATTGTATCGGAACGAGAAAGTGTAATTCTTAGCGCCCTTGGAAGCTTTAGGGTAATGACTTCCATTGTGTCATTGATATTAATTATTTTTGTAATCGCTATAACATATCTGATTGGTCACTCCATATCCAAGCCCTTAAGTCAAGTTACTTCCTATGCTAAGCTTGTGGGTAATCTTGATGTTAGTACAAATCTACCGGAAAAACTATTAAGCCAAAAAGATGAAATAGGGGTCCTTAGTAAATCATTCCAATCTTTGGTAGATAATCTGAGATTCTTTATAAACAAGGTAACCATGTCGGCTGAAGATGTAAGTAACTCAGCAATTACTTTAAGTGATGTTACTCAACAAACTGCTGTTGCATCAGAGGAAACGGCAAGGGTAATTGAGGAAATATCAAGAGGTGCTAATGAGCAATCAAATATGACTCAAAGTGGAGCTGACACAGTTCAATCTCTTGGAAAGATACTTGAAATGGATTTAGATATTCTCAAGGGGTTAAATACGTCTTTTGATACAGTTGTTAAAATGGTTTCTGACGGGCTTGAAGAAGTATCGTATTTAACCGAAAAAACCAACCAAACAGATTCAGCAACCAGAAATATTTATAATGGAATTACTAAAACTAACGAAAGCTCAGCAAAAATCAGCGAAGCAAGTGCTGTAATAGCTTCAATTGCTGAACAGACGAATCTTCTTGCTTTAAATGCCGCAATAGAGGCAGCCAGAGCAGGCGAACACGGAAAGGGTTTTTCAGTTGTTGCAGATGAAATAAGAAAGCTGGCTGAACAGTCCAGTGAATCAACCAAGCAGATAGACCTTATTGTAAAAGAACTCCAACAAAATTCAAATGAAGCAGTTCAAACAATGCAGCAGGTAATTTCAATCATAGAACAACAAGGACAAAGTGTAAAAGCAACAGATATGAAGTACCGGGATATTGCTAATGCAATTAAAATGGCAGTTGAGAGAATTTCGCAAATGAATAACTTAAGTGCTGATATGGAGAGGGACAAGATTAGTATACTTGAAATAATGCAGAGTCTTGCTGCTATTGCAGAAGAAAATGCTGCAAGTACCCAGCAGGTATCAGCCTCAGTCGAAGAGCAGACTGCATCCATTGAAGAAATATCCCACTCAAGTGAAAGACTAAAGCAGCTGGTAAGCGAACTAAATTCACTGGTGTTGAAATTTAAGACCTAGTATTATCATTGATAAAAATTGTAGCTGGAATAGCCATAATTAAGGGGTTATTCCAGCTTTTTTGGTGCGCCCAGCATGGGCGCAATCTAACGGGTGAAAGTCCCGAGTGCAGGTTGATAGTGCCAAGCACATAGCCAAGAGCAAGGGTGTCCTCGGCGACGGGGAATCTGAAGGAAGCTGGAG
>JAEWMS010000012.1 GCA_023393115.1 Bacillota bacterium
ATCCTCCGGCTTAAGAACTTCCATGACAACCGGAATTACTTCCTTGTCAATCAGCATTGATCCAATGACTGACTGTTCAGCTTCTACGCTTTGAGGAGGAATTCTGCCAAGAGCTCCTAAATCCATATCTTTTCCCCATTCTAGTTATCATTTCACTATACATTCAAAGTTTTATTTCAAATCAAACCCCAAAATTTCACTAACTTAAGATTAGCGTTTACAGGCCTTCTATTTTTACTGTAAACTTTGAGCTGATTGCCGGATATAACTTAGCTTCAACCTCAAAGGTTCCTATGGCCTTTATGGCATCTGGCATAACCAGCTGCTTTTTGTCAATATCTAGCTTATGCTGTGATTTTAAAGCTTCAGCGACATCCTTACCGGTTATGGAACCAAATAGCTTTCCACTTTCTCCGGCTTTCACCTTTAATGTTACGGTAATATTCTTTATTTTATTGGCCAATTCTTTAGCCTGTGCAATTTCCTTTTCCTTTTTATGAGCTTCGGCTTCCTTTTTTGTTTTCATTATATTCATATTAGCAGCAGTCGCTTCAACAGCCAGTCCCTTTGGAAATAAGAAATTTCTTGCATATCCGTCGCTGGCTTCTACCATTTGTTCCTTCTTACCCAAACCTTTAACATCTTCCTTTAATATAACTTTCATAACAACCTCCTAGTATGGCTTTTTACCGAAATAACGGCTTGTATTTCAAATTGGACAGTTACTACTTAATCAAACTGTCCGCGACAGTTATTCCTTATTTAAACTGTCAATATATTCAAAAATAGCTGTTTTCAGACTTTCCTTGGCTTCCTGAATTGAAACATTTTCAATCTGAGCTCCCGCAACGGTTAAATGTCCGCCTCCGCCCAACTTTTCAAGAATCATCTGAACATTTATCTCTCCAAGAGATCTTCCGCTTATAATTACCTCGCCCTCATGATTGCTGAGAACAAAAGCAGCAACCAGTCCCGAAAGGCTCAGCAGTTGATCTGCCGCTTGTGCGGCAATAAGCTGTGCATTTTTTATATTATTGGGACAAGTTGATATTGCAATATTATCATACACCACTTCTGCTTCTTTTACTATATTAGATATTGTAATGTAAGTTTTCAAGTCATTCTGGAACAACTGTTTTACCGATACAGTATCAACACCTTGTCTTCTTAAATAGGAGGCAGCTTCAAAGGTTCTTACCCCTGTCTTAAATATAAAGTTTTTAGTATCAACTACAATCCCAGCATATAGTGCTTCGGTTTCAATACTTGTAAGCCTGATTTTTTCTTCCAGATACTGCAGCAATTCGGTTACAAGTTCACAGGTTGAGGATGCATATGTCTCCTGATAGGAAAGTACTGCGTCCTGTATATAGTCTGCACCTCGCCTGTGATGGTCAATTATCACTATCTGGTCTGTCATTCTGAGCAGTTCCGGTGTCTCTGTAAAGCTTGGCCTGTGTGTATCTACAACTATAAGCAGTGTTTTCTTTGTTATAATGTCCAAAGCTTCGTTCCTGCCCACAAATACATTGGTATACTCAGGTTCCTTGGCGAGCTTGTTCAGCACCGAATCTATATTGGCATTTGAATGGTTAAGTACAATATTTACACGCTTATCACGGCTCTTTACTATTCGATATATTCCTAACGCAGCACCAAGGCTGTCAATATCGGCATTTTCATGGCCCATAATAAGTACCGACGGCGCCTGATCAATGAGCCCTCTCAGTGCATATGCTATTACTCTGGCCTTAACCCTTGTCCGTTTTTCAAGCTCTCTGTTCCTGCCTCCGAAGAATCTGAAGTTGTCGCCGTCCTTTATAACAACGTGGTCCCCACCTCTACCCAGTGCTATATCAATTCCTGCATAGGCATTCTGCAGATTTTCCTGGATTGTAGGAGCGTTTATTCCCATACCTATACTAAGTGTTACAGGTATTTTGTTGCCAAGGTTTATTTCTTTAACGGTTTCAAGAATTTCAAATTTCTTCTCTTCAAGGTCCTTTAAATATTTAAATGCGTGAATACATAAATATTTATCTCTCTCAAATTTCTTTAAGATACCTCCGGTGTGGCTCATCCAGCTTATAATCTTTTTCTCTATTTCGGCCATAATCTGTGGCCTTTTTGAGTCTTCAAGACTTTGCATAAGATCATCATAATTATCTATAACAATGACGCCTACTGTATTCTTGTTGTCCTCAAACTTTTGCTTTTCATTAATAAGCTCAGTATTATCTACAAAGTAGAGCATTACAATAACGCTCTCCTTATCATTGTTGTCATCAACCTTGACCAGATTACCCAGCGCAGAGTAGTACCGATTGTTAATGGTTACATCCTTGGAGATGTTAATACTGTCTCCCTCGGTAAGCTGCGGTCGAATTTCTGTTATAAGATTTGACACCGTTCTCTGTAAAAAATTATCATCCTCAAAAATCCCCTTGAATGAGGAATTGTACCAGACAGTAGTGCCGTCAAGTTCTGCAAGAACAAGGGGCATAGGAAAGTTAAGCAGGGTGTCCTTTGTGGCACAGTCAATATTAAAAGTAAGAGTTTCTATATATTTAGTTATTTCTCTATTTCTTATATGGTTTGACTTATAGTTGTATATGACCAGGAAAACAAACAAAACATATCCAGGTATAGCTACTAGTGGATTTAATATGGTAATTATCACAATTAAAAATAAAATTACCCAAAGATAAAATCCTGCCTTTGGAATAAAAATACGTGATAGCTTCTTGTTATCCATCTATAATCTCCTCTTACCGTTCACTCATATCAGGCTCCTTGCCTCTTACTCCTTGAGCTGTTCAAATGCTTCGAAAGCTCTGAGAGATCCCCATAATACTTTTCCACATCATGGTTCTCAACGAGTCCAAGCCTTATCTTGTTTTCAATCTTTGTTTCAATTACTCTATAATTTATTCCGAACCTTTTTCCAAGCAAATAGCAGATTAATATTATGTTAGCAAGTGTGTCCGACAGAGTTTCTGAAACCTCTTCTCTGACTCCGTTAACAAGAGCCTTAAATAAATTGGCAACATCAGTTAAAAGCTCACTTTTAAGCCAATCAATAATTTTAACGTTTCTTGTAATATCCAGTTGGTTATCAAACAAAGCCATATTAACCTCCTCATAGGAAAATACCTTTTAGCTACATAAAATAATAAATTTAACAGGTACTACTTTTGCATTTTACTATTCTACTGTTCCTAAATTATACCACCTATGAGGTTATTTGACTTCATTTCCCAACTCTAATCTCAGCTTTGTCTCTTTAAATTTTACCCGTAAATACGGGGTAAGAACCAATGAATTTATAGAAAGAGGTTTTCCTCTTCACCATAGTCAACGCATCGTAAACATCCTGGTCCTCTATGTGTCCGTCTATATCAACAAAAAATATGTATTGGCCAAGAGCATTTTTTGAAGGTCTGGACTCAATTCTTGTCATATTTATGTCCCACAGGCTGAATATATCCAGTATCCTGTATAAGCTTCCCGGTTTATTATCGGTTGAGAATACTATGGAGGTTCTATCACATCCTGTTTTTTCTTTTCTATCCTTTGATACTATAACAAATCTTGTGCGGTTATTCTCAACATCCTGTATATTCTTTTCAAGTATCTCAAGTCCATACAATTTTGCGGCAATGGTCGAACTGACTGCGGCACAGGTGCCATCACCATCAACGACTCTTTGAGCCGCTTTTGAGGTACTGTTTTCCTCAAGCTGAACCGCATCAGGAAAATTGGTATTCAAATAGTTCCTGCACTGTCCCAGCGGTTGGGGATGTGATATGATAATCTTTATGCTCTCAGGCTTAGTGCCTTGCTTTGCAACAAGATTCAAATTTATTGGAATTATATATTCATCAACAATAAACAGTTCCTCTTCCTTTGCCAGTATGTCCAGAGTGACGTTAACAGCTCCCTCGAGTGAATTCTCTATAGGAACAATTGCCTCCTCTACCTCACCGTCTTTCAACGCATAAAGAACATCTCTAATTGATGAGTATTCCATCAATCGATACGTTCTGCCGTGCTTCGATGCATATGACTCAACTGCTTCGTGGGAGAAGGTACCCTTCGGCCCCAAAAAACCTATCCTTTTATTCATTTGCTGTAGAAAACCATCCTTCATATCTACTTTTTTCACTTATGATATAATATCATTCTTTAACTATTTTTCCAACAGGTATTGTCCGAAAAATAAAACCCGTCGATGAGGACAGGTTTTATTTTGATTATTCTATTTGAGTCTATTAATTTATATCCGAATATGACTATTAACCTAACAACATTATGGATTCCCAAAGTTACTTCCATTTATTTCGATCCAGCCCGTATCATCAATGTCGACATTTTCAACACTGTCTTCGGTTATAGTAATTATTTTCATATAACCGCTTGTAGGTATACCTTCACAATATGTTCCTGAATACAATACAATTTTATCTGTATAGAAGTATATTTCTCCTCCAATTTCATCTCCGTTACACCAACCTGGATCCCTTTTACCGAATCCGCCAATCCAGCTGGTATTATCGTATTCGTATAAATTAATAATTTCGTGGGTTGAATTGTTTACAGCTGTAAAGAAGTAATTTAGTTTTATAAGCTTTTCGCCCCCGGTAGTTCCCGGATACCAGCCATCTTCAGCAATAAGTCTGTCAGAATTAGCATTGCCATAGTTATTGTCGTTTCCAAAACCTGTTAACCCCTTAATCGACGCAGCATCTTCAGCTGTCAATCCAATGTAAACAATAGTTCTGCCCGCATATGTATGATAAAAATATGTTCCCGGCAGCGGCGAACTTGCACTTGTATATGCAACCTTTTTATATGTGCCTGTCAGACTTATGGAATTTTCTGCAGAAACGGAAGTGGAATATTTTATCTTTGAAAAGTCTATATCTTCAGTCAGTATTGCTTCAACCCCAATCGAAAGGACATTCTTATTAGCCACAAGTTTGTCGCCGTAAGCCGATTCAAAGGTAATAGTATTTGATGACACTGCTGATGGTAATTGAGCCTCCAAACCACTAAACATTACGCCTGAAATTTCAACATCAAAGTATATAGTGCTTCCATCTGTTATATCAGCAAATTTATTTATACCTTCAAGATCGTCAGTAGTAAATTGCAGTTTAAAACTTAGCATACCTGAATTGTCATTAAAGAAATCAGTTGCAATAACACCATCTGTATTATAATCATAACCATATAAGATGATATCTAAAGGGAACCAAATAATTTCATTATTTGAGGCCTTAATATTCAAGGTAATATCTTCCAGTCCTATTTTTGAAATCGGTTGATTTTGCGAATCTCTAGCTTCTATATTAATTTTTACGGACTTTGTGCCTGGCTCACCTGGAATAACCGAGATTTTTGTATTATTTATATCAATGCTATTCATATAGTCTAATTCCACAGTTGGAGTAAGCGACATAATATCATCGTAATCGAACTTTATTATATCATAACCTTCCTCCATAGATATAGTAATAATCCGTAATCCAGTGAAAGAACATCCGTGACGTACCTTTCCCGCTGGGGGGGTACAATAGATTTTAAATTGTTCTCCATCCGTCGGTAAAGTAATCGAATTGACAAACGTCACAGGCTTTTTATCATCTACCTGCAGTGTAAATGTTACGCCAGCAAGGTCTGACGAAACTGTTAGAACTATTGGTTCGCTAGATCTTAAAATCCCAATATTTTTTCTAACACTAAGTATTCCCGTCGTAGAGTCGATACTATTTGTTATTTCTATCATACACGTTATACTGCCAGCACTTTGGTTAGTAGCATCGATTTTATTAAAGTTGCGTATTTTAATAGAAATATTCTTAGTTACAACACTATTGGCTAAATTTAGAATATCACTTTCAGTAGTTGAATTTGTAGGTTTAAATTTATTCATCGCTATATTTATGGCAGTTCTTGCCTGTACCATGTTCTGTTGTGGCTGACCGGTAATTGTTATGTCCAGTTCCCCAAATACACCTGAGCCGTCAGTGGCCGTAGCTCTGACTGTAACAACACCGTTATCCGAAGCAGATAAAAGGCCTGAACTATCAATTACAGCAATCCCACTCCCACTTGTGATTGACCATTCTACCGACTTGTTTGTCGCATTGGATGGTGCTATTATTGCTGACATCTGTAAGGTGCCCTTATTCTCTGTAATTGAAATTGCACTGCTTGTCACAACAATTGATTTTACATAAACCGTCTGAGGCTGATTGCCATTATTCCCTGAATTTCCTCCATTACCGCTATTACCGCTATTTCCTCCATTACCACTATTACCACTTGAATTGCTGCCCGATGATGTTCCACTGCTCCCACCCTGGCTGTTGTTACCGCTTGTTGTTCCGGTATTTTCTCCGGTAACAGTAGAGGTGCTTCCAGCTGCAACGAGACTTGCTCCAGCAGTTACACCGGAGGTTCCCAACGCAGCAGATACCGAGGTTCCAGCGGTTGTTACTTTTATGTTGTTGGCATTAGCTGCTACCCTTTCAACTTTACCTGCTCCATTGACATTTGTACCTTCGCTATTGGCAACAACTCCTCCGATCTTCGTTCCTTCAGAGGCAGTTATAGTTACGTTTTTTGCATCAACCGTAATCTTTGTGATATCAGTGCTTCCGGAAGCAACTATATTGGAGTTTTCTCCATTTGCTTGCACTGAGTGTATCGTCGAATTATTTGCCTTAACTACTATATCGGATGATTTAATTGTTAAATTGTTGAAAGTTCCCTCAACTATAACATCATCACTACCGTCAACTATAAGCTCACCAACACTTATTCCATCCTCGGCATAAACTCTTACCGTTCCATCAATTCTGGCTACTATAATGTTCTGAATATTGGATTTTCCGATGATTTTAATAGAGTTTTCGCCTCCGCCGCGAACAACGGTTCTTCCGATCACTGTCACCGTATCAAGAGTTACTTCCCCATCGCCTACACCATCTCCGATAATCAAATCACCCGTTATTTTCATATTCTTCAAGGTAACACCTGGTACATTGATTATTACATTACCATTGAAATCTTTATTATAAGTTCCTTCTGTTCTAATGTAGTTCTTTATGACATTATCCATTACCTGTGCAAATTCAGCCCTTGAAATATTCTTCTTAGGATTTATTTTACCGTTGGTTCCAGTTATATATCCGGCTGAGACCAAGGCTGCAACCCCATCGATTGCCCAGTGGCTGATAGCGGTTTTATCTGAATACCTGTCAAGGACAGTGTTATCTGTGGCGGTCAACTTTAAAAGCTTTGCCAGTGCAGCAAAGACCTCTTCCCGGGTAACATATTGGTTTGGGTTTAGCTTGTTATCATCGCCTGAAATTATTCCTAACCGTACTGCTTTTGCTAACTGATGGTAATACCAACTCTTTTGCGATACGTCTGAATATGTACTAAGAGACGCTTCGTCCTTTGCCCCAAAAGCCTTATTTATTACCGCAGCCATTTGAGCCCTTGTCAAACTACTATTAGGCATGATTTTTCCGTCAAATCCGGTTAAAATGCCGTTTTCCACTGCTTTTTCCAGCGCGTTTTTACTCCAGTCATTTGGCATATCTGTATATTCTGATCCTAAAACCGCAGTTGGAATCATTGAAATAGCAATTGCCAATGATAATAAAATCACCAATACCTTTTTCACCATCTGTATACTCCCTAGAATTATATATAATTGAAATTTACACAATTTCACATTTTATCACATTTATTAACATTTCTCAACATCCCTCCCATTTTATGTATAAATTCCTGAGAAAATGAGAACGTTCCAAAAGAGAAAAAAGAAAGCGAGATAATCTTTGTTATTGCTTTTCTAAATTATATCTGTCAAAATAGTAAAAGAACAAATGTTTGGAGGCGGAATTATGAGTTTTAACGGTATAACAGGAGATGCACTAAGATTTCTTCTAGAAAATAGAATGAATAACAGCAAGGAATGGTACGACAGCCATAAAGATGAATACAAAAGATTGGTCTACAATCCTTTTGCAGAACTTATCAACGAGCTTGCTCCTACCATGCTCGCCATTGACAGTCAGCTTATAACAGTACCCTCAAAGCTTATATCCAGAGTTCGTAGGGACACCCGTTTTACAAAGGATAAGACCCTCTATAGAGATAATGTATGGCTTGTTTTTTTGAGAGACAAGTCTCTTATGTCCACAGCTCCCTGCTTCTGGTTTGAAATAGGCCAGAAGGGCTCCAGCTATGGTATTGGCTATTATGGTGCTGAGCCCTCTTCAATGGTAAACATGCGTGAAATGATAGTGGACAGGCATCCTGCCTTTGTTATGGCTCAAAAGTATTATGAATCACAGAATAAATTTGTAATTGGCGGAGAAATGTACAAAAGGAGCAAATTTCCAGACCAGCCCGAGAATATAAGAACGTGGGTCGACAGAAAAAATATATTCTTTGAATGTGTACAAAACAATTTTGAGCTGGCATTTTCAAAGGAGCTTCCCGAAGTACTGAAGAAGGGCTTCAAGGAATTGAAGCCGATTTACGATTTCTTCTGTGTTGTTGAATCAAGATTATAGAGTTGATAATATCAATAAACTATTTTGAAATTCGGATACCCTGCTGCAGACAAACTGTGTTCAAAAGAGGCCGATATACCCTCGAATACGGAGCCAGAATCGGATTGGGAAGCAGAAAGTATGAATTTATTGAGTTATACCCGATACCAAGATATGCAAAAACCCGCCGGACTAGATGATCCTGCGGGTTTTCTAATAAAAATTATATTTTCCGTTTTGTATAAGCCTAAGGCTTTACTAATTTTTATTCAGCAGTGTAAGGAAGTAAAGCAATATGTCTTGCTCTCTTTACAGCAACTGTCAATTGACGTTGGTGCTTAGCACAGTTTCCTGATATTCTTCTTGGAAGGATCTTACCTCTTTCAGAAACATACTTTCTGATTTTAGCAACATCTTTATAATCTATATCAGTAGCTTTATCAACACAGAATGAGCAAACTTTTTTCTTAGCTCTTCTCATTCTCATGCCGCCCTTACCTTCGCCCTTATCATAAGAATCTCTATCGTTTCTTCTGTTATCTCTCTTTGGTCCTGGCATTTTAATATCCTCCTTTCATGTACCCTTAATTGGTACTGAATATAATTTATGATTCGGTCAATTAATTCTAATTTTACTGTTGGAATCTTCCTATTAAAATGGAAGTTCATCATCCTCATCCATTGGATAGAAGCCATCTCCTGATGACGCGGGATTTTCGGAATAGGTTCTGGGTGCAGAACTACCTGCTCCAGCTTCTCCGCCCCTTTTACTGTCGGCAAAATAAGTCTCATCAGCTACCACTTCGGTAACGTAGTGACGCTTGCCTTCATTGTCATCCCAGGTTCTGGTTTGAAGTCTTCCAACAATTGCTACCTGCATTCCTTTTGTAAAATACTTCTGACAAAATTCAGCAGTTTTGTTCCATGCTACGATATTTATGAAATCAGCCTGAGGCTGACCTTCCTTTGCAGTAGCACGTCTGTTTACAGCAAGGGAAAAACTTGCGACAGCAGTATTGTTCCCACTGATGTATCTCAGATCAGGATCTTTAGTAAGTCTTCCCATTAAAACAACTTTGTTCATACTAACCTTCCCTTTACGCGCAGCGTGCTAAAGCACGGATCACGTAGTCAAAAGTAATAACACCTATTAATCCTTAGCTATTACGATATACTTAAGAATTCCTTCAGTGATTTTGTATACTCTTTCTAATTCTGCCGGAAAACTTGGCTCAGATGAAAAATTAGCAAGCACGTAGTAACCTTCGTTCTTGTCATCTATTTCATAGGCTAACTTCCTCTTACCCCACTCATCAATGCTTTCGAGCTGAGTTGAAGTTTCGAGCAAATTCTTGAATTTCTCAACCAGGGCTTTTGTAGCTTCCTCGCCAACCTCTGAATTGATAATAAAGATAGTTTCATACTTCTTTAACATTATGGACACCTCCCCTCGGACTTTACGGCTCTGTATCAAGAGTACAGAGCAAGGATGTAAATATTTATTTTATGCAGAAAAGCTTTTCCACATACAATTTTGTATTTTAACATAAATCTTTAAAACATGCAAGCTTAAATTTTTTCACTTTTTAGTTCCGAATAACATCCAATTGACATAATTATATTGACTTACTTTCTAGTTCTTGGTAAACTACAATTAATTGATAATGATTATCATTTTCAATTAATTAACTAACAATTAATCAAACCCTTATACGTTAAAAATTTGCGGTACAAATATACAACCAGAATTCACAACTTACCTGGCTCACGGTAGGAACGTGGATTTACCTGAATTTTATGTGAGCCGGAAAGGTTATAGGAGAAAAAATGAGTATTGTTTTAGTAGGCGGACATGACAGAATGCAGGATGAATACAAAGAGATTTGTTCCAGCCGGGGTCACCGGGTGAAGGTATACACACAGATGCCCGCAAGATTTGATAAGGCTATCGGCAGCCCTGATAGAATAGTTCTTTTTACTTCTACAGTTTCTCACAAGATGATGCTTACTGCAATGAAGGAAGCTAAAAAGAAGAATATAAGTGTGGTTAGAAGTCATAGCAGCAGCGCCTCCTCCCTCCTTGAGCTGTTAAAAAAGCTTGAGAGTGAAAAGAATGTTGCCTGTCCCTCATAACGGGAATAATAAATATCTGGAGGTATCTTATGAAGAAAATAGCTGTAATTTATTGGAGCGCCACAGATAAACTATTACGTAGGAAGTGAGTGATATTAATGGAAAAAAACAACCTCAAGCAGTTAATTTCATAAATTTAATAAATAAGCTTCCTGACGAAGATTATCTGTTGTCACTTATTGCTT
The DNA here is from genome assembly GCA_023393115.1 of Bacillota bacterium. Lineage (GTDB taxonomy): Bacteria > Bacillota > Clostridia > Acetivibrionales > DSM-1351 > Ruminiclostridium. The sequence goes on from JAEWMS010000012.1 coordinate 10,892, forward strand.
ACGGAACGGCACCTACCATAAGAGAGGAGAAGCCCTCCTCCCTTATGACTTTTACCAGAGCCGACAGAAACCTGTATGAGCTTTGGGATAATTTTGGCTCCCGGGTTTGTAAAAGGCTTAAGCTGGAGTACATCTGTCTAAGGGATACTAAGGACAGTGTAAGAGTACTTTTCTATAAGTCTCGCCTGTTGGAAGAGTGTTTGAATAAAAAAAGCAACAGAGAGTTTCTAAGTAAGATGGGATATTCCTCAACTATAACTCTGGAAGAATGTATTGATAAATTAAGAGAAAGGTTTGAATGTGTCTGTCCTCACGAAATAGGTATCTTTCTTGGTATACCTTTGGAGGACGTAATCGGTTTTATTAATCATAAGGGTGAGAACTGCCTGCTCTGCAAATATTGGAAAGTATACCACTCCCCCGATAGAGCGCTGATATTATTCAGTAACTTCGATAAAGCCAGACAGGATATCAGAGACGCAATCACAAACAATAGCTTTGATTTCACTGTACCTGCATAGACCTCGGCATATGGAATAACAAAGCCTTTGGACTTTTACAAAAGATACCCTGGAGGATAAATTCTAATGTTTATATTAAAACACTTTTTTGAAAAAAGCAGACTCCATGATGTTATCGAATGTCTAACAACAGCGTTGGATGCAAAGGACCCCTACACAAGCGGGCATTCAAACAGGGTGGCTGATATGACTTTTGACATTGCGAAACACATGGGACTTAAAGGCTCAAAGCTTGAAACCATCCATCTAGCCGCCCATTTACACGATATAGGCAAAATAGGTATTTCCGAGAATGTTCTGAACAAAGTTGGGAGGCTTCTGCCCGATGAATGGGCGGAAATAAAGAAGCATCCTGAAATAGGTTATAACATTCTCAGCAAATCACAATATATGAAGGAGGTATCCAAAATAGTACTTCACCATCACGAACGCTGGGATGGAAAAGGTTACCCCTCCGGCCTGAAGCAGACTGAGATCCCCCTCGGTTCTAGAATTATCACAGTTGCTGACTCCATTGATGCAATGACCTACGACAGGCCCTACAGACCTGCCATGAGTTGGAAAGAATGCAAAAAAGAAATAGTTTTAAACTGTGGAATACAATTTGACCCTGCAGTAGTAAAAGTAATTGATTACTTAGGTGATAAGTGGAATCTCGCAAAATAATCCTTCAATTCTATGGATAATTCCTTTCAAGCATTGGGAAATATATTATCCCTAATAAAATCTTTAATATATTTCCCCTGTTATCTTTAGTCATTTTCACCAATGATTTAGTAATTAAAAGTTGTATTATTTGTATTTATTTGATAATCTATATTCGTATTATCCTAATAAATACAGTAATCCGACAGTCTATTTATATCGCTGCATAGCAGCAAAATAGAGGTTACTATGACTAAAAACAAGAAACACTATATCTTTTTTATTTCCTTACTATTTGCTCTTGTAATAATTACAGTAATTTTCATTTTAAATCCATATAAGAAAAGTCCGGCTCCCCTTGATAATGGATTTGCTCAAAGTGTTGAAAAGCCAGATTATCATTTCGCAGTGATAACTCCGAGCTCATACGACCCCTTCTGGAATGATGTGAAAAAAGGCGCATTCAAGGCTGCCAGAGAGTTTAATGTTGCAGTGGAGTTCAACAGTCCCAGATTCTCAAATTTGGAGGAAGAGCTTCAATATATGAATATAGCAATAGCCTCAAATCTTGACGGAATTGCAACCCATGTTCCCGATGAAACTATGTTTACACCGGTCATTAATGATGCTATTAAGAAAAATATTCCGGTAGTTACAATTGAAAGCGATGCCAAGCACAGCGAAAGGCTTGCATATATAGGCAATAACAACTATGAAGTGGGTAGCGTTGGGGGCAAGCTCGCTGCCGATGCCAGCGGAGGAAATGCCAAGGTGGCTGTTATACTAAATGGTTATAGTCCGGAAGCAAGAGATGTATCCCAAAACCTCCGTATTACCGGTTTTAAGGATGCTGTGAAGGATTATAAGGGCAAGGTAGACATTGAAGAAATACGGATTTCCGGCATGGGATTATTCAGTGCTGGTGAAATAGCTAATGAGCTGCTTACCAACAATCCCCAGATAAACACTATCTTCTGCACAAACCCGAGAGACACTCTTGGTGTTACTCAAATGGTGGTGGACCTGAACAAAGTTGGCCAGATCAAGGTAATAGGCTACGGGAGTGATCCTGAGATCCTCAGATATATAGAAAAGAACGTAATCTTCGGCAGTGTTGTAAGCGACCCTCAAGATATGGGCTATAAAGCAATTCGTGCATTGGTTGAGCTTAAAACTACAAAAAGTACTTCAGCCTACGTGGGTACCGAAGTATATGCAGTTACAAAAGTTAATGTTGGAACCCTCTCTGTTGATGATTCAAGTAAATAAACTGAACAGTATTTATTAAGGATTATAATATGTTAGAATTTATCAGTAGATTTTTAAGGAAAAATAGAATACGTAAAAAACTTATTCTATACTTTATGATAACCACCATTCTAATGGCTGCAGCAAGCTTTTATACTTATTACAACGCAAGAATGCTGATGAATCAGATGGATTCCCTTTTTGTGAGCAATATCTCTCTTAATGAGCTGCGGGACAGTGTTACAGATGTTCAGCAATATCTGGAAAGCTATTTGGATACCAAGCATTCTGATAGTTTCAGAAACTTTATTGGTTCCAAAAACAAATTACAGCAGCTTTCACAGCGACTTGCGGAAACCGCCGATTATAGCACCAACGGTTTAATTCAAAGAGATATAGTAAATATGATAAATAACTATCTTGATATAACAGATAATGCTGTCCTTGCCAAAAGAACACGGGATATTAACAGATATACCTCCTATTATAATGATGCATACAGGGTTTTCGGCTATATTGACATGTACATTAACAAGCTTAACAATGAACTTCTTAAGGAAAATACACAGAAGTATCACATAGTTGCAAACAGAATAGACCTTGTCCAGATGATAAATATCGCTATAATCCTTGGAGTTATACTTTTTAATCTTGTATTTATTATACTTATTACATATAAGACCACAAAACCAATTATAAAGCTGTCTCAGGCTGCCGATGAGATATCCCGGGGTAATTTCGACGTGCCTCAGGTTGAATTCGACACAGAGGATGAAATTAGCGTTATGGCCAGCGCCTTCAACAAAATGGCCTGCAGTATAAGGGACCACATTGATGCTCTTGAAGAGAGGGCGTTACTGCAGAGTAAATTGAAGGAGCAGGAGCTTCAAAACCTTATTATGAAAACCCACCTGAAGGAGGCTGAGCTTCAGGCGTTGCAGTCACAGATAAATCCTCATTTCATATTCAATACCCTGAATACGGGGGCACAGATTGCAATGATGGAAGGTGCTGATAAAACCTGCTACTTTATTGAAAATGTAGCTAATTTGTTTAGATATAATCTCAAAAAGCTGGACAGATCAGTACCTTTAAGTGAAGAGATAAATAATATTGAAACCTACATTTATATACTAAAGACACGTTTTACCGATCGAATAGAGTTTGTACAGGATATACAGGCTGATAACCTCCAAGTTGAAGTGCCATGTATGATATTGCAGCCCATCGTGGAAAACGCATATATACACGGAATAGGTGATATGGAATCAGGCGGAACTATAACTCTGTCAGTGAAAAGTCGGGTATCGTATGTTGAAATTATGGTATCTGATAATGGTAAAGGAATGGATAAAAGAAAAGTCGACCAGTTACTGGGCATAGCTAATGAAGACCCTGTAGATGAACCCTTTGATACTGAGATAAAGAAGGGCCACACAACAGGAATTGGTATGGGAAACGTAATTAGCAGGCTAAATATTTTTTACGGCCAGGACAATATCGTGAGCATTGACAGTGAATCCGGCAAGGGTACCTCTGTATGCCTGCGAATACCCGTGAGTATAAAGGAGAATGTAAATGTATAAGCTGTTGATTGCCGATGATGAACAAATCGTTATAGATTCCCTCACATTTATTGTAAATAAGAGTTTTTCAGGTATCTTTACTATTGAATCGGCCCGTTCAGGCAGAGAGGCAATCGAGAAAGCCGAACGCTTTATTCCCGATATAGTTTTCATGGATATTAACATGCCCGGAATCAATGGAATTGAAGCAATCAGAGAATTGCGAAGCATGCTGCGTGACTGTATATTTTTTATACTCACTGCCTTTGATCAGTTTGATTTTGCAAAAGACGCACTTACCCTGGGTGTCTCAGAGTATTTGTTAAAACCGGTCAATAGAGAAAAAATAATTTCCACAATTAAAAAAAGTATTGAAGACATTGAAAAAGAACGGGCAAAAAGGAAGAAGGAGCTGGACCTGAAAGAGAAGATGGAGAACCTTCTACCGGTTCTGGAAAATGGATTCATATATTCCATGCTGTTTTTGGATGATAATGCAACTGAACTTGAAAATTACCGTAATATATTCGAAATAGAAGAAAGCGGCGGCTATATCATGACAATAGAGTTTGCACAAGCCAATGACGGAGGCCGTCTGGTTAATAGAATAGGCCTCAGCATTAAGAGTCAGTCCTTCTACCCTTACCTGAGAGATATTTTAAAGGGCAGATGCAGATGCTTTATTGGTCCTGTAATCTTAAACAGAATAGTCGTTTATATTCCTGCCAGGACCGAAACTGACGAGTATACCAGAAGACTTGAGGCCGTTAATATTGCGGAATACATATTTAATCTGATATCAAAAAAAGCAGATGCCGAATTCTATATTGGAATAGGCCGCTGCTACAACGGCTTTGACAATATTTATCTTTCCTATGAAGAATCCCTAAGAGCAATACGGTTTATGGGAGGAAACGGCATTCTACATATTATGGATATACCTACTGAGAAAGAAATTTCGGTGAAGAAATATCCTATACAAAAGGAAAAAATGTTATTGGAAAAGGCGGCTCTCGGCGATAAGAATGCTTGTCTCCAAGCCTTTTGTCATATATTTGAGTGGTTGACAATAGAATACTATGGGTCTGTTAATAAAATCAGGGCCAAGCTTATAGAAATAATGATTCTTTTATCCCGCCTGGCTAACGATTACAATATTTCGCAGCATATTAGCAGCATAGACCTTATTTCAGAACTCCAAACCCTGGATTCCCTTACAGAATTAAAGCATTGGTGTTCTGAAAGGATTGAGCTGATAACTAAAGGACTTTCCGAATCCAGAGAAAAGAAAACCAATTCACTGATTTTACGAGCAGTGGAATACATTAAAGAAAACTATAAAAGTGATTTAACCCTTGAAGAAGTTTCCAAGGAAGTTAATATCAGCCCCCATTATTTCAGTAAACTCTTTAAGGATGAAATGGGTGAGAACTTTATTGACTACCTTACAAACCTTAGAATTAACACTGCCAAGGAAATTATGAAAAACAGCCTGATGAGTGTTAAGGAGATCTGTTATGAAATAGGTTACGGTGACCCCAACTATTTCAGCAGAATTTTTAAAAAGGCTGTCGGTGTTACACCGACTGAATACAGGGACAGTATTCTATATACAAGTAAGGATGGTGTTTCTTAAATGAAGAAAGTTCAATTAAAGGCTTTTCTTTTGGGTTTGCTCTTTATATTATGTACATTGCTTCCAGCAGCTTGTTCCTCCTCAGACCAGAATAAGCCCACCAATAAAAGCGGAAACATTACCATAGGCTTTTCCATGGCAACTTTACAGGAGGAACGCTGGCAAAGGGATATGGATATTCTTGTTGCCAAAGCCAAAGCAAGGGGTGCCGATGTTATTGTCCAGAATTCAAATAATAATGCTGACGATCAGATAAAACAGGTCAAATATTTGTTGGATCAAAACATTGATATTTTGATGATTGTACCCCAGGATGCCGAAAAATCGGCAGAAGCTGTTTATCTGGCAAAAAAGAAGGGTGTAAAGGTTATTTGCTATGATCGTTTGATTAAAAATGCTAATGCTGATTTCTATGTTTCCTTCGACAATATAAAAGTTGGAGAATATATGGCATCTCTAATGGTATCAAAGGTTCCAACAGGCAACTATATCATAGTTAATGGTGCCAAAACCGATTACAATAGTTATATGTATAATAAAGGCTATAAAAATGTACTTGATAAATACATCTATGATAATTCAATAAAGATAGTTGATGAAATATGGGCAAATGACTGGCGCCCTGAGGATTCTTTCAACTGTGTTGAAAAGGCTCTTCAGAGCGGGAAAAAGATAGATGCAATCCTGGCAGCCAATGACAGTATTGCAGGCGCTGCTATCGAAGCACTTTCAGAGCAGCAGTTGGCAGGTAAAGTGCTGGTGGCAGGCCATGATGCAGACATTTCCGGCTGCCAGCGAGTTGCTGAGGGCACGCAGCTCATGACGGTGTACAAGCCAATCGACCAATTAGCCGAGAAAGCCGTTGATGTTGCCCTTGGCTTGTTAAAAAACAACTACTACGCGTGCAATACCTATATAAGCGACGGAGAAAATGATATTCCCTACGCAAAAGTTGATCCTATAGTAGTAACAAAGGACAATTTGGTTGATACGGTAATTAACGACGGTTTCCACCGTCTGGAGGACGTATATCTGAATGTACCTAAGAATCAGTGGCCGAAAAAGTAAAACGGTTTGAAGCAAGGTTAAAGTAGTATCTGGCGCTGTGCTTTAGCCTCCTCAGGGCCACAACCCAGTATTACTGCTGTTGACCGGTAGCCTATGCCCATTCGGTCGATACCCATGTCAATTAACTTAAAAAAGTGTTCCCGGGTACGTATAGACCCTGAGCCTTTGACTTTACAGCGACCTTTCGCCACGTTAAGCATTGCTGAAATAACTTCAAAGGTAGCTCCTTCATTTTTTCCACCTGTAAAAAACCCGGTAGAACTTTTAACAAAATCAGCCTTAGCCTCAATTGCAACCTCTGTTGCCCTTTTTACTTCCTCAAGTGTAAGAGCATCCGTTTCAAAGATTACCTTTACCATTGTGCGGTACTTATGACATACCTCGCATACTTTTTCAATATCCTCCCGCACTTTAAACCACATGCCACTACGAATCCATCCATAATTAGCTACAATATCCAACTCTGCTACTTTTCCTCCCTTACAATACTCCTCAGCCTGCAATACTTTTGATGCCGTGGTGGAAAGCCCAAACGGAAAATCACATACTACACACACATCAGTATCGGTACCCTCACACATTTCAACAGCTAATTGCAACGAAGCCGGGTTAACACATACTGTACGACATCCAAAATCAATTCCCTCCTGAATGTATTTACGTATTTCCTCCTGTGTAAATTCCGGTTTTAGTACAGATTGGTCAATGTAGGAAGCAAGCTCGGCAACGCTCATTTCTGCAGCTCTTTTTATTTTTTTCATAAATTTTATACGTCTGCCCTATTTTGCTGAAGTGCAGGCAAGACGTTCCTTTCAAGAAGTATTTTACTGTAATTATACTACAATGTCAATATTTTATTGTAATTTTACTACAAAATTTTACGCATGTAGTTTTATTACAAATTTCTTGAATTATCTTCACAAGTTTCATATAATAAATAAATTAATAGAGAGGTGAACGGCTATGCAAAACCATGAATGTAAGATAATTATTAAAGAAAAATATTCCTTTCTGCGCTCATCCGAACAGAAAGTGGCAGATTACGTACTTCTTCATTGGGATGAGATACCAGGTCTGACAATGGCTCAGCTTGCTAAAGCTGTAAATGTAAGTGATCCGACTGTATTACGTTTTGTTAGGGCTTTGGGCTTTGAAGGGTTCGTTCCCTTAAAATTAGCCATAGCGCAAGATATAGCAGCTATGAACCGTTCTACTCCTCCTCTGGTGGACCTCCATGTACATTCGGAAGATTCATTGGATTCCATCCCTGAAAAAATGATAGCTTTAGCCCAACATGCTTTAGAGGATACCCGGCGAACCCTGAGCAAGTCAGAATATAAGAAGGCTGTTACAGCTATTTACAAGGCACGTCTTATTGATGTCTATGGAGTAGGGAATTCTGCTGCAGTCGCTGGAGATATGGTAACAAAATTCCTTCGTATAGGGCTCCCCTGCCGTTCATACCCCGATAGCCATCTCCAGCATATTTGTGCAACTTCCCTTGGAAAAAGTGATGTTGCAGTAGCCATTTCCCATTCGGGCAGCACGAAAGATACGGTGGATGCATTGCGTATAGCTCAAGAGAACGGGGCTGTTACCATTGCTATCACAAATTTTAAAGGTACAGACATACTCCGCTATGCTGATATTAAACTATTTACAGGTGATATTGAGACTACCTTCTATACCGAAACCATGTTCTCACGTATTTCACAGCTTGCCATTGTAGACAGCCTTTACATGGGAGTGCTGTTGCAGGATTATGACCGTTATTCAAAAATTCTTGGTAACGTAAACAAGATGGTAAGTCATAAGATAGTGAAGGATGAAGTATGAATGGTGAATAAGGAATAGTGAATGGGGAATAGTTATGGAAGCTCCGCTAACGCGGAACTTTTATTTTAAGCGGCTTACGGAGTAAGACTACCTTAACTTTTCACTTTTCACTTTTCTCACTTCATTTTATTTCTCTTACTTTTATTCCTCATAAAATAATGCTATTCTCTACAGGAATAATTAATTCCATCACAATTTTAGTAAGACCTTAGCAATTCTCTCTAGCGACTTTAACCCTTCTCTGATATATCCTGTTAATGTAACAGCAATAGCTATGGTAAGTAGCCCGTTGCATAAGAAAATATTACATTTCGGGAGGATTGTATATGAAAAAATCAGTACGTATAGCTGCTATGGCTTTAGCAGGTATTATGTCAATCTCACTTTTTGCTGGTTGTGGTGCAAACAGCTCAGCAGGTGACAATTCAACTACGTCGTCTTCTCAAGCAGCAGACAAGAAGATCAAAATCGGTTTATCACTTCCAACCTTACAGGAAGAAAGATGGGTCAGAGACAAAGCTACTATGGAAGAAGCTGCAAAAAAAGCCGGAGTTGAAATTGCTGTTCAGGTAGCAAACATGGATGCCGCAAAACAGGACTCTCAGGTTGAAAACCTGATTTCTCAAGGCATTGATATCCTGGTTCTTGCTCCACATGATGCCAAGGCGGCCGCTTCAATCGTTGATAAGGCTCATAAGGCCGGTATCAAGGTTATATCCTACGATAGACTTGTAATGGGTACTGATGTTGACGTCTACCTTTCCTTTGACAACGTAAAGGTTGGAGAACTTCAGGGTAAATGGTTAACCGAAAATCTGGCAAAGGGTAACATCGTTTGGTTGTCAGGATCTCCTGTAGATAATAATGCTAAACTATTTAAAGAGGGCGCTGCCAAATACCTGCAGCCTAAGATAGACAGCGGAGATTACAAAGTTGTTATGGAACAGCCTGTTATAGACTGGAAGCCAGACAACGCACTGAAATTAATGGAAAATGCCTTAACTGCAAACAGCAATAACATTCAGGGAGTTCTTGCTCCAAATGACGGTACCGCAGGCGGTTGTATACAGGCATTAGCTGCTCAGGGTTTGGCTGGTAAGGTGCCCATAACCGGTCAGGATGCGGAGCTTGCCGCAGCAAAGAGAATAGTTGAAGGAACACAGGGTATGACAGTATTTAAGGATACAAGAAAACTTGGTGAAGCAGCTATTGATGCTGCTATCAAAATGGTTAAGGGTGAAAATATTGGTGCTGATCAAAAAGTAAACAATGAAAAGATGGATGTTCCATCAATTCTTCTGACACCCGAAGTTGTCGACAAGAGCAACCTTGACAAAGTACTTATCGATGGCGGATATCTCAAGAAAGAAGATGTTTACGCTAAATAATATAAATCCTTAAATTTTTGGGGGAATGGCAGCTTTCGGCTCAAACCGGATTATGTTATTCCCCCAAAATAAAGCTAAAGGATATATTTTCATTACATTTTGTGACCGCTAGCGGCTCAAAGCCACTTCGTGTCAAAGCCACTCCGTGGCTTCGGAGGTTAATATGAGCGAATATATATTGGAGATGAAGAACATCACCAAAGAGTTTCCGGGGGTTAAAGCACTTGATAACGTTACCTTCAGGGTAAAAAAGGGTGAAATTCATGCGCTCTGCGGAGAGAATGGAGCAGGAAAATCAACTCTCATGAAGGTTCTTAGCGGGGTTTATCCTTCCGGTACTTATACTGGTGAAATAATTGTAAAAGGAAGTACACAAAGCTATTCAGGCATAAAAGACAGCGAAAAGGCTGGAATAGCTATAATTTATCAGGAACTTGCACTTGTTAAACAAATGAGTGTCTGCGAAAATATTTTTCTTGGTAATGAAAAAGTGAAAAAGACAGGTCTTATTAATTGGGACGAGTCATATGCTGAAAGCCAGAAAGTCCTTAATGAAGTGAGACTTAATATAAACCCTAATACCAAAGTATTAAATCTGGGTATTGGGCAGCAGCAGCTGGTGGAAATCGCCAAAGCAATCGCCAAGAAAGCTGAAATCCTGATTTTGGATGAGCCTTCAGCTGCACTTACCGAATCAGAAACGGAAAATCTGTTACAAATACTTAAGGAACTTAAATCCAAAGGTGTAACATGCATATATATTTCACACAAGTTGAATGAAGTTTTTGAAATTGCTGATAACATTACCATTCTCCGGGACGGCAAGTCAATCGGAACTGAGTCTGCCGAAGAAATGACTGAGAATAAAGTAATTGCTTTAATGGTTGGACGTGAATTGACTCAGAGGTTTCCAAGAAAAGAGCACAAACCCGGGGAAGTTGTAATGGAGATAAAGAATTGGAATGTATATAATCCAGATCTTCCTGAACTGAAGGTAATTGATAATGCAAGCTTTAAAGTAAGGAAAGGTGAAATTCTTGGAATTGCCGGCTTGATGGGAGCCGGAAGAACAGAGCTGGTGATGAGTATTTTCGGTGCCTACGGAGCTAATGTAAGCGGCGAAATAATCCTGGAAGGCCAGAAAGTATCGATTAAAAATCCCAGACAGGCCATAGAAGCAGGGATAAGCTATGTCTCCGAAGATAGAAAACGTTATGGCTTGGTATTGGGAATGGATATCAAGAATAATGTAACCCTGTCCAGCCTGGAATCCATATCAAAATTTACTCTGATTAATGGTAATGAGGTAATAAAAGGTACAAACCAATATGTCGAGGACTTAAGGATAAAAACCCCCAGTATTGAGCAGAAGGCTTCAAACCTCAGCGGTGGAAATCAGCAAAAGGTTGTCCTTGCCAAGTGGCTTATGACAAAGCCTAAAATTCTGATAATGGATGAGCCTACAAGAGGTATTGATGTAGGTGCCAAATTTGAAATATATAATATTATGAATAAGCTGATTGACGAGGGTGTATGTATTATCATGATATCCTCCGAATTACCGGAAATACTCGGAATGAGCGACAGAATACTGGTTATGCATGAAGGCTCGTTAACTAAAGAATTTAGCTGGAATGAAGCCACTCAGGAAAATATTTTAACTTATGCGACAGGTGGTTAGTTTGAAAGACTTCACTAAAGCTCGTCTTCCAAACTAACCTATGAGTTTTCATTACATTTTTGGCCGCTATGCGGCTCATGGAGGTTAATATGCAAAATGCAGAGATAAACTCAATTGCAAAAAATAATCAGAATGCATTGGGCAAGACCAAATCAATTAAAGAAATTTTAGTCGGAACCCTCAAGGGAAATATACGCCAATACACTATGATACTTGCTTTATTGTTAATATGGGGCTTCTTCACCATCGTTACAAACGGCATCTTCATATCCTCGAGAAACCTTTCAAACTTATTTTTACAATGTGCCTCTACAGCAATAGCAGCCTGTGGTATGGTTCTTGTCATGGTTGCAGGCCATATCGACCTCTCAGTAGGCTCCTTTGTAGGGTTAACCGGGGCAGTTGCAGCTCAGCTGATGGTGGCCGGCCGCATGGGGACTATACAAACAATAGCAATTACTATTGCTATTGGGCTGCTTTTAGGTCTGTTCCAAGGATTCTGGGTTGCCTACGGCAAAGTACCAGCCTTTATAGTAACTCTGGCAGGACTTCTCGCTTTCAGAGGCGGAGTTATAGCAATTACCGGCGGTAACTCTATTGCACCTATGAATGATTCCTTCAAGGCAATCGGTCAGGGCTATCTGCCAAAGATAAATCCAGACCTTCCGTTTAGCGATACAAGTGCTTTGGTTGGTGTAGCTTTCATCATGTGCTATTTAGTATTTGAGATTAACAAGAGAAAGTCACGAATTAAATATGGCTTCGAAGTTCTTCCCATGTCTCTGCAAATAGCGAAAATGGTAGGCTTTTCTCTATTAATCGCCCTGGTTATCGGAATCATGGCCAGCTATATGGGCATTCCGTATGCAATATTGCTATTGATAGCAATAATAGTAATATTTACTGTTATTGCAGAAAAATCAACCTTTGGTCGTCATGTCTACGCTATTGGCGGTAACAAAGAAGCCGCCCGGCTTTCAGGTATTAACATTAACAAAGTAAATCTCGGTATCTTTGTTTTAATGGGGCTTCTCTCCACTATTGCCGGTATTGTATATACTGCAAGGCTCAACACAGCTACAGGCTCGGCAGGAACAAACATGGAACTGGATGCCATAGCATCGGCCGTTATCGGTGGAACCAGCACTCTCGGAGGTGCAGGAACAATTGCGGGATGTATCATCGGTGCTCTTGTTATGGGTAGCCTTGACAATGGTATGAGCCTTATGAATACAAATGTAGCAGCACAATATATCGTTAAGGGCTTAATACTTCTTTTGGCTGTGTGGTTTGATATTAAGTTCAGTAAGAGAGCATAATAGTATAGTAATATACAGTTTGATTATAATTATGACAGATATTCATCCTCACTATTTTCATACATTTCTTTTTAACTATTTTAATTTGGGAGCTAAGGCTCCCTTTTTTTACGTTTAGGAATTGATATATTTTCTATTCTTTGAATGTGTTAATATTACTCGGGTTGAGCAAGTACACTGAAAAATTCCAGATAGATAAATTCCTAGACGTGGGGATTGAAAAGGGGATTCCCCTTTCCGGTTTCAGGAGGGTGCTCAGAAATGTGAAACATTTCGTCGAAGGGAACCTTGGGTTCCCTAGCGAACAAGATAATTTGCGAGCGAAGACAGAGTAATAAGAATGCGCACAAAAATCTTTGCGAAGTAAATTTCTTGCTACCTTTCTTCTTGTTAATCTGAGCAAAATATTATAGTATGGTAAATATAGGTGCTTGTTCATCTTAACTGTCAAATTTACACTATGAGAGGTGGTCTAATGGGAAATGAGAATCAGGCGATTATTAACTGCATAATTAATGGTGATTGCAGAGATCCCCACGTATTTCTTGGCATGCACATTATAGACGGTAAGCGGAAGAAAAAGGACATTGCAGTGAGGGTATACCATCCGGATGCTAAATGCATAGAACTGCTGGATGTATCTGAAAACACCTTTTATCCCATCCCTCCCAAATATGAGAATGGAATTTACGAAGTAATTTTCCCCAATAGAAAAGATTTGTTTGAATATAAGCTCAGAATAACCGACAAGTCCGGAGACAGCTACTTAACCCACGACCCTTACAGTTTCTGGCCTGTTATTTCCGAATACGATGTATACCTTTTCAACCAGGGAAATAGCCATAAAATTTATGAAAAGCTGGGTGCTCATGTAATGACCATTAACAATGTATCAGGCACTCTTTTTTCGGTGTGGGCTCCCTGTGCAAAAAGGGTCAGTGTTGTCGGCAACTTCAACCAGTGGGATGGCCGCAGGCATCAGATGCGCCAGTTAGGGGCCTCTGGAATCTGGGAACTGTTTATACCTCTGGTTACAGGCGGTGACCTGTATAAATTTGAGATAAAAACACAGTCTAACCAGGTTATATTAAAGTCTGACCCCTATGCTTTTTTTGCTGAGAAGCGGCCAGCCAAGGCATCGGTCGTATACAATATTGAAAATTATGAGTGGCAGGATTCATTATGGCTGGAGCAGAGAGAGTCCTCAGATGTTTTTTCGATGCCGGTTTCCATCTATGAACTTCATCTTGGTACCTGGTCCACTCTGGCCGAACCCGATGAAAATGACGATATATTTCTCAATTACAGAGTTATTGCCGACAGGCTTATCCCTTATATAAAGTATATGGGTTATACCCATGTGGAACTACTCCCTGTCACCGAGCACCCCTTTGACGGCTCCTGGGGTTATCAGGTGACAGGCTACTACGCCGTGACCAGCCGTTACGGTACGCCAGAGGACTTTATGTACTTTGTGGATCAATGTCACCAAAACGGCATAGGAGTTATACTGGACTGGGTGCCGGCGCATTTCCCAAAGGATGCACATGGTTTAGCTAAATTTGATGGTACAGCCGTATACGAGCATGAAGACCCTCTTCAGGGTGAGCATCCTGAATGGGGAACACTGGTTTTCAATCATGGTAGAAACGAAGTCAGAAACTTCTTAGTATCAAACGCAATATTCTGGTTTGAAAAATACCATATTGACGGTTTAAGAGTTGATGCTGTCGCCTCCATGATATATCTGGACTACGCTAAAAAACCAGGACAATGGGTACCCAACAAGTTTGGCGGCAATATGAACCTGGAAGCCGTTGAGTTCTTAAAACAGCTTAATACCACCGTTTTCAGCTACTTTAAAGGAATAATGATGGTAGCCGAAGAATCCTCTGCGTGGCCTATGATAACCAAACCCCCGTATATGGGCGGTTTAGGCTTTACCTTTAAGTGGAACATGGGTTGGATGAATGATTTCTTAAAATATGTGAGTATGGACCCTATATTCCGTAAATATCACCATAATCTTATAACCTTCTCACTTATGTATGCCTTCAGTGAAAATTACGTGCTCGTTCTCTCCCATGATGAGGTTGTTCATGGCAAGTGCTCCATGCTTAACAAAATGCCGGGGGATTACTGGCAAAAGTTTGCAGGCTTGAGGGTCACATATGGTTACACCTATGGACATCCCGGCAAGAAGCTGCTTTTCATGGGCAGTGAATTCGGACAGTTTATTGAGTGGAACGATAAAAAGGGTCTTGACTGGCATCTATTGGATTATGAGATGCATAAGAAAATTCAGACCTTTGTCAGGGACCTTAATAAACTGTATGTAAATGAAAAAGCTCTATATCAAGTGGATTTCAGCTATGAAGGCTTCGAATGGATAGACTGTAATGACACCGACCACAGCGTTGTGTCGTTCATTCGCAAAGGCATTGACAGTAAAGACATCCTTCTTTTCGTATGTAATTTTACTCCTGCCGTAAACGATAACTACTGTATTGGTGCACCTTTTGATCTTGAATATGAGTTGGTACTTAACAGCAACTATGAAAAGTATGGTGGCTATGAGCCTGATAAAGATAATGTAATTTATACTGTTGAAAAAGAATCTCTCCATGGACGGCCCTGTAGGCTCAGGTTGAATATTCCGCCCCTAAGCGTGTTAGTATTAAGACCGTTATTCACCGAAACAGATAATACTGCATGCGAATATATTAGGATTTCTGACGAAGGTACAACTCTTGATAATTAGCATTTTTAAGGCTTAAAAAAAGGCCGTCACCAGCAAGTGACGGTCTTTTTTGATTTTAGACTACTAATCTTATACTTAAATTTTAGACTATTTAACTATCTCAACCAATTCCTTTGACATATTCTCAATGCTATCTACAGATGAGTCCAATTCCTCCATGGAGGCAACTAGCTCTTCACTTGCCATTGCTATCTGTTCAAGATCTCTAAGTGTATCGGTGCTGATTTCCTTAACCGATGCAACCATACTGACCACCTTGTGACTGCATATGGCTGCCTCTTTAGTATCCTCGCTTACAACAGCAAGTTTCTCTCTCATTTCACTATTTGCATCGGCCACCTGGGTAAAGGAAGTTTTAGCCTGTTCAATTATATCCATTCCCCTGTCAACCTTCTCAGATCCGGTATCCATTGCTTTTACAGCATTTTCGGTGTCTTCCATTATTTCTCTAATAAGTGCTGCGATATCTCTTGCCGCTTTCTGTGAGCCCTCTGCAAGATCTCTTATCTCCTGAGCCACTACTGCAAAACCCTTGCCCTGTTCCCCTGCTCTGGCCGATTCTATGGAAGCATTCAGAGCCAGAAGGTTTGTTTGAGACGATATCTGGGTAATAACCTCAACAAACTTTGAAATCTCTCCTGACCGGCTTTCCAGTTTAGCAATAGTCTCTTTGCTCTGCCTTGTAGCCTCAGCAATTGCATTCATCTCATCAACCGCTGACTTCATAACAACAACACTGTTCTCGGATAAGGCACGTATCTGCTCTGATAACTCAGAGAGCTGTATTCCTTCATGTGTAATTTTATCAATGTTAGTGGACATGTCTGCTACAATTTCTGTGGTTTCCTCAATATTTTTTATAGACAGTTTCGAGCCCTCGGCTATTCTTGACGTCTTATTGGCGATAGATTCATTTGCTTTGGTTGTATTTTCAGTCATGAGTGAGAGGTTGCTGACTGATTGAGCAAGAACATTTGACACGTCAGTAGATTTTTTTGTAACCTTAAGCATTTTGCTGAACATTTCCTGCTGTTCTTCAGCACCCATTATGTTACTTAACATATTTCGTGTCCTTTTTGATAAAACAATAAATATAACTGCTAGTATTATTAGCTGTATGGTTCTCGGAACCATTCCATATACAATGGTTTTGTAGGTATCAGTTAAATTGTCGTCCGGTGTCCCTCCCAAAGGTGTAACCAGAAGCTGAGAAATGTTTAATATTATGATAGCTGTAACTGTTGTGTACCAGCTTAGTCTTCTGGAAAAAAACAGGCTTGCGATTGCAAAGGGAAAAGCGTACAAAATTACTACATGATAGCTTAACAAGGTTGACAATACCCCCACCATCAGTATTGCTGCTGTTACTGTCATATACTTTACCCATGTGTCCTGACTCTTAAAGCCCTGAACAACAATAAACGGAAGAGTAAGAAGCGCAATTGCCAAAGACATGGCTATAGTCATTCGGGTATCATCTACAACAAATATGTCCAAAACATTAAGTATGTAAACTATTATTGCAAAGATATTAGTTCCTAGCATGACCTTGGAAGCGAATTTATTTGCTTCAATTTCGTTCCTTATTAGAATTGAATTTTTCTCCATAGCATTCTCCTATAATATATTTAGCATAATTTTTTCTACATTCTCTATATTATACGACAAAGTTTACAAAACTTCCCTCTTTTTTCGAAATAATTTCTAGTACTGATTTTATTCTCTCCTTTAATTCGACCACGTGGGATATTACACCTACCAACCTGCCGGTTTTTTGGATCTCTACAAGGCATTGTATTGCACTATCAAGTGATTCAGGATCAAGTGACCCGAAGCCTTCATCTATAAATAGCGTATCAAGGCTTATCCCTCCCGAATAGGACTGAACTACATCGGCCAAACCTAGCGCCAATGCCAGAGAGGCCTTAAAGCCCTCGCCTCCCGAAAGTGTCTTGACATGCCTTGACTTCCCGGTATAGTTATCAAAAACCTCCAGCTCCAGACCCTGTTGTGCGCGGCCCTTACTTTTATCCTCTTTTCTTTGAAGCAGATACCTTGAGCCCGTCATCTTTTCCAGTCGCAGATTTGCTGCAACTATTATTTCATCAAAATATGCAGCCAGAACATACCTTTCGAAAGTTAATCTTTGCGGATTATCACCCTTTGCTATCCTTGAAAGCTCCCCGATGGTATTGTACTTTTTCTCAAGCTTCTCAAGACGTGTAATTATCTCTTTAAGTTGTTCCAGCGTTTTTGTATTGTTTGAATATCTGGAGAAAATGATATTCTGCTGTTCCTGCAGGAGGTTTTGTTCTTCCAGCTGCTTCTGATAGCTCTGTTCAAGCAGGCTTATATCCTGGGTGTTTAATGCTTTTGTTTCCTCCTCAAGGTGTGTGAGCATATCCTTTAATGACTGCAGCCTTTGGTAATATTCCGTAATGTCGGCCTGTAAGGCATTCAACTCCTGCTGACTCTTTTTCATGGAAATAAAATGTGTATAATCCTCAAACCCTGAGGCCTTGAGCCTCTCCTCCAGCAGTTTTTTCAAGCGGTCCTGCTCCTCCACGCTCTCTTTCAACGAGGTGGTCACTACTGCAAATTCCTTTTCAGCAATGCTCAAGGCCTGTCGCGCCTGTTCCTGAGCGCGCTCGGCATTTTTCAAGCCTACTTCCAGGTCTGTTATTGCGCGCTTTATCTCCTCCAGTACTGAGTTAAGTTTCGCTATGGACCTCATGTCACCCGGCACTTCCTGTTCAATAGCAGCTGTTTCCGACTGAGTACGTGCAAGCTCTTCGGCGATGGCTGTTTTCTGCTCATTTTGCAGGTTAAGAGCCTGCTCGAGTTTCTTGATATTCTCCGAACTTTCTCTGTATAGTTTCTCCAGTTCCTCTTTCCTGCCTGCAAGTTGGCTCTTTTCCTTGTAAGATGAAATAAGAGACATGGTCTCAGCCTTTAAAGCAGTACCTTTAAGAACTATTTCCTGCTTTACTTTTTCAAGCTTGGATATATCTCTATCAAGTACGCCGTCTCCCAGCGCAGAAAGCCTGTTTTCTATTTCAAGCCTTTTGCTGTTAATATTTCCGTTAAGTTCGGATAACTCTTTTAATTTCTCGGTCCTCTGTTCGTTTAAACTGGCAAATTTCTGTTTTAACCCCTTTATTTGCTGCTGGTCAGTAACAGTGTCAGAAGCCGAAGCAGGGGCAGGGTGCTCTGTTGACCCACAAACCGGACAGGGGCAGTTATCCTTAAGTGTTTTTGCCATAAGCCCGGCTTGTCCCCGGAGATAATTGTCCTCTTCCTGCTCCAGCCTGCCGCGGAAATGTACATATTCAATATCAAAGCCTTCAAAGGACTTTTTTAATGCAGCATAGTTGTTGTTCTCTTCAAAACAGACTTCTATAAGCTTTTTTATGCTATCCAGTTCCAGCAGAAGCTTTTTATTGGCCGTTATTTCCTTGTCCAGCCTGATGCTTTCCGCCTCGGCTGAGTATACGCTCCTCAGCTTCTCTTCCTGAGCTCTGTAACTGTTTTTTTCCAGTTCCAGTTTCTTAACAGACTGCTCCAGTTCCAGCCTTACCCCGTCGCTCTTGTGCCTTACCACTTCCAGCGCTTTTATGGCCTTATCGTACTGCATAACCTTTGGGAGCATGTTGTTTAGAAGTGCCAGATCAGCCTCCAGTTTTCTTCTTGAAGACTCTTTTTCCTTCTCGGAATTGAATAGCTGCTGAGCTGCCACGAATTCCTCTGAAAGCCTCTGAACCTGCTGCTTTGCCTGCTCAAGCTGTTCTGTCTTGCCAAGTATATTCTGACCGGCCTTTTTTAGTTGCTCATCGATCTCGGCAATAGGCAAAGCTTTTCTGGAATAATCAAGAGCTGCCTCCTTTTGTCTGTACTCCTCCACCCTGCTTAAGGCACCACTGTATTCGAGGGTTACCTGCTCTTTATTTGCAAGCTTCTTATTGATTTCAACAGCCCTGGCTATTTCTTCCTTTAAGCCGCCCTGCTTTTTTGTAATGAGCTGCAGCCGGGAATTAACAGCTTCCAGGCTGCTGTTATCGCAAGCTGCTGCCTCAGCCAGTTTTTCCATAAACATTTGAATATTTATGTTTTTTGAGTTCCGAATCTCTTCAAGAGCCTGATTTTCACCAGTATCCACATGCCTGATATGTGTATCCATCTGAGTCTTTATGTCATGCACATACTTGTATAGCTCTCTGCTCTCATCATCAAGCCTTCTCTGTATCTCAGCAAAGCCTTCGGTGCCGAAAATTTTCCTGAATATAAGCTCCCTTTCGCTGCTGTCTGACTCCAGCAGCCTTCTGAACTCACCCTGAGGAAGCATAACTATCTGCTTGAACTGCGCTTTGTTTATGCCCAGCAGTTCATTTATTTTTTCATCTACATTAGCTATTTTGGTAATTAGTGTACCGTCAGGCAGCAGCAGCTCGGCATCTGCATTTCTTATGGTGTATCCTTCTCCCCTGAGCTTTCTCTGCTCCTGTTGGGGAGACCTTTTAATTTTATATACCTTTCCTCTTAGCTCAAATTCCATTTCTATGTAAGTTTCTGTTCCAGGCAGGGCGAAGTCACTTCTGAGACTGTCTCTGTCGCGGCTGCTGCCCGAGGCTTCTCCAAAAAGCGCAAAGCTGATAGCATCAAATATTGTAGTTTTCCCGGCACCAGTGGGCCCTGAAATAACAAAAATCTGCTCATTAAGCTTTGTAAAATCAATATACTGTTCTTTGGCATAGGGGCCAAAGGCACTTATAGTCAAATTTAACGGTTTCATCTATTAACCTTGAGCGTACTCTGCAAGTGTACTTCTACAGCCGCTATACTCCTTCCTTTTCAACCTCTCCAATAATTCTTGCCATTACAGTCTCTGCTTCCTCTTCCAGCGGTTCACCCTGAATCGAGTCATAAAACTCCCGGAAAAGCTCCAGCTTGGATTTTGATTTATAGCCCTGTGAGGCCGAAGTCTTTGAACCCTCTCTTTGGCCGGCTCCCTCTCTGGACAGCCCCATTATATTAGGATAGACCGATCTGAGCTTGGATATGGGATCAATAAGTTCACCCTTGTCAGTCAAAATTGCATGGATATAGTCCTCGTTGTTTACACTTTTGTAAACCTCCGGGCTGATAAGTTCATTTAACGGCCCCTTAATTATTCTCATGTCCCGTGCAGGAGTCAGGTCTAAGTGTCTTGATGAAGCATTCCCCTTCTCATCCAGTTCGACTATTGTAATACCTTTTTTCTGGTTAACCTCTGAAAAGGAGTATTTTAAAAGCGAGCCCGCATATCTAACATTCTCAAAACCTGCCCTCTGAGGTGCGTGAAGATGCCCGAGGGCTGTATAATTAAACATTTGAAAGTACTCCGAGCTAACGAAGTCGGTTCCACCGATACTTAATGGTCTCTCAGATTCGCTGACATACTCCGCCGGCTCTCCCATATGCGTTATATAACCGTGAGTTACCATTACATTTCTTTCTTTTGGATTGTAGGCTTGTCCGATTTTATCCAGAATTTTTCTCATCGCATGGTCATGGGTAGATATCTGGCTATCCTGGTATATGTGACGTATATTTCTTGGATCAGTGTAGGGAAGAAGATAAAAGTTAACTGGTCCGAAAGAATCTTCAATGGTTACGCAGGGTACGTTTCCATCAAATGTACCCGAAATATGTAAACCGTTATTTGTCAGAATCCTGCTTGCAAAGGACAGTCGTTCAGCACTGTCGTGATTGCCGGCAATTGCAAGTACAGGCACTTTCATTTCAAGAGTCAGCTTGTAGAAAATGTCATCTACAAGTTCAACAGCTTCTACAGTTGGAATACTTCTGTCAAATATATCCCCCGCCAGTACCAGCGCCTCAGGCTTTTCCCTTTCAATAACCGCAACAAGCTGTTCCAATATATTCTTTTGTTCCTCCAGCATACTGAAGTCATTTACTATTTTCCCAATATGCCAGTCGCCCGTATGTATGAACTTCATACTACCCTCCTAACGGGAGTATTACCTTTATCCCAGATTTTATTATTTCAAAGTTAATGGTTTTTGCTGTTACAATTTCTCCGTCAATATTGAGGCAGAGTTCCTCATCACTTTCAACTCTAATCCCCTGTCCCCTTCGGAAACTCACCGGCTTTAGCACCCCATGCTGTCCCTTCATATACTTTGGGAAAAGACTGAGAATCTGAATGCGGCTTACCACACCCACAAGACATATATCAAATAGTCCGTCATCAATTACGGCATCAGGAACAGGTATCATTCCTCCACCATAATATTTGCCGTTGGCCACAGCAACCAGTAATGAGTCCATTTTAAACTTATCGCCGTCAATATCTACTTTAATCCTGTTTATTTTGTTCTTGAAAACAGTATATATAATTGAAAACACATAGGCCATGCTTCCTGTTATTCCGGGTTTTTTCTTGAATTTCATAGCATTGAAAACCACCTCGGCGTCAAAGCCTATCGAAGATATATTTACAAAATATTTATCATTTACTTTTGCCAGGTCAATGCTTTTCTCGACACCGTCAATTGAACGGGCTATAAGAGTCTTTACATCTTTTTCTGAGTGCAAGCTGCGTATGAAGTCATTTCCTGAGCCGGTTGGTATAACCCCCATAGCCGAAGATGTTCCCGCTATCCCGTTAACTATTTCATTAACAGTGCCGTCTCCTCCAATGGAATATATCCGGCACTCCTCAGCTGTTGCATACATCTTAGCTATCTCAGCTGCGTGTCCCGGGTATTTTGTAACTTCTATATATAATTCATCCTGTTCTCTGTTCTTAAAACATTCCTGGATAAATGGAACCAGTTCCAGAGATTTTCCTTTTCCTGCTGCCGGATTGATAATAAAGATATGTTTCATGAGACCCCCAAGGTAATTTTAATCTATATCTTTGCATGCATATTACTACACTATGACTATTTTAGCATATTTACTTATATGCTTACAGGCGGATATGATTGGTATCTATCAGTTCCATCAGCTGCTTTTCGTTAAGCCTGGTAGGTATACCCCTTTCATGCCAGTGGTTCCTGCAACCGCAATAATCCAACAGTACACATTGAGGTATAACTCCCTTCTCCTCCAGCATCCAGCCTCCCGAAATAAGATTTAGTACGCAGGAAACTCCTATTACACCCGAACCACCTGTAAAAAGTGATTGATCGGTTTTTGTCGAGGCTATAGAGGATTCATGGGGTACCAGTAAGACCTTCAAATTATTTCGACTTCCAAATTTCGAAATACTGTTTACCTGGCAGTCCTCCGAACAAGCTTTACATATGTATCCCTTTCCCACTGGAGCTGCTTTACATTTACCCTTTACCGGATTTGTCATGCAGTGTGGCAGCAATAATACCTTATCTTTCCTCTGCAGGAAGTCATCATGATAACTTCTATTCATTATTTCTGCTCCAACCATATTTAAATGGTATTCCACCGCCCTGCTGCTACAAAATATATAATCCTCTTTCCATCTGTGACTGGACAATTTTTTGTTAAGGAAATGTTGAACATTTGGAGTAAATTGCATTAAGTCAGCTGCTCCTTCCTTCTGGAACCAGTCAGCAAAATTTATTGCAGTTGACAGTACTTGACAGGCCTCTTTTAACCCTATCTGCCTAAAGTATTTAAGCCAGAATTCAAACCTTTTTACTTCCTGATTAAATTCACCCGTAGCTTTTAAAAAAACAATCAATTTCTCAACACCCCGTAGATCGGGAATAGGAGCGTTAGTACAATAATTTATTTTTGGAATGAAAAGAGTTGATAGAATACCTTTGACGTGATTTAGAAAAAACTTTACTTTAACCTTGGTATCCCTTAACCGGTTTATGGCAGTTAAAAGCTCCGCTGCTGTTTTCTTCATTTCCAGTGCGGCATCGCTGTATAGACGCCAGTAAACTCCAAGAGCTAACATTTCCAGAAGACCTTCTTCAAAAAAAGTATTTCGCTCACTGTACATTTTAGCCTGGTAACCATCAATATCTGCTTGCAACAGACTTCGTCCTTTCAGGAGTACTTTATCGGTAAATGTCGAAATTGCACTGTAGTATCGTTCTGATGTTTTTCGTTCGTCACTGAGAGAATATGTTATTACATCCATATAGTTTTCCTCCATATATTATATTAACTGAGTTCTTTCCTGTTAATATATCCTATTATATAGTATTTAATGGTGTAATATCATCTATATGGATTTTTTGTATACCAGCAAATTTATTTATTTAATAAATAAGCAGAAAAGGAGCCCTGCTATAGCAGAGCCCCAGCCTGAAAAACATTATCCTCAATGTCAGTAATTTTTCAATCAACCCAACTTACTAAGCCTTATCACATTCCAGGAAAGCTTCTTGAGATCGGCCTTTACATTACCGTCCTCAATTGCTGCATTTCCATTTGAGTTTGGAATAACATTATATGGGTTTTCTTTTGTATTTGTAGCTTTTACATCAGAATGCTCAAGAACAATATGTTCAATAACCTTGAATTGTCCCAATCCATTGAGCTCAATATCCAAAGTAATGTTTTCCTCCATATTTTTGTTAACCGCAAATACGGTAACCTCATTTCCATCCTCACTGATAACTGCTGTAGCATCAATGTACGGAACATCTGTAAAATCCTTGGTATCATGCTTAGGAGATTTGACAATTGGATTTAAAACAGTACCTCTGCCAAATACAGATGCATGAAGGTAAGGATAGTAAATTGTTTGCTTCCATGCAGCACCATTGTTTTCTGTCATAATCGGAGCAATTACGTTAACAAGCTGTGCAAGGCAGGCC
The DNA here is from genome assembly GCA_023393115.1 of Bacillota bacterium. Lineage (GTDB taxonomy): Bacteria > Bacillota > Clostridia > Acetivibrionales > DSM-1351 > Ruminiclostridium. Next base: position 35,373 of record JAEWMS010000012.1, read on the forward strand.
ATCTTTACTCTGTCTGCATTCTTCAAAAGAGTTATCAGCATGCTTCCAACCAATAGCGCATCTTCAAAGTTGTATTCATCCTCGAGCTGTGGAGGTGCTATAGACCATCGCTCAATTTTCTTGTCTGCTTCATTTGAATGGAACCATACATTCCATTCGTCAAAGGACAGGTTAATCTTCTTCTTACTACGCTTCTTAGCCTGTACATAATCGCAGGTTGAAATTACTGATTTGATAAATGCGTCCATATCCATTGACTTGGCCAGGAAATTAGCTGTATCGTTATTACGGTTACCATAATAAGTATGCAGAGAAATATAATCAACATGGTCATAAGTATGTTCAAGTACAGTCGCTTCCCATTGTGCAAAGGTTGGCATAGCGCTGTTTGAGCTTCCGCATGCTACCAGTTCAATTGTTGGATCCACCCATTTCATTACCTTTGCAGTTTCACATGCTATTCTACCATATTCTTCTGCAGTTTTAGCTCCTATCTGCCAAGGTCCGTCCATTTCATTACCCAGACACCAGGTCTTTATATTATGAGGCTGAGCATAGCCGTGGGACTTTCTTAGTTCACTCCAGTAGGTTCCACCGGGATGGTTGCAGTATTCAACAAGGTTTCTTGCCGCATCGGCTCCTCTGGTTCCGAGGTTAACCGCCATCATAACTTCTGTGCCAACTTCCTTTGCCCATGTGAAGAATTCGTTAGTTCCGACTTCATTAGTTTCAGTTGTCATCCACGCAAGCTCTGTACGTCTGGGCCTTTTATCAACGGGTCCGACTCCGTCCTCCCAGTTGTAGCCTGAAACAAAGTTTCCGCCCGGATACCTCACGATTGGTACCTGTAGCTCCTTTATCATAGCCGCTACATCCTGACGAAAGCCATACTTATCTGCTGTCGGGTGACCTGGTTCATATATACCGCCATAAACTGCTCTTCCAAGGTGCTCAATAAACGAACCATATATTCTTTTATCAACTTCTCCGATAACATAATCCTTATTAAGTATCATCTTCGCATTACTCATTATTTTTCCTCCTTAATACGTATTTATGTTTTTATTAATTCAGTAACTATAGTGTTAATAACTATATGATATCTCTCATCTTATATCATGTCAATATATCAAATAATTTAATTCTACAAGTATTACTAAGGCTTATTATTTGTAAGCCTTCAGCTATTAATATTTTTATTTACAAACGCCGGGATGTGATTTATACTTGTATTAATTCTTGTGTTGGAGGCTGTATTTTTATATGAAAACAGATATTTCCGAAAAATGGCTGCCTGTCTACGAGGCACTTAGTAGTGACGTACGTATAAAAATAATTAACCTGCTGGCTGAAAGTCCTTTAAACATAAAGCAGTTGGCTGAAAAACTTGGATTAAGCAGTGCTATTGTAACAATGCACGTTAAAAAGCTTGAAACAGCAGAAATAATCCGCTGTGAACGCAAAAGCATCAATGGTTCGGTACAAAAACTTTGTTATCTCAATGTTGATTCAATACAAATAGATTTTCCAACAAAGCAATCAAAAATTCGCAACTATCACGAATTTTCCATGCCAATAGGACACTACTCGGATTTCAATGCCACACCAACCTGCGGAATAGCAACACCCGAGAAGGTTATCGGTCAGTTTGACGACCCAAGATATTTTCTGGATCCTGAAAGAGTAAATGCAGGTATTTTGTGGTTTACCGAGGGCTATGTTGAGTACAAGGTACCTAACTTCCTTCTATCGGTTCAACAACCTGAAGAGCTGGAAATATCCATGGAACTGGGTTCTGAAGCACCAGGTGTTAATAATAACTGGCCTTCTGACATAACCTTCATTCTAAACGATCAGAAACTAGGTCAGTGGACAAGTCCTGGAGACTTCGGAATCAGCCGGGGTAAATTTACTCCTGACTGGTGGAGTCTGCAGGTTGGACAATATGGACTTTATAAGGCAATCAGAATAACTCACCAAGGAACCTACATCGACGGTATCAAAGTATCCGATGTTTCCATATCCTCTTTGGATATCCGTCAAAAGTACTGGACCTTCAGAATAGCGGTACTTCCCGATGCTGAAAATGTGGGGGGCGTTACACTGTTTGGAAAAGGATTCGGAAATTACAGCAGGGACATTATGTTTAAGCTTTATTTTAAGTAGGCCGTCATAATTATTTATGGCACAATTATTATGTAATTATATTAAAACGCCGGTATAACTCATTTTATGGAGTGTTATATCGGCGGTTTTTGTACAGGTTGTTCGTCCTTTCGTATATGGGTAATGATAATTGCAAGTCGATAAAATTATTTATAGTACTTGAATTACTTGCCCCTACCAATCTGCTCAGTCATCATCCTATAAAGTAATTTTCAAAGTGCATTTAACAGCCAGAATTATATATTTTTTTAAGGTGAAATTTAACTGGTAAATAATTTAACTGGTAAATAAAACAAACTGTTGCTTTTTCCTTTAAGATGTATTAATATATTTAGTGCACCGTGTTATTGCGTGTGTTAATATGCGCCCGTAGCTCAATTGGATAGAGCGTTTGGCTACGGACCAAAAGGTTGTGGATTCGATCTCTGCCGGGCGCGCCAAGTTAAAGCCTGTAAGCTTAAATGCTTACAGGCTTTAACTTTTTGGTTCTATAATGAATGTTGGGGTGATGAGAATAATCAGACTCTTGCCTGTCCTTAGATACGTATATCACCTCTCTTGACTAAATAATTTTTTGATTATATATTAAAGTTGAAAATTACAATTATTGGCGGGAATTGCAAAAGTTCTTGTAGTTCCGGGCAAAATTAACTCTTTAGATAAACCCTTATATAACCCCTTAACGAGGAGGTTGCCGATGACCAATTTAATTACCCAACGACTGGTTATAAGAAATTTTGATAATGAGGATTGGGAGCAGTTAAAAGTGATAATAATTGATAAGGAAGCATCAAAATATGCTATTTATGATTATCAGTTTCCCACAACAGATAATGAAATACAGGAGATAACTAAGGGTTTCGCAATGGGTGATAATTATCTTGCGGTTTGTGAAAGCACATCAGGTAAAATCATTGGCTTTATTTCTCTTAACGGAGAAAATGAAAGAGAGCTGGATCTCGGCTTCTGCATATATTCTCCGTATCAGCACAAGGGTTACGCATTTGAGTCTTGCAAAGCAGTTATTAACTATGCATTTTCAGTTTTAAACGTAGTACAACTGACAAGCGGTACCGCCAATGAAAACTATCCTTCCTTTAAACTACTACATAAGCTGGGTTTTAAATTATCTGCCGAGGGCATTGCCTCCTTCAGGAATACCACCGATGGACTTCCAATCGAATTTTTAGGCTCATTATTTGTACTAAGCAGAGAAAACTGGATTGAAATGGAGGGTATTATTAGTGCGTGAGAATTTAGTTTTGTTAATTATTGATATGCAGAGTGGTTTACTTAAAAGAGAAGTATATAATAAGCGAGAGTTAGTAAATAATATAAACAGAATGATATCTATTTTTGTTTCCAAAGAAGAACCTGTAATTCTTACCAGGCATACAAATAACAGTTTCTCAAAAGAACACACCGATGACTGGCAGATTGACAGCAGTATTACTTCTGTGTCCCATAGTGTTCTGTTTGATAAAAGTCACAGCAGTATCTTTAAAGAAAAGCCCTTTACCACCTATCTGAAGGATAATAATATTACAACACTTGTTATAACAGGACTTGTATCCAACGGCTGTGTTCAGGCTGCCTGCCTGGACGCTAGAAAACATGGTCTGTCGGTTATTCTGATTGGTGATGGGCATAGCACTTTCCATAAAGATGCCGAAAAAACCATAATAAGCTGGAATACCAAGTTGTTGGAGGAGGGAATTAAAGTTATATCAACTGATGAGTTTTGTTCTCAAATTTCCCTCTCCTGAATTGTTTCTTTTGCGAACACTTTTGGTGACATACCATACTCCCTTTTAAAGGTTCTGATAAAATTTGAATAGTCACCAAACCCGCATATCATAGCGACCTCACTTACCTTAACGTTATCCTTTAGAAGCATTCTGGCCATTATCAGCCTCTTCTTCTGAATAAACCTGTGGATGGTAAAACCGGTATATTTCTTGAATTCTCTTAGCAAATGATACTTGCTAATATAAAATTCTGCCGATATGTTCTCAAGAGATAATTCACTATCCAGGTTGGCATTAATATATTTGATAATGTTGCTGATTTTTTGGTTATACTCTATATCTACTTCAATTTCTTCATCTTTTGTATACAAATAGGCTTTGTTAAGATAAACAATCAATTCGTTAATATATGAATTTTTCAGAACTTCTCCCCCAAAGCCGCTGTTATAATAAGCCTTTTCAAGCTTTTGCACTATATTTTTCAAATAAGCCAACGTTTCGGTATCGGGCCTTAATAGATTATACTTTTTTCTGGCAGAAGACTCAAAGCACATGGTTAGGTCAGTACTGTCAGTGTTGAGATTTTTTATGTAATCGGGTTTTATCCATATAACTATTCTCTCGTAAGCCTCTCCGCTTTCAATAATTGTCCTGTGCAGCTCCTTATTATTAATAAGAATTATATCTCCTGACTTCAAACGATAGGACTTTCCCTCGATAATATATGACACCTTACCTGAAATATAAAAGAAAATCTCATAAAAATCATGGTTATGATATTCAACGTTTGGAGGCAGTTCCTCCTTTGTATGAAAGAATTCAAAGTCATTTTTCACCATGTATTGTCTTGTCGTGAATATGTGCTCCATATATACCTCCTTACCGGGTTAACAGCAATTTTTGCATCAAAGGCAGCAATATATGATATGTTTATGACAATTATGTAGTATTATAATTGTATTATGAACCGAAATATAGTTAAATTCAAGTTTCATACTTAATTGGTTCACAGTATTTATGAATAGTATAGATATTGATATTTGCCTTGGATTTAATTATAGTATAGAGACTAATTTTTTGCGAGGAGAACAGCTATGAAAGATTTTATGAATGAAGATTTTCTATTGGATACCCCAACCGCTGTTAGACTTTATCACGACTACGCGGAAGAAATGCCTATCTTTGACTACCATTGCCACCTGAATCCCAAAGAAATCGCAGAAAACAAAAAGTACAGAAATATTACCGAATTGTGGCTGGGTGGAGACCACTATAAATGGAGAGCCATTAGAAGTAATGGTATTGATGAGAAATATATTACCGGTGATGCAGACGACAAAGAAAAATTTCTGAAGTGGGCTGAGACTATGCCCAACTGCATAGGCAACCCATTGTATCACTGGACACACTTGGAACTTAGACGCTACTTCGTAATAAATGAGCTTCTATCTCCAGATACTGCGGAAAGTATCTGGGAGCGCTGTAATGAAATGCTTGAAAAGGACGAGTTTACTGCTAAAAATCTAATTAAGCGCTCAAATGTAAAAGTAGTATGTACAACAGATGACCCCGTAGACTCACTGGAATACCACAAGATAATTGCAGAAGATATAAATTTTGGAGTAAAGGTATTGCCTGCCCTTCGCCCGGATAAAGGAATAAATATTGACAAGGATGGATTCATAGCGTGGATTAAAAAACTGAGTGAAGTATCAGGTATTAAAATCACAACATTCCAGGATTTGAAGAAAGCATTGCTTTCAAGACTGGAATTCTTCCATAAGGCTGGTTGCAGAATATCAGATCACGGTCTTGACCCTCTCGTATTCCGTGATGGAACCGAAGAAGACGCCTCAAACATCCTTCAAAAAGCTTTGGCAGGAAATCCTATAACTTCTGAGGAGGTAGCTGTGTACAAGACACAGGTACTTGTATTCCTTGGAAGACAGTACGCAAGACTTGGTTGGGTAATGCAGCTGCACATGGGTACGTTGCGTAACACAAATACCAGAATGATGCAGAAGCTTGGACCGGATACAGGCTTTGACTCCATTGGTGACTGGACTTTCGCTTCTGCACTTGCTGCTTTCTTAAACGCACTCGATAAGACAGACGAGCTTCCAAAAACAATTCTGTATCACTTGAATCCTAGAGAAAACGAGGTGCTTGGTACAATAATCGGCTGCTTCCAGGGAGGTAAAATACCCGGTAAAGTTCAGTTGGGATCAGCCTGGTGGTTCAATGATCAGAAGGACGGAATGGAGAAGCAGATGATCGCTCTGGCAAACCTGGGTTTGCTTGGCAGATTCGTGGGAATGCTTACAGATTCAAGAAGCTTTTTGTCATATATCAGACATGAATATTTCAGAAGAATACTATGCAATATTTTAGGAAACTGGGTCGAAAAGGGAGAAATTCCTAACGATATGGCTTTATTGGGTAAAATGGTTCAGGATATTTGTTACAAGAATGCTGTTAATTATTTTGGTATATAAGTTATTTATACCTGTAAGATTTATGAGCAATTACACTATGATTTAATAATCCCCCAACATTTTTGTGTAAATATGTCAGAATTAAAGAGTTTTACAGGAAGGGAGTATCATAAGCTACTGTAGAGTAGCCGGTGATACTCCCTTCTCGTGTCTGAATCAAAGAACCGGGCGAACCGCAGAAGAGCAAATTTGTTTGTTCAGAATATCTCTTGCGCCGGTACGCGAGTACAACCAGCTCTAAATGGGAAGCACGGAAGTACCGGCGTAATAATTATCATCCCAAACAAATTTGTCCTTATAAGGTCACTCCGATCTTAAAAATCGCAATCTCCCTGTATCCATTTTCCTCATTTTTCGTATGAACCTCACCCGAGGCTAGCTTGACTACAAACTCGAACAGTTCCTCAGTCACTTCACCTATAGTACTTCCGGTGAGAATTCTCCCTGAGTCAAAGTCGATCCAATTCTTTTTTCTTTCAGCAAGCGCAGTATTGGTTGAAAGCTTCACTGTCGGCACCGGAGCCCCGATAGGAGTTCCCCTGCCGGTGGTAAATAGTATGAGCTGTGCTCCGGCTGCCATAAGGGTAGTTACCGCAACAATATCATTGCCGGGGCCCTGAAGCAGGTTCAATCCTCTTTCCCGCACTTGCTCACCGTAATTGAGAACGCTGATTACGTTTGCTGTACCGCCTTTCTGGGTACACCCCAGAGACTTTTCCTCAAGTGTTGATATACCGCCCTTTTTGTTTCCCGGAGACGGATTGTCGTATATAACCTGATCATGTTTGATATAGTACTCTTTGAAGTCATTTATCAAACTAACAGTATTATTGAATACTTCTTCATTTACACACCTGTTCATCAGGAGCGTTTCGGCACCAAACATTTCAGGTACTTCTGTAAGTATGGTAGTACCACCCTGGCTCAGCAGCTTATCGGAAAAAGCTCCCACCAGCGGATTCGCAGTTATTCCCGAAAACGCATCCGAACCCCCGCATTTCAGCCCGACAATCAGTTTTGATACCGGCTGAAGTGTTCTCTTAAAGCTGCCCGCATAATCGGCAAGCTCGCCGACAAGCCTTAATCCGTCCTCTATTTCATCCTCCGACTCCTGAGTTACAAGAAACTTAACTCTATTACTGTCATATTGACCCAATACCTTCTTAAATACCTCTATATTGTTATTTTCACAGCCAAGACCCAGCACCAGTATTCCGCCGGCATTAGGGTGTCTTACCATTCCGGCAAGTATCTTCTGGGTATTTTCCTGATCCTCACCTATCTGAGAACAGCCGTAAGGATGAGGAAATGCATATACTCCGTCTGTTAAACCCTTATATTTTTCATTTGCTTTAGAGGCAAGCATTTCTGAGGTTTTATTTACACAACCCACTGTGTTAACAATCCATATTTCATTTCTTATACCGACCTTACCGTCCTGTCTCTCATACCCCCAAAAACTATCAGGGATAACATTGATTTCGGACTTGGACAGTTCAGGCTTATAGGTATATTCCAGAAGGTCACCCAAATTAGTTGCAATATTATGGGTATGGGCGTGCTGCCCTGCCTTTATATTAACTGTTGCGTGGCCTATGGGATAGCCGTACTTTATAATATTATCGGTCTCAAGAATATCGGTAAGTGCTATCTTATGTCCTGAGGGAACAGGCCCCTCAGCAGTTATTACGAGCCCATCAAGCTCAACGGAAACGGAATCACACTTTTCAACATCTTTAAGCACAACTGCAACATTATCCCTTGGATGTATTTTTAATGCTTTTAATTGGCTCATGACTCTTCTCCATTCATAAAAGTAAATACTTATTCATCAGTTCGCTTTACATTTTTCAAATTCATATTACAAGTTTCTTTAAAGCTGCTTCCATACCATTTTCAGTTATGCTGAACAAGTACTCGGCTGTCTTCTCAGTTAAACCGGGAATTTCATTAAGATTGCTTCCCCACCATTCGGTTCTGGCAAGTATTCCGGTAGTCAACTCATCTATCCTTGCCTTTGTACCGTCAAAAGCGGCCCACGACTCCCTAAACACTTCAAGAATATACGTATCATCAGAGATTTTGTACTCTGAGCCGTTTCTTTGACCCGACAGATAGTTATCTCTTATCACTGTTCCTCTATAGAAAGCAATAAGGCTGGCAAGAGAGAAGGTAAGTATTTCAGGCAGCTTACCCTTTCTTACGGAGTATTCCTGAAGTGACGGTAGTACACGTGCCTTAAACTTGGACACTGAATTAAGGGAAATACTTAACAGATAATGCTTTATAAATGGATTTGAGAACCTTTCAAGCACATCGTATGCAAACTTGACAAGCTCCTCTTCCTTCAAATCAAGAGTAGGAATGATTTCATCAAATATTCCTTTTTTCATGTAAGTGTTTATAAGCTTGTCATCCATGCACTCCTTTACTGTTTCCAGACCATAAAGGTATGCTGCAAGTACTGTCATGGTGTGCGCACCGTTTAGTATTCTTACCTTACGGTCTTTATATGGTTTAATATTATCTGTCCAGATAACATTAAGACCAGCTTCTTCAAAGGGAATTTCCTTGGCAAGCTTTCTGTCACCTTCAATAACCCACAGGTAATATACTTCACCTGTATCAATAAGATAATCCCTGTAGCCCAATTCCTCCTCCAAGGTCTGAACCTCTTCTTTCGGATAACCCGTCACAATTCTATCTACAAGGGTATTCAGGAAGTAATTTGCTTCCTTTACCCAATTTATGAAATCGATTCCCAGCTTCCATTCCTCAGCAAGTTGCAAAACTATACTTTTTAGACTGTCTCCGTTTCTGTCTATAAGCTCGGAAGGAATTATTATCAGTCCCTTTTTCTTGTCTCCGCCAAAGGCTTTAAATCTTCTGTAAAGTAGCGCTGTCAGCTTGCCGGGATATGATGCCGGTGGCTCATCCTGTAATTTATCCTCAGGATTATATGTAATACCTGCTTCTGTTGTGTTGGAAACTATAAATCTTAAATCGGCGCTTTCAGCCAATTTCATATATTCATTATAGTGAGTGTATAAATCTATTCCGCGGCTGATAGAGGTAACGATCTCCTTTTTGTTTATTACTTTGCCGTTCTGAACACCTCTGAGAATCAGTGTATAGGCGCCTCCCTGCTGGTTTATCTTATCTATCATGTCGCTTTTTCTAGGCTGAACAACCGCCACACTTCCGTTAAAAAGCCCCTTGTTGTTAAGGCTGTTTATCATCCAGTCCACAAAGCCTCTTAAAAAGTTTCCCTCTCCGAACTGAAGTACTTTCTCCGGGTATTTATTTAATGAACCGATTGGTATCTTAATAAGGTTTTGACTATTTTCCTCAATAAGTTTTCTGCTTAGTATCTCCATATTTTCCTCCTAGAAAAACAGATTGCTTTATTGTTGATAAACTTATTTTATATAAAATATTTGCTTATTTCTTGTTTTATATTGCAAAAAGATATGCAAAAATTGCTGAGCTTAACTCACTGAATTTTACTTTTCCTATAATTTAATGGTGAATGCCCTACGATCTGTTTAAATGTCCTGTTAAATTGTGATACACTTCCGAAACCTGTTTTCTCAGCAATCTCAATTACCTTTAGCCTTTTATTTTCTAACAGCTGCTGTGCCGACTTGACCCGCACCAGACTTATATATTCCAGAAGGGTAAATCCGGTGGTTTCTTTGAATATACGGCTTAAATAGTACGGACTTATGTAGAAAAGTTTTGCTATTCCCGGTACAGATAACTCTTCAGAATAATGTTCATTGATATGCTTTACTACTCCTGATACTTTATCATGTTTGGGACTGTTTGAAATATATTCTATAGAATCTGTCTGACGGATGTATCGGCCAATATAAACCAGAAGCCTCATCAGCATACCCTGAAGGCAGACATCATAGCAGGCGTTCTGCTCCTCAGCCTCCTGGAACATCTCAGAAAAGATTTTCTCAACTGCCTGCTGTTCTTTCAGTGTCAGTACCATAACACAATAGTCTCTATTGTTCAACAACTCCCATACTCTATCGGTGGACTTGTTGACGGTCTGAACAAATTGTCTCCTGAAGTGTAGCAAAACTCTCTCATGGTCCGGTTTTTCGGCATCAGTGGTCTTGTGCAGTTCCCCTTCCTTTATTAAGACTAAATGCCCTTTTTTTATATGGAAAACTCTGTCCTTTATAAAATAATATCTCTCTCCAGATCTCAGATAATATATTTCGAACTTATCATGATAATGCTTTGAGGTCATGGAGAAATACCCCTTTACCCTGGAGCCTGATATTGAAAAATTACTGTCTTCACTTGTAAAACTTTTTGTTTCCATTTTACACCCCCACTTATATCATAATTGTTTCAGGCATAATATGCTATATTTTCAACAGTTTCATCTGTTTCTGCGCAGATTTAATAAGAATAAGAAGCTATAATTAATATAATTATAAGGATTACAAGTGTATTTTAAGGGGGATCTTCTATGAAAGCAAATACTTCTCATCAATCCTTACCTGAAATGATGGCAAAGTCCATAATTTCAAGACACTCAAAATATCTGGATAAATGGTGCTATGAGCTTGGTCTGATTCTTGTATCTCTTGAGGCTGTTTGGCGTCTTACAGGTAAGCAGGAATACTTTAATTATATTAAAACTACGGTTGACAGGTTCGTTGATAAAGCCGGGAATATCTTCGGCTATGACAAAAATGAATTGAGTCTGGACATGGTCAACCCAGGTAAAGTACTGCTGCTACTACACAATGAAACTGCCGATTCCAGGTACAAAAAAGCAGCAGATACCCTGAGAGAACAGTTGAACAGGCAACCGAGCAACCGGCAGGGTGGCTTTTGGCATAAAGTGATATATCCTCATCAGATGTGGCTTGATGGTGTATATATGAGTTGTCCCTTCTATGCCCAATATGCCTCGATTTTTGGCAATTCTGAAGGGTTTGACGATATAGTAAATCAGGTAACCCTACTGGCCGAAAACGCTAAAGATCCCTCCACAGGTCTTTTTTATCATGCCTGGGATGAAAGCAAGGGCATGAAATGGGCTGATAATAAAACAGGCTGCTCACCTCATTTCTGGGGACGCGCAATGGGTTGGTACGCAATGGCCCTTACAGATATCCTGGATTTCTTCCCGATCACACATCCTAAGCGTGAAGAAATAGCAGACATCTTAAAAGCTCTATTGACAGCCCTTGTCAAGGTTCAGGACAAGGAAACCGGCCTCTGGTACCAGGTAGTAGACCTGGCAGAGCGAGATGGAAACTATCTTGAAGCATCAGCCTCATGTATGTTTACATATTCTTATTCAAAAAGTATAAGAAAAGGATATCTTGATGACTCCTTTAATGAATCTACATTAAAAGCCTATGAAGGAATTATGGAGCACCTGACCTATATTGATGAAAGCGGTTACCTGAACCTGAAAAATGTCTGCAGTGTTGCAGGCTTAGGTGGTAATCCCTACAGGGATGGTTCCTTTGAATACTATATTAGTGAGCCTGTTGTGGAAAATGATTATAAGGGCTACGGCCCTCTGATACTCGCAACTGTCGAAATAGATCAACTTAGGAGGAAGCAGCATATATGATAAGCCCTAATGGTTTTAATAATATTATAGATTTTGGTGCCGTATCAGGTGACGCCGTTTTATGTACTCAAGCATTTTCAACTGCCATAGAAAAATGTGTGGAAATGGGCGGCGGAACAGTTTATGTTCCAGCTGGTACATTCCTCACAGGCCCAATTCAGTTACAAAGTAATATCACCTTATATTTGGAGGCAGGTGCAAATATTTTGTTCAGCAGCCGGACAGAAGATTATCCTCTAAAAGAGGTCAGATGGGAGGGCGCCGAGGGCCCCGGATATATGCCCATGCTTTATGCGAAGGCTGCTGAAAACATATGTATTACCGGCACCGGAACCATCAACGGTCAGGGAGAATTCTGGTGGAAAAGTCACCTTGAAGGTAAGCTGGAATATTCACGTCCACGCCTGATATATTTCGAAGACTGCTCCAGAATTCTGATTGAAAAAGTGCGGCTCATAAATTCACCTGCCTGGACGGTTAACCCTGTCCGGTGCCAGAACATTACAATAGACAACATTACAATAATCAATCCTGCCAACTCACCCAATACTGACGGAGTAAATCCGGATTCCTGTAAAAATGTGCGTATCTCCAACTGTCAGATAGATGTGGGAGATGACTGCATCACTATAAAGTCCGGTGTTGAAACAGGCAAATACCTCATTCCCTGCGAAAATGTTTGTGTAACCAACTGTACTTTACTCCACGGCCATGGAGGAGTGGTTATCGGAAGCGAAATGAGTGGAGGTGTCAATAATGTGGTTATATCAAACTGTATATTCGAGGGCACAGACAGAGGAATCCGATTGAAGACACGCAGAGGCCGTGGAGGGACGGTTTGCGACATCAGGGTAAGTAATCTGATTATGAAGGACGTTATGTGTCCCATAGTAATGCATCAGTACTACTTTTGCGGAGAAGGCGGCAAGGAGAAAAAGGTGTGGGATAAGGAACCTTACCCTGTCACTGCTGAAATACCTGCCTTTAGAGGTATACATTTCAGCGGCATTACAGCTGTAAATGCTCATGCGGCTGCCGCCTTCCTTTATGGACTTCCCGAGATGCCCATAGAGGACATCACTTTTGACAACATCCATATATCCATGGCTGAAAATGCTGTGCCGGGAATACCTGCCTTGATGAAAGGAATAGAAGAAACCTCCCGAATGGGAATTTACTGTTCAAATATAAGGAATGTCCGGTTTACCAATGTATCTCTTAAGGGAGTTCAGGGTCCGGCCTATCATTTGGAAGGTGCAGATCAGGTTAATTTCTACAACTGTCAGCCGGATGACGTCTCCTGCAATGAGTTTTAGGCAGTAGCCAGAACGGATAGGCATAACCAAAGCTGCCTGTCCGTTTAACCTCTATGGGGTAAAAAGCTCTTATATAATTCAAATATTTTATCCTTGTTCTGCTCAAAAACTCTTACAATTTCCGGATCGAAATGTTTTCCCCTGCCCTCAATTATCATACCGAAGGAGATATCGAAGGGAAAGGGTTCCTTATAGGGTCTTCTGCTTGACAGAGCATCAAATACATCGGCAACTGCTACAATTCTGGCGCTCAGTGGTATTTCAACCCCCTCCTTCCCACTTGGATATCCTGAACCATCCCACTTTTCATGATGGCCCTCAGCTATTTCTATACCAAGTTTAAATAGGCTTTTTCCGTTCTTCTCGATATTCTTTTCTGCTGTTTTTAACACCTCAGCACCAAATTTGGCATGCATTTTCATTTCCTCGAATTCTTCGCTGGTAAGCTTTCCAGGCTTTAGAAGAATTGCATCCCGGATACCTACCTTTCCTATGTCGTGCATAGGGCTAAACCGTTCAATATCAATGATATAAGCTGGAAAAATTTCCTTTCGGTAATTACTGTCAGTGTAGAGTAACTCTGCTATTAATCTGGCGTATTTCTTCATTCTTTCCAAATGGTCACCAGTATCCTCATCCCGTGCCTCAGCCAGCTTCGCTAGAGCCAGTAGGCTGCTGTAAAGTAAATCATCAACAAATATATTCTTTTCAAAAGTGATTGCTATACTGTTGGCAAGGACCTTAAGAAATTTAGAATGGTCCTGGTCGTACACGTTTCTCTCCTTACTTGAAAAGAATATTACTCCTATATTTCTGTTTTTGACATTCAGTGGCAGCGTTATGGACGAGCGTATTCCCGCCCCCAAAATAATCTTTGTATACTCTTTGGGCGGATTTTTTTCTGAATATTCCTTAAGGTCATTTATTATTCTGGCTTCACCTGTGCTAAATATTTTTTCTAGACTTGAACCTTTTATCTCATATCCTTTATTTAATAGGGCCTCTGGTAACCCAGCAACTGATCCGTCAGTAATTCCATGGGTTGCCTCAAGAACTTTTCCATTTTCCTTTACTATTGCTACACCAATGTGATTATACGGGATATATGAAGAGAAATTGTTGAATATGAAGTCCAGTACCTCGTTAAAGGATGAACTATTGTTAATATTCTCAATTAGTGAGATGATACTTTCCATTTTATGGAATGCACCGCTTATCTCACCGACTATGGGCTTTATCTCACGATTAGTCATAAACGAAGGTTTATATTCCTTTTGATAATATGCACCCAAATCAGAAATGCCTTTATATATTTCATTTAAGGGCATTATAAAATATTTATATAAGTTTAGTACAGATTCACCAATAACAATAGCCGCCAAGAAAACAAGCAGAATTGATATAAACATACTTTTCAAAGCCTCTTGTTTGGCCTCTCCCACTGTAGCCTCCAGTATGCTGTCACAGTACTTAAGAAGCTGCTCATTGTTTTCATTAATATAAACTGTGGATTTGATAAAATCGTCATTATAGTTTTGTGCATTAAGTATGGTATCAACTGCCTGATCAAATTCTTCCCAAAGCAAATTAACATTAACTAAATTGGAACTTATGTATGCATTTGTATTATTAAATTTCACTTTTACATTCTGGTCTTCAATATACCCATTGTTAATTTTTGACAGTGTGTCTGAGAACTCTTCCCTTGCAGTGGATATTTTCTGCTTTGTATTCTTTATCTTGGAATCAACTACACTTATATCTTCAGTCAAATTTCCCAAATCCTTAGCCTGCACAAGTGCAAAGAGCCTGCTGGCATCCTTTGCCATCACCTGCGTAAGCATTCTTTGCCTTCCAAGCACATTTACCAGTGTACGTTCCTCATAGCTATTGCTGCTAGAGATATAAAATAATATACCAAGTAGAATTATTATTGAAATTATCGATAATGCGATAATTAGGATTATGCGTTTCATTTTAATAAGGAAAGACGTTTTTTCAGCCATCTGGATCTCCCTCCATGATGTAATAAATCGTGTATATTTACATAATACCATAATATTTATACCTCATTTACTTCAATATAAACTTTTTAGTAAGAATATTATGAAAATAGCCCAATAGTACTATGCAATGAGATTAGAGTATCATTTTGAATTGTATTCTGTATAGTATTGCAGGTGTTTTTTTGTCTATAACGGCACATAAAAAAGCAAGCCGCCGGTTCCTTTACCGACAGCCTGCTGTGGGGGTTAAAATATGCGGTTTTCTAATACATTAATTTATAGTAATCCTCTACCATACGGGCAGCAGAGAACTTGTGAGTAGACATTCTTATACTTGCCTGCATCATCCTTGTCCATTTGTCCCTGTCTTCATAATACGTTGGTATAACTTCTTCCAGGAGGGTTTTATACAGGGATTTTGAATCTACCTCAAGGGCATCAGGACCCTCATAGCCATCCCCTATCTGCCATCCGTTTTCTCCGTGAATACATCCTTCAGGCCACCAACCGTCAAGTACACTGAGATTCAGTACACCGTTCATGGCAGCCTTCATTCCTGAAGTTCCGCAGGCTTCCATTGGTCTGATGGGATTGTTGAGCCATACATCGCAACCTCTTGTGAGTAGCTTTCCTATTTTCATATCGTAGTTTTGTATAAATACAATACTCTCAGGATATTTTTGAGACATCGCATAAAGGTTGGCAACTATCCCCTTTCCAGTGAGGTCATTTGGGTGTGCCTTCCCTGAAAAGATTATCTGAAGTTTGCCCTTTTCCAGCAGCGGCTCGATTATCTCCCTGTTACCAAAAATGAGATCACCTCTTTTATAGGGTGCAGCTCTTCTGGCAAAACCTATAGTAAGCACCTCCGGATCAAGTCTCACACCATTTCTTTTGAATATTTCCTCCAGCATTTCAGACTTTACTTCGGAATGAGCTTTCCAGAGCTGTAAGCCATCCTCAAGAGCCTTGACTATTCTCTGCTCCTGCCAGGTGCCATTGTGTACTCCATTTGTAACAGCAATTATTTCTGCTGCTTTGTCTACGTCCTTCCACATTTTTTTGGCTGTTTCACAGTGCAGCTCAGCTACAGCATTTGCCTTTTTACATAACCTCAGTCCGGCAGCAGTCATACTGAAAGGGTCACCGCCAAGCTTACACATTTCCTTATAGGACAAACCGTTATAAGCTCCCATATATTTCAGTAAGGAATGCTCATGTACTTCATTTCCCGCTGTAACAGGTGTATGTGTAGTAAAAACTATTTTTTCTCTGATTGTCCTCCAGGCCTCTTTGAATGAAACTTTATCAGACTTCATTTTTTGTGTTATCAATTCTATACCCGCTATCACCGGATGACTGTCATTGAAATGGTATATATCCACATCAAGTCCCATTTTCTGAAGTGCTCTTATACCTCCTATTCCAAGTACCATCTCCTGGGCAATTCTTTCCTCTGAGAACCATCCGTAAAGCTGCCCGGTTATGTAGAAATCATTGTTTTCAGGTATATTTGTATCCAGCAGGTATAAATCCACATTATCATATTTGCTACATTTCCAAACCTTGCATTTAACAGTTCTACCCCTGATCTCCAGTTCAAATTCAACCTTCATATCCTCAAGAAAGCCGTATCTGTATTCGGGATAGCAGTCGTAAGGTGTACCGTCTTCACCTATAAGCTGTGTAGTATATCCCTGTCTCCACAGGATGCCTACACCCACCATTGGGTAATGACCGTCTTTAGCAGCCTTCAATATATCTCCCGCAAGAATTCCCAACCCCCCTGAATATATTTTAAAATCTTCATGGAGTCCAAATTCCATACAGAAGTACGCTGTCTTTTTCCTATTTTTAATCATAATAATCTCCATTTCCGAGGATATTGACAATTCCTCTTTTAGTCTTTTGGTATTATTAAATATATTAATGCTTTGTTTCCTTCCAAATTACATGTACTATGTATTTTTGCCGTAATTACTCAGCTCAACTTCCACTGCAATAATTTCTCCCTCAGACAGCTGTATTTCCTTGTAAATATCAATATCAGTCCTGTTCCAATTAGTATACTTTACCTTTAATGTACCTGACTCACGGCTAAGAGGTTCCGGCAATATGTCTTTTATTAAGATAGGTACTTTATTTTCCAGGCTTCTGTTTACCAATAGAATAAAGTTCTGCCCGGTTGCACTGTCAAAATACACTATTACCGTGACAAGGCTACTGTTAAAGCCCGGGATTAAATGAAAGTTATCTTTTCTTGAAATAAGTGCTTTATACTCACTATTCAAAGTATTAACTTTTCCAATTACCCCTTCAATCCATTTTCTATCCTTTGATGTCCATTTCAAATAGTAGTTATCGAAAAAAGCCAGTTTTCCATACATAGGGTCGTTTTTTTCCAGTATAAATCTTCCGGCTTCGGTATTATCAAGCCCTAAATTCATTGGCTGGTATTCCATCAATTCCTGACCGTTATTAATGAAAAGTACCTTATTGGGTATGAAGCCATTTATAAAGTTGATTATCTCAAGCAGCGCTTTATTATGGATGTATGCCGACCTCGGAGTATCAGGAGTTTCCATTGCTGCAGCAACAGGTAACTCGGAAAGCAGAAGAGTTTCCTCAAATAGCTTCTTATTAAAATCCGTCTCTTGAATTTCCTTATACAAGCCGTATAGAAAACCACTGATAAAGTGAAAACCGTCCCTTGAAGCCTGAGCCGATTTCTCCACTAGAAATTCTTCTGACCAAAGTAAAAAATTACTGTTATTCTCTTTTGCCTTTTGTATAATACTCTTGTTCAATTCGGCAGGAAGAGCATGCCCCATGTCTATTCTGGCACCATCAATTCCATAATTCATCTGATAGAATGGTATTACACCTTCGATATAGCTCCACAGTTCAACATTTTTTATGCTGCCGTGATACTTATTCAGTGATACCCCATCCTGCATAAGAAAGTCAGGGGACGAAGGGTCAATATATTTTGCTACTTTTTTATGGCTGTCAAAGTAAAACTTGGGATAGGTTACGTCCTTCCATGGTGGCTGAGGATCATTCAGAACATTTGAGAACCCCGGCATAGTAGTTATCCCGAATTCATTCTCAATGAGCTTTAATAAGTTTTCTCCTTCTTTCTTATGCTTTCTCACCAGCGCTTCCCATTTCACCTTATCTAGTACATTAGGAGGAAATGTAAACTGTGCCTTATACTCGGTAAATCTGGAGCTGGTGTACAGACTATGCAGATTATCATCATCTACGAGTATAAGCTGCTTATCTGACTCAAGAGTTGGAGCACTAAAGGATTCATTACTATCGAGCTTTATCCAGTAAAGCCATTCCGGGTGTTCTACAAGCAGATCGTTATCCCTTGAGAAGGTTCTAAATACAAAATCCAGCATTACTCGGATGTTCAGCATATGACAGGCTTCAATAAAGGCCCTGAATTCGGTATCTATAAAAGTTTTATCTTCTCCTGTAAGAGGATCATGTAAATCGGGATCAAGCCTGTAAATATTTTTTATGGCATATGGGCTGGCCTTTTCACCCTTTTTATACATATCACTGGTATCAAAAACCGGCAGCAGATAGATTATATCTACTCCCATACCTTTTAGATAAGGAAGATAGCACAGTGATTTTAAGAAGGTTCCCGAATGTATCTGCCCTTTTTCTCCATGTTCCCATGCAGTAAACATTCGTGGCAGCATGCTGTAGACAGTCGTGCCGGATATGTTGCCACAGCATTTACCATCGGCCTCAAGTGCAGGAAGATAGTTCTTATCCTTCTCAGCCAGCTTAAGTATGTTATTCCGGATACATTCTGAATAAAAATCAAAGGGATTTACTTGTATTTCCCCTGGTCTGGTCCTTTCAAGCTCTGTGTAACCAAAATAGTTCCAAGCTTCGGGGATATTATACGGTCTGGTAAAAACATCTCTTTGTTTCTCCAGCCTTTCCAATAGTTTTAATATATTGTTCATTGTATCTCCAGTTATTGCATTTATTTTTTATTGAGATTTGTTTCTTAATCTTATTGCCTTACGCAGTAGTAAATAATTTCATTACCACTAGCAATTTTCTAACGAGACTAGGGCTTCTGATGACAACTCATACACCTCTCGCCTCATTAAAAAATATAATTCTATGTCAAATTACAAGTCCATCTAGAAAGCTAGTTTTATATGGAGGAATTTGCTACAGTGTTTGCACGTATAGTGTGCAATCGTTTGCATAGCCATTCCTAAAATGCACATACAGCTAATGTGATTAAGTGTATGTGCTCTGGATTAATACCTTGGAATCTATATTTTCTAGTGTTAGAGCATATAGTTGTTTAACCTGGTCAAAGTCTTTTTGATGTTGAATTTCTTATTATAAGTTCTGCCGGAATAATAGATCTGTTAAAGCTTTTTACACCTTCTTCTATGTTTGAATAAAGTATTTTAAAGGCCTTAGCACCAAGTTCAAACTCATTCACTTTAACAGAAGTAAGTGTGGGAGTTGTATACTCACACAGGGGAAAGTTGTTAAAACCTGCAACGGCAATGTCATCAGGAATCTTAATACCTTTTTCGTTCAAATATTTCATAAAACCAAAGGCAATCAGATCATCACAGGTAATAACCGCCGTATATTCAGAGCCTCGAGCTTGGAGCTGCTCAGCGAGTTCATAACCCGCATCATCTATATACCTGCCGGTTAAAACTAAATCCGGGTTGATATTAATGTTACTATCCAGTAAAGCCTTTTTATAACCTTCGTATCGGTCCATTGTAACAACGAATTCTGGAGTAAGCCCGACAAAAGCAATTTTTCTATGTCCCTGCTCAATAAGATGCATGGTAAGATCATAAGCAATCGACATGTTGTTGTTATCCACCCAATTGATATCTTCATCAACCTGAGGCCTTCCTACCACAACAAATGGAAATCTGGACTTCTTGAGTTCGGTAATACACGGGTCTTTAGTACGGGAAGCCAACATGATAAGACCACCAACAATTCCCCCGTTAATCAGGTCCCTAATATATTTCCTTTCTTCTCTGACATCAGATACACTTGTGAGAAGAATATTATAACCACTCTTATGGGCCATTGCAGTAATACCTCTTATTATCTCGGGAAAAAAAGGATGTCTGAAGGCTTTTTCAGTTAGTTCAGGTATCATTATTGCTACAATATTTGTGGTTTTTCTGGCCAGTGATCGTGCAATGATGTTTGGATGGTAATCAAGCTCCTGTATAATTTTATTTATACGTTCCTTTGTTTCAGTGCTGATTCTAGGACTGTCAGCCAGAACTCTGGAAACTGTTGACGCTGCAACACCAGCTTCTCTGGCAACATCGTTTATCGTTGTTATCTTCTTCACTGTATCCCCCGGCTAATACAAGATTATTGCTTTTACTAGCTGCCTGTGCAATCGTTTGCTTATAATAATAGTATATAAATTACACATACCGCTGTCAATAGTTATTTTGAAATATGCGGAATATTCCGTATTAGCAGAAAACTCTTGGGCTGGTCGAAATTTATTTGAATGCAGAACCAGCAGATGGAAATAACTATTAATGTAACAATAAATAGCTCCTGATAGTTTTTTACAGATAAGGGTCAAATATATAGTTACCATAATCCGGAATCATAAAGTGTATTTTGTGACAGTAACTTAATAAAGCGCTAACGCTGTGCTCCATTAATGGGTATTTTTTACTAATTTATTTGTCGATTTTCGGTGGTTTTTATAATTGCCACCAAATACTGGCATTTACAGCTATTTGAACTTATATTGGTAGTAATAAATTATTGAATTCAGCTTCTCTTTGTAGTATAATGCGTGATTGTAGCATCTTTATTTATTTATATTTCGACAGTATTTGTAATAATTTCAAGATGTGGACTTTCTTTCTTTATGGTAACTTCTTCTAATTAAGTTGACTGTGACATATTCGGTTACTTGAAATAAGAGAGCATGACCAAAGCACTAGTATTAAAGAATTTTAGATATTACCTAGTACGTGATCGATATAGTTTAACTTACTCGATTTATTGAGATAGCAAGGCTGGAACAAATTTTACTACACGCTGTGTTATAGGGTCACAGCAAAACATGGAGGTCGTATGCTGAAATACATTTTAAAGCGGTTAATAGTTTCATTACTTACATTATGGATTATGTTTACATTAACTTTTTTCCTAATGCACTTAACCCCCGGTAATCCATTTTTGGGAGATAGAAAAATAACTCCTGAAATTATGGCCAACCTTGAGGCAAAATACGGATTGGATAAGCCCCTTTTAACACAATATGGAATGTATGCAAAAAATATAATTACAAAAGGTGATTTGGGAGAATCTATAAAGCTGGCAGGTCAGAGTGTTGGAGAGATTATTGTAAGAAAGTTTCCATACTCACTAAAGCTAGGTCTCTTCGCAAGTGCTATTGCTATTGTTGTTGGAACAGTACTGGGAACCATAAGTGCACTTAAGAAAAATACAGGTGCCGACAGGGCAATAATGTTTATCGTTACCATAGGAATAGCAGTACCCAGCTTTGTTGTTGCCACAGTAAGTATGGTTGTTTTTGGAGTAAAACTTCACATATTCCCGACGGTCAGTAGTCTAGATACTTTGTCAAGCTACATTTTACCAGGTTTTGCGCTCTCATTCTTCCCGCTGAGTTTTGTAACAAGACTTATGCGCTCCTCTATGCTGGATGTTATTAATCAGGATTATATACGAACTGCAAGAGCTAAGGGTCTTTCTGAAAGGGTAGTAATTTTTAAACATGGTTTGAGAAATGGTATTCTTCCCGTCGTAACCTATGCAGGCCCTATGATAGCCAGTGTTTTAACCGGTTCCTTTGTAATTGAATCAATATTCTCTATTCCCGGACTGGGAAGTTCCTTTGTAACAAGTATCACTGCAAAAGATTACCCAACTGTTATGGGCGTAACCATTTTCTTCGGAGCATTATTGATTTTTATGAACCTTTTAGTAGATATAATATACAGATTTGTTGATCCAAGAATCAATATAACCAAGTAGAGATAAATGCGAAGCAGAATAAGTGCTTCAGTTACTAAATATGTCGCTGTTTAGCAACAGAATGGAGTCAAACAATGAAAACTATGAATAATTCTGAAGTTTTAGATAGTAAATTATTTTTGCCAGCAACAGAAAGTGAAAGGGCAACCGCCGAGGTGATGCGCCCCTCGGTAGGCTTTTGGAAGGACGCATGGAGAAGACTTAGAGCCAATAAGGTAGCTATGGGTTCTCTTATTGTTATATTAATAGTGGTATTGGCAGCTATTATCGGACCAATGCTTTCACCCTATTCATATGAACAGATAAATAAAGGCCAAGAAAATTTATCACCTAATGCTCAGCATATTTTTGGTACAGACAGTCTGGGAAGAGACTTATTCACAAGAACCATGATAGGTGCCAGAATATCCATTGCTGTAGGTGTTGTAGCCGCTGTTATGATATCCATAATCGGTATTATTTATGGTGCTGTTTCAGGCTTTCTGGGCGGTTGGGTTGATATTGTTATGATGAGAATTGTTGATATTGTTTACTCAGTACCGACAATACTTATTGTTATTCTTTTGCAGGTTGTGCTTAAGGACCCCATAGACAAATTTCTTGCATCTGCAAATGCTCCTGATTTTCTAAAAGGTCTTGGTGTCGGTTTAATAAGCATATTTTTCGTACTTGGCCTACTTTACTGGGTTGATATGGCACGTATAGTCCGCGGCCAGATTCTCGCCTTGAAGGAACAGGAATTTGTTCTGGCTGCTAAAGTGCTTGGGGCCAGCAGTAAAGACATAATCTTTAAGCATTTAATACCAAACTGTATCGGTCAGATTATCGTTGTTGCAACGCTTAAAATCCCTGAGGCTATATTTGTTGAATCATTTTTAAGCTTTATAGGTCTTGGAGTTTCCATTCCTATGGCTTCACTGGGATCCTTGTCTCAGCTGGCACTTAAGGGAATTTATTCTTACCCCTATATGCTGGTTTTCCCGGCTGCAACCATTAGTATCATAATACTTGCCATGAACCTATTTGGAGACGGACTCAGAGATGCACTTGATCCTCGAATGAAGAAATAAAATAAAGCTGAATAAAGAAGGTTGAATAGAGAAAGTTTATTATTGCAGTCGCTATGTTGGCTCAAAGCCATGACGTGTAAAACATCACATGGCCAATTAACCTCCTTTATTCGCCCATTGCGATAAAGGATATATATTTCATTACTACTTGTGGCCACAATGTTGGCTCAAAGCCACTAACGGTGGCTTAGGAGGTTTATATGAGCAAAGAACTACTTAAAATAAATGATTTGAAGGTTTCCTTCTTCACACCGGCCGGTGAGGTAAAAGCCGTAAACGGTGTAAGTTATTCCCTTGCACCCGGTAAGGTGCTTGGTATTGTAGGAGAATCCGGCTCAGGAAAAAGCGTTTCCTCCTACTCCATAATGGGGCTTATAGATAAGCCCGGGAAAATCGTCGGAGGAAGTATTATATTCGACGGGAAAGATGTTTCTTCGATGACTAAAGCTGAAAGGCTAAATTTTGCAGGTAATGAGGTTGCAATGATATTTCAGGACCCTATGACCTGCCTAAATCCTGTTTTTACAATAGGTAATCAGATTTCAGAGTCCCTTCATCATAAATATGGAAAGCTTTCAAAAGAAGAGGTAAAGAAAAGATCAATAGAGCTCCTGTCACTGGTTGGTATTAATGAGC
Organism: Bacillota bacterium; assembly: GCA_023393115.1. Lineage (GTDB taxonomy): Bacteria > Bacillota > Clostridia > Acetivibrionales > DSM-1351 > Ruminiclostridium. Next base: position 59,474 of record JAEWMS010000012.1, read on the forward strand.
CTGAAAAGCGATTATCTCAGTATCCACACGAATTCTCCGGCGGTATGCGCCAGAGAGCGATGATTGCCATGGCTCTAGCCGGTTCGCCCAAGCTTCTTATCGCAGACGAACCCACTACTGCGCTGGATGTAACCATTCAGGCACAGATACTTGAGCTATTAAAGGATATTCAGAAAAAGACCGGAATGGCAATCGTTCTGATTACCCACGATCTTGGTATTGTAGCTGATATGGCCGACGATGTAATAGTTATGTATGGAGGCCGAATTGTTGAGCAGGGCTCGGTTTACAGTATTTTTAACAATCCACGTCATCCATATACCAAAGGTCTGATACGCTCACTGCCGGACCTTAATAAAAAGGGTGAAAAGCTTATTCCCATTGAGGGAAATCCCATAGATCTCCTGAATCTTCCTCAGGGCTGTTCCTTTGCTCCAAGATGTGAAAACTGTATGAAGGTCTGTATCAACCATATGCCCCAAGAGCATGTTGAGGAGGATGGACATAGCACAACCTGCTGGCTTTATGACAGCAGAGCCAATAAGAATGTGGAGGTAAAGAATAATGGATAAAAAGGTTTTAATAGAAGTGAACAGCCTGAAACAATATTTCCACATAAGAAATAATATGGGTGAAAAAGCTTTTGTTAAGGCTGTTGACGGTGTGACCTTTAACATATATAAAGGTGAAACCCTCGGTCTGGTTGGTGAATCAGGCTCAGGAAAGACAACGCTGGGGCGCTCCATTCTAAGAATTTATGACCCTACCGATGGACAAATAAAATTTTCGGGTGTTGATATAACGAATTTGCAGAGAAGCAAGCTTTTACCATACAGAAAGAAAATGCAGTATATTTTTCAGGACCCATACGCATCTCTTGACCCGCGTATGACTGTTTCGGATATTGTTGGTGAACCACTGGATATCCATAAACTCACATCCTCCAAAAAGGAGAGAACAGAAAAAATCAGAGAGCTATTAAAGCTTGTAGGATTAAACACTGAACATTCCTCACGCTATCCTCATGAGTTTTCAGGGGGACAGCGTCAGAGAATAGGCATAGCTAGAGCTATAGCCGTGGAACCAGAATTTATTGTTTGCGATGAACCTGTCTCTGCACTTGACGTGTCAATCAGAGCACAGATAATAAATACACTAGAAGAAATGCAGGAAAGGCTTGATCTGACCTACCTATTTATCTCACATGATCTTGGAGTAGTTAGACATACCTGCGACAGAGTCGGAGTAATGTATTTGGGACATATTGTTGAGCTTGTTGAATCAGAGGAATTGTATAAAAATCCTCTACATCCCTATACGCAGGCACTCCTTACCGCAATCCCCGAGCCAGACCCTGAAGTTGCCAAGAAAAGAAACAGGATTATCTTAAAGGGTGAAATACCATCACCTGTGAATCCACCTTCAGGTTGTAAATTCAGAACGAGATGTCCTTATGCAAAGGATATTTGCGCAAAGCAGGTTCCTGAATTCAAGGACCATGGAAATGGCCACTATGTAGCATGTCATTTCGCGGGAGAAATTAAATAGTTTAATGTTTCCATATGACAAGAGGATATCTGTTCTTTAGTTAATGAGGTCGACATTGATATAAAGATAAAAGTGATAGCGCTTTTTTATTCCAGAAAATATCACGTTTGCATTATGGAGTTAATTAAGAAATCAACATATTTTAGCAATAATAGGGAGGTATAAATTATGAAGAAAATATTAGCACTAATACTTGCACTTACTGTTGTAGTAACAGTACTCGCGGGTTGCGGAGATACAGCAAGTTCAGCAAAAGCTATATCTGCAACTATAGCTTCTGAGCCAAAAACTCTTGACCCGTCTCTTAACAATGCAGTTGACGGAGGAACCTATGTATTACATGCATTTGAAGGTTTGACAACAATCGGCAAGGACGGAACTATTGTTCCCGGAGTTGCTGAAAAATGGGATATCAGTGAAGATGGGCTTGTTTGGACATTCCATCTCCGTAAAGACGCAAAATGGTCAGATGGTAAGGATGTTACAGCAAATGATTTTGTTTACTCTTGGAAAAGAACTGTAAATAAGGATACTGCTGCCGATTACGCTTACTACATCTACTTTATAAAGAATGGTGAACAAATCAATGCAGGTGAAGCTGATGTAAATACTCTCGGAGTAAAAGCAATTGATGATAAAACTCTTGAAGTAACCCTTGAGAATGCATGCCCATTCTTTACTGAAATAGTTGCATTCCCTGCACTTGTTCCTCAGAGAGAAGATATTGTATCTGCTAATCCGGAAAAGTGGGCCCTTAACCCTTCAACTTATATAGGAAACGGTCCTTACAAACTTGCCAGTTGGGAACATGATTCAAAAATAACTTTTGAAAAGAATGACACATACTGGAATAAGGATACAATAGTAGCTACAAAAATTGAATGGTACCTGATGAATGACCAGAATGCTATTTTAAGTGCATTCAAAAACGGTCAGGTAGCATATGCGAAAAATATTCCTACAGATGAACTTGCCGCTGAAAAAGAAGCAGGTAATCTAAAGATATTGCCATTGCTTGGAACTTACTATCTTGACCTTGTAAATAACAAAGCTCCTTTTGATGATCCTAAGGTAAGAAAAGCCTTCGTATTGGCTATAGACCGCAACTACATTGTTGAAAAGGTTAAAAAAGGTGGAGAAACACCAGCATCAGCTTTCGTACCATATGGTATTGCTGATGTAAAACAAGACCCTGACTTCAGAACTACTGCAGGAGAATATATCTCAACAAAAGCTGAAGATTATGAAAAAAATGTTGCTGAAGCTAAAAAGCTTCTTGCCGAGGCTGGCTATCCTGACGGAAAAGGATTCCCAAAAGTAACTTACGGCTTGAACTCAGGATCAGGACATGAGCCTGTTGCCGAAGCTTTACAGCAGATGTGGAAAGAAAATCTTGGAGTAGAAGTTGAAATACTTGCACAGGAATGGAACGTATTCCAACAATCAAGAAAAGATGGTGTATATAACATTAACAGAAATGGTTGGATTGGTGATTATATGGATCCATCTACCTTCATGGATATGTTTACATCTAACAATGGACAAAACAATGCAAAATATAATAATCCAAAATACGATGAACTTATTTCTGCAGCTAGAAAAGAAACTGACACAGCAAAACGTATACAATTATTCCACGATGCTGAAAAACTGCTCATGGATGATGCCGGTATAGCTCCTATATACTTCTATACCGAACCTGTAGTAATTTCAAAAGACTTGCAGGGCGTAGTTAACACAAAACTCGGATTTGTATTATTTAACTGGGCATCCTTTAAATAATAAGTAATCCTTGCTTTTAGTAAAAGCAGTGTGAATTTAATAATTAATACTAATACAAGCCCCCTGACTATTATTGCTCAGGGGGCTTGTTATTGTGAAAATAAAAACCACAATGCCTGTAATCTTGATGAGTGGCGATATCAGGGCTACCTGGAATGTGGTTCAAAAAAACTGATTATTTGGTTGTGTTTACTGTAAATAGATTTAAACAGTCTCTGCAGCTGGTGGAGTATATACTCTCTGTGCCATCTCGGAATCCAGCATAAATAATCCATTTGGGTCATTCTTAATTAGCTGAAGTTTTCTCAAATACTTCTCCATGGTTGCTTCTTCTTCTACCTGTTCTGTAACAAACCACTGCAGGAAGGTATTTGTAGCATGATCCTTTTCATCCATTGCTGCATTGACTATGTTATATATGGATTGGGTTACAAACTGCTCATGATTGAGAGTCTTGGCTAATATTTCTTCTGCAGATTCAAAGTTCGCTTCGGGTGCATCTATCTGCAAAAGCTCAACCTTTCCTCCTTTTTGATTTATATAATCAAAGAACTTCATCGCATGATCACGCTCTTCCTGTACCTGAATTCTGAAAAAGTTGGCAAAGCCGTCAAGATTTAAGTTTGAAAAGAATGCTTCCATTCCTAAATACAAATAAGCTGAATAAAATTCTTTTTGAATTTGCTCATTTATCAATTTATTTATTCTTTCGCTAAGCATGTATACCTCCAGTAAACTAAAATTTTTATGATATAGTTATACCCCTGCGCTTGATATATTAAACACATAATATAAAAAATAACAATTGAAAGCCAGTTCAAGTAACATAACTCTAAATTGCTATATTTTACTGCACTGATTTCCATGAAATTAATAAACATTTAAATATCATTGAAACTATATATGTTATAATATTTACATGATTACTTCTAAATTCACGTGAAACAATCTATTTTTCGATGAAATTGAAGTAACCCGGGTACCGTAATAATAAACATTGGGGAGTAAATAAATGTATTTTGAGGATTCTAAGTCGCTTCTATATTCTGACACAGCTGTGTCAGATATTTTTATCAGCCAGTATATGCCTTCAATGGACAGTACCTGTATAAAGGTTTATCTTTATATGCTGTTTTTATGCAAACATGATAAGAAAGCCACTACCGATGAGCTGGCCAAAACACTTAATCTGTCCCTTGATGAAGTCAAGGCTGCGCTTACCAGCCTTGATAATCTTGAAGTGATAAACTGGGTAGAGGATAAAATAAAACTTATAGATCTCAAGGATGCCGAGACCAAACGAGTATACCGGCTAAAAACTGTATCCACACCGGAACAGGCAAATGAGAATTTTGAAAAAAACAAGAGCCGCAATAATACTCTCTCTGCTATTAATTCAAAATTCTTCCAGGGATTAATGCCCCCTAACTGGTATCTGACTATTGATAACTGGTTTACCATGTACAAGTTTGATGAGGACGTAATGTATACGCTTTTCAAGTATTGCCATGACAACAATACCTTCCATAAGAGCTATATTGAAGCTGTTGCCTCGAATTGGCACAGACGGGGCATCCGAAACTTTTTTGACCTGGAGAAGTACTTTGAGGAAATGTCTCAGGTAAGAGGTATCAAGGGCACTATAATCAAAAAGCTACGTCTAAGAAGAGCTCTTACCGAATATGAAAATGATTTTGTTGAAAAGTGGGTAATTGACTACAAATATGACATGGAGGTCATTGAAATTGCCCTCAGAAAGACTGTAGGCAAGACCAATCCCGACTTTAAGTTCCTGAATAATGTACTAACCAAATGGAATGAGCTGGGTCTTCTTAATGCTCAGGAAGTATTGGGTTATGAAGCAAGTGTTAAGGCACAGTACCAGAACAACCAGAATGGTCAGCAGGCTCAGAAGCAGGCTCCAAAGGAATCTCAGAGAGATAACTTCGAGCAGAGGAAGTACAACGATGATTACTACGATAATTTTTTTACCAATACTAATAAATCATAAATAATCAGCTTTATACGCTATTACGTCTCAAAGCAATAACAGACGGCCAGTTAACCTCCTTTATTCGCCTTTTAGCGGTAAAGGATGTAAATTTTCATTGCATTTTGCGGCCGCTAAGTCGGCTCAAAGCCACTAAAGTGGCTTAGGAGGTTAATATGAATAGAGATATACATAATATCATAGCAAGAGAATACGAAAGAAGACAAAGGGTGTCGGCTGATCAAGTTGCCCAGCGAAAGGCAGATTTATACGCCAGATTTCCAAGATTAAAGGAAATCGACAGTGAAATAAGCTTTATTGGTATCAAATACAATCGGCTTATTCTGGCAGCAAACGGTTCTGCCTCGGAAATTCTGGCTGAGCTTGAGCACAGTTTGAGGCTTCTTTCAGATGAAAAAAATCATATACTAAAAATTAATGATATAAGCCCTGACTACTTTAAACCTCAATACCAGTGTGAAAAGTGCTGCGACAGCGGCTATATTAACGATGCCGCCGGATCACAAAGGTGCTCCTGTTACAAGCAGCAAGTAATCAATCACCTTTTCGCACGTTCAAATATCAGCCTTAATGGGAGCGAAAGCTTTGAAAACTTTAATGAGGCCTTATACCCTGAGGATGTTGATCAGGAGAAGTATGGAATCCCTATTTCTCCAAGGCAGAACATAATTAATGTGAAAAGGACATGTCAGGAATTTATTAACGGCATAGACAATACCGATTGTAAAAATTTATTTTTTAGCGGCCGGACAGGCGTTGGAAAAACCTTTTTATCTCTCTGTATTGCAAGGGAGTTGCTAAACCAGGGAAGAACTGTTCTTTATTTAACTGCTCCCATTCTGTTTGATATAATTACCGAGCATAAAATGATGGCCTTTAAGGAAGAGAACTATAACGATGATAAATACAGAAGCATCTTTACTGTAGAGCTATTAATAATTGATGATCTTGGTACCGAAACATTGAGCGATGCCAGGTATGCGGAACTGCTGAACATTCTCAATACCCGGCAGGCTAACAACAGTCTCGCTGCATGTAAAACCATAATATCAACAAATCTCGGCCCCAAGAAACTGTTCGATCTATATACCGAACGTATTACTTCAAGAATAATGGGGCATTTCGACAGACTGGTTTTGTCGGGAAGGGATATCAGAAGTATTAAAGCATAAAATAAGGGAGCATATCAGACACTAGATTGATATGCTCCTTAATATTAGTTCAGTTATTAATTTAATCCCAGATTCCTCAACAGGGTACATAGTAAGCCTGTCTTTGTGTTCATAAGCTGAAGTATCTGTCCTACAAATACAAGTAATATTAGAATTAACCCCGGCAGAAGACTTATTACAGCCCCTACACTTAAGCCTTTCTTTTCTTTAATTGGACCATCCTGAGGGTTTTCATTTTCTGGCTGGCTGTTTATCAACTGAGTTAAATGGGATGGGGCTGTGAAGTTCCCTTCGGTGGTTTTGAGAAATGCATGGATTAATCCGATAAAGCCAAAGAGACATCCCAGGAACAGCACCCCGTAAAAAACAGCAACGATTACCAGAGATATCGTAGGTATTTGCGACAGATCAAAGTTTTCCACTTGCTGTACTCCCATTTTATCCATCCTCTCAAGCATCTTACCTGACCCGTAAGTAAGTAAAACAGCTATGGTATTGTTGGTAAAGTGGGCGACAATTCCTGCATATATACTTTTTGTTCTATATACCATAAAGCCGCAAAGCGCACCTATAAGCATGGTACTTATTGCCTTCTGAATATCTCTATGCAATATGCCGAATAGTATTGATGAAAGAACGATTGACCCCACAACTCCCAGCTTTGCATAGCCCTTGATAATAAGTCCTCTGAATAAGACCTCTTCACAAACTCCCGCAAAAACACCCGCAATCAGGATTGTAATTAATAGTGCAGGTACGTCGGGTATTTGGAGTTGAACGATAGGCAAATTCTTTCCAAATATTAATCTAATAATCCCAAGAGCTATTGCATTCAGAACACCAACCACCGGGAGTCCGAAAATCATTAGAAATACAATTATAAGGTAATTGATAGGTCTTGTTTTATTAAGCTTCAATGTGTCTTTTATGTTATACTTGCCTATCCACAGAAAAATCAGGGGTGGCAGCAGAACAAAGAGCACCTCCCCTATTCCGCTTTTAAGGTAATTGTTTTTAAAGGGTAGAAGCTCTGCCCCATATATTAAGAAAATAACCGTCAGGGAGAAGAATATCCCTGCTGCCACAGGTCCAGGATACTTCTTGTTTTCTATTGACTGCTCATTATTATTCACTAAATAACCCTCCTAATAATACCAATAGTTACCTATTAATATTACTATTACATTGACTATATTTCAATTGCTTTGTTTTCAAATGTTTACAATCTCTTACAGATGGAAAAACTCCACAGACAATCAGCCTTTTAGTCTGTAGAGTTTTTGTATCCCGACTGTTACTATAAATTTATTCAGATAATCGCTGTTTTACTTTTATCTCATATCCGTCATTGTCGACTACTAATGTATCAGATTTACCTGTAATATACGCCTTTAAATAGACAACCTTATCCTTAATAGCTGTATAGGCTTCCCCAGATAATGTGTCACTGAATTCCTGGGTTTTACCCGGTTCGATAGTTGTACTGTTCAGTTCCATTGTGAAGAGCTTATCCGCTGACCATCTGTAAAGGACATTTCTGTCCTCATCCAACAGTGCAAAATCAAATTTCTGACCGGAGGAGTAATTTATAGTTATTGATTTCTTCGTGTTATTTATTATACTGATTTTCATTTCTATTGAATCCTTTGTAAGTGTCGCATCAGGCTTGATGATTACAGGACGGTTCTGTTCGTCCAGGAGCTTTACAAGATTATTTATAACCACTGCAGCTTCCGCACGGGATGCCGATTTTTCCGGTTGAAACAAATTATTCCCTGTCCCGGTAATGAGTTTGTAATGCTGTGCCATGGCCACTTCGCCACTGTATTCCGGTGTAATTTTATCTGCGTCTTTAAATCGTGCAGAACCTATTTTGATCATGGCATATTCTTCACCCCTCATATACTTATATGCTCCCATGACATAGTGAACCATTTCCTCTCGAGATATTGAGGCTTGGGGCTTAAAGCTGCCCTTTCCCTCAAAAACCCCGGCAGTAACAAGATCTATTACCGCTGATGTGTAAGGGTCATCCTGCCGGACATCGTCAAAGTAGTCCTTAATATCCGGTTCTTTAAAGTAATTTATCTGAATATCCAATGCTCTGTGAAGCATTATTGCAAATTCGCTTCTTGTAATTGCCTTCCCCGGAATAAACTTATCCTGGCCAAATGGTATGGCGTCCTTCTGTACCAGACTTTGTACAGCTTTAGCTGACCAATGTTCGGATATATCATTAAATTTCACTTCAGCTCTATCATTCTGCACATTCGACTGAGCAAACGTAAATGAAGTTGACATTAATACAAGTCCCGCCAATAAAACTCCTGCAACTCTTTTCTTCATGTTAAAACCTCCTCAATATTTTATAGAATTTGTCGGCTTACAACAAATTAGACAGCTCCATAAAGAAAATTGTTCCAACTAATTTATAGATAAATATAGTAACCATCAGCTTTTATTTCATTTCAGCCACTGAATAAATGCCGTTTTATCATTTCTGTTATAGCCTGCACGTTCATAAAACCTTAGGGTAGATTCCTCCTTTGAACCTGTCATCAGCATTATTTTATAGCAGTTATGCTTCTGTGTTATTTCCCTTGCAAAGTCCAACACGTCTAAAGCATATCCTCTTTTCCTGAATTCAGCATCTGTAATAACATTCTCAACCAAGGCGTAGGGCCTCTGACCCTGAGTCAGGTTATTAACTATTATTAAAACACAAGATGTTACAATTTTATTGTTTATAGTTCCGACAATTATATGGTGGTTCGGGTCCTCATGGATGTTCTCCCATATGCCACTAACCCTATCATCAAGCTCAGGCATGGGATTGTTATGCAGTTGTGTATAAAGTCTCAGAAGTCCTTCCAGCTCATCCTTATAAATTTCTCTCACTTGTAATTCAGACATTTAGTTTTCCTCCACAAATACTTTATATTATTTAGCTTTACAAATTCATATCATTCAAGCTTTTATTATAGTAATTCAAGTCGGTTCTTCGTTCCCAGCCAAGAGAGTTCCAGAATCCATTTCCCAAATTGTTAGAGCTGAATACTACTAATGCAGCCTTATTTATCCCTTCTGCCTTAAATGCATTAACTGCAGCCTCAACCAGTTCTTTACCTATTCCGAGTCCTCTGCAATTTGTATCTACAGCCGTGTGATATATGTAACCTCGTCTGCCGTCATGACCTCCCAGCGTTACCCCCACTATCTTTCCGTCCTCTATGGCCACAAAATTTGTTGTGGGATTTCTCCCGAGAAACTTTCTAATGCCCTCTCTAGTATCATCAAGACTCCTCATCCCCATACCGGCTGTATTTGTCCATAGTTTGAACACTGAATCATAATCATCTATAACCATATTGCGTATTTGCATTGTATACCTCCATAATAACTAATGTTTACTCGGACTATCTATATATATGTAAAAAGTAATATGCTATCCATTAGTAATTTTTACTCCTTCGCGCCTGATTGCTTACAAATAATTTTCTCTATTTTAACATTTTGCAAATTATCTATCAATTACAATATTGGTTAATTCTTGAACACAATATATGTCTTTAACTATATTTTACATGTCCATATTTTAGTCAGTTTAATGTTCTCATTTATTAGAAAAACTAATAATGCAATTCTTTTATCAACTAGATTAATTGGAGAAAGGAGAAACCGTATGAGACTAGGAACCAGGATTACCAGAGTCAGAAGGAATGACAATGGAATGATTACTGATGTTATGTTTGAAAACGGTAATACCTGCTCTTTCAATTATGCAGTTTTGATGGCAAAGCAAGGTAACCTGGAGGGTTACAATGTCGTCAGAGGAAAGAATGGTGGAGAATATCTGAGTGCTGATCCAAATAATCCCGCCGTTGAGGATTTGGATGATGTTCCAAGATTCAGGTAACAACAAGGGGGTTGCGTTAACCCCCTACATAAACTGAAAAGTTCTCAAAACTCCATTTTCCATGATAGTCTCCCCCAAAGGAAATACTTTTTAGCCTATATCACCCGGTCATAATTATTAACAAATATTATTATTTTGTAGTATCCTTTATGGAAAATCTAGTATACTTTTATTATTAGTAAATATCAGGAGGAAACGCATATGGATTATTTATGGAATTTGAAGGACCTTTACTCTTCCTTCGAGGGAGAGGATTTCAAAAAGGATGTAGAGGCCTTGGATAATATATTGAAAGAGTACTCACAATGGGTTGATAAAACCGCTAATACAAATAAGGATATAACTTTTAGGCTGGAAGAGTTTATTAATTTTAAAACACGGATTTCCTTACTTGCCAGCAAGCTTTATTCTTTCTCAGAACTATCCTACAGTGTTGATACCAAGAATGAAACTGCTTTGAGAAATTCCGAAATGCTTCAGGTCAAACTTAGTTCCATAGCTGAAGCAGACGCTAAAATCAACAGGTGGATCGGAACCATACGGAATATAGGAACAGAAATAGAATCCTCTAAATTACTGAATGAGCATCAATTCTATATTAACGAAATTATTGAAAAGAGTGCCTATCTGTTAAGTGGTAAGGAAGAAGCTGTAATAGCCAAAATGAGAAATACCGGTTCCAGCGCCTGGTCGAAACTTAAGGATATGCTGACCTCAAACTTAAAGGTGGATATAGAACTGGAAGGCGAACATAAGCAGCTGCCCCTGTCTATTATCAGAAATATGGCCTATGAGAGCAGCAGAGAGTTGAGAAAGAAGGCTTATGACGCAGAGCTGGCTTCCTACAAAAAAATCGACGACTCTCTTGCAGCTTGCTTGAATGGAATAAAAGGCGAAGTTATTACTGTGACCGAAATGAGAGGCTTCAAATCCCCTCTTCATGAAACTCTATTTAATTCAAGAATGGAAGAGCAGACTCTTAACACAATGTTGGAGGCAATGAAAGAAAGTCTTCCTGCCTTTAAAAAATACCTCAGGGTCAAGGGGCAGTTACTTGGAAATCAAAACGGACTTCCCTTCTTTGACTTATTCGCTCCGCTGGGTAAAATGAATAAAAAATATACCTATGAGGATGCAAAAAAGATTGTCGAAGACAATTTCCGAACCTTTAGTGACAGTCTGGCAAACTTCGCAAAAAAGGCCATAGATTCCGAATGGATAGACGTTTATCCAAGAGAAGGAAAAGTCAGCGGTGCTTTTTGCGAGGATTTGCATGCCATAGGTCAAAGCAGGGTTATGCTTAATTACGGGGAAACTTTTAGTGATATTGTAACAATGGCTCATGAATTGGGACACGGCTTTCATAACGAATGTGTAAAACAGGAGAGCATATTGAACAGCGATTACCCTATGCCTCTGGCGGAAACAGCCTCTATTTTCTGTGAGACCATTGTAAAAAAGACTGCAATAAAAACGGCCTCAAAGGATGAAGCTTTTGCGATACTTGAAATGGAGTTGAGCGACAGTACCCAGGTAATAGTTGATATATACAGTCGTTTTCTCTTTGAAAGCGAGCTGTTCAAAAGAAGAAAGGACAGTTCACTGTCAACCGAAGAATTGAACGGGCTTATGCTGTGGGCTCAGAAGGAAGCCTACGGTGACGGGTTGGACCATGAGTATCTGCATGAATATATGTGGGCCTGCAAACCCCATTACTACTATGCCAATGCTAATTTCTACAACTTCCCCTATGCCTTTGGTCTGCTGTTTGCCAAGGGTTTGTATGCCGAGTACGAAAAGAGAGGCAGTGCTTTTGTTAAGGACTACGAAGCACTTTTAAGTGTTACCGGAAAGATGAAAATAGCTGATGTGACAAGACTTATGAATATTGATGTTCAGAACATTGATTTTTGGAGAAGCTCTCTTAAGACAATAGAACAGGATATAGAAAAGTTCCTGGAGTTAAGCAGAGAAAAATTGGGGTGATTAGCTGGAAAGATTTCGCTAATGCTCTTGGAGGTTAATATGCGTTTTATTTCCTGTTATGAAAAGAACCCTGTTATATTAATGGAGGGTGCGTTAGGTGAACGGTTGAAGCGGGAATATGGGCTGTTGCCTGATGATGCTGTCGCATTTGCAAATATTATTTATCGCCGGGGAGGCAAGGAAGCCTTATTTCAATTATGGAGTCAATACATAGAGGCTGCAAAGTCACACTGCCTACCGTTTATTGCTACAACACCGACAAGACGGGCAAACATGGAACGAGTTGCTAAAGCCGGATATGATAAAAGCATTTTACTGGATAACATCACTGCATTGAAACAGCTTCGTGATGTAAGTGAAGTAGAAATGTATATCGGCGGCTTAATGGGGTGCAAAGGTGATGCGTACAGTTCATCCGGATATTTGAATCCTGCTGAAGCTAAAGAATTTCACAGTTGGCAGACAAACCTGTTTGCCCAAGCGGAAGTTGATTTTCTTTATGCTGGAATTATGCCCACATTACCCGAAGCAACGGGAATGGCAATGGCCATGGAACAAACGGGGTTGCCTTATATAATAAGTTTTATGATTCGGAATAATGGCAGGTTACTTGATGGCACTCCAATAAATGACGCTATTGAGAGAATTGACGGCTCTGTTAACTGGACAATTCAAAGGATATTAAAACCTCAGATTGTACAGAGTTAGCACAAGCAATGTCAAAACTAAATGAATTAATGACGTTAAAAATTGTTGGTGGCTGTTGCGGAACAGACAATACTCATATTGATGCAATTGCGGCTCAATTTTCATCAATAGATTGAGTTATGTCCGCATTTCCAAGGGCGTTCTCTATAGCCTTCAAAATAACCTTGCTGCTGTTTGTAGCTCCTGAGACAGCATCTACCTGAAGGGATTGTGTCTCAACAACTTTTTGGGGTATTACCTCAGCACTTTTGCCATGTTCATTTTTATGCTTTATTAAGTCTATGTTTACTATTTTATGTTCTTTCACTATGACCTTAACTTCGGCTGCTATCCAAAGTACTTCAGCATTTCCTATGTACATTCCGTCAGGAATTAATTTTAAATCAACATTTTCAACCTTTATCTCTTCTATCTGCTGCTGATATTTCTTCAAATCAAGATAGGATTTTATTCCCCTATATCCGAAAAATCCTGCAAGGACAATCCCTATAATTACAATTACTGTGACAACCTTTTTCATTACAAGCTCCTTTCTACTCTACCTGAGCCAGCACTTCTTATTTCTCACTATTTATTATACATTAGAGTATATAGTAATGTTTATTTCTCTTTAATTTACTTCCAATCTTCTTTACTGATTTTACTCATAAACCTTCTTCCTCTTTATTTCAACCGATTAGGTAATTTCGGTTACATTATACACGAATTTCTATATACCAATAATTACAGGAATAAACTTTGAACATAGCCCCGAGCCCTCTTCATGCCTTCAACTGCCACATTCTGGTTGCCGGCTTCATATGGGATATTGCATTCCAATGTAAAGGCATGTAAACTCGTCAGGTCTAGTGAATTAATGAACCCCTTCAGGTCCAATACTCCTTCCCCGGGAAACAAATGCCTTTTCCCATCCCTATAGTCGCTGAAATGTACTCCCTTAACATAGTCTCTGCTATATTTTGCTGTTGAAACGATATCAATTCCGCATTGAGCATAATGGGTAGTATCCATATTAATAAACAGACCGTTTTCCTTTACAAAATCAAGCATCTCATAGGGATCAATAAGTGAGGTCTGGTATCCAGGAAAGTTTTGAATATTTTCGATACATATCAAAAACTTGTCCTTTAGAGCTTTTAAATCATTTGCTGCCTTGCTGCTGTAACCGGGCCACCAGTTCTTATCTTCTGTTTTTTTATGAGGAGCGTGAAATACAATACAGGGGATATCCTCCCCACCGAATTCAAGATATTCAAAGGTGTCCCGATTAATTACCGCATCGGTGTCACTGAAAATAACTCCGCCCATATCATGAAGGGAATTTATCCTCAGCCCGCTTTCCCTTACTATTTTCAATACCTCTCTGGGCCTGATATTTCTTAAATGCTGTGTTACTTCCCAATTGTCGCCGCCTGTCCAGTAAGTGTCCAGCTCAATAGTTTCAAAGCCGGCCCCTTTAATGAGTTCCAGAGCTTCTGTAAAAGGGATATTATAGAAGGTTGCAGTAGCAATAGATATATTCATACAATCTCTCTTCCAGTTAATTAGCAAAATACAAACCATAATTTTTACTTATATGATTTCCAACCCCTTACATTGTAATATCTGGTAATGAGAGTGTCAACCTGCATCAGCCTCCAAGCCCATCTGGCTTATAACCATGCGGCAATACACTCCTCCGATCTCCATAAGTTCCTCATGAGTGCCACTCTCAAGGATACCACCGCTTCCTATTACCAGTATTTTATCAGCATCCCGGATGGTCGACAGTCGATGTGCAATTAAGAAGCTGGTATGATTCTTCATAAGCTTCAAAAGCGCCAGCTGGATTTCTTTTTCGGTCCTGGTATCAACGCTGCTGGTGGCCTCGTCAAGAATCAATATGGGCGCTTGACACAAGACAGCTCTCGCAATGGCTATCAACTGCCGCTGCCCCTGGCTCAGATTGTCTGAGCTTCCTGAAACCTTGGTTTTATATCCCTTTGGCAGCCTTGAAATAAAACTGTCTGCATGAGCCATCACTGCAGCGGCCTTAACCTCTTCATCTGTAGCCTCAGGTCTCGAGTACCTTATATTGTCTGCTATGCTCCCGGTAAACAAGCATGTATCCTGCAGTACCACAGAAAAGCAGTTTCTAAGGTCTCTTCTGGGAATATCGTTAATATCAGTATTGTCTATCAGAATACTTCCCTCACCGGGGTCATAAAAGCGGGTCAGAAGGTTTACGATAGTAGTTTTTCCTGCTCCGGTCTCACCAACCAGTGCAACCACTTCACCCGGCTGAACCTGGAAGCTGACTTTATCCAATACCGGTCTATCCTTTACATATGAGAAGGAAACCTCCTTAAATTCAACCTTTCCTCCTGCACCGGTGAAGTCTTTCAGATTGTCCTTGTCAGCAGATTCCTCCTGTTCATCCAATATTTCAAATACCCTTTCCGCGCCGGCCAGTGCTGACTGAATTGAATTAAACATTCCTGCAACATGATTGAGGGGCATTCCGAACTGCCTGGAATAAGTGAGAAAGCTGACCACAACTCCTATGCTTATATACTCCTTCACCGCCATATAACCGCCGGCGCCTGCTATAAGTGTATAGCTCAGATTGTTAATGACATTCATAAAGGGCATAAGGAAACCCGACCAAATTTGAGCTTTGGTAGAGTAATCACACAAGGTCTGATTAACTGCCTTAAAATCCCGAAGTACCTTTTCCTGCCGGTTAAAGGCCTTAACCATTTTAAGCCCCTGTATGTTTTCCTCAATCACTCCGTTAAGAATACCCAGTTGCTGCTGCTGGCCCGAAAAGTACTTTTTGCTTCGTTTGGCTATTGTTTTAGTAAGTAAAAATATCAAAGGAATAGTAATCAGTGCTACCAATGTCAAGAATGGGCTTAAAACCAGCATCATTACAAGAGATCCTGTTATTGAAAAAACACTGGAAATAAGCTGTGTGGTGGTCTGTCCCACAGTGCTGCTGATGTTGTCCACATCATTTGTAATTCTGCTCATGGTATCCCCGTGGGAACGGGTGTCATAAAAATTCAACGGAATCCTTTGAAGTTTGGAGAAAAACTCTGTCCTTATATGTTTTACCAGACTCTGTGTAACCCTTGCCATAAGAACTCCATTTATAGTGTCTATGACCCAGCTGATAATATAACAAGCAAAAAGAACTGTCAGTATGGTTGTAAGAAACAGGTAGTCAACAGTATTTGTATTAATATTGAAGGTATTAATAGCTTGACCCAGTAAATATGGTGTCAGCAGCGCAGCAGAGGCTGATAAAATAGTAAGTATTGCTGCTATAATAAGGGGCTTTCTCCATTTCCCGAACATTTTTAACAGCCTAAATATGGTACCCCCTGTATTCTTGGGCTTTGCAGTAGGTTGAAAACGCTGATGAGCTCCTCCTCCCCATCTTCCGAGTTTGGGCATATTCTCGTAATTTTGTGATGTATTTTTACTGGACATGTTTATATATATTACCCCCTATCTGGGAATTGTAAATTTCTCTATAGGTGCTACAGCTTTCAAGCAAGTCAGAGTGACTTCCGAAGCCTACATTTACGCCGTTATCAAGCACCAGTATTTTGTCTGCTGATATTGCCGTACCCACACTTTGGGTAATCATTATTACTGATTTACCTTTATCTATGGACTTCAGCGCCTTTCTGACCCTGGCCTCTGTAATTGCATCAAGTGCACTTGTACAATCATCCAGAATCAGAATAGGAGCTTCCTTGGCCAATGCTCTTGCTATTGATAAACGTTGCCTTTGTCCTCCCGACAGATTTACTCCGCTTTGCCCTAGTCTGCTGTCATATTTGTCGGGCATATTTTCAATAAATTCACTGGCTTGTGCAATTCTTGCAGCACGGATAATCTGATCTTCTTTAGGATTCTCTATACCCCAGGAAATGTTGTCGCGTACTGTTCCGGTAAACAGCATACTCTTTTGTGGAGCATAGGCAATTTTTTCTCTGAGGTCACGGGTATCAATACTTTTAACATCCTTACCGTTAATCAGAACAGAGCCTTCATCTACATCATAAAAGCGAAGGCACAGGCTGGCCAGCGTTGATTTTCCTGCACCGGTGGGGCCGATCACTGCTAGAATTTCTCCTGCCGACAGCTTGAAGGAAAGGTTTTTCAGAACGGGGATACCGCTTCCACCGGGATAAGAGAAAGCTACATTTTTGAATTCAAGCTGTCCTGTAGTAGCAGCTTGTACATATCCTTCAGTGGTATCTTTAACGGTACAGCCAATTGAACCGGGTGAGTTTCCGGAACATACAAAATCCTCCTCCCCTGAAAGTACTTCCTCTATTCTTTGGGAGGATGCCTTGGTTCTTATAAAGGTATTGAAAATATTTGTTATCATAATAAGTGAGGTCAGTATTTGGGTCATATAGTTTACAAATGCCGCCACTTTTCCTACCTCGACCTGGCCCTTGCCAAACATCAGGCTTCCCAGATAAATGATAACAGCTATACCGATACTGACTGTCAGTGACATAAGTGGAGAGAAATATGCTATGACAACTTGTGAAGCAGTACTTTTTGTATATAAATCCGAGTTGGCGGCTTCAAATTTCTGCTCCTCCTCGTCATTCCTTCCAAAGGCCTTCACTAGCCTGATTCCCATAAGATATTCCTGTACGACGGTGTTTACTTTATCTACGGCTTTCTGAACCTTGGAAAAACGTACATAACTCATTTTCATACTGATTATGATAAGGACCGCTACTATGGCTATGGCAGCTAAGAGTGCCATACTCATAAACGGGCTTAGGATAACGGCAAGTGCTATACTTCCTACACAGGTAATCGGGGCCTTTAAAAATATTCGCATTATTCCATTTACAAACTGGGTTACCTGTGAAGTATCATTCGTCATTCTTGTTATTAATGAGCCGCTTTCCATACTGTCTGCACCTGACTCGGAAAAACTCATAATTTTCTTAAAGACATCGTACCGCAAGTCCGCTCCGAAGCTTTGTGAAACCTTACTGGCAAGTATATTTCTTGTGGCAGCAAAACAAGCACCTAAAGCAGTTATTCCCAACATTACAAGCCCAAAATGCAGAACGGTCTCAATGCTCCTGTTTTTTACGCCATCATCAATAATGCGGGCCATAATGGTTGGCTGAAGCAGATCGCACACAGCCTCAAAAAATACGCATGAAACAGCAATAATAAACATGAGCCTGTACTTTTTGAAATATGCTTTATATGTATTCATTTTTATATTCCCCTTATCTTCGCCATTCTTGCTGCTTACCATTTATCATGTTTTTATATATCCTCTTAGAGAAAATACCCTGTAAGCTGTCTATATACTATTCAATCTTAATTTTATTGTCAATAAAAACAAAATGAAAAATTTTATATTAATACAGGCAAGCAAAAACAGCTTGCCGCTGCCGGCTAGCTGTTTTTGTCACTTCATTTAATATATTTGTACTATTCTTACATTGTCAACGTGCCCTCGTCTGTACTCACAAGCAATAAAATATCTTCTTCAACCCCAGTTAATGCATTGATATACAGCAGAAACTTCTGATCGTCCAATGTCCCCTGGAATTCATAACAGTATTTTTCGGTTTTGAAGTCGGTAGGAATTATTGCTCTTCCCTCTTTTTCTATTTTAAGCTTACTATTTATTTTACTTCTTGCCTGTTCAAGGGTAAGAGAAGTATTAGGTATATCCCTTTTTTTGTGATTATATAAATATCCCTTTGACTCTATTCCCATTATTTCTCCGTTATCCAGTGCCACTTTAACCTTTACAAGATCAGGATATACAGTTACTCCCTCCTGTTTATATGCAAAGCAAACTGTTGCAATACCATCCATTTTCATATAGTAGGTATCGGTCATACTGGCAAATCCATTTTTCTTCAGATAAGTTTGAGCGGCCTTTATTGCCTCTTCCATAGAGAGCTTTACACCATCAACACTTCTGTTTCTAAGCATCCAGTAAATTTGTCCGCCCTTCTGAGTAATATCAACTTCAGCACTGCCATCATCACTGGAATTATTATAGTTCACCTTGAAACGGTAGGAATCTATGCTGTCTTCCCGATTGTTTTCGAGTCTTGTAACACTTTTTATCTTATCATTTCCTATCATCTTTCTAACAATTTGCTCTGCCTCTCCAACACTGACCGTTTTATCCTTCAAGCCAATGGGCTTAACCTTCATCATATGATCCGAATATGGTCCGTCATATATCATTGAAGGATATTCCTGAAAATTTTTATCGACATTTTCGAACTGGGTTGTCTGAATATTTTTTGTATTCTGGCTTTTAAGCTGTCTTGGTCCTCCGGCTGTGCCCCAGGACATTTTCCCATTATTAATTTGCTCCTCAATGCCATGGAGGCTGTTTTGAAGTGATAACGAATAGCCATGCATTTTTTCAATCATAGAGTATTCATTATCACTTAAAGGAAGTCCATTCATGGTTTTTGTATTATATGCATAGGCCATATCTCCAACCTGTGTAAGAAAGTTAGAGGTCTTCTCAAGTATGGGGGGAGCTACCGGCAGCTGACCCATATTTGTCTGGGCAAGATTAGCCTGTCTCCATACTTCTTCAAGCATTGTTGAAGTCCCTTTGGGTGTAGATGTAACCAACGACTTGGCAAGCAGTACCTCAAGATTGTCAACATACTCATTAAGGTCCAGAAATGCTCTGCTGTACTGATTTTCCATCATAATTTTTATATCATTAAGTTGACGGTTTTGATAATAACTCCAGGTTGATACTCCCGCCAACGCCAATACTGCTACAATAGCAATAGGGACAGCCCAGGACATTCGCTTTCTTCTTCTCCAACCATCTTTCATGTCGTTCAAATTTCTATATTCATTTTCCTCCACTTTTACTCACCTCCATCTTTATATTCCGAACCAGTGTTTACCGATTTTAAGCTTTACTTTCCTCGACCATATCCATTTACTGGTAGCAGTTGCCGGATTCCAATAATACAGACATCCATAAGTCGGGTCCCATCCTGCCAAAGCATCTCTGGCTGCTTTCACAACTGTTGATTTTGGATTGATAGGCACATTAATCTGTCCGTCTGACACTGCTGTAAAAGCTCCCGGCTGATAAATTACTCCTGCCAATGTTTTGGGGAATTTGGAGTTCTTAACTCTATTTAGAACTATTGCACCCACAGCGACCTGCCCCTCATAAGGTTCACCTCTGGCCTCTCCGTTTATAACTCTGGCAAGTAGTTGTTCATCGGTAACTTTTTTTGAAGCTGCACTAGCCGTCCCGGTTTGTACATATTTGCCCAGTCCCATTGATAAAAGAGTATTACTGTCTGCAATACCGTTTGCACGGAATCCGTAGTTCCTCTGATATTTAAGTATTGAAGTGAAAGTATCAAATCCAAAGATACCATTTACCTTCCCGTCAAAATAGCCCCAATTCTTTAACTCCTGCTGCATATCCTTAACTTCCTGCCCCTTATCACCTAGCTTTAAAGATGAAGCGGTACTGGTAAAATATTGCGATCCCTGACCTAAAACAATAAAACTCAAAATTACGACTAAACAAAAAGCAATCAACTTTATATGCTTTTTCAACCTTCTACCTCCTTACGAATTAACATACAAATAATAATTCCGTATTATTTTGAGTAACTGATTGTTAAAATATTCGTAATATAAAATAAAGTACTAGTATTATTTCTGTTCATAATGTCAAAAATCTATATTGAATATAAATTTCTTATTTTTCAAACATTTTTTTATGGAGATCATTATGAGGGTATTAATACTGTATGTTTCTGTAGGAACAGGTCACATGAAAGCTGCTGAAGCACTGAAGGAATCTATAGAAAGACAGTTTGCTGGCTGGGGGGTTGATATTCTGGATACGCTGAAATATATAAATCCCATTGTAGATAAAATTGTTGTAAACAGTTACCTTGGCGCTCTTAAAAGAAGTCCAGGATTATATAGCAGATTATACACCGCATCGGGAACAGGTACAGGAATTTATGATATAAGTAAGGCACTGAATAACTTGTTATCATTTAGGTTGAAGAAGCTTATAGCTGATTATGAGCCTTCGGCAATTGTATGTACGCATCCTTTTCCAATGCAGATGCTATCCACCTTAAAGGAAAAAAATAAAATAAATATTCCTGCCGTTGCAATACTAACAGACTACGTAGTGCATTCACTCTGGCTTGACAATGGGATGGATGCATTTATTGTAGCCAACGATATTATGAAGTCAGAAATGATAAAAAGAGGTGTCCCTGGAAACATTATTTTCCCCTATGGCATACCTGTTTCTCCGAAGTTTCTAAATAGGGTGGACAAAAAGAAAATTAAACAGGAACTGGGCCTGGAGGACAGGTTCACAGTGTTGGTTATGGGAGGGGGCATGGGCTTCGGCAACATAGACAATACAATGGCATCTCTGCTGGATTGTGATATTGATATCCAGATTATTGCTGTTACCGGAACAAATCAAAAATTAAAGGCTCAACTTGAGCAAAGTGCAAATAAAAGTAACAAAAAGGTTCTTATCTTAAGTTATACAGACAGAATAAACGAACTGATGGATATAAGTGATCTGTTAATAACAAAGCCCGGAGGTATGACAATCTCCGAGGCTTTGGTTAAAGGTCTGCCTATATTCATTATTTCACCTATTCCCGGTCAGGAAGAGGGCAATGCAAATTTTCTTATCAGGAGTGGTGTTGCCAACAAAATAGACGATACAAACCAGCTTATAAGTGTTTTGTCACAGGTGGCAAATGACCCGGTGGCCCTTAAAACCATGCGGGAAAACTCTAAATATCTGGGGAAACCACATTCAGCTGCAGATATCGCCACACTATTAGGTAAGCTCGTTTTAGGGTAATGTTTTTAGTATAAATAAACTAAAAAATTCTTCGTATTGTACAAATTCTATCCTTAAAGTAGCTATCTTCCAGGGTTTCATCTATGACTCCTCGGGTTGCACTGGAATGAATAAACTTATTCTCACCCAAATATACCCCTACATCATTTACGTCCTCCTTAAGACTGTCAGTACTAAAGAAAATAAGGTCTCCGGGCTGCAGCTGTTCAATGGTGACATCAGTCCCGGTTTTACTCATTTGTTCAATATTTCGTGGTACTTCAACCCCGTTTACTTTACTGGTAATATATACAAGGCCTGAGGAATCCATTCCCCACCGGCTTAAACCGCCCATAATAAAAATAGTATCTTTAAACTTTTTAACGGTCTGAATAAACTCATCACTACTGGTTTTTGGCACAATATTATCCTCTATGGGAATTGCTATTACTCCTCCTTCCTCAACCCAACCTCTTTTATTGCCGGGAAGAAGAACATCGTAGCCGGTTTTTGTTTTTCCTATGGAATATAACTCAGTTCCAAGTACAACCTTCTTGTAATTTACAACATTGTTCGCTCCAGTATAAATATCAACTATTTTGGCGGTAACTATAATTCTATTATTTATACTGCCGTCAGTAACGCTGTCGGTATTTTTACTGACATATTTACTTTTTACCCAACCTGTACTGCCATCAAGAAGCTTTATATTTGTCCAGGAGTTCTCTTCCTTTTCAACTTTAACAACCTGGTTAAAAAGTACCTGGGTTAATCTGTTTCCAAGGATATCCGGTTCGTCAAACATATCCACCACCGCTTCAGTTATTACTGCTGCATTCTCCGGTGTTATACCGCTTAACATCTGTTCATTCTTTGTTACGGGAATTTCTCTGCTGCTGCAGCCTGTGAGCAGCAATAAGAATGAACATATTAGTATTATTAAACTTTTATTTTTTTTCATTTTTTAGCCCCACAATTTACATTTTATAACAAATCAATAGGTGTACCCCTACTTGGTTACAGTTTTACTATATTTTTATTTTACCTCTATGTCAATGAACATATTTTACATGATGCTGCCAAGCCGAGGTCACCTATCATTTCAATTTCTCTTTGCTTACAGGTAAATATAATCACCTGCTGTTTTTTACCCAGTTCACTTATCAATTTCAGTGCATTTTGAGTCCTGTTATCATCGTACTGGGCAAAGGGTTCGTCCAGAATTAATGGAAGTCTTTCCTTGATACTAAAAACTGTCTCGGTGACCGCAATTCTAAGTGCCAGATATAGCTGATCGATGGTTCCATTACTCAGCGCTGACACAGGTACTATCAAATCACTGTCTGGATGGTGCAGCTTTATATTAAGCTGGTCCCCGGCCCTTGTATCCTGGTACCTTTGTGAAGTTAGATTTTCAAAGGTCTTGCTAAAGGTACTGTTCATTACCGGTAACAATTTTTTCTGCAACTCCTTTGAGGCTTCCTCAAGTGTTGCCATGGCAATGCTCAGAGCCTCTCCTCTCTGCTCAAGGGCCTTCTTTTGCTGTGTCAGCCTGCCCATCTCCAGCTCAACAGCTTCAGCATCTATGCCGCTGGAAATCTTATTCACTTGATAATCCAGCCCTGCCCTTTCAATCTTCTTCTGCTGAAGCAGTTCAGAATAAAAATTTTTCAGCCGGTTCAATTCCTCATCCGGACTTAATTTACGATCTTCAAGGACATTTTCTATAAGAGCTGCTTCACTCTCCGGCAAACTGTCCGATACTTCCTCCAGTAGCTTTATTATACCGGCTGACAATTCATCTGCTCTTCTTTCCAGCTGGTCCAGGTCCTTACTTCTATAGGTTAAGAGCATACTTTCCAATCTTTTGAACTGCTGTTGGTATTGGGACCTCTCAATATTCAAACGTTCATTCAATCCGGTCAGCTGGTTATCAGCAATTGCTTTAACTCCCAAGACATTGTCCAGTTGCCGCTGTAGTTCTGCTCTTCTATCAGAGCTAGTTGCTTTCTGCTTATCCAATTTAACGTAAGTAGTCTTTTTACTACTTCGAAATATACCTATAGCTGTAAAAATAATTGCGGGTATTGCTGAAATATGTACCGGAAAAAGCTTCAGGCTTAAAGCACCCCAAACAATCGCAAGCATTACGGCTAAGGTCACAACTTCAAAGATGTCACATAACTTGATAAGCTTTTTTAGTCCTTCAAGGTCTTTTTCTATCCCTGGATGTTCCTCCTCTTTCAAATCCTTTTCCAGTCGTACTTTCTGTTCGGCTGCTTTCTGCAACTCCTCAGTCAGCGCTTTCTTGTCTTGCGATAATCTTTCTATATTTGCCATTATAAGTGTTATCCCGTCATTAAGATACTGCAATTCCTCCTGCTTATCCTTATGATATAAGAGTTTCTCCTTGACACTGCTGAACTCAGCAGCCAAAGACAAAAGCTTTTCTTTCTGCTGGATTATGGCTATATCTGTATCAAGCTCTTTGAGAGTATCCATTAAGGCCAAGCTGCTTTCCTTTTCCTGCACGATTTTTATTTGTAGCTGCTGAAGTTCCCCCAACCTTCTGCTTATGATATCTAAAGGTCGAGTATAGCTCCTCTCGGTTCCCACCTGGGATTTTAACGCTTCCTTTAAAGCCGTACTGGCCTTTTTATATGAAATGTCTTCAAAACCACTTTGTCCAATATTTGATATCCTGTCTATAAGATCTCTTGACGAGGAAGCATCTATCTTCGCTCCCAATTGTCTGACAAAAACAGTTTTTTCAAATAACCCCTCATTTACACCGAGTAGCTTCTCGGAGATACCTCTTCCATCTTTACTTCCTGAGAAAACAGCTGTGATTTCGTTAAATTCACTGTCATAAAGTTTTACACTGTTACTTTCAAAATCTCTGTCAATTCTATAGGCAGAGTAATTATCAAGCTCAAAGTTTATATAGCCCCCATACCTGGAATTACTCCAGGGCTTGTATCTTTTTATTTCTGCTACAAGACCTTCCTTATCGGTTCTACCGCCCTTTAGTCCAAATAGACCGGCCTTGATAAAACCCATTAAAGTAGACTTTCCGCTTTCATTCGGTCCGTATATTACGTTAATGTTTTTTGACAGGTCAAGTTCAAAATTTTCAATTTTCCCGAAGCCCCTTATGTAAAGTTTATTGATTTTCATCCGTCAACCCTTTCATTTTCAAGCGCCTGAAGTCCATATTGCATTGCCAGCTCCAATGTATAAAGTTTTTCCTGAGAGCTTTCAGCCTGCTGCATGTCAAGAATTCTTCTGACAAATTCCCCCTTAATCCCTGGATCTTCAAGATATTCTTCGTACTCAAGCCTCACAGACGTCCTGTTTTGAATTTTAACAAAAAAGCACATATCCTTTAAGCCATCAGTGATATAACCCAGATCAGGTGTATAATCCCTGCTTATAAAACCTGTAGTTATTATTTTATATAAATCACTTTTTTGTAATTTAAGTTCTTCCGAAATTTTCTTTATGACACTTGCGTCACTAACGCAGTCACTTATATTGATTTCAAGATTGTGATAATGTCTTTCTGCTGAAGAAATAAATCGTACAACTGTCTGCTTGGCCTTATTTTCCGAAAAAGTTATTATTCCTTGTACAAAGCCGTGTTCACCTTCTTCATCAAAACCCAGCGGTTCAGGGCTTCCCGGATTTACCATTACAGTCCTTCCGTTTTTTAGTTCGCTGTAGCAGTGCATATGTCCCAGTGCGACATAATCCATACCGAGGGAAAATAACTCCTTTGAAGTTATGGAGTTGTAGTTTTCCTCTTCAAATGGCATGTCAACAGTCCCATGGAACACAAGTATATTAAACCTATCCTGTACTAGCTCCATATTAAGAAGCTGGTGAAAATCCTTTTTTATATCCTGCTTTACTCCCAAGCAGTAAACACAGGTGTTAAGCCTTTCCAGAAATAAAATCTGCTCTGTGTCCTCCAAAACATGTACATTGCTACCCCATGTAGTTGTTTTATAATATGAATTATCGTGTACGGGATCATGATTTCCGGGCACTATGATTATTTCTGTATTATATAATTCAGAGAATATGTTTTTTACTTCTAGTATGGTTGAACCCTTTACATGTTTATCCTCGAATAAATCTCCGCTTATCAGAAGGAGATCTATTCTTTCCTCCTGAACCCTTTCACATATTTTATGTAAAGTGTTCTCCACTTCATTCTGTCTGATATGAGCCTTTGCATCATCCCCAATTGAAGAAAATGGTGCATCTAAATGAAGGTCTGAAGTATGTAGGAAAGAAAGCTGTTTCACGTGAAAAATCCTCCGATGAAAAATGTTTTCAACAGCACAAACTGTTATATAAACAAGAACTTTCCGGCTAATTCCTCCAGAAAGTTTTTAGTATTACGATTTCTATTTATTTATTGTTATTATAACATAAGCCACAGCATATTCCTTACAGTGTGAAAGTGTGATGGAAATCCCCTGGGCACCCAATGATTCAAAAAACTTTTTTGCCCTTCCGTATAAATTGACATAAGGTTTACCGTTATCATCATTAAGAATTTCAATTTCATTAAATAAGGCATTCTCTCCGATTCCAGTACCAAATGCTTTTGATACGGCCTCTTTACCTGCAAATCTCGCCGCATAGCTCTGATACTTTGATGCGCTCCTGCTTTCGCAATAAAGAACTTCATTCTCGGTGAAAACCCGTGCAGAAAATCTTCCGTTTACCTTATTCTCAAGGGAAGATTTAATCCTGTCAACTTCTATTATGTCTGTTCCTATGAGCAGTTCCACAAACAACACCTTCCGCTGCTTCTAAATTGGTTTATCTGTACAAATCGAAAAATCCTGCAAAACTTACGAAATCTGTCCCAAGCTTCATTTTCTTAATAACAAGCTCGCTGCCGTTTGTACAACTTTCTATCTTATTATTCAAATCCGCATCACCGGAATTTTCAATTACAAAAATATTATTTGGTGAGAAGGGATATACATTCTTAAAGGTTTTCCTTAATTTAGCTATTATATCATTTTCCTTGAAAAGGGAACCCTTTTCGTCCATAATCTGAAGTACTGTTAAGTCCAGCTTGTATTCCAACGCCTGATTTACTTCCTCTTTTAGTTCCTTCTTAAATATTTCTATGTAATTTGGTAGCATAAATCTTTGCTGAAGCTGCATAATAAGCAGGTTATTCAGTACTGGGGCGATATTCCCTGCTATTGTCTCAAGAATTAGCATGTTTTCTTCGTTATCAAGCTGAATACCTTCATACTGGAATATAGCCATAACTCCGAGTACCTCAATGTCTATCATATCTATATACACAGGTATAAGTAAAACACCCTGGGCTTCTCCGATATCAGCAGCAAGACTTTCTCCCATATACTTTTCAATATTTTCCTGCCCCATTGCATAAACCGCATCGCCTTCAAATACCCGCTTCCAGTACTGGTTTGGCTCTATCGACTTTTTAGTGCAATGCTCCAGATTTATTGTGTTGCAAATATCGAATTCGTTTTGCTCCTTTTTATATAGGCAAAATACTCCCTTTGAAACATTAAAGGATATTTGCAATGTATTTATACAGGTTTCAAGTAAAGTATCAATTCTGATTGAACTGCTTATATTTTTTGATAAGTGGTTCAGTGAAACCAACTTGTCCAGCTTCTTCTGGATTACAGCCTTCTGGTCATTGACAAGTCCAAACAACAAGGCATTACTCAATGCAGTATATGTTGATGAGGCCAAACTCTCAATTAACTCAAATATGCCTGCTCCATAAGCACTGCCGGTAACCGTTTCACTTAAACTTACAAAACCAAGTATCTTTTGATCTTTAAGAATCAATACAATATACTTGGATTCAAGCTGATCCATCTGCTCAGAGGCTCCGTAAAATAAGCTATCAAGATATGCCACATCTCTATCCTTACTGAGATCAATAATAACCTTGTTTGGATCAATCTTCGCCCGGGCGTCGAGAGTCAGATCGATATAAACATTCTTGGTCTTATAGAAAACATCCTTAAAGGATTTCAACATATACCTTTCGGCTCCCTCGTCATACAAAACGAAGCCGGTAACCTTACTGCGTGTAAGTTCTGAAAAAACATCTACCGAAATACTGAACAGAACATCTATACGCAGCTCACTTAAGAGAATTTTTGAGGATTGATTAATAGCAAAAAGATTAAATATCTTCTCATCCAATTCGGAGTTAAGCCTCTCCAACTTCTCATACCTGCTGAAATTCTCCAATGCATTATTGATTAACCTCATCAATGCCTCAGAGATTATGTAATCATCTTCTCCTATACTTTTATTTTGCAATAAAATAAATCCATATAGGTTTCCTTCGATAATTAATGGAACTGTGGCATTGACTTCAAGCTTATCTATCAATTTGGGGTCAAAGAATTTTACTATCTTTTCACGCTCATGTAGAATACTTCCGTTAAAAGTAGCCAGATTTTTAAGCCCGGTTGTAACCTGGATTTTGTTTATTATGTCATTATAGCCTTTTACCTTTTTCAAAATATATTCGTTATTTTCGTAAACAAAAATGGCTGAATTATCAATTAGCAGCAGTTCATTTATAAAGTCAAATGCCGCATCTATAATCTGTTCGAAAACCAGTTTCTGTGAAAAATAGTCTATGGCCTGAACCAAACCTGTATATCTGTAAAGCTTCGCTGATATTACTTTGTCCTTTTTTTCGTTCTCAATTCTTTGCAAAATTGATTGATAGTTCATATTCAGCTACCCCCCAAAGTTATATTCTATTAATACCTGATTTCTATTTACTTTTATAACTCCCTGACTGTTCCTTCATGATAGTAATAACTTACTCTAAGTACAGGCTTATGGATTTCTTTTTGAAGCCTTTTTATTTCAAGAATTGTATTCGGGAATGCTTTTTTCAATATGGATACTTCACCTTCACCTTTTGTTTTCAAGTAACTAACCATATTTCTCTTATGCTCTTCTGTTTCTGTTAATTCTGTTTTCAGTGAATTATATTTCTCGTTTATGGCGTCGAACTGTTCCTTTCGGACTTGTCCACCATCATAAAGATTTGAAAATATAGCTAATTGCTGTTTATGTCTTGCGACTTCCAATTTAAGAACTTCTATTTTTTCATTTAATTCATCCAATTGATTCTTATAACTATTTCTGTCAAAACCGCTGACACTTATACATGTACGCTTCTCACTTGGAGAACCAATAATTGCTGAAACTACTCTTATCTCAGCATTAATACTTCCGCCCATTATCTGTCCCTTCATGGAGTCCAGTATAACTTCCTTGGCTGTTATATTACTATTTAAACAATAAAAGCCTACATGTACACTACCATCACATATTATGTCTGCATCTGCAACATACTTCAGGTACAGGTTCTTCTTACATCGAATTGTTGTTTTTCCTCTTCCGGCAATCCCGCCTTTTATATATATACTGCCCTCTGAGCTGACAATTTCTTTTACGCTCCCTACGCCATACTCACTTAGAATTTCTATATCCTTTGTTGAAGCAACTGAGTAGTTGTCCTCTACTGTCCCTTTAACTGTGAGAAAGCCATCGAAATCTACATTCCCCGTTTTAACACCGATATTTTCCTTTATTTCAAGATGGTTTGATACCCCAACACTGTCTCCCTGAAAGAAAACCGCCCCGTTCCTTAGTGCAAAAAGTGTTGTTTTATTCTCCTCAACAACTTCGGTTACTGTCTTTTTGTCATATAACAGAGGATAATTCTTCCCGGGCATCGGCTTAAGAATTGTTCCTCGTACAGTTTTACCTTCCTTGCCCGGAGTTGCATGAATTTTTTCCCCAAGCCAGTCACCCTGTTGAACCATATTAATAAGGTTTAGCTCATAATGATCGACGTTTCCGTCTTCCTTAACTTCCGGTTTTATCTCTTTCAGCTGGTAATATGTATTCTGAGAATCTTTGCCGTTTTCAGGCAAAGTACCCTCTGCTATTAATATAGGTTTGCCAACATATAGATTTAAAAGGACCTCTTTTTTTATTCCATAGATGACACCCTTTTCGTGCAGTTTACCAACTATTTCCCTAATTATTTCGGGTCCTTCTAATTCGGTTTCGCTTATGTTTAAAGTAATAAAAGCTTTTAATCCATCCCCCGATATGTCTACAATCATTCGCTCCTTTGTCAGGGCAAACTTGCGGGCAGGCTGAGGAGCTACGACCAAAGCTTCCTTTATAACTGTAAAATTATTAACTTGTATTTCTGGATGTGCACCGATTATTTTATTAAATTCATCAACATTCAAGCCCTTCTTAAAGGACTCAAGATAAAATCCATCTTCACGTCTGGTTATTTCTATATATGGAGAGGAATAGACAGTGGTAATTTCCATGGGTTTGCCCCCTAAATTGTAAATTTAAACAATTAGCCGGTATTTATGATGATTAATGTGTTTGTATTACATTCTTATCTGATTTCGTCTTCTTTCCTGTAATACATTGTCCAGCGCAGTTGCCTCGTTTACTGCTGTCTCCAGCTTTTCAACCATTTCTTCTGATTCAATACTTGACACAATCTGATGTTTAAACATACTGAGCATACTCTCTATATAATCTAATCTGGCATGTATTCTTTCAAGTTCATTCTTTTCTTCCTTAACCCTATTAATTACCTGTTCATCCATCTCGATTATACTTTTAACATCTTCGTAGGTTCTATCATCCTTCATGAAACTTAATTTTCTTCGGTTGGCATTTATTTTGTTCATTAGATCGCTTATATTTATTTCAGATAATTCCTTGCTTCTGATAGAGTAATTTGTCATCAGTCTTGTATATGAAATTACGAGGTTTAAGCTTTTTTCTACTATCTTTTCCTTTAGATAGCTATGCCCGTCACCCCTTCTTAAAGAATTAAAGATATCATCCTTATCCTGCATTATTTTCCTAAGCTTCTGTCTCTGAATAGGGGTAGCATAATTTTTGGTCTGTGATGCAAGCCTGGAGCACTCTCTATTTAATCTGTTTATCTCTTTCTTCTTTTCCTTCCTTTGTACTTCCTCCTTGAAACTTTTGCTAAACATACTCTGAATTACAAGTGCAACATATATTAAAGCACTGACTCCATATGCTCCGGTAGAAAGAGTTTGTATGTCATATCCGTTAATATTTGTTCCCTCTCCACTCATCAATAACGCAATAGCAAAGCATATAATCAGCGTTGTAATGTTTCTAAATCTGAAAACCGCATTATAAAATAAATTCCCGTTCATAACATTCCTCATTCCGCTGTTGTACAGCGATACGTATAGTCAAAAGATATGTCTAATATATTACCTTTTATTATTCTCATTCTATTCGTCAATAAAACTATCTAAACAAATAACTGATAAAATAAACAATCAAGGTATCTGCCAAATTTATACCCGGCCTCTTTCAAGTGACCGGACAGAATAAACCCATATTTTTCATGCATTTTTATACTTATCTCATTATCTGAGGTAATAACCGAAATGATGGTATGAAAACCATTATTCTTGCCCAGCTCAATTATTTCCCCCATTAATCTGTTACCAATTCCTTTGTTTTGAAAATTGGGATCGATATAAACAGACATTTCACAAGTATTCTTATAGCCTTCCTTTACCCTGAATTCCGACAAGCAGGCATATCCAGCTACAAATCCATCAATTTCACATACTATCAGAGGGTGCCTTTGGTTATAATGTGAAAACCATACCGCTCTCTGTTCAACAGTTTGTGGGTTAATATCAAATGAGGCAGTTGTGTTTTCAACCGCCCAATTGTATATTTCCGTAATTCTTGATATATCGGCTTCCTCTGCTCTGCGAATAATTATTCCCATATTGATCATTATCTCCGGTATCAATTAGTCTGCGTGATGTATATTAACTAACTAATTTGATGCCTTGTTTTCAGTCTTCTCTTTTACTTCGAATCCACCATTGTCTCCGCCAAGCATAGCTTCTGCTCTTGCTCTTGCTCTGTCTCTTGCTGAATTCATATCAAGTCTCTTCAACTTCATATCCATATTATCATTGTTAAGAGACTCAACAGCATTCGCTCTTGCAGTCTTTTTATTTACTATTTCACGAGCTCTGTCAAGGTTATCGTTTACGCTGCCAACCCGGCTGTTCTTTGATGTGTACTGAGCATTAACTGAGTTGATGTTTTCACGGAGATTTGCCATCTTCGCCTGAGACTTAAGTGTTTTGAGTTCATTGAGTTTGGCATTCATTTCTGACTCGAATATCTTGTAATCTTCACGAATCTTCTCAACCTGAACCATCGCATTTTCATAAGTGGCTTTATGAGTCTCAAACACTGTCTGATATTCTTCTTCCTGAACAAGAAGTTCAACCAGAAGTTCCTTGTCTCCGGTTCTTGAAGCTGATTCCACTCTGGCCTTGATAGCATTTAGATTTCTTTCTGCATTTTTCATTTCTATCTTTATCATTTCAGCACTTGTCTGGATTTCAATTATCTGATGCTCTGCTTCCCGTCTTGCTCTATCAATTTGATTCTTAATATCTTCAAACAGTGCTTCGGGATTTCTTTCCTCCAAACCTCCGACAAATAACCCGAAAAAGCCTCTGAACATCTGTCCTAGTCTGCTAAATAAACCCATTATAATTCCTCCTTAAAATATGGTAGTATATTTAAAATTAAGCTTGTAATTCCAAAATATTCAATACTTTAAATTTATAATAAAAAGCATCTAAAGTCAATTACTATCAGCGTAAAAGGCGACAGTTTGGTTTAATTGGTTTAATCAGTAATTAACTTTGACAGAATATCTTTTGACATATTAGTTAGTAATTATGCCTATTTTGACACTTTCTCGAATCTAGCCCAATATTTCTTTGGCAGCAGGTCAATATCATCACACTCTGCAAGGGCCAATTCTGTCATAAATTCTACATCCTGAGTACTAGGTCTGCATTTTTTCAGAGCTTCCTTCAGAATAGTACCAGTTATTACAGGGTGCCCTTCTTTTTTATTGCAGGCCAGCTCATATGCTTTTCTTACAACGGTGTCTATCTCGGCACCGGTATAGTTCTCGGCAAGCTTTGAATAGGGCAGGAAATCCTGAATATTTGTTTCTATGCAGTACTTGTTTATAACAATTTTAAATATCTGAGCCCTCTCCTCCAGCTCCGGCAGAAGTATAGGTATCTTTTTATCAAATCTTCCTGCTCGCTTCAGGGCAGCGTCAAGAAGGTCGGGTCTGTTTGTTGCTGCTATAAATATAATTCTTCCCCTATTATTTGTATTACTGGTGAACTGTAAAAATTCGCTGAAAATATTTCTGCTTACACCGCTATCTCCAGATTCACCTCTTCTGAAAGCAGTGTCAATTTCATCAACAAATACTATTACAGGCTCCTGGGACTTTGCTCCCAACAAGCATTTCTTAAAATTCTTTTCACTTTCACCTACATACTGTCCCAATATTCTTGACATATCTATCTTGACGCAGTTAAAGCCACTTGATTTGGCCAGTGCTTCAACCAGCAATGTCTTACCAGTACCTGAAGGTCCACATAAAAGTATTCCCATTGGAACTCTTCTTGAATCTCCCCTTCTGATAGGTTCAATAATATTTTTTGTCAGGTAGGCCTTTGCGGCATCCATACCTCCTAGATTATCAAAATCTATCTCGGGATAAATAAATTCAAGTACATCTCCGTACTCTTTCTGCAAAACATCATGCTTCTTCTGCTTAATAAAATCAAAGGTTATAGGCACTCCTTCAGCTTCTGCCTTCAGCTTTATATCCTTGATACTTTTTCTGTTCAGTCCTGAGGACAGTTTTGCGAACTCCTCCAGAGAAATTTCCGAATGTGCCGTCTTGTCCTCAAGAAGATATTTTATGTAATTCTTTCTTTCTTCTTCATTTGGCAGTTCTACCAGAACAGGCTCGATGCGGTAGGCCGGCTTCAAAAATTCCCTGCTTATGTCGGCCAGATTGTCGGCCAGCATAAATATGGTGCTTCCTACTGCTGATATTCTTGGATTTACAGACCATTCCGACAGCCAGATCAAAGCCATTCTCTCCTCGAGGGTCATGCTTCCCAGGTCGCCGGCCGGTACAATTTTTTCGGCATGGTCAATAAACAATGCCATCTTTGTACTTCTTAGTGCAATGTCTATATATGGAAATATTTTTGAAGGCATTGAACGAAACAGATTTGAAACCTCATTTCCGGTGATCATGTTGAATTCACGTTCCATGGCTGGTTCTAAAAATGTCAGGCCCCTTGATATATCATAAAAAGCAACAATACTGAAATTTCTCTGCTTTATGAATTCATCATCCAGATATCTGAATAAATTCCTGGTATTATCCATCAAATCCTTTACATTAAAATAAAACAAGAACTCATGAGATATTCCGGATTTGTATTTTGATAAAAATTCATTAAACCACATATATTATCCTTTTCTTGAAAAGTGTATGTTATTGTTATACAATTCACTATTTATACAAATTATTATATACAAAAAATTTAAAAAT
Source organism: Bacillota bacterium (assembly GCA_023393115.1). Classification (GTDB taxonomy): domain Bacteria; phylum Bacillota; class Clostridia; order Acetivibrionales; family DSM-1351; genus Ruminiclostridium. Next base: position 94,007 of record JAEWMS010000012.1, read on the forward strand.
GTCTGCTGATTAGGTACCTTGCTAATTATTTTTTTGCATTTTGATGGAGTTCAATATGGTTGCTTCCTGATTTAGTATATGTGTTTTCGCAAGGCTTCTTGATGCCTCAATTGATCTTAAGGATATAGCTTCAAATATATCATTGTGCTCTTTAATAAGATTCTTCGGGCTATTGTAATCCTTAAGGTAAATGACTCTGAACCTCTGGACCTGCTCTCTGAGATTATTTAATATGGTTATAAGCTTATCATTTCTGGAAGCCCTGTAAATTATATCGTGGAACTCTACATCCTTTTTTATTGAACCGTTTAGGTTTTCCTTTTCAATATATTGAGTGAACTGACCATTTATGTGCTTTAATTCCTTTAATTCATCATCGGTAATTCTTTCTGCCGCAAGAGCCGTCGCCAGGCCATCCAAAGAAGCACGGACTTCAAGTACATCCATTATATCTTTTACTGAAAGTTCAGCAACATGAGCACCTTTTCTGGGAATCATGTCCACAAGCCCTTCCAGTTCAAGCTTTCTGATGGCTTCTCTTACAGGAGTTCTACTTACACCCATTTTTTCCGCAAGCTGAACCTCCATCAATCTTTCACCTGGACGAAGCTCCCCTATAATGATTGCTTCCCTCAGTGAATTAAATATAACCTCTCTCAAAGGCTTATAGTCATTCAAATTTATTTTTGCTAATTTACCTGCCATAGCTGTCCTCCTTAATTAAACGGTTTGTGTTAATATACACTCATGTTTACTGTTCTTTAGTTTATTAAATGCATATTGTGCTTTTTCAACATCCTCAAATATCCCAAAAACAGTAGGCCCGCTGCCGCTCATCATACTCCCCAGAGCTCCCAGTTTCACCAACTCGCTTTTTATGTTTTCTATTACAGGATATTTTTGTCGGGTTACACTCTCTAAAACATTTTTCATATTGGTTGCCAAAGTCTTTAAATCCCCTGCTTCAACTGCAGAAATCAGGAGACGCGTATCAGGCCTTTCCTTAACTCTTTCCAAATTAAAGTTCTTGTATACCCAGGCCGTAGAGACACCTATTCTGGGTTTTACCAACAGCAGGGGGATATTTCCCGGTGACGCCAGTGCTGTAAGCTTTTCTCCAATACCTTCAGCCAGAGCAGTTCCTCCCATAATACAATACGGTACATCTGCCCCAATTGTTTTTCCCAATTGTTTTAGATCAGCCTCCTCTATACCCAATGAAAACATACTATTAATTCCTTTAAGTACTGCGGCAGCATCTGTGCTTCCACCTGCCAGGCCGGCAGCAACAGGTATTTTCTTGACTATCTCTATTCTAACGCCACTTTTAATTCCGTATTGCTGAAGTATTAATTCAGCTGCCTTATACGCAATATTTGAGCTGTTATTGGGTACGTATGGAGCCTCGCATATAATTTCCACACCGGCTGGTATTTCATAAACAGATATAGTATCATGTAACTGTATTGTCTGCATTATCATCTGAAGGGTATGATAACCATCATCCCTTTTTCCCAATACATCCAAAGATAAATTAATCTTTGCATGTGCCTCAAGTGAAATCATTTATTTTCTTCCTTTTAACAAATAGTTTAGGTACATTATATACAAAATACATTTTATTATCAATAAGAATCAATATTGATAGTACTTTGAACGTTATCAGTAAAAAAAAACCGCCTCTATTAATACATACATTTATGTAATTATTAGCCATTTACTCAGCGCAAACAAAAGTGGCAGTGCCACTTTTGTTTGCGCATGTGCCTTTCCTAGCAGATAATATTTTCATTGAACTTATTGTCCAATAAAATTTGGCACGCGCATAAATTAATAGTTTTTTTATTGTATAGGAAAACTTTTACATATATCGTATACGCCTTTATCTTAGCGTGTTCCAATAATCATCTTTACAAAAATATTTATACTTTCCTAGACAATAAAAAAGGTGCCTGTATTACCAAGCACCCGAATTCCAGAATATATAATTTAATTCTCTCTTTGAAAGTACAATAAATAGCGTGAATCAAATAACTTTTTTTAGTACTAATATCTGCTGACCTACAGTCAGAACATCTCTTTCGTTAATATTGTTGACTTTCATTAAAGTATCCACAGTTGTGCCATATTTTTTCGCGATTTTCCACAAACTATCCTCCGGCTGTGTAATATATATTATTATGCTTGGCATTGATTGACTTTTCTTTTCATCTGCAAGTCCCTCAACAACCTTATTTACCACAGGTATTTTCTTTTTTGTTTCAACCTTGGTTTTCACCCCAATTACAACCCTTATTTCCACCTGGTCGGAAGAAACCATGCTGTAGTTGCTGTGCTCCAAATCAAGGGCTATTTCAGGCTTCATTTCTCTGTTTACACCATTTATGTCTATCTCCTGCCTGAAAGGTATGTCTTTCTTTAAGTTGAATACCGGCTGTTCATCACTATTAGCAATATATAGCAAGTTATTCTGAACTGCCCCTTCGATAATAACTCTATCCTCTTCTACTCTTAAATCCGAAATACTGTATTTGCTTATAACATTGAATATTTCCGAGACCTCCGGATAACAATCAGAAAGATTAACAACATCCTTTACTATTATCTGGCTTCTGTTTTCAGCAAACATTTCGTCAAGCTCAATAACATTCTTTTCCAAAGAAAGCCTGGCTATTGGACTGTATGCATCGGACAAGACTTCAACCTCTCTGCTGCAGGTTCCATCAACATATAGGTTCAAATTAACTTCGGCCCGTATGTTTCTATACTCTCCGTCACTATCCTCCAAAGCTTCAACCTTATAATCTATCAAGTCATAGTCAACATCTACCAGGGTTTCTTCGTCTACACCGTCAAGTTCAACAATCTGATTAAAGGCTATTTCATTTTCAATGTATTGGAGGCTTCTACTATCGTCATCTGCTATGTACAGTGTCGAAACAGATATATCGCCCCTCACAATAACCTTCCCGTCAGCAATCTTGAAATCCTTTCCTGAAATTTTAACATCGTTCTTTAGAATTTCTGCTATAGTAGGTTTACTTGACGGCAGTTCGAGGTCCTCCTTAATAACGTAATTTACCTTATTACTCCCCAGATAGGAATTGAGCATTACATTATCCTTTAAAACCTGAACGTCCTCAAGTCCTGTAACACCTGAACAATACTCCCTATCTATTTCATCATTTGCTTTACAGTTCAGGGTCAGTATAGCCTTGATATTTATTTTTCTTCCGTTTAGAAGATTATAATCCATATGCTCCAATAGGCCTTTTGTTCTGCACTTCATTCCGCCTCTTACTCCAGGTACATCAAGAGTATAGGAAAAAGGGATATTTGATATTATGCTCTTTACACTTCTTGTTTCATCATCGGAAATATAAAGGATTTTACATACAATACAGCCTGAAGTAACTACTCTGTCTGTCCCTGTATCACAGCCAGTAACGAAAACATCTCCGTCTAGAAGAAGCACTCTGGCAATGTCCGGCTTTGTATCCGGAACTATTATGTCATTTTCGATAACTGTCTGAATTGTATCCTCACCTAATAAATTGTTCACCTTAAAGGCCTCTTTTACCAACTCCAGAGACATTTCTCCATCCTCCCCTTATTTGAAATATACATCTTTAACTATCAAGATGAAATCAGTTTATCAATAATTCTGCTATGTTATATATATTAGTAAACTAATGAAATTATTCGTAGGAAAATAAGCTTTGCGGCTAAAACAAGAAATTTGCTTCAAAACTGTTTAGTGTTTCAATACAAAAAAGCCATTATAATAATAATGACTTTTTTTGCACCCATAAAAATATGGGTTAATTATATTATTAAGTTTTCTCAGAAAGCTGTATCAACTCTTAGAAGAGAATGGCTTAAGACTAACATACCTGAATTTTTTTATCATCCTTATATACAACCAACTCAACTGCTTTTGTCAGTATATCAGTGTAGCTATATGAAACCCTTCTGGTATTATCGTATTCGTTCTCGAACTTAACAACAAAAATACTCGGATAAGTATTTTCGAGAACACCTTCTCTTATAAAAGATTTTTTACGACCTTTGTTTGCTCTAAGTTGTACCTTTTCTCCAATACAACCTTCTATGTCCCTCTTTATTTGAAAGAGTTCACCTCGATCTATCATGCTATCACCTCATCATCAGTTTAATTAATTATAGCATAAATGTGTCGGCTTGTCAAAAATATTCTATTATACAAGCGTATTGCATCTATGTCAAGCATTTTTTTTGCATTTGAGTGCTTATATTACCCAAAAACAAGGGGTTTTAGTAAAATATAGCAATAATTATTTCCTAAAAATATTAACTGTTTACAATAATATTGTTCAGGAAACCATATTAGTAAGCAGGTATTTTAGTTCTTGTCCTATTGTTTAATATCAAGATCTTCTTCTTCTGCGTCCGCAATTAACCTAACCTCTACACCTTTTAGAATAATGATTTTCTTTCCGTTCACATATCTTATATCCGATACCCGGAAAAGAACATCTTTCTGGTAAGACTTCCTATATACCAGGCTGCCTATTTCAATTTGTTGCATAAATTGCCTTCCCCTCATAGTTTAGTATGCCAACTTTTGAATTTATTATTATTTTTATACGTGGTTATATGTATCCAAAAAATTCAAAAATTTTTTTATACTATATTTTATGCGTTTTTTAAAGGGTTTGTGATTTTTATGTTTTTGAAGTTTTACAGTTGTTGTTGTATAATCAACAATATATAATTTCACTATAAATTATTTTTATGTTCTTTCTATAGTTAGTTATTAATTTAAATATATTCAACAAATAAAATCCAGTTGGAAAGGAGAAACACATTGCTTACAGATATTCAAATAGCACAAAACTGTAAAATGCTCCATATCAGGAAAATAGCTGAAAAACTTGGTATAGCCGAGGAATATCTCGAGTACTACGGTAATCACAAAGCCAAGCTTTCCGAAGGTCTATGGAACAAGGTTAAAAATAACAAGGACGGTAAATTGGTGCTGGTTACAGCTATAAATCCCACACCTGCCGGTGAAGGCAAGACTACTACTACCGTCGGGCTGGGTCAGGCTATGTCCAGGATAGGAAAAAATGCAGTAATTGCACTCAGAGAACCTTCTCTGGGTCCGGTAATGGGTATAAAGGGAGGAGCTGCCGGAGGCGGCTATGCCCAGGTAGTACCTATGGAGGATATTAATCTGCACTTTACAGGTGACATGCATGCTATTACCGCTGCAAACAACCTTCTATCCGCCGCTATTGACAATCACCTTCAGCAGGGAAATGCTCTTAATATCGATCCCAGACAAGTAGTCTGGAAGCGCTGTATGGATATGAATGACAGAGCACTTAGAAATGTCATTGTGGGTCTGGGTGGAAAAATGAACGGTGTTCCCAGGGAAGATGGTTTTAACATTACTGTGGCTTCTGAAATCATGGCTATCCTGTGCCTGGCGTCCGACATCTCTGACCTAAAAAAGCGCCTGGGCAGCATTATAATCGGATATACTTACGAGGGACAGCCTGTTACTGCACGAGATCTCAAAGTTGACGGCGCTATGACGCTTTTATTGAAGGACGCCATAAAGCCAAATCTGGTTCAGACTCTTGAGGGCACTCCAGCCATAATGCACGGAGGACCTTTTGCAAACATTGCCCATGGGTGCAACAGTGTTACTGCTACAAAGTACGCCTTGAAGCTGGCGGATTATGTTATTACCGAGGCAGGCTTCGGTGCCGATCTAGGCGCTGAGAAGTTCTTTGATATCAAATGCCGCTTTGCAGGCTTTAAACCGGCCGCAGTAGTTTTGGTTGCTACTATCAGGGCTCTTAAGTACAATGGCGGGATTAAGAGAGAAAATTTAAAAGATGAAAATATTCCTGCTCTTTCACTGGGTTTTGCAAATGTGGAGAAGCATATAGAAAACCTGAAGCAGTTTGGTGTGCCTGTTTTGGTTGCCATAAATCATTTTGATACAGATACAGACGCAGAAATTCAGCTTGTACGCGACAGATGTACTGCACTAGGTGTAAAGGTGGCTTTCTCGGATGTTTTCCTTAAGGGCGGTGAAGGTGGCATTGAACTGGCTCAGAAACTTGTAGAGTTGACTGACTCCACAGAATCCAATTTTGCCCCAATATACGCTGCAACACTTCCTATAAGAGAAAAGATCAAGACAATCGTAACAAAGATTTATGGCGGGGATTCGGTAATTTATACCGCTGCTGCCGAGAAGTCAATTGCCAAGATTGAAGAGATGGGCCTTGATAAACTGCCAGTTTGTATGGCAAAAACTCAATATTCCTTATCTGATAATCCGGCATTGCTTGGAAGACCAACCGGATTTGATGTTACAGTACGTGAGGTTAGAATTTCTGCCGGGGCTGGCTTTATCGTGGCTCTTACAGGAGATATTATGACAATGCCCGGACTTCCGAAAGTCCCGGCTGCTGAAAAGATCGACATAGATGAAAATGGGGTCATAACAGGATTGTTTTAGACTGGAGTTTTTAGATTAAATCATTCAAAATAGAGCATTTAAATTAGTGGATGCTTATTTCACATAAAAAGATCACACCCTCCACCTGTGTGATCTTTTTTATTCTGGTTTTTCTTTCCGGGTTCGTTTTGTTACAAACCTAACCTACTGTCCCAAGCCCACCTTTTATGATTCGATGAATACTTACAGTCTTTACTCTTAGTACCTTTTGATCCACCTGTCTTATGGTAATAGCCGCACTCGATACCTTTGAAATCCCAATAATGGTATAATTTTTATGTAAAAATGAACCCTTTTATTGAGTTCAGACTCTATTACTATATACAACATATGATGTACTTAAATTTGTGTTAACACACCACTTTTAATTATAAGGAGCTGAGTTTTTGGAGATTGATGAGACTATAGATCATCGTGCTGAGGTTTTTAGTATTACAGAAACTGTAACCAAAAGCCTTTCAGGTGATCTGGAGTGCTTTGAGGAGCTTTTTAAACAGTTTTATAGAAAAGCACACGGTACTGCCTACAATATTTGCGGCAGTAAATCCATTGCCGAGGATATTGTTCAGGAAGCGTTTATAATTTGCTATAGATCCATAAAAAGCCTGAAGAACCCTGAAGCCTTTAACACCTGGTTTTATAGAGTTATAGTCAGACTAAGCTGGCGTATGGTCAAAAAGCAGAAAATTAACAGTTGTATCGGAGATTACAGTAGTACTTTAGTATCTGCTGATACAACAGATTCCATATGCAATAATTTAGTTATTCGGCAAAAGATTAATAATCTGAAACTGCCTTTAAAAACAGTATTGATCCTGTTTTACTTCAATGATTTGTCAGTAAGTGAAATTTCAAAGGTATTGGGTTGTTTTGAAGGTACTGTAAAATCAAGGCTTTATAAGGCAAGAAAAATACTTAAGATGGAATTAGCTTTTTTGAACGAAGAAAGTGCTGGTAATTTAATAGTTAATTTTAAGGAGGTCGATTTGAATGAGTGAACTGGATAATTTAATAAAAAGTTCCTTACAAACCGGTATAGATATAAGTGAAGCTGACTGTGAAAATAATTATATTAGGTTTAAAAACAATATTAAGTTTAAAAAAATAAAAAGATATCCTTCTATAGGGCTTTATGCGGTTAACCTGCATAAAGCGGCAGTAATAACAATTTGTAGCCTTATTTGTGTTGCTGCTATATTGGTAGGTTCCTCTAATAATGTTAAGGCAATGGCTCTTGATGCATTTAATACTGTAAAAATGCTTTTTGTTACTGAGAAAACAGAGGACGGAATTGAAATTGTTCAAAAACCCAGTAGCAATGTAATGTTCCAACCGGATGTATTTAAGGTAACTTATAAGACTGAAGCGGAAATTGAGAAATTAATTGGTTATCCTGTAATTTTTCCGAATTTACTTGATGATTGTTTTGAATTACAAGACCGTCACCTACTGATCGGTTTGGAGAAGGAGATCCCATATGATGACAAAACAGTGTTTATGAGCAGAATGGAGACTGCAATCGAAGATCAGGATGAATTTAACGAATTATCTCCTTACCAACCCTTTAGAGGTGTCAGCTGCTTATATAAATATACAAAAGCTGACCGTAAATATGGAGTAACATTCCAAATTTCTTCGTGGCCAATATCCGATACTCCTGACTATAGCCCCAATTCAAATATAGAAGAAGTTAAAATCGGAGATGTAAAAGGCTATTGGATTAATGTCAAATACCCTGAGTACCCCTTTACACTCCCCGGTGAAGATCCAATGACTTTTGAGCCAACTATTAAGGATGACTTTAATAGACTTTCCTGGCTTCAGAATGGTAGAACCTATTCCTTGCACATAATCCGAACTACAAATGTAGAACTTATCACTAAAGATGACGCCATAAGACTGGCAGAAGAATTTATTAATGCTCAGCAAAAATAAAATTCAGCGCATATACCAATTACTAAATTAAATTGGTATATGCAAAATAACTGCCTGCCCTCGAACTTTCGACAGTTATACGAGGGCAGGCAATTGAAACGAAATATTAGGTATTGTGAAGCAGAAGTTAATTACTTTATTGACTCTGCCATTTTAATCAACTCGTTTTTGTCAAGTTCGCCCTTTCCTATAAGAGAATAAAGTACTCCGTTGTATTCCCAATCAATACTGGTATCATGAATTACAGCATCAACGTTATTAATTTTAACCTTTTCCATATCACCATAAGTCGACAATTCAAAGGCTGTCTCCTCATCAGCAAACCTTTGCTGCATAAAGAAAATTTTTTCGGTAGTCTCATTTGTAAAAAATAAGTCAATGTATTTTGTCTTACTTACCTTTCCGGCATTGTCCTTATAGAATTCAGCTCTGTCGAATTTAAACCCATCCGGTAAAGATTCTGGCAGTATTACTTTAAAGCATGTATAGTCATTTAATTTCTCAGAATCTTTAACTATCAGCTTTCGTTCTTTATCATTTTTTCCTTTTTGTGATTCAGTTACGATTTCCCCGTTCACATTACCAACGATTTTTTCTCCGTTAGCTGCATATACTTCTCCGGCATTTTCTTCTTTAATTACTTCCAGGGCATTTCCGTCTTTGTCAAATATCTTTCCCTTTAGTTCATCCGGAATCTGATACTCCTTTACCTCAGGACGCTCAACCTGTATAGCAGTAATATGTCCCAGCGAAATTGTATTTTTCACCTTTTCCAAAACCTCCTGAGCAAAGGTTGTTTGCATAAAAGTTACTACCAGTACTGCAACGGTTGCAGCAGTGACTGAAATACGCTTCAATTTTTTTGTTCTATTCATAAAATAATCTCCTCTATTTTCAACATTTCTTTTAATTTTATTTAGTACTGCCTGTTTATTACTAGCCCCACTAAAATCCTGACCTGAAAATTTTCTGCCTGTCTCTATCAATTCAACAGCCTGCTCAAGCCCCAATTCTTTCGAGAGTTCAGTACCGCTGAAATAATCCTCCAGCTCAGCTGAGAATTGGTCAGTTATATTTTTTTTACTCATAGTGATCCCTCTCTTTCAATCTAAATCTTCAACTTTTTAAGCATTCGGTAAATTATTATTCCGACATTGCTTTCAGTCATTTTAAGAAGTTCAGCAATTTCCTTATTTTTAAGAGCGGCACCAAACTTCAGTGCCATTATGTTTCTATCCCTTGCGTTCAGCGTATTCAAAGCCTTTAACAGGGTATCCTTAGTCTCGCCTTTTATCATTATCTCTTCAGGGTTCTTTTTTGTAGAGACTAGTTTATGAATTAGTTCAAAGGAAAGAAATTTTTGTTTTTTATGCTCTCTGAAATAATCATTTACCACATTTCTGGCTATTGCAAATAACCAGACTTCAAAAGGTGATTTCCTCTGAGTATATGTTTCTATTTTTCGGAATGCCTTTTCAAAGACCTGACTTGTCAAGTCCTCTGCTGAGAAGCGGCAGTATACCCGATAATATATATAGTTATAAATTCTTTTATAGTAAGTTTCAAATATAAAATCGAACTCTTTATCTATATATACTCTTTCTTGGAATTCTTTTTCCAACAGCGAGTTGTGCAACACCTCCTGTTTCATTTATCGATACCCCTTCCTGATTTTAACTTAGCTAAGTAATTTCATATGTTAATACGGTAAATTTTCAAATGTATTACAATATCCAATAATTTTTTTCATTTTTCAATGAAATAGTATTACTCCAATATGAAAATTGTACTATAAAAAAAGCCTTCTATGATTTATATTATCATAGAAAGCATCCATTTTTGTTAATCCATACTATATCATATGGGTTTATTACAATAACCCCTTACATTGCACTGAACTTTTCTAAAAACTCTTTTAAGTACTTTACTTCATCTATAACTTCTTCAAGCCTGTTAATATAGTTTTGCTCTGACCAGCTCTTTTTGCTGTTATAATATTTATTTACAACTCTCCAGAACTTCTGAGGGAACATGAGCATAATCTTCATCAGATCCAGTTCACTTTCTGACAGGGACTCTATTTTGCTGTATTCATTGATTATTAATGCCGCTTCATCCATGTCCCACTGGCACTTCCGCATTTTTCTCCTAAGTAGGTTGACCAGATCATAAACCTTCAGATCATAACAGCAATACTCAAAATTAATAAGGTAAAATTCATTATTCTGGACGAATATGTTATGATGATTGAAATCGTGGTGTGAGATATTATTAATCTTTTCTGAATCCTCAACCAGTTCATAATAATCTGATGTGTCCAGAAGATTCAACGCTCTCTCTCCAAGCTCATAAAAGTAATCCACGTGCTTACACATTATATAATCAAATTTCATCTTACCTTTTACAGCATTCTTCTTCAGCTTCTTTATCTCATCCAAACGTTTTCTGTAAGTGGACGGCAATCTGCCAAGTTCATTTCTAGGACTGCTGTTTTCAGAGCTATTAAAGCCAAGGGAGGCCCGATGCATTTTTGCCAGAAGTCTGGCACATTTAATACTTTCCTCTCTGTTATCCAGATTTGACTCACGACCCTCCACATATCTGCTCATATATATTGTTTGATCATTGTAGGTAATACATGAACTGCCTGAATTTGTAAAAATGGTTCTGTCTATATTGCAAAAGCCATTATGATAAAGGTGTTCCTTAACCTCAGCAATAAAGTTGATTCTTTCGGGTTTCAGACTAGTTATCTTAATGAGTCTTTTACCATTATCAGTACTTGCAATAAACATATCCCTGAAATTACTGATACTATTTATCTTAATATCATAATTTTCCTGAAGTTCCCTTTCCAATTCATGCATATAGGCCTCCATATACTACCTGAACCTAGTGGCTACAAGTTAACCCGGTTATTCCCATAAAGTGTACTGTTGAGACAAATTAGTGATTACTGACTATAATTTCTTATTTTTAAGAACTTTCGCTATTAGATTATATGAACCTTTGGCAATATGTAGAATTAAAATTAATATACTTATGGCTTTAACTTGAATCAGGACAAAAAAGAGGTATTACACGCAAAAAAGAAGGTTCCCATGAACCTTCTTTTTCGGAGAATTTTAGCTTCGCTAAAATTCTTTATTATGCTTCTTCTCCAGCAAGCTTCAAGAGTTCTTCCCATCTCTTGTCAACTTCCTTCTGGATTTCTTCGATCATATATTCATTTCCAGCTTTAAACAAGTGCTTGAATCTTCCCTGTTTCTTCAAGAAATCAACAACTGGAAGCTTGTTCTTAGGCTTGTAATTGACTATATACTTACCATCGATTATTTCATATAATGGCCAGAAGCAAGTTTCAACAGCTAACTTGTTCAATTCCATCAAATCAGGAGTATTGTAGATCCAACCTCTTGGGCATGGAGCCAATACGTTCATGAATGCTGCACCCTTTGTGTAAAGAGCCTTTTCTGACTTCTCATAAAGGTCCTTCATGTTTCCGATAGCTGCTGTCTGACAAACATATGGCAGGTTGTGGCTAGCCATTATACCTGTCAAATCTTTTCTCCACTGCAACTTACCTGGAATAACCTTACCAGCAGGTGAAGTAGTAGTATCAGCATACTTAGGTGTAGCTGATGATCTCTGTATACCAGTGTTCATGTATGCTCCGTTGTCATAGCACACATAAACCATGTCATGACCTCTTTCCATTGCACCTGAAAGAGATTGGAGACCTATATCATAAGTTCCACCGTCACCACCAAAAGCGATGAACTTGGTTTCACCCTTTATTTTTCCTCTTTTCTTCATTGCAACGTATGCAGCCTCAGCACCTGAAACTGATGCAGCTGAGTTTTCGAATGCGTTGTGAATAAAGGAATCTTTCCATGCAGTATATGGATAAAGGAAAGTAGAAACTTCCAAACATCCTGTTGCTGAACCTATTACAGCGTGATCTTCAGGCTTTAATGCCCTTAAGATCTGTCTAACTACTACCGGAGCTCCGCATCCGGCACACAGTCTATGTCCACCAGTAAGCCTTTCGGGCTTCTTAGCAACTTCCTTTAAATTGTAAGCCATTATCGCACCTCCTATTCTCTTACGCCAAGGTAGTTGAATACTGAATCAACTTTACCTGTAGCGGCAATTTCCAATGTTTTATTAAATACAACTTCGATATCGTCAGTCTTAACGTCTCTACCACCAAGACCATAGATATAGTTAATAACCTTAGGTCCAAATACTCCTTTAGCGTACAGAGCACTTGTAACGTCAGTAAATAATGGACCACCTGCAGCATTAAAGCTTTCAGCTTTGTCCATTATAGCTATTGCTTTGTACTTTGCGAGAGCTTCAGCTATTTCATCAACAGGGAAAGGTCTGTACAATCTTGGTTTCAACACTGCAACCTTTTTGCCCTGAGTTTTGTATTGGTCAGCAACATACTTAGCTGTACCTGCTGTTGAGTTTAATAAAACAACACAAGCTTCTGCGCCATCTGCATTATATTCTTCAAACAGGCCATAGCTTCTGCCTGTCAATTTTGCAAATTCAGCTGATACTTCAAGAACAACCTTTTTAGCATCCATCATAGCTTGAGCCTGCTGTCTCTTGTGCTCGAAGCAGTGAGTAAAATGATCCAGAGGACCAACCGCTATTGGCTGTTCCTTATTTAACAGATATTCTTCAGGTTTATACTCACCAACAAAAGCCTTAACCTTATCATCTTCAACAAGATCAAGATTTTCAATAGCGTGGGAAGTGATAAATCCATCCTGACAAACCATTACAGGAAGAAGTACGTCTGGATGTTCACCGATTCTGTTAGCCATTAACATATTATCATATGCTTCCTGACAGTTTTCTGAATATATCTGTATCCAACCTGAATCTCTTGCACCCATAGAGTCACTGTGATCATTATGTATGTTCAAAGGTCCTGAAAGAGTTCTGTTAACACATGCCAAAACGATTGGAAGTCTTGAACATGCTGCTATATATAAACATTCCCACATGAGAGCAAGTCCGTTTGCAGAGGTAGCTGTCATAGCTCTTCCTCCTGCTGCCTGTGCACCTATACATGCTGACATGGCACTGTGCTCTGACTCAACTGGAACAAACTCAGTATCAACCTGACCGTTTGCTACAAATGTTGAGAAGTATTGGGGAACTTCTGTTGATGGAGTTATTGGGAAAGCCGCAACTACATCCGGGTTTATCTGCTTCATGGCAACAGCCATAGCTTCGTTACCACTTAATCTTTCTCTAATAGCC
>JAEWMS010000018.1 GCA_023393115.1 Bacillota bacterium
GGGTAAGGGAATCAAATACGAAAATGAAGTAATCAGACGTAAAGAAGGTAAGACCGGCGGCAAGGGTAAAAAGTAGAAAGGAGATGAGAGTAAATGATAAATAAACAAAATAGGAACGAAATAAGACTCAGAAAGCACGTTAGAGTACGTAAAAAAGTTACTGGAACTACAGAGCGTCCTAGACTGAATGTTTTCAGAAGTTTAAAAAACATTTATGTTCAGATTATTGATGATTCCACAGGGAATACTCTTGTATCCGCTTCAACCCTTGATGCTGCGCTGAAAGGAAAAGTTGCTTGCGGCGGAAACAAGGAAGCAGCTAAAGAAGTTGGAAAATTAATAGCTGCAAAGGCTGTTGAAAAGGGTATAAAGCAAGTGGTATTTGATAGAGGCGGATATATCTATCATGGAAGAGTTAAAGAGCTAGCTGACGCTGCAAGAGAAGCAGGCTTGGATTTCTAAGAGAAGGAGGGGAATACATTGCAACGAATTGATGCCAACACTTTGGGAGAACTGAAAGAAAAAGTTGTTAATATAGGTCGTGTAACAAAGGTTGTTAAGGGTGGTAGAAACTTCCGTTTCAGCGCTTTAGTAGTTGTAGGAGACGAAAACGGCTACGTTGGAAGCGGTATGGGTAAGGCTGCTGAAATACCTGAAGCTATCCGCAAAGGTATAGAAGATGCCAAGAAAAATCTCATAAAGGTTCCATTGGTGGAAACTACAATACCACATGAGGCAACAGGAGTATTCGGAGCAGGTAAAGTATTGCTCAAACCAGCAGGACAAGGTACTGGTGTTATCGCTGGTGGTCCTGTCAGAGCCGTGCTTGAGCTTGCAGGAATACGTGACATAAGAACGAAGTCATTGGGTTCAAACAACCCTATCAACATGGTAAATGCAACAATCAAGGGTCTTTCACAGTTAAAGACCGCTGAAGATGTTGCAAGACTTCGCGGAAAAACTCCAGAAGAGATTCTGGGATAGGGGGGACATTATGGCTAAGTTAAAAATAACTCTGAAGAGAAGCATAAATAAGGCTGTGGAGAGTCAGACTGCTACAGTAAAGGCTCTTGGCCTGGGCAAGATCGGTACTTCAGTTGAGCACAATGATAACCCGCAAATCAGAGGTATGATCAGAAAAGTATCACATCTTGTTTGTGTAGAAGAAATATAAGGGAGGTGTAGTCAATGAAATTATTTGAATTACAGCCTGCTCCTGGATCAAAAAAGCTACCTAACAGAAAAGGTAGAGGTATAGGTACTGGTAATGGTAAAACTGCCGGCAAAGGTCACAAAGGACAAAACGCTCGTGCAGGTGGTGGTGTAAGACCTGGTTTTGAAGGTGGTCAGATGCCATTATATATGAGATTACCTAAAAGAGGATTTAACAACTACGAGTTTGCTGACAAGTACACTGAAGTTAATGTTTCAGCATTAAACATTTTCGAAGATGGTACTGTTGTAACCGAAGAATTACTTAAATCATCTGGCCTTGCTAAAAAGATTATTGATGGAGTAGCTATTTTAGGTAATGGTGAGTTAACTAAGAAGTTAACAGTTCAGGCGGCTAAATTTACAAAGACAGCTACTGCTAAGATAGAAGCTGCGGGAGGAAAGGTCGAGGTGGTATAACGTGAGTAGTATGTTGGATACACTTAAGAATTCCTGGAAAATTCCTGATTTAAAAAGAAAGCTCTTGATAACAATAGGTCTCCTTCTGGTCTTCAGATTAGGCTCCAGAATTCCGGTTCCCGGACTTGACCCTACTGTTTTTGGTGATCTTATTAGTAAAGGCGGTCAGCTGTTTAGCTTCCTTGATGTAGTCGGTGGAGGTTCGTTTAAGAACGCGACAATATTTGCAATGAGTATTACACCGTACATTAATGCATCAATTATTATGCAGCTTTTGACTATAGCTATCCCGAAGCTGGAACAACTCTCAAAAGAGGGTGAAGAAGGAAGAAAGAAAATTGGACAATGGATCAGATACGCAACAGTTATTCTGGCGTTTGTTCAGGCAACAGCTATCACCTTTAGTTTAAGGCATGCACTTATTTCAGGACTTAATGTTATGACCTTCATTACAGTTACGTTCACACTTACTGCCGGAACAGCATTTTTGATGTGGCTTGGTGAACAGATCACCGAGTATGGTATAGGAAATGGTATTTCCATGCTGATCTTTGCAGGTATCGTGTCTGCAGCACCAAGTGGATTGAATTATCTTATTATGAACTATCAAGCTGGAAAGCTTGGTAACAGCTTTGTTGGAATATTGAGTATAATTGGAATTCTGGTTGTGTTTATTGCAATTATTGCAGCTGTTGTATTTGTAAATCAGGCTGAACGAAGAATTCCTGTACAGTATGCTAAGAGAGTAGTTGGAAGAAAGGTTTACGGAGGACAGAGCACCCACTTACCAATCAAGGTAAACTGGGCAGGTGTTATTCCAATAATCTTTGCAATGTCAATCATGGCACTTCCATCGACAATATTTGCATTCGCTAGTCCAAATACAAACACCGGTTTCATAGGCTTTATGAAAAACTGGCAATCACACTGGTCTTATGCTATACTCTATGCATTATTAATAATCGGATTTACCTTCTTCTACACATATGTTCAGTTCAATCCTATTGAACTTGCAAATAACATGAAGAAGAACGGTGGATTTATACCTGGTATCAGACCTGGTAAACCAACTGCTGACTACATCCAGAAGGTTTTAGTCAGAATAACATGGTTCGGTGCATTATTCCTTGCTCTTATATCCATATTCCCATATGTAATCGTTTGGATCACAAAGGTACAGGGTGTATGGTTTGCAGGAACAAGCGTATTGATTCTTGTCGGTGTTGCACTTGATACTGTAAGACAGATTGAGTCACAAATGCTTATGAGACATTACAAGGGTTTCCTTGAATAAGCATCTTCCATATAGCATAAATATTAATAACATAAAAGGTTGGGGTTTATGATACGTCATAAACCCTTACTTTAAATTTATCTGATTTTATTTTGTAAATTGCTTATGGGATTCGGTCCCAAAAGCTTGTAGAATGGGAAAGAAGCCAAAAGGGCTTAGGGGGTAAACATTATGAAAATTGTACTTTTAGGAGCTCCTGGAGCAGGTAAGGGAACTCAAGCCAAAGCATTATCTGAAAAACTATCAGTACCACATATTTCCACCGGAGACATCTTTAGAGCAAATATAAAGGGAAATACTCCCCTCGGTGTAAAGGCAAAGGAATACATGGATAAAGGTCAGCTTGTTCCGGATGAACTGACGGTAGAAATTGTAAAGGACAGACTTGCAAATCCAGATTGTGCTAATGGATTTATTTTGGATGGATTTCCGAGAACAATTCCTCAGGCTGAATATCTTGATAAGGTGCTTAATGATATGAAAATTGAGCTTGATGCTACGCTGCTGATAAACGTCAAGGATGCTGACATTATTGAGAGAATGTCAGGAAGACGTACTTGTCCAAACTGCGGAGCATCATATCATGTAATATATAATCCTACAAAGGTAGAAGGAATTTGTGATGTTTGCAATACGCCTGTAATTCAAAGAGCAGATGATGCTCCAGAAACTGTACTGAGCAGACTTGAAACCTACCACAAGCAAACCCAGCCATTGATTAGCTATTATGAAAAAGCAGGAAAACTAAAAGTAGCTGAGGGTGCTGATGAGGTTGAACAAACAACCGCCCGGGTTTATAAGGTATTAGGAATATAAAACGAAGTAAACTTTTATGTAATAAGTGATCTGTCTGGAGTACTTTCGGTGAGATGGAGGTAGCATGTTTACTATAAAATCGCAATCTGAAATTGATAAGATGAGAAAAGCTGGAGAGGTTCTTTTTGAAACCCTTCAGCTGTTAAAAAAGAATATTGCTCCCGGTGTTACAACGAAGGAGTTAGATAGAATAGCTTTTGAGCATATTAAGAAAAACAATGCTATCCCATCCTTTAAAGATTACAACCCCGGCATACCCGGAGTAGTTCCGTTTCCTGCAAGTATTTGTACTTCTGTTAACGAAGAGGTTGTTCACGGTATACCAAGCAGTTTAAATCATTTAAAAGATGGCGATATTATTAGCATAGATGTTGGTGTTTATTTAAACGGATATCACGCTGACGCTGCCAGGACCTATGGTGTTGGCAATATTTCTGACCAGGCACAAAAACTTATCACTGAAACTCGTCAGAGTTTTTATGAGGGTTTAAAGCAAATGGTAGCAGGAAAACATATCAGAGATATTTCTGAGGCAATACAGAACCATGCAGAGGCAAAGGGCTTTTCTGTAGTAAGGGATTTCGTAGGACACGGCATAGGCAGAGATCTTCATGAGTCGCCAGAGATACCCAACTACGTAACAAAGCGAAGAGGTGCCAAGCTGGAAAACGGCATGACCATTGCGGTAGAGCCAATGATTAATGCTGGCGGATATAGTGTTAAAGTACTTGAAAACAGCTGGACCGTAGTTACTACAGACGGTTCACTTTCCGCTCATTATGAAAACACTGTGGCAATTACCGAATACGGGCCTTTGCTTTTAACAAAATTTTAAAAAGATTTTAATAAAGTATTGTTATTATTGCAGTTTTCCTGTATAATTTATATTTGGTTTGACCTGTGTCAATAGTTGGTTAACTTCATTAACTTGATTATTAACAGATGAAACTGGTTGATGCAGTAAAATTTTATGCTTAGAGGTGACAAGGTTTTTGATTTTATTTTCATTTTGTAACGCCGATGCCTTCATACGGCTTGGAGGTTAGCATGAATATAGTGCTGGGACAGGTTGTATACTCAAAAGCAGGGCGGGATGAAGGCAGGATTTTCATTATAACAGGTATTATTGATGATAAGTATGTATATGTCAGTGATGGTAATCTGAGAAGACTGGAAAATCCTAAGAAAAAGAAAATAAAGCATTTAGACATTACTACACTAAATATTGAGTTTCTTGCACAGAAACTTAGTCAAGGCATAAAAATCTCAAATTCTGATATCAGAAAGGCCCTTGCCGGCCTTAAAGACGGTAATGAGGTTAATGAATAAGCAGTGAAATATCAAAATATTAATCCGTAAAATCAAATATACTCGTATATTTGGGGAAACTCTGGAGGAGGTGCTAGTTTGGCAAAAGATGATGTTATTGAAGTGGAAGGAACAGTTGTTGAGGCATTACCAAATGCTATGTTCCAGGTAGAACTTGAAAATGGGCACAAGGTTTTGGCTCACATTTCAGGAAAACTTAGAATGAACTTTATCAGGATACTTCCAGGAGATAAAGTAACAATTGAATTATCCCCATATGACCTTACCAGAGGAAGGATTACTTGGAGAGCAAAATAATATACCTCTGCTGGTTTACATTGGGAGCGGTATTATTAACATAAAAAATATAGATTAATTAGTTTATTTGTTTCTTATTATAAGGAGGCTACAACAATGAAAGTTAAACCATCAGTAAAAACAGTATGTGAAAAATGCAAGATCATTAAGAGAAAAGGCAGAGTTATGATAATCTGCGAAAACCCAAAGCACAAGCAAAAGCAGGGTTAATTTATTAATTTCGTAAAATCTCACAAGAAGCGGCTGAACATAGAATTTTTCAATAGATTTGAATCATCCCAATTCTTTGTTATTCTTGATGATATTTTAATATTTGACGATATCGCAAGGAATAAGATGCCATAGACGGGATTGCCTTGGGAATGGCAATTTTATTTACATCCTAATCCTGCGGTGGAGAATTAGCATGAGTTGCGCATCGCTAGTTATTGATAGCCTTTGCGCCAAAAGCCAGATGGCTTTTAACAAGAATAAGTTTTAGGAGAAATTATTTGGAGGTGTAGGAAAAGTATGGCACGTATTGCCGGAGTAGATTTGCCCAGAGAAAAAAGGGTAGAAATTGGTCTTACTTACATTTTTGGAATCGGAAGATCCAAGTCAAACGAAATTCTCGTTAAGACTGGCATCAACCCCGACACAAGAGTAAGAGATCTTACTGACGACGAAATCAGCAAACTCAGAGAAACCATTGACAGAGAATATAAGGTTGAAGGTGATCTTAGAAGAGAAGTAGCGTTGAACATCAAGCGTCTTATTGAAATTGGATGCTACAGAGGAAGAAGACACAGAATGGGTCTTCCAGTTAGAGGTCAACGTACAAAGACTAACGCAAGGACTAGAAAAGGCCCTTCAAAGACCGTTAGCGGTAAAAAGAAATAGTTAAAGGAGGTTTGCGAACACATGGCAACAAAGACTGCTGGTGCTAAAAGGA
>JAEWMS010000030.1 GCA_023393115.1 Bacillota bacterium
TCCAGCTTCCTTCAGATTCCCCGTCGCCGAGGACACCCTTGCTCTTGGCTATGTGCTTGGCACTATCAACCTGCACTCGGGACTTTCACCCGTTAGATTGCGCCCATGCTGGGCGCACCAAAAAAAACACCGGAGGCTACTCGCACGTCCGGTGTTTTCTAAGATTGTATATGCTATTGTTTTAAAGCTTCATCAGGCCGGCTATTACAAAGTTTATAATAAACAGCCCAGTAACAATGTACATGATAGGGTGAACTTCTTTAGCCTTACCCTTACATATTTTCATTATCACATAGAATATAAAGCCAGTTGCAATACCGTTTGAAATACTATAGGCGAAAGGCATTACTACAGCCGTAAAGAAAGCTGCCATAGCCTCATCAAAGTCATCCCACTTAATTTTTGCGAAGGAACCCATCATCAGTACTCCAACAACAATCAATGCCGGAGCTGTTGCGGCTCCAGGAATAATGCTTGCCAACGGAGCAAAAACAAGGCAGATGGCAAATAGTATTGCAGTAAACACAGAGGTAAGTCCTGTTCTTCCTCCTGCACCTATACCTGATGCGCTCTCAACGTAAGTTGTTGTATTTGAAGTTCCAAGGAGAGCGCCTATTGAAGTTGCTGTAGCATCGGCAAAAAGCGCTTTGTCCATTTTAGATTTAAACCCTTTTCCTGCAAATAATTCTGCTTCATCCTTATCGTCAAATATTCCGCTTTTTCTTCCTGTACCGATAAACGTACCGATTGTATCAAAAGTATCCGAAAGACTGAAGGAAAGTATAGTTACCAACACAACTGCTATTTTACCGGGATCACTGAATAACCCTGCAAAATCAAGTGCAAAAACAGTTTGTGATATGTCTGATATATTATATGAAGTACTTGGAGATAAATTTGTAACACCCATAGGGATTCCAATAAGTGTACTGGAGATAATTCCTATCAATATAGCACTTTTAACCTTTAATAACATAAGTACTACTGTTATTACAAGACCTATTAATGCAAGCTGAGCTGCAGGGCTTGAAAAGTTGACAAAAGCAGGAACAACGTTTGCGCCTCCTGCAATTACAGTAGCTGCATCTGCACTGTCGCCCAGTATTGTTAATGGTGCACCGGGTTTTGCCTCAGAGGTAAATTTCAAGAAGCCGGCATCTTTAAAACCTATGTAAGAGATAAAGAGACCAATACCTCCTCCGATTGCAAGTTGAAGAGATTCCGGAATTGCTTTAATTATTGATTTTCTTACTTGTGTTACAGTAATAACAATATTGATGATACCGCATATAAATACCATTGCTAGTGCTTGTTGCCAGGTATATCCCAACCCGAAACATACTGTAAAGGTAAAAAATGCATTCAATCCCATACCCGGCGCCTGTGCATATGGGACATTAGCAAATAGTCCCATTATCAATGTACCGATAACTGCTGCAAGTATTGTAGCAACATAAACGCCGCCTTTTGGCATACCTGTTTGTCCCAGCATTGAGGGGTTCACAAAAATGATATAAGCCATCGTAAAGAAAGTTGTTAAGCCGGCTACAAACTCTGTCTTCACATTGGTTCCACTTTTCTGCAGCTGGAACTTATTTTCAAAAAAACTCATATAGCTCTTTCCTCCTGTACTTTTTCCAATTTTATATTAACCAATTCATTTCTATTTATTCGATATTGAAAAGGTATAATATGAAAAAAGGTGAATAATTTGTTATTATGCTTAAAAACACAGGATTATTTTATCACATTTTGTCATATTTTCAAGTTAAATATAATACGTATTACTTTATTATTTCTTATTATTTTTCATTATTTTTTTATTGAGCTTATAAAAAGCTCTACAATATCTGGGTCAAATTGCTGTCCGGAATTGTTTCTTAATTCCTGAATGGCTTCCTCGGCTGAAATGCATGTATTGTAAACCCTGTCATGGGTCATAACATCGAAGGCATCCACAATTGCAATTACTCTTGCCAGCTTGGGTATGCTTCTGCCCGACAGCCCATGGGGGTATCCTGTTCCATCAAACCTCTCATGATGATATAGAATTTCATCGGCTATGTGTGCCAGTTCAGGTGTTGCTGTGGCTATTCTGTACCCAATTTCAGTGTGTTTCTTCATTATCACCCATTCTTCTTCAGATAGCA
The DNA here is from genome assembly GCA_023393115.1 of Bacillota bacterium. Classification (GTDB taxonomy): domain Bacteria; phylum Bacillota; class Clostridia; order Acetivibrionales; family DSM-1351; genus Ruminiclostridium. Next base: position 2,151 of record JAEWMS010000030.1, read on the forward strand.
TTCCGGGTTTCATAAGAATATTTTCAGGAATGCCTATTTTCCCTATATCGTGTAGCGCACCTAATAAAACAAGCTCGTCCATCTCTTCATGAGAAAGTCCCATTCTATTCCCGACTTTCACGCACATTTTACGGATACGCATAGTGTGTTCCAGTGTCTCAATATGTTTTTCGTGAAGGGTCTGTTCCAGCGATGAAATAATACTGCTTCTGGTGCTACGGCTCTCCAACAGTTTATGACGGTACATCGGACAGAATCAATTTCCTTACTTTTACATTTATTCATTATACTTATAACTTTTTCTCTGTCATCCCGGTCAGCTACAACCCTGAGACATGATTCAATATCAACTGTATCGCTATTCTCATCATACCCGAGATATTTCAGCCATACCTGACTGATATATATTTGCTCTTCAATGAGGTTTGCACATATGTATCCATCATTTGTTGCTTCCAACGTCAATTTGAATCTTTCCTTAAGAACCTTCATATCTTCATAGCATTCATCTAGTTCCTTAAGCATAGCATTGGTACAATTGGCCAGCTCTGATAATTCATCGGAGCCGATAATATTAATTCGTGCAGAAGGATCTCTGGTCTTTCCCACATTCCACATAAAATCGTAGAATTTCTTTAACTTGTCCCTTATTAGCTTATCCATCGTATATATACTTATAAAGTTAATCAGTAATAGAATCAGGAAGGAAAACAAGACAAAATAAATAACAGTTTCTTTCTCAAGTTCTTCAACATACTTAAAAAACAAACTTCTAATAATTATTAACAAAATTAGTTCTAATACAGCTGAACTAAGCCCCACAATAGAGAAAGTCATAAATTTTGTTTTCATTTCGGTCCTCCTCGAGTTAGAATTGTTTGGCTTTCGTATAGCTAAAATTTTTACAATTAGTTATAACATAATTCTACCGTTTTCTACATTTTTTACCATAAAGAGGTATGATTTAGCTATAAAAAACACACCTTATATAAATGTGCGTTTTTATCCCATATTAATAAAAGGACAAAATCTTGGCGGTGGAAAAATGTTTAAGGCCCTGATTGTAGACGATGACAGATCTTTCAGACATGATTTGCTTTATAAGACAGGCCATACGTCTTGGCGCTTTTGATTATTTGTTAAAGCCTGTAAAGGATTCAGAGCTTGATGAGTTATTATACAACGTAAACAAGTTTCTAAACAAAAAAGGTGAAACCCGTATTTTAGCTGAAAATACTTATAGACAGCTGGCTGAAAGTCTTAAAATGCCCTATTCCGTTCAAAACGAGCAGGAATTATTCAAACTAATAAAAGAGAGTAGTGTCAGTGCATTCACTTTTTCTGAAAAACTGGCTCTTGAATTATCGAGTTTTTTTGAAGGAGATACCTTTAAACTTTCAATAATCCTGGAGAACAGCTACAAAAATATATGCAGAATGCTTTTGTCCGAAATGCCCTGGCTGAACAATCTTCAATTTAAAGAACTGAAAATAGCTCTGGAGCCATCTGAAAAAGCCGAAGTTTTGGTTACAGCTTTTTCTTCCAGCATAAAAAAGCTTTCCGAATTTATAAACAATATCCATATCAGTAGTACAATCCCGGTCGTAAAGCTGTTATGCGAATATATTATTAGAAATGTTGAGGGTAGGACTACTCTTGAGGAGGCAGCAAAAGCACTTAATTATAGCAGTAAATACCTTGGTAAGGTTTTCAGAGAAGTGACCGGAGAAAGTATAGTTGACTACATTACTAAAGTTAAAATGGAGAGAGCAAAAGTACTGGTTCTGTCCGGCAGGTATAAAATTTATGAAGTAAGTGAAATTTTGGGTTATAAAAATACAGATTACTTCACACGTTTATTTAAGGCACACCACGGCTATACACCGTTGGACATGAAGAGATTATCTCTCTAAATCCTCCGAGTCAGACAGCCCCTTGAAAGGGGCTGTTTGCTACTTATGTTTTTTATATGACGGTTTAGGATTATCATTAACATTTTGCCCCGGATTTGGAATCTGACCTTCACTGGTTTTTACTCTGGCCTTTCTCTGATCGGGCTGTTCTTTTCTTCCCATAAAAATACCTCCAGTATTGAAATATAATAGTATTTTTAGCTTAATGTTAAAAAGAATACCTTTAAATCCATTACATTTTTTCTACAAACTGTATCTTTAATCCATTTGGGTCTAATACGTAAGAAACTCCACATGTGAATTGGGTTGAGAAGGCCCGCTGGTCCATGGTTTACACTGTTGGCATCCCTGTGATGAATAAGCTCAATCTTTGTTTCGCCTTCACCCATAAACGCTATCTCTGTTATTTATTTTTATATTGAATTATCCTACCACGGGTATCCTTTTAATTCTTTCATCTGTAAATATATCGGAAGAATCCTCGGAATTAGTAGAAAATTCAGATATTACAGCTCCTTCTTCTCCAGCCTGAAACCAATGTAGTGTATTTGGATATAAGGTATACTGCTCACCCGGATTCAGTTCAATTTCCTTCCATACAGTGTAATATTTCTCACTTCCGACAGGCGGTTTGCACTGCGGCTTTTCGGTCTTTTCACCCTCGACGTACAAATACACTTTTCCATGTCTGCAGCGGAAGGTTTCTTCCTTACCGGGGATTCCGTTCCTATCAGGATGTCTGTGCTCAGGACAGGTCTGTTTCGGAAATAGTACCATTTCTTTTGAGCATACTCTGTCGGTATTGATATATGTGATAAGCTGAAGTCCTGTCTGTTTCAGATCGTTCAGACCAAAATCGGCTACTTCGACCTTGTTCCTTTCCTCTTCGGTAAGAACAATCGATGCCTTTTCAAAATAGGCCAACGCATCCTTTACGGCCTTATCGTACTCCTGTTTACTAAGCAAGTACATCATCTCCTCATATTCAAGTTATTTGTATATCAGCTCAACTACAGTATAAACAGGCAATTGACTGATTTTAATATTTATAACATCCCCAACCGAACTTTGTGTAAACTTTAAATCTCTTCCATCAAGAGTATGAAGTTTTATACTGTCAAATTTATTACCTTTAGTATTAATTATAAGGTTGAGTTCATCAATCGCCTCTACCTTGTCATTTTCGTGGGAATATCCGTAATTTACAAGGTGAATTGCCATTCCACCGTCTATGGCGTGTGTTTGAATACCAACAGATTTGTTGTCAATTTTAACCTTCCACATATCTTTATATGTATTTTGGAAAACTGTTTTAAACGCTTCCAAAGCTTTTGGTTTATAACTGTCATTAAAACAATATACAATATTATCGTTTTTCTTCATTTTATTAAGCCATCCGTCAATGTTTTCAGCAGCATCACCGAACAGCAGTACCTTACCGTTATCTGAAGCATATTTTTCGAGTACCTTGGCCTGATTTTCTGTCAGAGTATTGCAGGCCGGTAGAATTACCAGGTCGTATTTTGAAATGTCTGACAAGCTGAAGGTATCATCTCTTAAATCTCCATCTGCCATAAACTTAACATCATAATTTACCTGTTCCCTCGATAAATACCTTGCAACTTCCCAGAACGGCATTCTTACACCATTTGGATCATCAGGGTCAATTACGCTGTAGGAAAGTGTTCCTTCCTCCTCACCATCAAGAACACTGCTTGAATAACCTGTTATTGCCTCATTCCAGTAGTTACTGGGGAAACTGTATAACAGAAGTACATTTGCTCCTGAATTTTTTGAGAATAGTCTCTCCTTGTAAAGTAAAAAGTCCTGTACTTCTGTCGTTACATTACGTGGAGGCCAGAAGGCATCCTTAACGGTATTGCCCATCCATGCTCCATACGGAACAGACATATTACATCCATAGGCAGACGCCTCAATCAAAAGCAGTCTGTACAGGTCATAGCCCTTACCTTCATTCAGCAGGTCCACCAATTCATAAACAGCACTTCCGTATGGGTTTTCTGCTACTATTACAGGTTTTTCACCTGCGAAGCCAGCAACGTACCTGTACCAATGCGCCTGCTTTAAAATGCTCTGCTTCATTTCAGTTATAATAACGTCTGCGCTTGGTTCCATAGGATAGTAGGAAGGCATAATATCAAAGAAATTGCCTGAAACAAGGATATCTCTTCCCTTTTGTCTGCCATATTCCTTTGCATAATCAGCAAGTTCCTTAAAATATTTCTTAATAGCGCGGAGCTGGAAGTCCCAATAATATTTAAACAGCGGAAGTTCTTCAATGTTTCCGGGGTAAATTACATTTTTAGCCTTCAGGAATTCACCGTAATTGAAGGTATCCAGATCAACTTCTTTTAGTTCTTCCGGGAGCTGTCCCTTGGCAGCCAATTCTTTCAAATAATCATTGAACTGTTTCATACAATCCTTACAGAAGCAGCCGCCGTATCTTATAGAAGTCATAGGCAGTTCGCATTCGTCCAGCTGAATTCCAGCTACACCGGCATCTATCTGTATTTTCATTACCTGCTTAAGGTATTCACGCCATACAGGGTTATTTCTGCACATTGAATGGGCGATGTGCTTATGGTTCTTAACTTCTACCCATTCTGCATGACAGGGTACTCCGTTAAAGTCTCTTGCGCAGCATTCCTCCCATATATTTGTTACTTCTTTTCCATCACTGTTGTATAGACCATTTGGGAAGTAATCGGAAAATTTCTTACCGAACACTTCATAATTGTAGTCTTTGGTAAATTCACGCAAGCCGTACCAGTCATGATCTTTGCCGTCTTTTATAACATTCAGCTCTTTAAAGGATTTTTTATCATCACTGTAGATTGCAGGAAATTCCCAACCCTGAACTTCAAAAACAATACCGAAAACTTTGATTCCGCGCTTATTACATTCTGCAATAAACTCCGAATCATTCATGTATCCATAAAAGCGCAATCTGGGGTCTACTTCTCCAAAAGCTTCATGCTCAAGATACGGAAGGGATATTACTCCCCCTCCCAGCGCAGACCATACCAGTAAAGTACCGTGATATCTTTCCAAGTCTTCAATCATCTGCATACTTCTTATGGGTAAGCTTGGATGATAGCAGTGATTGTTCTTGTACCAACCGTCAAAATATACTCCTCTTTCCATAAAGGGCACCTTCCTCATTTATATATTTAGTAATTTCACTATTCTGTATGTCAATTTTTTATTTCAAAACATTTTACAACATTAATCAGCCTTTTACTGATCCGGCAGTCATACCCTGTATAATTCTTTTTGATGCCAATAAATAAATTATTATAACCGGAAGTACCGCTATAACCATGGCTGCCATCAGCTGTGGGTAATTTACCGTATACGCACCGTTAAAATTAGATAAACCTATCGGTATGGTTTTCAGGCTTTGCTTTCTAAGCAGAATAAGTGCAAATGGGAACTCATTCCATGCGTTTAAAAATGATAAGATCAGAACTGTAGAAAGCACCGGTCTGCATACCGGGAATATGATCTTGAAAATAATAGTATTGGTACTGCTTCCGTCAAGATATGCGGCCTCCTCTATTTCTACAGGCGTTGATTTTATAAAGCTTTCAAACAAGAATATAGCCATGGGCAATCCGAATGCCACATATGGCAATATTAGCGTAAAACGCTTGTCAAGCAGCCACAGAACCTTAAATTGAATAAACAACGGTATGAGTAAGCTGTGGACCGGAACCAGCATACCGAACAGGAAAAGAGCATATACAATATTCCTCATTTTGAAATTGTATCGTGATAAAAAATAGGCAACTACAAAGCCTATTACAATTATAAGTGCTACTGAAACAACGCTGTTAAAAAGGCTGTTTCCGAAAAACATATGCATTTTACCTATTTTTATTGCAGCTATAAAATTATCAAAGTGTAGCACCTTCGGCAGAGAAATTATGTCCAGGCTGAATTCCTGCTGAGTTTTCAGAGAAGAATAGAGCATCCATATTAATGGAAAAATACAGGTAACTGAAAACAATACCATTAAAATATTTATTATTGCTTGAGAAAGTAATTTTTTTATTTTATTATTCATCTGTTTTCCCTCCCCAAAGTTTTCTGCTCAGGAGAATCAGAGAAAGACTCAAAACAAGTATTCCTATGGAAATAGCGCTTCCGTACCCCAGCTTAAACATCACAAATGAATTTATATAAGCATATTGCGCCATAACCATTGAGCTGGTACCGGGTCCGCCTCCTGTCATAACATAAATATGGTCAAATATTTTCATATTACCTGCTATGCAAAGCATAACGGCAACCTTTAGGGTATCGGACATCAACGGAATTGTAATATACAGAGACCTTTTTATTCCCACTGCACCATCAATATCCGCACTTTCGTAGATTTCATTGGGTATACTCTGTACTGCTGAAAGAAATATTACCATATAAAATCCGATGTACTGCCAGATAATAGGCATACTCACAGATACTATTACATATTTCGGATTATCAAGCCAGGGAATTATAAGTGATTCCAATCCCAATGACTTCAGTATGAAGTTCAGCAGGCCAAAATCCTTGTTATATATTATTGTCCAGAGAAAACCGACAACTATTGCAGATACTACGACGGGAAGGAATATTATATTCCTGTGAACAGCTTTAAGCTTGAGTAATTTAGACATCATAAAAACGGTTATTACAAGTGCAATTCCGATCTGCCCTACCATGGATAGCAATATAATCACCAGATTGTTTTTAAAGGAGTCCCAGAAATCAATATCCTTAATAAGGTACTGGTAATTTTTTAGTCCGATGAATTTCATACTAATTCCGCCGCTGTAATCAAAAAAGCTGTAAATCAATGAAATTATCAGCGGAACTACTACAATAAAGCAATATATCAATAAACCGGGAGCCAGGTATGCTGCTATAACGCGATTTTTGGGTCTTAGAGTTCTACTGGTCATATTTAGTTCGCTCCTTGCCTGTCTATTCCGGGGGAGTGGTCAACGTAGTTTCCCCCGGATAAACAGAGTCTATGATTTATTTTGACTATTTTTCGTATTCTGCCTGAATTTTTTTAGCAAGATTTTCAGGTGTAATACCGTCGATAAGTAATTCCTGCAGACCGGTATTCATTACTTGAATAAGATCAGCAGAAAGCTGAGCATCGTAAATCGGTACAGGTTTGATCTTCGCTGACAAATCAAGATATTTTATAGAAAGCGGAGCAAGCTTGCTCTTATCAATAGTCTTTGGATTACTTGCCGGGAATGCATTTGATTCAACTGAAATTGTAGCGTAGTCAGCATCTGTAACCGCTTTTAAAACTTTATATGCGGCTGTCAGCTTATCACCTTCAAGCTTTGAATTTACATTATACGCCCAGGCAGCACCTGCTGAATTGGCCATAGCATCACCTTTTCCTCCATCAACTGCAGGAAGGAGTGCCAATTCGGTATTATCCTGTATTTCCTTTGGAGCATCGTTTATTACGTTACTGACTGCCCAGTTTCCTTCCATAAACATAGCAGCCTTGCCATTATAATAAGCTGTTTTTTGCTGCATGTTATCAATACTGTTCAAGTCTGAGTTGAAAGCACCCATCTTAGCAAGATCTTGTAAAGCTTTCAACGCACTTATAAATTCAGGATCGGTAAACTTGGCGCCTTTTTTCTCTTTTATGCTCCTAAACCAGTCTGTGCCGGTATATCTGTCGCCCAGAGTACTTAATATACAGGATTCTGCAACCCAGTTGCCTTTATTACCTAATGATATTGGCGTAAGTCCTTTTGCCTTAAGTTTATTAATCGCATCCAGGAACTCTGTAAAGTTAGTTGGGAAAGCTGTTATACCTGCATCATTAAACAACTGCTTATTGTAATATATTAAGTGAGTGTTTAACATCTGGAATGGAATTCCGTAACTTTTACCGTCAACTACAAAGTCATCAAAAGCACCTTGAAGGAAGGCAGCCTTCCATTCAGGGTCACTGTTGATTACATCGTCAACAGGATTTATTAATTTGTTTTCTATAAACATACTGGTCATTGAGCCTTTTACAATAAATATGTCCGGAAGCTCATTACCTGCTGCAAGAGTCCTTACCTTTGTTTCATAGTTATCATGGCTTAGGGGTTCTTCATTGATTGTGATATTTTGGTTTTCGGCCTTAAATTTACTTAAAGCTTTATGAAACGCTATTGCATTTCCTTCAGTATCTTCTGTAGGGAACATATGTGTAAAGGTTAATGTAACAGGCTCCTGATTGTCACTGGTTTCAGCAGAGCTTTGCTGTGTGCTCTCGGATGTCGTAGGGGCACTCGAGCTTGTGCTTTCTTCGGATGAGGAGCCGCAAGCTGCTAAAGATAACACCATTGTAATTGCAATAATTAAACTTAGAAACTTCAAGGCTTTTTTCATAATAAATCCTCCTAAAAATTTAATAAGAATCGCTGAAACAATAATAAAATAAACATAAACATTTTTATAAAAGTACTTTATTAATTGTTTGCAGACATGGTGGCCACCAGATCATATTTGAATTATATGCCTGAAGTGATTGTAAAAATAGTAGCTATATCTATACAAATATCGTAATTTGTGTTGTGTCACTGATTTTGTGTTGAATTAACAAAGTTCTCTCTGTATTCCTTAGGCGTACATCCCACATACTTCTTGAAATTGTGGGTAAAAATCTTGTAATCGTTATAACCCACCTCATCAGCAACCTCATATACCTTGTGCTTTATATCCTTCAGTAAAATCTTTGCCTTGTCCAATCTAATTGTATTAAGCCATTCGGTATAGCTTTTGCCTGTTTCCTTTTTGAAGACCCTGCTGAAATAATTGGGTGTCACATAGGTAATGGCTGCTATCTGCTCAACTCCGATATCTTCATAGTAGTGTTCCTCTGTGTACTGCATTGCCACTTTTACAATTCCCTTGAAATTATCGTTTTTGTTGTTTTGCAAAGCGTCAATAAAGAACTTGAAAACATTTTTATTCCATTCCTTGATATCTTCCACCGTCTCATATTTCTCAATTTCAACATAGTGGTCCAGCAGCTTAACGTTACGGGTTCTATAGTCCAGACCCAATTCTTCAAGCTGGCTTTCAGCTATTGTAATCAATCTAAGGCATATATTTTTATATCCTTGTAATTAGCCTTGAAACTAATTAAATTTGAGTACATCCTGTCCAGAATCATATTTAACTTCTCAATGTTCATTGATTTGATACAGCTCATTATTTCTTTCTCTTCATACGATGGATAACTGACCGGTTCGGCAGTTTCATCCTTGTTAACATCATTGATACTAATTATTTTATTTTTTCCTTCAAAAACTTTGTTTCTGATAGTATAAAGCGCTTCACAGAAAGCCTGTGGAATGTCGAATATATTTTTATGAATATTGCTCACTCCAAAGGTAACGGTTATATTCAGCTTCTTCTTTATCTCATACTGTATTTCCCTATACAGATTATTCAGGTCATACCTGTTTGAATTCCGTACGTTTATAATTGAAAGCAAATAATCACCATCACTTGAAAAGAACATACTGTTTGTCGACGGACCTATTATTCTATCAGCTATGTCTTTAACATTATTCTTAATTTCCCTTTCCTCTACGTATGTCATTGATTCGGTAATCAGTAAATAATCATCAATATCTATTATGACAACCTGATAATCTTTTCCGGACAGATCTACATTGAGCTCTTTAGAGTTTTCCATAGCAGCAGTCCAGTCGTCTATTTCTCCTTTCACTACCGAATTTAGGAACCTCTCCTGCATAAAGAACAGATTTTCTTTAAAAATACTCTTGAACTTTGTTTCCTTATCTATTTCCTTATATTCTTTAATTATTTCATCACACTGCTTCAGCATAAGCTTGACGAGCTCATCGGCGCCTATAGGCTTTAAAAGGTACTCCGTGACCCCCATTCTTAAAGCTTCCCTGGCATATTGGAAATCATCATACCCGCTTATAATAACCACCCTGACTTTTGGCATAGTTTCCCTCAAAAGCTTTGTGAGCTCCAACCCGTCCATTAACGGCATTTTCACATCTGTGACAACTATATCAGGTTTCAGGCTTAAAGCTTTTTCATAGGCTTCCCTGCCGTTTGCAGCCTCACCTACAATGGTCATCCCCATGGTTTCCCATTCGATAGAAGTAATAATTCCCTGCCTTATAACAAATTCATCATCAACTATAAGAATCTTAATCATTAGCAAGACCTCCCATTTTATATGGTTGAATAACTACAACGGTAGTTCCGTTTCTCCGATTAAAGAACTCAAGCCCATAATCGTCACCAAAATATAATTTTATTCTGTCATTTACATTCTTTATTGCAAGACCTTTATTATTTTTCGCACTGGCGTAAAGCAATTTTTTAATTTCTTCCAGGTCAACACCATAGCCGTTATCACTTACAATGAATAGGAGCTTGTCATATTCATGCTTTATTACTATGTCAATCTGCCCATTCTCCCCCTTTTGCTCAATTCCGTGAACTATAGAGTTCTCTATAAGAGGCTGAAGTACCAGTTTCAATGTTGTACAGTCCAGAACTTCAGGGTCGATGTCCAGAGAGAAATTTATCATGTTCTTGTATCTTGCCTGTTGAATTATGATGTAGTTTTTAACGTGTTCAATTTCACTTCTTACGGTAGTTATCTCATTTCCACTGTTTAAACTGAGTCTGAACAGCTTTGAAAGGGCTTCTACCAGTGTACAGGTCTCAAAGGCCTTCTCCATCCGGCCCATCCAGTAAATATTATCAAGAGTGTTATAAAGGAAATGTGGATTGATCTGTGCCTGAAGTGCCCTTAATTCCGCTTCCTTCTGCTTTAGCTGAACAGTATATACCTTTTGAATCAATTCCTTTAATTTACCTGACATTTTATTAAAGCTTCTGCTTAGCATGGTTACTTCATCGTTACCCTTTGGGTTTATATAAACATCAAAATCCTCATGCTCCAGTCTGACCATCATTCTGTTAAGCAGTTTTATTCTGGCCAGCATTCTATTTGAAAATAGGATTGCCATTAACAAACATAATGTAAATGTAATGAGCATTGCTGTCAGAATAGCTCCCTGAACTGCCACATTCTCCTTTAACAGTTCATTTGTCGGGACAATGTTTAAAACCTTCCAGCCCAGACTTTCTATGGTGTAATAGGTTACAATGCAATCTTTTTCAAGGGTTTTATACTTAAAATATCCTTCTGAAGTGTTAAATGACCAGTCACCGTATTCCCCATAGTTAAATTTTTGTCCGATCTTCGCGGGATTAGTAGCAGAGATTATGGTTCCTTCTTCGTTAATAATAAAAAAGTCATCATTCTTTCCCAGAATCTTATCTTTATAAATATTATAGAATGCGTTATTTCCTATATTTATCTTCAGAATAGCCAGCCTATTAGAGACATCGGCTATATCATTAACAATTCTGACCATAGAAAAAACACTTGTACTCTTATTGTTATAGTTTATTACCTTATTCAGATACCACATTGTGCCGCCTCTTAAACCTGACGCCTTTTCAATTGTTTCATCTTCAATAACGTTCATCGTTCCTGTTGTATTAAGTTCGAAATTATTGAACCCCTTGATATATATTGAATCCACAAAGGATTTTGAGGCCATCAGCTGCATAAGATCTGTTTCAATCTTTATTTTCTTCTTTGATATTACTTCAGTGGATTCAGTTCCCTTTAATTTTAGAAAGTCGCGGACATCTTCATTCTGAATCAGGTATAAAGACGTGTCACCAATATTTTTTACTATAAACTCAATGTTATTTCCTATCTGCTTAACTGTGTTCATATTAGAAAGAGCGACTTTTTCCTGAAGGATCTGAGATGACTTAACAAATGATATAATTCCTAAAACTATAACAGGAATAATAATAATTACACTTGAAAAAAGTAAGACCTTATATTGCAAACTAAAAAAACGTTTATCTCTCAATCATAAGCCCCCTGTTCATATAAGTATTTCATATTGTTAAATTGCTTTATTACATTAAAATAACATAATTCGACACTAAATCAAAGGTATCAACTATAACATTTATATTAAGTAAATTACGATATTTTTGAATTAAAAATTTTTCTAACACAAATAGCCTATGGTATAAATTTACACACAAGTGCATCTGTGCTAAAATAATGGATAAATGGAGGTGTTTTATGAAGAATTTTAGTAAAATTATTTCCCTGCTAATAGTTATAATTTTATGCTTAACTATTCTGGCAGGATGTGCCCAAGATGAGTTATTGTTGTTAAACGCGCTTTGCAAACAACCTGATATCAATTCCTATGAGAGTAAAACCGAAGTAACAGTTAAACTAACCTCTGAGGGACTAAATGGCAGCGATAAAGATAGCTTTGATCAGATAGCCTCAATGCTTAATGGAATGAAAATAGCAGTTAATCTAAAAGCAACAGGAAACAAGGAGAAGACTCTTGCTAAAACCCAGACTGATGTAAATGTAAGTATGGATGGTATAAGTTCAGAAATAACCGCTTGGTCCGATACGGATTTAACAGGAGATACTCCAAAAATTAAGCAGGTCGTTAAGATTCCAAAGCTTCTATTTGACATCTTGTCGATTTATAGCGATTCTGACATGACCAATAAGGAATATCTGGTTATAGATATGGGAGAAGTTCTATCTACAGGTAACTCTGAGAAAAGCAACTTATTTTCAAAGGAATACTTAGAATATAGCAGGAACTTGACTCCAAAGTTTATAGACTTCATTAAGGCATATGCCAGGGAATTTAATCCAGGTTTCTCAATTGTCACTAGTAAGGGAACACTGACCGATGGAAATCAGACTGTAACGGTGTATAACCTGAAACTTGATGATGCTAATTTTAAAAAGCTGTTGTCAAATACGGTTACAAACTTTGTCCAGAGTGAATCTGCAATGAATTTTATTAGGAACCTTATTCTTGATTCTATCCGCCTTTCAGATCTTTCATATAAAGAAAGGCTTATAGCACAAGGCGAAATAAACAAGTCCTTTGACGAGTTTAAAACTGATCTTCCAGAGTTCCTAAAGAATTGGGAAAATATAATGTCTATTCTCAACGATGTAAAAATATTGGGAGACAAAGGTATAAACATCGAATTTTTCATAAACAACGACGGCTTTATCGTTAGTCAAAAGGGAACTATGGATTTCGTTATTAACTTAAAAGAAATCAACACCGCCCTTGAAAAATATGCTTCTCTAACAGATGAAGACTACATAGCTAGTGAAATCAAGGATGAAGGTACCGTAAAATTCGAAGTCAACTTTAATACTGAGATTACAAAAATCAACAAAAATGTGGTTGTTGATATCCCGGAAGTAACTCCTGAAAATTCATTAAACTTTATGGAACTTGTAGGGCCTATCTTGAATTTTAGTACCGCCAGAATGGAAGGTCAATTTGAACCGGATACTACACCACCTGATGCACCGACCGTTAATAAAGTTTTATTGACTTCTAATGCTGTTTCAGGTAATTCAGAAGCTTACTCAGTAATAACGATAAAAAAAGGCAGCACCATAATTGGACAGGGAATGGCAGATGAAACAGGTGCTTTCAATATAACAATCGTTCCATTAAAAACCAAATCCACGCTGACAGTAACAGCAACAGACGTTTATGGAAATGAAAGTGCTGCAACAACTGTTAAAGTTGGTTCATAAAAAGCGCAAAGTAAAAAGTAACTAAGACAATAAAGAACAAAACAGGGGTCTCCGGCAAAGACCCCTGTTAACTAAAATTACAGTAGAGAGAATAGCTGTAACTTTATATAAAGCTTATTATTTTCGGGCTTTGAGTTCTGGTAACCTTAAGAAAAGTTGAACCCACCCTTATTATCGGACTTATTATTTCATGGGGAGGAATGTACACAATTTCCCCGACATCACCGTTGTCCAGTTCAACTTTAGCACCTACAAGGTGTGTTGAGAAGTTTAGTAAAAATGTATTGATAGTTGACGTATCAAAGATACACAAGCCCGAAGTAAGAAACATATGGAAGGCCTCAAAAGGAGTCACCCTCTTCTTATAAGGGCGATCAGAGGTCATTGCATCATATACGTCTGCAATAGCTACAATTTTTGCATATTCGCCGATTTCCTTACCTCTGACACCTAAAGGATATCCTGAGCCGTCCATTCTTTCATGGTGCATAAGTACCGCATTTTTTATATCGGTCCCGACATACGGTGAATCTTTTAGTATCTCATACCCTAATGTGCTATGCCTTTTTATTGTTTCAAACTCCTCATCAGTTAGTCTTTCCTTTTTGTTGAGAAGCTCACTGTCTATTTTTATTTTTCCGATATCATGCAGCAAACCGGCCTGTATAAGATCTATTAATTTGGAATCCTGCAAATGAAGTCTTTTCCCTATCAGCATTGAATAGAATCCCACATTGACACAATGGGTATAGGTGTAGTCATCATACCCTTTAATTTCGTTGAGATACTGTATTACGGTATCTATTCCATCCAGATTTTTGTACATTGATTCTGCTATTCTTTTTATCTCGTTGTATTCAAACCGTTTTCCTGTAACAATGTTATTTAGGACATTTTTGACTGTTAACACGGTTTCCTTATAGCTAGAAACGAACCTTTCCTTCTTTTCATAGTAACTATATGTACATCCAGCATCCTTATATATCCAAATAGATTTAATACCTATGGTCTTCAGCTTTGAAATAATGAAGTCGTTAAGTATCAGGTTCTCAGCTGCTAAAATCAAGCCTTTATCACTAATTACGTCTTTAGCTATAACATCTCCGCATCTGCAATCAAATACACTTACCCGTAATTTCGTCATATAAACTCCCCAGAGAAACTAAATCTTTTAGTTGAAACAGTAAAAATATTGTAACTATTGTAGCATTTTGTATACAATAATATATAATTAAAATAAAGATTTTTTACATAAGATTAATGTGCTTTTGCTATTTTGCAATAAGAAAGGAGTATTTATGCACGAAAAAAGTACTATTAGTAAAATTATTAATACATATACCATAACTACCAATATACCTGTTGTGTTCATAGATGATCTTAAAAAATCTCCTTCACTTTTTTCAGAAAATTACGATTACTCATTACTACTTGAATATGGTGACTTCCAGGAAATTATTAATTTTCTCGAGCCACTATTTTCACAACCTGTCGATTATCAGAACACCTTGTACTCCTTTCAAACTACGGGTTGCCTTATTTATATTATTGTACTGGTTAATGTGGAAAGGAGTGTTAAAGGAGCCTATATGGCAGGCCCTGTTGTCCCTTATTTCCCAGATAAAAAATCAACCGATGAGCTTATAAACACAATGTCTCTTCCACTTCATAAAAGGGTGAAATTTGGAAATCTTTTAAGAACCTTGCCCGTTGTCTCAGAAGAAAGGCTGAATCATCTAGGCCAGCTTTTGCTGGCTTTAAGTCAATCCTTTGAACAAGTCTGGTACTCCCCTCTTGAGGAATGCGGTAATAGAGAGCCTGATTACACACCTGTTTCCTATGAATTCACGGAAGATAAAAAGAATTTTTTCGAAAATGAAGAATATGATGCCATTTATAGTTTCTGCCTGAAATTAAAGGAAAAAATCATGAAGGGTCATATGGATGGTATTGTTGATCTGCTGAATGACAATTCAGGCTTATTTGGGAACGCAAAAGCAGCAGATGATAACTTACGTTCCATGAAAAACAAATGTCTTATTATCTGCTCTTTTTCATGCATTTTTGCGTTACAAGTTAATGCACCCTACAAGAGAATAATTAACTTAATAGCTAACTTTTCTGAAAATATAGCTAATTTGAAATCTCCTCAAGAAATCATCCTAAAAACAACTTATCTGCTTGAAACTCTGGCTTATTTGGTTTCAATATCAAATACCACCAACTTATCCCTGCACATTAAGCGCGTTATGCAATACATTAAAGGCCACTACAAAGAGAAAATTACTTTGAACAAGCTTGCCGAATACGTTAATCTGAATGCAGTATATTTGTCAAGCCTGATAAAAAAGGAAACCAATTTATCACTTTTGGAGAATATTAACCTAATTAGGGTTGAGGAAGGTAAAAACCTGCTGATTTTTACAAATAAGTCCATACAGGAAATTTCTTTTGCTCTGGGATATAATTATCAAAATCATTTTAATAATGTATTTAAAAGATTTACCGGGATGACTCCTCTTGAATTCCGCCAAAACTTCGGCCGTAATTCTTTCGATCTCTGAATTAAGATTAGGCTTTGGATCAGGAAAAAAACAAAAAATTCACTTCGCTCAATTTTAGGTGCGAAATGAATTTTTTTGCTAATGGTCTTGTGGGAGTTCTTTACTGTAGTTTCTTCCCATGAATTATTTTCTTTATACTGTATTCTGAAAGATGATATCTGTCAGCTATGGTTTCCTTGCTTACACCACTTTTATATAGCATAATTATTTCATTATTTCTGACCATGTATTTTTCCTTGGTTCCATTGGCTTCTCCCCACCCCGCTCTTGGTACGTCATCACCCGGAACATATATCATTTCCCCTTTTACATACTGCTGAAGCTCTTTTAGCAGGTATTCCGGAAGAACTCTTTTAGCGTTTTTATATTTCAACAGAAAAACCACACTCCTTAATACACTGATACAAGTTAAAACACGTTAATAAGTAATAATTAAATAAACTAAAAATGCCACAGATAACAACCTCTGTGGACACAAAAAAAGCACGATAACCTTACCGTACTGTTCATTAATTACTGGTTATAGGGTTATTTCAGGTTGTTAGCATAAAAGATACTCTTAATAAACCGATACGAAGCCTCTCCGGTTACCTGAAGTAATATCTTTTATATATTCAGTTATTTGAAGGCCACCTCAATATAGGATACTTTAGTTCTTGTTGTGATAATCATTTTTTAACACTCCTTCCAACTGGTATTTGTTTAACTTAATGGTTAAACCTATATTTATTGTAATATCTTAGTACGCTGACCGTCAAGAGAAAGAATCGCTATAATTAATTTATGTGTTTTGATTATTTTTTCCCGTAACAAAGGAGATATGTGCAAAAAAAGGGCGGTCAACCCTTTCAGGCTGACACACCCCGTGGCTGTCAGATGACAGCCACCTCCATTATATTCTTCAACTTAAACCACTCCTTTCTGATAGGATTCGGTTTCCGGTCACCGTAGCGCACACTACTGTGTACAGTATTAATTATAAACATTGAGACAAGTTGTCTCAAGTCACTAAACAGTTATAGTCAAAGTTTATTAATCGGCAGATAATTTTAACTGCTGGCACTTGTATAGTTTTTAACAGCAAAGCTCCAGAACATCCGTACCAGCAGTAAAAAAATTATTGGAGCTATAAACATCCAGACGGCATATGTAGCTTCCAGTTTTTGAAGTATGTACATAGATGGCAGATTTGTAATATAGAATACCGGAATTATGAAAACACCTATTCGCTGCATCCATTTCTTGTATATAGTCATGGGCATATTATTGAAATCCCAGCATCTATCGGCTATTTCTGTAATGGCACCCGACTTGACAGTCCAGAAGGACAAAATCTGAGGAAACAGGAAAATTGAATACGCTATTGCCGTTGAACTGAGTAATGTAAGCAGGTATATTGTCACATTTGAAAAGTTTATTACTATCTCAAGCCTCCGGCAGGCTGTCACAACCAGCACACTACCTGTAATGATATTTGGCACCGGAAGAACAAAGTTGATATGGCGCATAGTTGAAATAAACTGTAGAGAAATGGGTTTTGTAATATAAATGTCGAGGGTTCCGTTTCGGATGTGTTCCGGCAGCTGATAGAAATTATCCATAAAAAGTCCTGTATAAACTGCTGTCATAATAATATATGTTCCTGTAAACAGCATGATTTCATCCGGGGATATCCCGTTAATGGTGATCCCTGTCTGATAAACGGCTACAAGATACAGAAGTTTTGACAACAAGTATACAATTTCCATTGTAAGTGCTGCAAACAAGTTTGCCCTGTATTCCATATACCCCATCAAACTATTCTTCATAAGTAATAAGTAAATCCTAAAGTGTTTTCTTATTGGCTTCAGCCAGTATGACATTCCATCCACCCCTTTAATCGGTTACCCTCCAACGGCAACATATTTTTTCATACCTGAAATCCAACTTATCCTTGATAATACAAAGAACAAAACTATCCATACGGCTTGTATTAAAGCACCATTTAGAATTTCCTCAGGCTTTAAATGCCCGTTTAGTATATTGGCGGGGAAATATACCAAATATTTGAACGGCAGAAGGTTTAACACCCTTAGTACTCCGCCGCTAAAAATGTCCAGAGGAAATATACCTCCACTAAGCATTAAAATCCCCTGACCTGCCGCAGCAAAAACACCCCATATTTCAGTCATTATGAAGGCAAGGGAACTTATGCAATAGTATATAAGGAAGTTAAGAACCATCGATAATACAACAAAGGGAACAAAAAGAATTATATTGATCAACTTTATCTCGAGACTGAGAAACTGAACACAAAATACCAATGCTGCCACCGAAAGGATTGCAAGTATTCCGAACTGCAGAACTTTTCTCCCAAAGAAGCAGCAAACCCGGTAATAAAAATAACTTACCGGCTGAACAATAAACTTGCTAAGCCCTCCGCTCTTTATATCTTCAGCAATTTCCCACTCAAAACCGGTGGAGGTCATTTTTGTAACCAATCCTGCCATAATTGAGTAAGAAATCATCTGCGGAAAGGTGTAACCATAAACAAAGCTGCTACTTGAACTAGTAAATACCGCTGTCCAAAAAAAGCACTGTATCAGAATTATAAATGACCCGCTGAAAATACTCAAAAAAAAGTCGGCTCTGTATTCCATTGCACTTTGTAGTCCCATCAGGAAAGCTTTAATGTACTTTTTCAGGAAGCCCATCGTCTACTCCCCCCTTTTGGTATATTAATGAAATGCCTTCCTCCAAAGGAACATCTTCAACTGTATAATCCAATATTAAATCACTGTCCAGAATAGTCTTGAGCCTGCCCTTTAATTCTGTTTTATCAACCTCCAGTGTTGCTGCTGAACCTGTGAATTCTTTAAGTTCTCCAAGGGTTCTCAAATAACTTTCTCTAACCTCATTCTGCAACTGGAGCTTTATTATTTTTTTCTGATTAAAAAGCTCATTTACCTTTGATAATTCTCCATCATAGACCAGCCTGCCCTGATTAATAATTATCGAACGGCTGCACATATCTTCGATATCGTTCATATAGTGACTTGTCAGCAATATAGTTGTTTTTGCTTTCTGGTTGTAGTATTTCAAAAATTCCCTTATTTTTTTCTGAGAAATAATATCCAGACCTATGGTAGGCTCGTCAAGAAATATGACTTTGGGTTTGTGAATCAATGCCGCTATCAGTTCCATTTTCATTCTCTCCCCGAGGGATAGTCTTCTTACTTGAATTTTTAGATGATCTTTGACATCCAATAGCTCTGATAGTTCACCAAGGGTCTGATTATATTGTTGGTCACTTATCTCATATATATTTGTTTAAAAGCAGTGACTCATTAGCAGGTAAATCCCACCACAACTGGCTTTTCTGGCCCATTACAATTGAGAAGTTTAGTTTGAATTCCTTTTTTCTCTCCCAGGGAGTAAAACCCATTACCGAAGTGTTTCCACCGGTAGGGTAAAGAATTCCGGCCAGCATTTTAAGAGTCGTTGTTTTTCCTGCCCCGTTAGGTCCCAAGAACCCTACTATTTCCCCTTCGTCGATGCTGAAGGATATGTCCTGCACAGCCTCTTTTACAAGCCGTTCTCTTAGAAACAGGTTTTTTATTGAATTTTTTAGACCTACATCTTTTTTATAATATGAAAAGCTTTTGGATAAATGATTTACGTTAATTATTTCCATACTCATCCCTCAAATCCTAAAATACTTTTGTGATTTAGGATAATTATAATAGAACTACATTTCCTATGCATTTCAACTGTTGCCATATTCTGTGCAAGTTTTGCTAAAGTTTCTATTTTTATACATATATATTTATAAATAAAGGCTGTCGAATTATTAACACGTCAACAGCCTTTAACATTATTTATATGTGAGTTATGTGTGTACCTTTGCATTATTTATTTTCAGAGTTTTTCCCTGTATCTCAGGATTACCTCAGGGTTACCTTTAGCTCGCCCAATTCCATACCGCTCTGTCCAAAGAATAGTCTTAAGTAAGCTTTCTTAGGCTTGATCAGGCCTAAATCCACAGTATGTACTGCCCATTTTCCGTTAGTTCCGTTAACGTTCAAAATATTGACAAGATGTTGATTTACAAATACCGATAAAGGCATTTGTGCAAGTTCATGGGTAACGGCTCTGACATTAATGTTCAGACTGTAATACCCTTCCTTTACAAAGTCAAGACCGAATACAGCTTCGGAGCCTCTGTCTGTTTTTGTACCTGACGCATCAATTGTCACTTCCTCCCCAACAGGGATAAAGCTAATATCCAAATTGGTTTCGGCTTCGGTTTCAGCATCGCTTACAGCTTCAAGCTCTTCTTTTGGGTATCTTCCAAGATATCTATCCATAACAGGCAGCCTCATAAGTGCACTGCATATATTTCCGGCGGCTCTTTGCAGCTCCCCCCTTGTAATATTTCCGTTTTTTAATCCCTCTAGGGTATTATCATCAGCACTGTTGGTTTCAGAATCGTCTACCACCATATATACATCATTCTGTCCACGAATCATGGCCGCTGTGTTATTCTGGCGTCCATCTTCACCCTCATCGTTGATTTTGGCCCACCAGTCGGTCATAACCATTCCGTTGAAGCCCCACTCTTTACGAAGTACAGTGGTTAAAAGGTCATAGTTTCCAGCGGTCCACAGGCCGTTTAATGCGCCGTAGGTTGACATAACCAGGAACGCACTTCCTTCCTTGACAGCAATTTCAAACCCTTTAAAATATATTTCCCTCAGTGCTCTTTCGGATACTACGGAGTCAATATAAAGGCGTCTGTGCTCCTGGTTATTTGCAGAGAAGTGCTTGATGGTTCCGGTAGTACCATACCGGTGGAGGCCACGAAGCCCGGCCGCAGCCATCTTACCCGTCAAATACGGGTCTTCGGAAAAGTATTCAAAATTCCTTCCGTTTAAGGGATTTCGATGTATGTTCATACCGGGTCCCAACAGGGTATCAATTTTATTTAGTCTAAGCTCAAGCCCTAACATTTCAAATAAACCTTCAATAAGCTCTGTGTTAAAGGTTGCTGCAATGGCAGTCCCGTTAGGCAAGCTGAAGGCGCGGGTTCCGCAGTCCATTCGTATACCGGAGGGTCCATCCGCGCAGCAACCCACCGGAATGCCGAACTTCTGAAGGCCTGGAGTCACTCCCCCAAAGGCAGAAGCTGTACCCGGAGTTACTTTAGGTGAACACATACCTTCTCCGCGCACAATACATGCCATATCTTCATCTGAAAGCTGACTTAAGAAATCCTCCAGAGAAGCCCTGCCATCGTATACATCTTCCAAACGTATTCCCATATCACCTTTATATGGTATGTCATCAGGACGATTTGCCCTGATACGCGCCGTCAGATCGATTGTACGAAGAGGCACTGACTCTTTCTCAAATGCTATTCCATTACCGGTAGCCGCATGTGTCTTAACCGCTTTTATTCGGGTAAAGGGCTTCACCGGAGCGGCTGCCTCCTGAAGCTGTTCAGTCACAACAGTTTCTTCAATTTCCAAACTTCCTACTCGTTCTGCACTTCTTACATCACTTCCTGCGTAAATATCGTACCTGCCTGCTTCAAGAACAAAGCAGGACTTGTGACCTGTGCAGCCGCTGTCATCATAGGAAGCCATTTCCTTCTTCGGCACTGTAAACTTAAGTACTTCTGTCTCGCCGGGTTGTAACAGTTTGGTCTTCTTAAATTCCACCAGGCACCTTGCGGGTTTGCCCAGTTTTCCCTGAGGAGCCGAGACATACACCTGAACTACCTGCCTGCCTGAAACCTTTCCAGTATTAGTGACAGCTACTGTAAAGCCGACTCTGTCTGTATCATTATTAAAGCCTGACGGCTCTGAGGAAAACTGAGTATAGGACAAGCCAAACCCAAAGGGATAGAGCACTTTTTCCTTTGCAGCCGTTTCAAAGTACCTGTAACCCACAAAAATATCCTCTGTGTAGAATACTTCCTTCTCGCCGCCAAAATCAGCTGTCGAAGGGTAATCTGAGATATCCCATGCAATTGTATCAGTCAGCTTTCCACTGGGGTTGACCTTACCTGTGAGGACATCAACAGCTCCGTTTCCACCTTCCATACCGCCCTGCCAAACGTACAGTACAGCCTGCGGGTTGTATTTATTAACCCACTTCATATCTATAATATTGCCTACGTTGAGTACCACTGCTGTCCTTTTAAAACGGCTGCAAACCTTTTGGAGCATTTCCTCCTCAAGGTCACTGAGCAGATAGCTTCCTTTGTCAGCCTTGTTATCCTGATCCTCTCCGGCGGTGCGCCCAATTATGACAACCGCAATATCAGCCCGCCGGGCCGCCGCTTCCACAATTTCTTCGCTTAAGGGCATTTCCTGTTGTGACCAGGGTTCCTGCCCCCAGCCCTTTCCAACATCAAATGGATTTTCCTCAATCCACTTCTCATATGTATTAAGCAATTCCTTATCAATAGTAATGTCACTACAGCTCTTCAAGGCCTCAAGAATCCCAGTCGCATATTGTGTATTAACCATTCCGCCCGAGCCGGTGCCGCTTTTGTAATAGTTGAATTGAATTCTGCCGAAAACTGCAACCCTTTCGCCACTTTTAACAGGCAACGCATTATTATCATTCTTCAGTAGTACTGCGCTTTCGGCAGATACAGCTCTGGCAAGGGCAGCATACTTTTTCATATCCAAGGTGTATTTTCCCATACGAAATTTCCTTCCTAACAGTGTAAATAACTACAATAAATAACAAATGTATTATACTGTATATTAAACTTATATAAAATACTTAAATTTATATAGTAATATCAGTAGGTATGAATTACTCTTACTTTAGCATATTGCTGGGAAGATTGAAAGTAAAGAAACAGAAAGACGGGTGCATCTTCTTTTTCGAAAATACACCCGTTTTTCTTAACTTTTTATAGAACTCTTAAATGTAAAGATCAATTTAGTGAGACGCTGCCACTAAAAATTCCCTTTACCATTGACGATTCCTAACTGTACTCACCATGTCTTGTACTGTCAATACAGCATTTTCGTCGGTTGCAGTATCGGGTTCTGGTACCCCGGGTTCTGTTACCCCAGGTTCAG
This sequence comes from Bacillota bacterium, assembly GCA_023393115.1. GTDB lineage: Bacteria > Bacillota > Clostridia > Acetivibrionales > DSM-1351 > Ruminiclostridium. Next base: position 25,426 of record JAEWMS010000030.1, read on the forward strand.
GAATCGCAGGCTCGGTTACTACAGGTTCAGTTGAAGCAGGTTCTGTTACCCTAGGCTCTGCCACTGCTGGTTCTGTTACTGCAGGCTCTGTCACTGCTGGTTCTGTTACTGTAGGTTCGGTTATCTCAGGTTCGGCTACCGCAGGTTTAGTCATCTGTCCGTCCTGTTCTTCATCCTGAGTGTCCAATCCTTTATATAGACTGTCTTCTGTTATATCAGTGGAAGTGCATGTAACTGATATATCATCCAGATACATGTTGTTTCCATTACCACTAAGTGCGAGAAATGCTATTCTCAAGTCGCTAGTATTCCTGAACTGATTCAAATCAACCGTATGCAGTTTCCAGCCCGTACTGCCATCACTCCTCTTGATTGTACTTCCCACACTGATCCAATTACTTCCTCCGTTTGTAGAAACTTGTGTCTGAATCCCGTCTGTATGGTTTGGATTTCCTGTGTCATGATACATCCAGAATTCAAGTCTATAATTCCCAGTGTTAGCCAAATTAAGACCTGATGTTGTGTACAGACGTGCACTTGTATTACCCGGCGCATTGTATGAGTTAAATTTTGCCATCACTGAACCTGATTTTGGAGCTCCAGGATCGGGATTTGTTCCACTTGAAACAACACTCCATATGGCGTATACATTATTAGTTTTTGCCCATCCTGCCGGAATACTTCCATCTGTACCTTCAAATCCTTCGCTTAGCAAAGTACCGTCTACAGGTACTTCAACTGACCTTACAGTTACCGTACATTCCCCATACATGCTTGGATCTGCCGCACTGGTGGCTCTGACTATAGCCGTACCCGCATTGTTTCCAGTGACAAGACCCGATGATGATACCGTTGCCACATTACTTGCACTCTGGCTCTGTACTGTCCAGATTACTTCCTTGTTCGTTGCATTTTCAGGTGTTATGGTTGTAGTTAATTGTTCGTTTTGCCCTGCTTCCAAGGACATCGTTGTCTTGTTAAGACTGATTCCCGTTACAGGTATCACAGTCGGCTTTACAGTTACTGTACATTCTACATACTTACTCGGATCAGCAGCACTTGTCACCCTTATTACGGCCGTTCCCACATTTGTTCCAGTAACAAGACCTGTTGATGATACTGTTGACACATTACTTGTACTATGGCTCTGTACTGTCCAAATCACCTCTTTGTTCGTAGCATTTGCAGGTGTTATGTTTGCAGTCAGTTGTTCACTCTGTCCTGACTCTAGGGTCATTGTTGTCTTGTTAAGGCTGATTCCTGCTACAGGTATCACTGCCGGCTTTACATTCACAGTACATTCTGCATACTTGCCTGGATCGGCAGCACTGGTGGCTCTGACTACAGCCGTACCTGCATTGTTTCCAGTGACAAGCCCTGTTGATGATACTATTACGACATTACTTGTACTCTGGCTCTGTACTGTCCAGATTACTTCCTTGTTCGTTGTGTTTTCGGGTGTTATGGTTGCAGTCAGTTGTTCACTATGTCCTGCCTCCAGGGTCATTGTTGTCTTGTTAAGGCTGACTTCCGCAACAGGTACACTTCTGACAACTGATACATCATCCAGATACATGTTGTTTCCGTTACCACTATATGCGGAAAATCCTATTCGCAAGTCACCAGTATTCCTAAACTGATTCAAATCAACTGTGTGCAATTTCCAGCCTGTACTTCCATCACTCCGATAGATTGTACTTCCCACACCTCTCCAACTGCTTCCTCCGTCCGTAGAAACTTCAACCCGGATTCTATCTCCATAATCTGGATTTTCCGTGTCATGATACATCCAGAATTCTAGTCTATAATCCCCAGTGCTTCCCAAATCAAGACCTGATGTTGTGTACAAACGAGAAACTGTATTCATCCGGGCATCAAATGAGTTGAATTTTGCCATCATTGTACCTGATTTTGGAGCTCCAGGATCGGGATTTGTTCCATTTGAAACAACACTCCATTTGGCGTATACATTTTCAGTTTTTGCCCAGCCTGCCGGAATACTTCCAGTAGGGCCTTCAAATCCTTCGCTAAGTAACGTACCGACTACAGGCACTTCAACTGATTTTACCGTCACTGTGCATTCCGCATATTTACCGTAATCCTCAACACTAGCCACCCTTACTACTGCCGTACCTGGATTCTTAGCAGTAACAAGGCCACTTGACGATACTGTTACTGTACTGTCAGTTCCCTGTACCATCCATACCACATTTTTATTGATTGCAATATCAGGAGCTACAGTCGCTGTCAACTGTTCAGTCTGACCTACTTCCAAAGTGGTAGATGCTTTATTAAGACTGATTCCTATCACCTTAGTAGAAGTGCCTATAACAGCTATATCGTCCAGATATATGTTGTTTCCATGACCACTAAATGCAAGAAACGCTATTCGCAAGTCACCAACATTCTTATACTCATTCAAATCAACCGTATGCAGTTTCCAGCCCGTACTTCCATCATTCTGTTTAATTGCACTTCCTACATTGATCCAACGGTCACCATTTCCTTTAGTAACTTGGACTTGAATACTGTCTTCATAATTTGAATTTCCTGCGTCATGATACATCCAGAATTCAAGCTTATAACTATCAGTTATTCCTAAAGTTATACCTGATGTTCTATACAGACGAGTACTTGCGTTATTTGGGGCATCGTATGAGTTAAATTTCAACATCCTTGAACCTGCTTTTGGTGTTCCAGGATTAGGATTTGTTCCACTTGAAACAACACTCCATAGCCCATCCGTATTATTAGTTGCCCATCCTGCCGGAATGCTTCCATCAGTTCCTTCAAATCCTTCGCTAAGCAACGTACTAGCCACTGGCATTTCAGCCGATTTTACTATTAATGTACATTCCATATACTTACTTGAATCGACCGCACTTGTCGCTCTTATCACAGCTGTACCAGCATTGTTTCCAGTGACAAGCCCAGTCGATGATACCGTTGCCACATTGCTTGTACTCTGGCTCTGTACTGTCCAGATTACTTCCTTGTTCGTAGCATTTGAAGGTGTTATAGTTGCTATCAGCTGTTCATTCTGTCCTTCCTCCAAAGTCATTGCTGTTTTGTTAAGATTGATTCCCGTTACAGGTATCACAGCCGGCGTTACCGTTACCGTACATTCCGCATACTTGCTTGGATCTGCCGCACTGGTGGCTCTTATTACAGCCGTACCTACATTATTCGCAACGACACGCCCTGTCGATGATACCGTTGCCATATAACTTGTACTCTCTTTTTGTATTGTCCAGATTACTTCCTTATTTATTGCATTTGCAGGTGTTATGGTTGCGATCAGCTGTTCGCTCTTTCCTGCCTCCAGTGTCATAGTTGTCTTGTTAAGACTGACTTCCGCAACAGGTACACTTTTGACAACTGATACATCGTCCAGATAGATGTTGCCGCCACTATTACCTGTACCAAGGAATGCTATTTGCAATCCAGAAGCACCCGCATATTGGTCAAGTTTTATTGTATGTTCTTTCCACCCTCTACTACCATCATAACGATTGATTTGATTTCCAACATTAATCCAATTTACACCGCCATCTGTGCTGACCTGAACCTGTATGCTACTTATCCCTGACCCAGAATCACCCATAGGGTCATGATACATCCAGAAATCCAAGCAATAGCTTTCATCCTCAAGGTTTATACCTTCATTTCGGTATAAACGGGTCATAGTAGATTTTACATCATATGAATTGAATTTGGCCATTTTTGTACCGGACTTTGGATTATTAACAATAGGATTAGTACTATTTGAAACAATACTCCATTCTCCCTTATCACCACTGACCTTCTGAACTTTCCACCCGTCAATAACGCTTCCACTGGAGACTTCAAAATCATCCATAAATAAAACGCCTTCCAATGCTTCAGTTACTGATACGATACATTCCGCATATTTACTTGAATCCGCAAGGCTTGTTGCTCTTATTACTGCCGTACCGGGAAGTTTTGCAGTAACAATACCATCTTGTGCTACTATAGCTACGCCGTTGGTACTCTCACTATTTACCGACCACAATATATTCCTATTTGCACCCGCGGGCAGTACTGTTGCAGTCAACCGGGTTTTTCCTCCAACAGAAATACTGGCTGAGGTGGTGTTCAAAGCAATATCCGTTACAACTGGCAGAGTCTTTGCCGCAATATTTACCGAAGTATTCTGCGGATTATGTAATATTACCGGCCAATCCATATTCTCAGGGTTGTAGTCTCCATCTGTTGTAAGAACTGTTACAGCCCCATCAACAAGATTATTATTTCCATCAAATAATTTTAGATTAATAGCTATATCCACTTTACCGTCATTGTTAAAATCACCCAAAGCCGGTTCTAAATCCTTATATGCACTATAAACTAACTCTTTATCAGATTTTGCTCCACCAGGACCTTTAACTTTCCAACTCTTTATGACTTGTGCATTTCTATCAATAGCTACGACTTCATTTTCCACATACTTTCTTTTTGAAGAATCAAATGAAGTATATGTATATTCTTCCATATGATATGCGATTATTTCCGGATATGAATCACTGTTAATATCTCCTATGGAGAAATTGCCATAATAACGTGTCCTGTAATCAGGCCATGCGCTTGACATCGGCCTCCCGTCAGTTTTTAACACATTGATTTCATTTAACTCGGAATATACAATTTCATCTGTTCCATCCCTGTCCATATCTGCAATAGCGAGATCGATACCGCCACCCCTTAGAGTATATGGCCAACCACTTTTTACGCTTCCATCGGAATTTATTACATATAATTGTTGAATTGAGTCTGCTCTTAATCCCCCAGCCCATATAACAATTTCTCCCTGTCCATCATGATCAAGATCTCCACCCATCATATTTTTTATGAATGCATCAGTAAATGAGGGTTGTTCTGCCTGCCAGACCAGCGGAGTGCCATCCCATTTGTAAAGGTTAAGCGTTGTTGTGAAGTTGTCATCTGTCTGCTGAGTTATGATTTCGTTTTCACCATCGTTATTTATGTCAAGTATTAAGAAATTAACTCTCATATTAGATTCAAAACTCCTTGAAATGTCGTGAACTACAAGTGGGAATTTTGAACTGAATATTGATCCGTCTAATTTATAAACATATAAGCATCTGGTAAGGCTGATGACATCTGAACCTATTGTCAGAATTTCAGGAACGGAATCGCCATCTAGATCCTGAAGGATAACAGGATTTTTCCGGAAATTATATTTTTCATTCAGAGGAAATTCTGTATATGAATTATCCATTCTTAAGATACGCAACATATCATCTTTAACAAAAACCACTTCCTCACCAGGAGAATCATCAATATCTCCAACTGCCACCTGACTGTCTGCAACGTTATTAAATGGAAGTTTATATTGAAGGGCTCCGTCATGGGAATATCTCACAAGAGATGTTTGTTCCTTCTGTAAGCTACTAATTCCAACAAGGCTGGATTGTCCTGTGGAGTTTCTGGAAGGCAGAACACTCGTTTTGTCTGCCAATGGGCTTTCCAATTTCTGTGGCCAGTTCTCGGAGGCTAAATCCGGCTCAAGATAAATAATAGTTCTATCCTCGTTTGTAAAGCCTTCATTTTCTACAACCAACCTTAACTGATAATATCCTGCACTTCCCGGACATACACCGGAGTCCCATTTTGCTAAAGTTCCTCCAGAGACAGGTGTACTCCCTCCATTTTCCAGTGTAAACCCTGTAGTGTGCCATTCTGTAGGATTCAACCCAGTTCCCCATTCAATATAATAATTCTTAAATGTCGAGTCGATAGCCCTACCTTGTATTGTGATTACTTTTCCAAGTTTAATCCCGGTAGCATAGCTTGGATCCATAGCTGTTTGAGGATAGGTAAAACCTATCTTATCTACTTCCACTTCTACTCTGTCAATATACTTCTTCTGCGGAGTGCTATTATCTTTAACTGTCAATCTTATTACATACTTACCATCAACATAATCTGATGTATTAAAGTCACCAAGCTTACCTCCGCCAATCGGATAGTTTCCCTGTCCAATAGTACTCCATTCAACCGGTTCTTGTCCAAATGTAATTATTTTTCCATACTCCAACGTATAACTGGAAAAGTTATCACCTCTTGCACAGCCCGTAACCAATATATTGCTATTTATATTGCTTCCTTGAACAGGACTTTCGATGTATGCTTCCACAGAGTTGTGTATTTGTAGCGCTCTACCAGCATTAACACGCCCATAGCCTGAAAAATAGTCAAAACCAGTGGTTATAATATCATCTGAAGAGTTCTTGAGAGCAAAATATACCTGTTCATTTGACAACTCTCTTTGATTGGATAAAATCAATGCTGCGACTCCTGCAACATGGGGGGCAGCCATACTTGTTCCATTCAGTCTGGTGTATTTGCTTCCTACAGTACTCCCTTTAGTTGTATCTGAAGCAAGTAAGGATAGTATATCTACTCCGGGGGCAGCCATATCAATGCCGCTTCCCCAGTTGGAAAAGTATGCTTTTTTATCACTATTGTCAGTAGCTGCCACTGTTATAGCATCTTTTATACTGGCTGGAGAATATTCGCTCACATCATTATCATCATTTCCGGCAGCAACAACTACAACAGCACCAAGATTGACTGCTGTATTCACAGCATCTTCAAACGCCTGTGAATAACCTTTACCTCCGAAGCTGCAATTTATTATATCCGCTCCATTTTCAGCAGCATATACAATAGCGTTGGCAAGAATATCAGGATTACCTCCCCCAGAACTATAAAGTCCCTTTACTGCCATAACCTTGGCGCCGGGCGCCACTCCCACAATGCCTATCCCATTGTTCCCGGTTGCAGCAATTGTTCCGGCTACATGAGTTCCATGTCCATTGTCATCCACGGGGTTGTTGTCACTACTTGTAAAGTCCCAGCCCCATATGTCATCAATATAGCCGTTATTATCATCATCAATTCCATTATTGGCTATTTCTTTTGTATTAGTCCACATATTATTTACAATATCGGGATGGGTATTATCAATTCCGGTATCGACGACAGCTACTGTTACACCCTCTCCAGTTGCTGTATTCCACGCTTCGGGGCATGAAGTTAACTTCACCCCGTAAAGATCATCATATGTCTGTCCCCACGATCCGCTGCTTGAGAAGTATGGATCGTCAGGTACCGTACATGTTGAAACCTCCATGTTGGCTTCCGCATATTCAAACCTGGGGTCCTTTTTTAATGACTCCAGTAGTTTTTCATACTCCTCTTGGCTGCTAACATCTGCTTCAATAACATATGTACTAGATAGATTGGTATTCGCTGAAACATCTTTTTTGCTACGTTTCGTCCTTTTTTGGAAGTTCTTTTGTATTTTATTATAATACTCTTTCTCAGTTTTTCCGTTTTTCTTCTTCCAATTTACCAAGCCTTTATACATAGGTTCCATCTTTTTTATCTTATATTTGCTGAAAAGATCTCCCAAGTTTTTGGAAGAACTCTTACTTATTACCATATCCTTTTGGGTAAGCTGTGCTTCAGCCATTGCTGCAGTTTCATTGCTAAGCTTAACTATAATCTGGTAATTTTTTTGAGAGCCGGACTCTTTAGGCTTTTGGTTTGGTTCATTTACATCCTGTTGTGCAAAAGTGCTGTTGAATGAGAAAAAAAATGTTAAAAGAAATGCACATAGTGTAAATAGGGATATTACTGCTGATTTCTTGAATCGCTTTTTTGTGTTTCTTTTTTTTTGAAAAATCATTCTGCTGTATCCTTTCGCTGTTAAATAATTTGCTTTCTTACCATGTACTGCTTCTACATCTATTACAATATAATGAAATAGACCCCCACCCTTCCTTTTCTTTCTTATATAGCTCTTCAGAGCTTTTTTAGATAAAATTTGATACATTATTCATATTAAATGTAAAAACCTAACTTTTCACCTACCAAAAGTTAGGTAAATATAAGGTAAAAGTTAGGTAAATTTAGGCAGTGATTAACGTACTAATAAAATTAACTTTGTTATTATCGTGATTTTTAACCTCCCGCTTCGTTTATTTACACCCAATTTATTAATTTTTGTAGATACACATAATAGAAGTTTCTTGGGTCATATGAAAAATCAAGTAGAATTTCAAATTTTAGAATTAAAATGAATTCGTTTGAGAAGCAAATAGCTATATGTATAATTATTATCTAAGTCCCCAACGGACATTAAAAAGGTGATCCCACTCAAATATCGGAATCACCTTTTAAGTATTTCATAGTCTCTTTATTTGGCCCTTACCATTGACGATACCTTACTGCACTGACCATGCCTTGTGCTGTCAATACAGCGTTTTCGTCGGTTGTTGTATCAGTTTCCGGTACGGCAGATTAAGTTCCCGCAGGTTCACTTACCGTAGGTTCAGTTACCGAAGGCTCGGTTACCACAGGTTCGGTTACATCAGACTCAGTCACTACAGGTTCTGTTACCACAGGCTCGGTTACTGTAGATTCAATTACCTGTCCGCGTTGTTCTTCATCCTGAGTGCTCAATCCGTAATACAGGCTGTCTACTGATATATCACTAGAAGTGCATGTAACTGATATATCATCCAGATACATGTTGTTTCCATTACCACTAGTTGCAATAAATCCTATTCGCAAGTCATCAGTATTCCTGAACTGATTCAAATCAACCGTGTGCAGTTTCCAGCCTGTACTGCCGTCATACCGAAGAATTGAACCTCCCACAAACACCCAATTGTTTCCTCCGTTTGTAGAAACAACAACATGAATACTATCTCCATAATTTGTGTCCTCTGTGTCATGGTACATCCAAAAATCCAGCTTATAATCCCCAGTGCTTCCTAAAGCAATACCTGATGTTGTGTACAGACGAGAACTTGTATTCATTCGGGCATCAAACGAGTTGAATTTCGCCATCCTCGAACCTGAATTTGGAGCTCCAGGATCGGGATTTGTTGCACTTGAAACAACACTCCATATCGCTAACGCATTAACTGTTTTTTCCCAGCCTGCAGGAATGCTTCCATCTGTATCTTCAAATCCTTCACTTAGCAAAACACCATCTACAGGTATTTCAACTGCCTCTACTGTTACCGTACATTCTGAAAACTTGTTTGGATCGGCGGTACTGGTAGCTCTGACTACAGCCGTACCCACATTTGTTCCAGTGACAAGCCCTGTTGATGAAACTATTGCCACATTACTTGTACTCTGGCTTTCTACTGTCCAGATCACTTCCTTGTTTGTTGTATTATCAGGTGTTATGGTTGCAATCAGCTGTTCATTCTGTCCTGCCTCCAAGGTCATTGTTGTCTGGTTAAGGCTGATTCCTATTGGCTCAGTAGAAGTGCATATAACTGATATATCATCCAGATACATATTGTTTCCATTACTACTAAGTGCGAGAAATGCTATCTGCAAGTCTCCAGTATTTCTGAACTGATTCAAATCAACCGTGTGCAGTTTCCAGCCCGTACTGCCATCACTCCGTTTTATTGCACTTCCCACACTGCTCCAATTACTGCCTCCGTTTGTAGAAACTTGTACTTGAATCCTGTCTGTATGGTTTGGATTTCCTGTGTCATGGTACATCCAGAACTCCACTTTATAATCCCCGGTGTTACTCATATCAAGCCCTAATGTTGTGTACAGACGTGAACTTGTATTACCCGGAGCATCGTATGAGTTAAATTTTGCCATCATTGAACCTGATTTTGGAGCTCCAGGATCGGGCTTTGATCCACTTGAAACAACACTCCATATTGCATTTGTATTAGTAGTTACCCATCCCGCCGGAATGCTTCCATCTGTACCTTCAAATCCTTCGCTAAGCAAAGTACCATCTACAGGCACTTCAACTGACTTTACCGTTACTGTACATTCCACATACTTGCTTGGATCGGCGACACTTGTGGCTCTTATTACCGCTGTACCCGCATTGTTTCCAGTGACAAGGCCTGTTGACGATACTGTTGTCACATTACTTGTACTCTGGCTCTGTACTGTCCAGATTACTTCCTTGTTTGTAACATTTGCTGGTGTTATGGCCGCAGTCAGTTCTTCGCTCTGTCCTTCTTCCAAGGTCATCGTTGTCTTGTTTAGGCTGATTCCTGTTACAGGTATTACAGCCGGTTTTACTGTTACTGTACATTCCACATACTTGCGTGGATCGGCGACACTTGTGGCTCTTATTACAGCTGTACCCGCATTGTTTCCAGTGACAAGGCCTGTTGACGATACTGTTGCCACATTACTTGTACTCTGGCTCTGTACTGTCCATATTACTTCCTTGTTGGTTGCATTTGTGGGTGTTATAGTTGCAGACAGCTGTTCACTCTGTCCTTCCTCCAAGGTCATTGTTGTCCTATTAAGACTGATTTCCGTTACAGGTATCACAGCCGGCTTTACAGTCACTGTACATTCAGCATACTTGCTTGGATCAGCCGCGCTTGTCACCCTTATTACTGCAGTACCCACATTTGTTCCTGTTACAAGACCTGTTGATGATACTGTTGCCACATTACTTGTACTCTGGCTCTGTACTGTCCAGATTACTTCCTTGTTTGTAGCATTTGCTGGCGTTATGGCCGCAGTCAGTTCTTCGCTCTGTCCTTCTTCCAAGGTCATCTCTGTTTTATTCAGGCTGACTCCTATTGGCTCAGCAGAAGTGCAGGTAACTGATATATCATCCAGATACATATTGTTTCCACAGCCACTAATTGCAAGAAATGCTATCCTCAAGTCTCCAATATTCCTGAACTGATTCAAATCAACCGAGTGCAGTTTCCAGCCTGTACTGCCATCACTCCGTTTGATTGTACTTCCCACATTGCTCCAACTGCTTCCTCCGTCTGTAGAGACTTGTACTTGAATCCTGTCTGTATGGTTTGGATTTCCAGTGTCATGGTACATCCAGAATTCCACTTTATAGTCACCAGTGTTATCCAAATCAAGACCTGTTGTTGTGTACAGACGTGCATTTTTATCAACCGAGACATCGTATGAGTTAAATTTCGCCATCATTGAGCCTGATTTTGGAGCTCCAGGATCGGGCTTTGTTCCAATTGAAGCAACACTCCATATCGCATTCGTATTATTAGTTGCCCATCCTTCCGGAATGGCTCCGCCAGTACCTTCAAATCCTTCGCTAAGCAAAGTACTGGTCACTGGTACTTCAACAGGCTTTACAGTTACAGTACATTCCACATACTTGCTTGGATCGGAAGCACTTGTTGCCCTTATTACTGCAGTACCCACATTTGTTCCTGTTACAAGACCTGTTGATGATACTGTTGCCACATTACTTGTGCTCTGGCTCTGTACTGTCCATATTACTTCCTTGTTGGTTGCATTTGCAGGCGTTATGGTTGCAGACAGCTGTTCACTCTGTCCTTCCTCCAAGGTCATCTCTGTTTTATTCAGACTGATTCCTATTGACTCAGCAGAAGTGCAGGTAACTGATATATCATCCAGATACATGTCATTTCCATTACCACTATATGCGAGAAATGCTATTCGCAAGTCAGCAGTATTTCTGAATTCATCGAGATCAACCGTATGCATTTTCCATCCCGTACTACCATCATTCCGATTGATTTCACTCCCTACATTGTTCCAATTACTTCCTCCGCCTGTAGTAACTTGAACCTGAATACGGTCTGTATATCCTAAATATTTCGTGTCATGGTACATCCAGAAGTTCAATTTGTAATTTCCAGTGCTTCCTATGGCAAGACCTGATGTAGTATACAGACGTGCATAAGTATACATCGGGGCACTATCTGAGTTGAATTTCGCCATCATCGAGCCTGATTTTGGAGCTCCGGGATCTGGATTTGTTCCACTTGAAACAATAATCCATTTTGCTGCCGAATTTTCAGCTATTGCCCATCCTGTTGGAATACTTCCTCCAGTACCTTCAAATCCTTCGCTAAGTAAAGTATTGGTCACTAGGGCTTCAGTCGGCTTTACTGTTACTGTACATTCCACATACTTGCTTGGATCGGCGGCACTCGTGGCTCTTATTACAGCTGTACCCACATTGTTTCCTGTTACAAGGCCTGTTGATGATACTGTTGCCACATTACTTGTACTCTGGCTCTGTACTGTCCAGATTACTTCCTTGTTGGTTGCATTTGCAGGCGTTATGGTTGCAGACAGCTGTTCACTCTGTCCTTCCTCCAAGAACGCTGTTGTCTTGTTTAAGCTGATCCCCGTTACAGGTATCACAGTTGGTTTTACTGTTACCGTACATTCTGCATACTTGTTTGAGTCGGCAACACTCGTTGCTCTTATTACAGCAGTACCCACATTGTTTCCTGTGACAAGACCTGTTGATGACACCGTTGCCACATTACTTGTACTCTGGCTCTGTACTGTCCAGATTACTTCCTTGTTCGTAGCGTTTGCAGGCGTTATGGTTGCAGACAGCTGTTCACTCTGTTCTGCCTCCAAGGTCATTGATGTCCTATTAAGACTGATTTCCGTTACAGGTATCACAGCCGGCTTTACAGTCACTGTACATTCAGCATACTTGCTTGGATCAGCCGCGCTTGTCACCCTTATTACTGCAGTACCAACAATGTTTCCAGTAACAAGCCCTGTTGATGTTACTGTTGCCACATTACTTGTACTTTGGCTCTGTACCGTCCAGATTACTTCCTTGTTCTTTGCGTTTTCAGGTGCTACTGTTGCAGTCAGTTGTTCTGTCTGGCCCGCTTCCAGTGTTGTAGCGGTTCTGTTGAGGCTAATTCCGGAGACCTGTACCACCGAATCATCAGTAACTGAAATGTCATCCAGATAAATATCTCTGCCACCTTTACCTACACCAAGAAATGCTATCTGTATATCAGAGGTATTCTTGTATTCGTTTAGGCTAATAGTATGCATTTTCCAGCCCGCACTTCTGCTATACCTATAAATTGGTTCTCCGGCATTTATCCAATTTGCGCCAGAATCCATACTTAATTGGACTTGAATCGAGTCATAATTTGTTGTTTCACTATCATGATACATCCAAAAATTCAAGCTATAGCTGCTATTCTCAAGGTCGAAGCCTCCGGTTCTATACAGACGATCACTGTATCCATATGATACTTTCTGGAATTTGGCCATTTTCGAACCGGATTTTGGAGTATCCACAGTAGTTCCACTTGAAACAATACTCCATTTACCCAATTCTATTCCAGTATATACATTTTCGACACTCCACCCGATAGGAAGATTATTGTTCTCACTACTATTTTCAAATCCTTCTCTGAGCAATACACCATCTATCGCCTCTGTTACCGTTACAGTACATTCTGCATACTTGCTTGGGTCAGCAGCGCTGGCTGCTCTTATTACTGCTGTACCCGGATGCTTTGCAAATACAGTACCGTTTATAACTGATGCAACATTGGATGGGCTTTCACTAGCTATCGACCATTCAACTTTACTATTTGCACCTTTTGGCAATATTGTTGCATTCAACTGAACAGCTTGTCCTACAGTTATACTTGACGAGGTCGTGTTAAGCACAATGGACGTTACATCCGGCAGTGGTTTATTAGGAATATGTACCGATGTATTTTGCGGATCATGCAATCTTACCGGCCAGTCAATGTTTTCAGCGTTATAGTCCCCCTCGGTGGTTAGAATGTATAAAGTGCTATCAACACTTGTATTTGATTCATTCAATATTGAAGTGCAGACAGCGATATCTACTTTGCCATTATTGTCAAAATCACCTAATACGGGTTCAAAACTTGAGCTGCTTGATTTACCTCCACCAGCTCCCAGAATTCCCCACCGTTTTACAATCTGGGCGTCTTTATCCAGAGCAATCAGTTCCTCCTCACTATAATACCTTGGTACATAGCCGGGAATGGAATAATCTTTTCTAATATGGCGTTGAGCCAGTATTTCAGGGTAATTATCGCTGTTAATATCTCCTATAACAAAATTATTATAATAATATTCACTATCAATACCCCAGTTGTCGGATAGCTGCATTCCATCCATCTTTAGGACATTGATTTCATCTAATTGAGAGTATATTATTTCATCAGTTCCGTCCCTGTCCAAATCGGCAATTGCTATATCAGTATTATAAGAGTTCACATACTTTTTAGGGAGGGTACGTGGCCAACCGTTTTTATAACTTCCATCGGAAGCAATAACATAAATCTTCCTCTCGTCAAAGGAACCTGTATCCTTAGTACAAAGAACGATTTCTCCCTGCCCGTCATGGTCAAGATCCCCACCTAACATATCGAATATGGTTACATTTGGGAAGGATGGTTGTACTGCCTGCCACTCAATTGGTGTTCCATCCCATGTGTATAGTTTCAAGGAAGCATCAGAATCTTCTTCATGTTGTTGAGTTATTATTTCCTTCTCACCATCATTGTTGATGTCCATAATCAAATAATGAACATCTGACAGATTGTAATTTGTTAAATTAGCACTCATATCAATATTAGGAATGGCAATTGGAAATTTGTTGTTTAAAAGGGAGCCATCCGGCTTAAATGCATATAAGTATCTGGTTTCTGAAGCAAAATCTCTACCCAATACCAAAATTTCCGGAATTGTATCATTATCCAAATCCTGCAGTGCGATATAATCAGAGATATATTTATATTGAGGATCTAAAGTAAACTCAGTGTAGGAGTTATCGTCCTTCAAAATCCGTATTTTGCCGTCTGCAGCATATACTGTTTCCTCACCGGGATTACCATCAATATTTCCAACTGCTACCTGATTAATTGTAAAATAATTGTGGGATGAGCAGTATTGTAGTATTCCATCGTGTGAGTACTTGACCAATGCTGTTTCGCGTAATGTTGTTGAAGTAAGTCCAACAAGACTGGTTTGCCCAGCAGCATTTTTAACAGGTAACATACTTGATGGAGTGTTGTTCTCAAGCTTCTGAGGCCAGTTGTCATGTGCCAAATCCGGTTCCAGGTAAATAAAAGTTCTTACATCATCGGAGTAGCTGGTGTAATCAGCTAGAAGCCTTAACTGATAAAATCCGGCTCTCCCCGGATAAACAGACGAATCCCAATTCGCCAAGAGTCCATCGATTACGGGTTCGTTCCCTCCATTTTCGAGAGTGAAGCCGGTAGTGAACCACTCAGTTGGATTCAGTCCTTCACCCCATTCCATGCGATAATTCTGGAAGTGCTGACCTATAGTGAAGCCTTGAATAGGTAGTACTTTACCTGGTTTCATTTCGGTCGCATAGCTTGGATCCAGTGAAGCAGGACTGGTAATTTTCGTTTTTTCAACCTCCACTTCAACTCTGTCAAAGTAGGTATTCTGTGGATCATTGCTGTCTTTAACACTTAAACGGATCAGGTATTTTCCGCTTGAAAGTTCTGTTGTGTCAAATACCCCAAGCTGACCCTTGTCCACAGGACTATTACTTTGCTCAAGCACCTGCCACTGTATTGGTTCTTTAGAAAATTCGGTAACTTTTGCACATTCCAGAGTATAACTTAAAAAGTTGTTACCCTTTGCAGATCCTGTAACAGTTACTACATCCATTGCAGAACTGCCTTGAACTGGACTTATAATATTTGCATCTAAACAACTGTTTTTCTTCAGCGCTTGGCTTGCATCGATACGTCCATACCCCGTATAATAGTCAAACCCCGGATAATTAACATCTATAGTAGAAGCTTGGATCACCATGCTCACCTGATCACTTGAAAATTCCGGGTGACAGGACGTAATTAATGCTGCAACTCCTGCTACGTGGGGAGCAGCCATACTTGTTCCACTCAATCTGGTATATTTATCTCCTACTTTAAATCCTTTAGTTGTACCTGAAGCATTCAAGGATAGTATATCTACCCCAGGTGCTGACACATCAACGCCACTTCCCCAGTTGGTAAAGTATGCCTTTTCATCATTACTGTCAGTAGCTGCTACTGTTATGGCATTCTCTACACCGGCTGGAGAGTAATTACGTACATCATCACTATCATTTCCGGCAGCAACAACTACAACCACACCAAGACCGTTTGCGTAATTAATAGCATCTTCATAAACATTTACATAGCCTTTTCCTCCAAAACTGCAATTTATTACATCGGCTCCATTGTCAGCAGCATATAAAATAGCGTTGACAAGGGCAAAATCAGCACCCTTACCCTCCTTATTCAAACCTTTTACTGCCATAACCTTGGCTCCGGGTGCCACTCCTACAACACCTATTCCATTGTTTCCGGTTGCAGCAATTGTACCAGCTACATGAGTTCCATGACCTTCATCGTCTATGGGATTATTATTGCTACTTACAAAATTCCAGCCCCATATATCATCAATGTAGCCGTTGTTATCATCATCAATTCCGTTGTTGGCAATTTCTTTTGTATTAGTCCATATATTTTCTGCAATATCGGGATGGGTATTATCAATTCCGGTATCGACAACAGCTACTGTTACACCCTCTCCAGTTGCCGTGTCCCACGCTTCAGGGCATGAAATTAACTTCACCCCGTAAAGATCATCATATTCCTTTCCCCACGTTCCATTGCTTGAGAAGTATGGATCATTAGGTATCATGCATGTTGACATCTCTATGCTGGCTTCCGCATATTCAAACCTGGGGTCCTGATTTAACGACTCCAGCAGTTTATCATACTCTTCCTGGCTGTTAACATCTGCTTCAATTACATATGTATTGGATAGATTGGTATTGGCCGAAACACCTTTTTTGCTGCGTTTCGACCTTTTCTGGAATTTCTTCTGTATATTATTATAGTACTCTTTCTCTGTTTTTCCGGTTTTCTTCTTCCAACTTACCAAGCCTTTATACATAGGCTCTAACTTATTAATCTTATACTTGCTGAATATATCACCCATATTTTTTCCAGAGCCCTTACGAATTGCCATGTCCTTTTGGGTGATCTGAGCTTCAGCCTTTGCAGCAGTTTCATTGTTTAGCTTTACTATAATCCGCTTACTTTTTGGAGAACCGGACTCTACTGTCTTTTGGTCAAATTCATTTATATCCTGTTTTGCAACAGTGCCGCCAAATGAGGAAACAAATGTTAATAGAAAAGCCAAAAGTGTAATTAAGGATATTACTGCTGATTTCTTAAATTGTTTTTTAGTGTTCACTTTTTTTTGGAAAATCATTCTGTTGTATCCTTTCAAGTAATATACTTTTCTTGTTCATGTAATGCTCTTACATGTAATTGCTTGTAATGCTCTTATATGTAGTACTATATAATGAAATATATCTCCACCCTTCTTTTACTTATTTGAATAAGGCTCTTCAGTGCTATTTTCTCGTCCAACAAATCTCGACATATTATTTATACTAAATGGAAAGACCTAACTTTTCACCTGTCATAAGTTAGGTAAAAAGTTAGGTCTTTATTGATTCCGTCGGTTATATTAATATTTCTAATTGTCTTGCTTTTTTTACTGCCTGTGTTCGTTTATTTACACCCAGCTTAGTAAATATGTTTTTTATGTACCACTTAACAGTCCCTATTGTTATGTAAAGATTAGCTGCAATTTCAGCGTTAGACATACCTGCTGCAATAAGCTTTAGAATCTCATATTCTCTGGCCTTAAGAGGTTCGATAAGAACATTGACCTGTAGGGTATTTTGTTCCTCCAATTGATCTACAAATTCAGGGGCTGCATTTCGCGCCTTGCGTACTAATGCTAAAACCTCCTCATCCTCGTCCAGAAAATTTCTCACATATCCTTCGGGGGCTGCTATTTTCAGAGCCTCTCTTATATACATCAAGGCTCTGCTCTGGTCTCCATTATACTTTTTAACTAATGCAGTCAGAATCAGTATTGTTATCAATTGCTCCTGCTTATTATACTTTCTTGCTAATTCCTCTTCATTTTCTAATTTAGTCTCTGCTTCGTTAAATTTCTTTTGACTAATTAGTGCTCTGATATATGTTAATTTAACATTACTAGGATAAGGACACAAATTATCATTCATTAATACTTCTCGTTTCTTCGTCCATTCCAATACCTTTGTGTGGTTTCTCTCTTTAATGCTCAAATCAATTTCAATCGCCTCAAGCATTTCAAAGATATTTTGAAGTCTTGATCTTTTCGATAGACGCTTATATTTATATAAAGTTTTAAAAGCTATGCTCTTTTCACCCAAAATAAAAAGTAATTTTACATAAAACCCCTCGGCATTACCTATCGTTGACATCAATTTCATTTCTCTACAAAAGTTAATACCCTCATACAAGTATTTTTTGGCCTTTTCCAACTCATTCCCGATATAGAAACATATACCCAGGGTAAGGTATATCACTCTTGCCATGGGCAGGCGGTCTCCATATTGATCAATATATTCAGCCAACAGTTCTTCACATAAGCTTTGTGCCTCCTGCCTTCTTCCCATAGCTATCAGGCAATCTGTATAATTTACAAATGCAGATAGCTCTACCAATCGATATTTGTTACAATTAATTCCATAAATTATCTTTTTAAACGCCGCTGCTGCTTCGGCTGACTCGCCTACTGAAACCTTCACCAATCCGAGAGTTCTTAATGCAATATTATAAAATAACCTGTTCTCTCCTTTTAGAATAGATACTGCTTCCTCTGCAAGCATAACCGCTTTGCTTTTATCTATGTTAGTATAAAGAATTGCTTCAAGAGCCTGAATTCTACCAGATATATTTGAAGCCTTTATAACCTGCATGCTTTTCAATTCTTTTAACGTTTTATAAGCCTTATCAGTTTCTCCTAAAAGAAATAGGCACCAAGCTCTACACGTCTCAATCTCGGCATCTGTTTTATCACTTATTTCTTTAACTGAATTCAGATGCTCAAGCAGCGTTTCTATTGCACCATTATATAAATACTTGGAAGAAACTTGATTAACCAAACTTAGCGCCATCTCACAATCCCTTGCTTCCAGAGCGTATTCAAAGGCTAATTCTATAAACCCCTTGTTTTCGCACCAAGCACTTGCTTTTCTGCATATTTCTGCTCTAAGGGTTTCATCAAGACCTGTTCTTAAAAATTCGGAGAAAAGATGATGGTATCTATACCAAGTACGATTACAATCTAATGGTACTAAAAAAAGATTATCTCTTTCCAGTCGATCCAGGATTTGCCTACTACAATTAAGACCCGTAATAGTGTTACACAGCTCCTCATTAAAACTTTTTAGTATACTGGTCTTTTTTAAAAATTCCTGAATTTGAGTCTCCTGCCGTTCAAATACCTCCTCCATGAGATAGTCTGTGACGAACCTGTTATTTCCATTAATTTGTTTTATAAAGCATCTTCCCTGCTCCTCCTTTTTTATATTCCTCAAGGATAGGCCAATTAATTGCAAGCCCGCCGCCCAGCCTTCTGTTCTTTCCTCAAGAATTTGAAGGGTTTCATTTTCGAAATTAATATTAAAACTTTTAATAAAAAACTCTTTAATCTCGGTAGGCTCAAATCTTAAATCGCTGGATCTCAGTTCTGTCAATATGTCCCCCGCTCTCCATCGGGAGAGGTTAAATGGCGGGTCCTGTCTGGTGAGTATTATGGTAAGAATATTATGTGCCTTGGAGTCAATAATTCGCTGTAATATTTTGTGTATGTATATGTTAGTGATAATATGATAGTCATCGAAAATTAAAGTAAAAGTATGTTTAAGCTTCGACAATTCTTCAATTATGTAGGAGCTGATTACTTCCACTCCAGGCAGTTTTGGCGTACTCAAAATATTTTCTATGGTGCTTCCGAACGTATCATCAACTTTCTTGATAGCCATAACTAAATAGTTTATGAATGTTATGGGGTCATTATCATATTCATCTAAAGACAGCCAAGTATAGCGCTGTTTAATACGACTTATCCATTCAGATACCAGAGTTGTCTTACCATATCCTGCTTCAGCAGAAACCAGAATTACTTTGTGTTCCTTTTTCTCTCTTTCATTCATTTTACCAATTAAAACTTCCCGGCTGACATAATTGCTTTTGATGGAAGGTATATACATTTTGGCATTAAAATAATTAATATCGTACATGTTTCTGACCTCTTATTGTATAATTTGACTAATAATACCTTAATTATACAACAAGCGACAGTACCTTAATAGTCAAAAATAGCAAACTGTCTTTTTTGTATACTCTAAAATCAATTGATCTAGTTTCACACTGAGTCCCATTATATAATTATAATCACAATCCTCAGACTCAATATCCATAGAGGCAACGTTAAGTAAAGTCAAATCAAGTCCTCATATTACTCAACAGGATTTGTCAGCAAGGCTGGAAGTGTTGGGCTATAATATTGACCGTGTTTCTATAAGTAAAATAGAATCAGGGGACAGGTTTGTGGCAGATTATGAGGTAGTTGGTTTTGCAAAGGCTCTTAACGTTGGGGTTGAGTGGCTGCTTATGGGTTCATAGTGAGCTTATCAACAAATTCTATATCTGCAGGCATGAATTCATAGTTGTAGAGTTCCTCTACAGATACCCATTTTGCTGCATTGTGCACGTTTAGTTTCATTACTCCGCCCGTAATTTCTGCATCAAAAACAGTGAAGGCTATTTCTTTGTTCTCAAACCGGTAGACGTTCTCAGTGAAGATACCATGGACCTTAATATCCAGTTCCAGCTCCTCACGGATTTCTCGTATAATACACTGCTCGAGGGTTTCACCTTCCTCCAGCTTTCCGCCTGGGAACTCCCAGAGCATACCGCACTCGTCATCTACAGCCCTCTGGCATATGAGTATTTTATCGTCTTTTCGGATTATTGCTGCTGTAACTTGTTTCATTTTGTAGTCCTTTCTTGTCTCTATATTATGCATCTGATTTTCGCACTTATTTTTTTTATTTTATTTTCTACATTTTCCTATTGATTAATCATTTCATCTTGTCTTTTTACAAATCGTTTTCTCGTAGTTGACTATACAACTCAAAATTAGCTTATTACTAATTATATATCAAGTATATCCAGTATTTATTTTTCTTTAAGTTACTGAAAAACTTAAAGCTTAACTGAACAACTAATTTCTATGTAATCTTTCTTTGTCTGTCCAATAATACCTTTCTTGTAATTTTATGTATAAATGTTTAAAATAGTAATATCCACATGTAAAGTTTGTAAACCGCCGAAGTAAAAGTAGAAATTAAAGTAAAGGAAGTCTGGAATGGTATAAATATAATAATTCATGGAAAATCAATGTGAGGCAATAATGAAAAACAATATTATAAAGAGTCTGCTTCTACAAGCAATAATCTTTACTGTATTATTTGCTACAATGTTATATTTGACTGAATCAGGACACTGCATATTCCGGCACATCCGGACGGCTATTCCGGATTTATCCGGACAGTAAACCGGAGCATCCGGACACCTTGTCTTTAAGTTGATTTTATTCCAGTACTTAATCTTTTTCAATGCTTTTTATCGTTTTTTCTGCCATGACTTCTCTCATGGATTTTTTTGAGTCAAGGGTAAAAATATACGAGTTGTGAATTATTCTGTCCATGATTGCATCGGCTATTGTTGGATCAGGAAATAGATCATACCATTTTGTGTGGGATACCTGCCCTGACAGAATTGTCGAAGCCCTGTTATATCTACTCTCTGCGATTTCCAGTATGTCTCGACTTTCTTCAAGGGTATATGATTTAAGTCCTATATCATCAAGTATCAGAAGTTTAATATTCTGAAGACTTGTCATGAATTTTGAATACCGGTTTTCATTTTTAGCATCTTCAATTTCTAACAAAAGCTCAGGGATTCTGTAGTATCTTACGGAGTATCCATGCCTACAGGCCGAGTTTCCAACGGCACAAGAAATGTATGTCTTTCCTGTACCGGTTTTCCCAGATATCACTATGTTTAATTTTTGCTCTATGAATGAACAGGTTGCAAGCTGCTGTATATTTTTCTTATCAAGCTTTCTGTCGGTTGTATAGTCAATATCCTCAATGCAGGCGTTAAGTCCAAGTGTTGCACTGTTTATTAGCCTTTTAATTCTTGAGTTTTTCTTGTTAATCCATTCGTTTTCGACCATGATGCCAAGGCGTTCTTCAAAGGATAGCTCCTTTAGTGATTGGTCGGGATTGCTCAGCATGTTTGCCATTACTTTCAGTTTTAAATCACGGAGCTTTTCTACCGTTTGGTTATTAAGCATTTATGCCTCCTCCTGTAAAGGCACTGCGGCCTCTAACGTTCTCATGGTCAATTATCTTTTCACTTTTAGAGGCTTTGGCTGTAACCTGTTTTAATATTATGCTGAAGTACTTATATGAGATTGTGTTTTTATCAAGTGCCTCACCGCAGGCGGTCTCCATGATTTCATTGGAATAGTTACCGGCAAACCTCATAATGCCCATACAAGTACGGTATGTCTGCACAGGATATTCACGGCTTTCAAGGATAAGGCTTATGAATTTCTTTGTGTTAGGCCCTGTCTTTTCTGCCCATGATAAAAAGCGATCAGAGCTCCAGCCGTAAACTGTTTTATGGTTTTCAGGCATGTGTTCGGGTAGAGTTGTGTAACGTTTGAATTTGTTGCAGTTTCTCGGATAAGCTGCGACTCTTTCACTGCTGATATATATTTCTACTGTCCTGGTAGTGACACGTATAGAGCATGGTCTGTTTATGTGAGAGTAATGAACACTGTAGAAAAAGCCTTCAAATTCCACATGATAATTGAACTGAACTTTGGTTTCCTTCCACTCAGAGTATTCATATTTTGTTGCAGGTAACGGCTGTAAAGCTAGCTTGTCTATCTTTTCGAAAGCTGACAGTCTGTTACCTTCCATCTTCTGAAAAGGGCGGTTTACAAGCCGGATAAGTTCTTCACTGATTGCTTGGTTAATTTCGTATATGCTGAAAAACTGCCTGTTCCTGAGCGCTGCAATTATCCTTCTTGAAACATTCAGAACCATGTTTTCGTCAGCTGCTTTATCCTTAGGCTTAGCGGATCTGGCAGGGAGAAGAGTAGTTCTGTAGTGTCTTGCCATTTCGTTATAGCTTTTATTGAGTACAGGATCTATCCTGTCTGGTTTAATTACAGCAGTTTTGGTATTGTCTGATATTGTGATTTTCGGAACACCTCCGAAGTATTCATAGGCTCTGACATGAGCATCTATCCAATTAGGAGTCTTCATGTCCGCATAAGCATAAGCGAACGGGTAACTGCTTGCAGGAAGCACAGCAACAAAAACATATGCCGGCTTTACTTCACCAGTGGACGTATCTATGTATGACATAGTATCTCCAGCCCAGTCAACCTCAACTTCCTCACCAGCTTTATGCTCTTTGTGCATTGAGATCTTGTTATTGGCTTTGAAATTGCGGTACCGTTCACAGAACTGAGTGTACATAATCCCGTCAGGGTGATTGTTTTTGTACTCTTCCCATAAAAGCATGAGAGTTACATTCTTTCTCTTCATTTCGCAGAAGATATATTCTAGATCTGGTTCAGGGGGTGATGACTTACTTTCTAATGGTGGGTAGAGAATTGACATTAATTGTTTATCACTAAGATCAATTGGACAAGTAATCCCTGCCTTTTCGGCTCTGAGTAGTACCTCAGATACAGTTGATTTGCCACAACTACAGGCCTGACCGATTTCTCTTAGTGATAATCCTACTTCGTGTTTTAGTCTTAAAATTTCTCTTGCTTTAAGCATTTCTAGCCTCCTCATCGATTGGCCCCCTTTAATCATACTGATTAAAGAGTACCAGTTGTTTTATTAACTCGACAAGGTGTCCGGATGTGCCGAAATGGTGTCCGGATAATTCCGAAACGCTGTCCGGATGTTGCCGGAATCAGTGTCCGGATGCGGCCGAAATATGCAGGACACAATTATAACTTCTGGCTTAATGATAATTGATTGCAGGATATATTATTATTTTGCTCACCGACTCTAATTTTTGTTTACTATATATTCGGAATTTTTGTACTGAAAAAACAGAAGACCTTAATAAAAAATTTTGTCTCGGTCTTTCCCGTTACTTTAGTCGGATTAATTCTATGGGCTATTTTATTTTTGACTACTGATTTTAGTGGAATCACTTGTCCAGTCTGCCAGTACCCTAGGTATGGAATATCTAAGTTAATATATGACTCTTATACTCTTCCATTTAAGCTTATTACAGGTTTTCTTACTAATGTATTTTCAGAAGTTATTATTAATTTGGACACTTCCGAAAAAGAATATTATATGAAGTTGAATGTATTGGATTTAGCCGAATCAGTTATTCCTGGTTTTATTCTCTTAACAGGGATATATGTAAAAGGAAAGAAAATTCCATAGTTTGTGGCTTCTGTAATGACCTTTACTTCTTGTTTTATTTCTTTACTATCAGCTTTTAAAGCATTTATATCCGATTCAATTTTATCAAGTTTGCTTGTCTTTTCTTCAAGCTTGTTTAATTTTCCAAGTATTAAGTCTAATTTATCCATACGTACAACCCTTCATGAAATAACTATATAATGTGCCAATAAAATATATCTACACATAAATAAAAAAGATGAATACTGATTATAAATATTAAACTAATTCACAAATTGGTTAAAAGTGGAGTACCTTGAACTCGGAATGATAACTGCCTAATTCACAATGTCTGCAAATCAATCATTCTCTATTACTCTTTTAGAGCTCCAATCAGTACAAACAAAAAATAGATGTATTGTGTAACATATACCATTTTTAGTGAATAGTATGATACTAGTTTAAGTATTGAATGCTTTTTTTAATATCTTTATGAGGGGGGTAAGAGTATGTCAGAAAATGAAGGTACCGTTCGTGGAGGCTTTTTAAATAATGCCCATTCAGGTTGTTCAAATGACAATGACAATTTCATATGGATTATAATAATTGTTATTATTTTATTCTGTTGCTTCTGTGGAAATAAACATCACGATTGCTAGCTCCTTTTGAACATAAAAAATGAAACTCGTGAAACAAAATTCATGAGTTTTATTTTTTGTATTTAATTTTTTGTTGTATCGTATGTAAGCTCCCAATCAGAGTCAAACCTGACCTCATCCTTTACCATGGATGTTCTGAGGCTTGCTAACCTTCGTGCTGCTGTGTCATCCTTCGCTCCTCCGGTGCTCACATATCTCATATGCTCCGCTCCTCGGGACTTGGATTCCTTGCATCACTTGCTTATCAAGCCCCAGCCTACTGTAAGAGCGCATCCATGGTGGAGAAAAAGCATCTGTTCGATACTATTTGAATACCATGAAAAAAGAGTACCACTTATGTGATACTCTTTTTTCATGGAGCTCCCAATCAGAGTCGAATTTGACCTCATCCTTACCCATGGATGTTCTGAGACTTGCTAACCTTCGTGCTGCTGTGTCATCCTTCGCCCCTCCGGTGCTCACATATCTCATATGCTCCGCTCCTCGGGACTCGGTTTCCTTGCATCACTTGCTTATCAAGCCTCAGCTTACTGTAAGAGCGCATCCATGGTGGAGAAAAAGCATCTGTTCGATACTATTTGAATACCAAAAGAAAAGGATATCGGCTACACCGATATCCTTTTCTTTTGGAGCTCCCATCCAGATTCGAACTGGAGACCTCATCCTTACCATGGATGCGCTCTGCCTACTGAGCTATGGGAGCATATATAAACTTCTGGAGCGGGTGATGGGAATCACGCTCGCTTCGCGTGCTAATGACGTCGCCCACCATTCGTTTCTCTCATGGTGCCGGGCTCCTACTCTCACTACAAAACGGTCATTCAGACCCTTTTGTGCAGACTTTGTCTGCCGTTCGAGCCCTCCCGGGTTCGATTCCAAACAATTATGATATCTTGTTCGGAACTTCTGACCACAGCTTTAATCCTTATTTCTGGAGCGGGTGATGGGAATCGAACCCACGCAATCAGCTTGGGAAGCTGATGTTCTGCCATTGAACTACACCCGCAAATAGTTAAGTTCAACGGGCTTTCGTTCAGCCTAGGTTTACCTACAATCCGCCCGCAACTACATATTACAAGGCTTTCAACCATGCGAAAAAAATTATACCACAGGCCCGACATTATGTCTATAGTAAAATTTACTTTGTCTACATTTTGTCTACAAAAATTTTTTCTGCGTCATTTGAAAAGTTAATTTTCACCCCTCTCTACTTTACATATGGAATTTAGTCATGCAAATAATTGCCCACTTGGCGTTGATGAGATAATCAGACTTTATTACAGTAATTTGTCAATATATGCAGATTTAAAACGCGATTAATTCATTTCTGCATATTTCATTTACTTAGTGTATTCGAAAAACAGAATTCAATATATAACACAAAAGCATTGGAACCTCTGGGTTTCAACTGGGTAGTTCGAATAATAATTATTAAAGTAGCTTGATAAACACTTGACAAAAAATGAATTTTCAATTAAAATTAATTGCATTCAAGATAATGGCGTCTGAATTTCAGGCACCGTTTTTTTTATATTAAATCCTATTGCAGGATTTAAAAAAAAGAGGTGACACTATGATCAAGATGGAAAATGTAAATAAGTTTTTTGGGGATCTTCACGTACTTAAAAATGTGAATCTGGAAGTTGCAGAAGGTGAGAAACTGGTAATAATCGGGCCTTCGGGGTCAGGGAAATCCACAGCTGTCCGGTGTTTGAACTTTTTGGAGGCTCCCACCAGCGGAAATGTCTATATTAATGGAGAGAAATTAACTTCAAAGAATAAGACCAAGTTGGTCAGGGAAACAACAGCCATGGTTTTTCAGCAATTTAATCTCTATCCCCATATGACTGTATTAAAAAATCTGACACTGGCTCCTCTGAAATTGCACAAGAAAAGTAAAAAAGAAGCTGAGGATTTGGCATATCATTACCTTGATATTGTCGGATTAAGGGAAAAGGCTCACGTTTACCCAACTACCCTATCAGGGGGACAGCAGCAGCGTATAGCTATTGCCCGTGCACTGTGTGCCCAGACAAAAATTATTTTGTTTGATGAGCCCACATCTGCACTTGATCCTGAAACCATTCAAGAAGTTCTGGATGTAATGATTAAATTGGCCAAAGAAAATATAACCATGGTTGTCGTTACCCACGAAATGGGATTTGCACGACAAGTTGCCGACAGAATTGTATTTATGGCGGATGGCCAGATTATTGAAGAGGGCGTACCGGAGCACTTCTTTACAAATCCTGAAAATGACAGAGTAAAACAATTTCTCGGTAAGATTATCCGTTAAGGACTGATAAACCTGAATTAACTGTGGTATTAACCGGAGACAGGTAATCCCATGAGAAAAAAATACATTTCTATATAAAAATAAAAGGGGGTTATGTACTATGAAAAATTTCAAAAAATATGTATGTTTATTACTAAGTGCGCTCATGCTTGTATCCTTATTGGCGGCTTGTGGTGAAAAGGCCGGCGACAGCGGCGCAGCATCAACTTCTGCAAGTGCAGGTTATTCTTCAAGCACAGATACAAAATATTCAGCAGATGTGCAGAAGATTATTGACCGTGGTGTATTAAAGGTAGGAGTTAAGAATGCAGTTATCGGTTTTGGTTATCAAGATCCATTGACACAAGAATACACTGGACTTGAAATATCAATAGCTCAAAAAATTGCAGAAAAACTTGGTGTTAAGGCTGAGTTTACTGCAGTAACAGCTGCTACTCGTACTGAACTGCTGGACTCAGGTGATATCGATTGCGTACTTGCAACCTTTACTATCACAGATGAAAGAAAGAAGAGCTGGGACTTTTCAACACCTTACTTTACAGACTATGTTACCGTTTTGGTTGAAAACTCCTCCGGAATTAAGTCTCTTGCAAATTTAGTAGATAAGAAGGTTGGTGTTTCCTCCGGTTCAACTTCTGCAAAAGCGTTGGTTAAAGCGATGATTGAAGGTGGAGTAATAAGCGGAGACAACTTTAAAGAGGATACCTTTGATGCTGCAACCTGGACCACAGGTGTTTCCTTCCACCAGTATGATGATTATCCAACAATATCTACTGCATTGAGTGCTAAGGAAATAGATGCCTTCTGCGTGGATAAGTCCATTCTTGCAGTATACCATACTGATAGCAGATCTTATATTGAAGACAAGTTCTCACCTCAAAACTATGGCGTAGCTACTAAAAAAGGTTCCGGTCTAACACCAGTTGTTGAAGAAATGATTACCGGATGGTTGACAGACGGAACTATCAAAGGTTTGATTGCAGATAACAAGTTGGAATAAGCCTTTTGGAAATCCGAATTAGCTACAAGGCTTCGCCTAGTGCGAAGCCTTATTTATTAAGAAGAGTCAATAACGATGGTTAAGTTCAGCAGAACGTAATCAGGAGTGATTGGCGTAATGATTTAACAGGAGGAATTGGTATGGAGGGTTTATTTTCTATAACTGCATGGGAAAAAGTGTGGACATTCCGTTCCACCTTTCTGCTGGGGTTATTTAACACTGGTAGAATGGCATTGTTTGCTTTACTGTTATCATTGGTACTCGGAATACTGTTTGGGTTGATGGCTACCAGCGGCAAGAAGTATTTGGAGGGAATAAGCCGTGTTTATGTGGAACTGATACAGAACACACCACTTATTCTTCAGTTGTGTTTCCTGTATTACGCTCTTTCATTTTCAGGAAAAAGCCTGGGAATAATAGTTACCGGTACCATTTCTCTTGGTGTCTATCATGGAGCCTATATGTCTGAAGTTGTCCGGGCCGGAATCGGTTCTATCCCAAAGGGACAATTCGAGGCTGCAGATTCACAAGGGTTTAACTATGTAGGTAAGATGTATCACATTATTTTACCCCAAAGTATTAAGATCATACTTCCTCCAATGGTAAACCAGGTTGTAAATTTGGTCAAAAACACTTCCTGTCTGTACATAATCGGAGGTGCCGATCTTATATCTCTGACTTACAGCTTTGTAACTGGTGCCACAACGGGTGGAGCTTATGCCCCTGCATATCTGGTAAGCGGACTTCTGTTCTTTGTTGTTTGCTTTCCGCTTTCATCCCTTGCAAGTATGTGGGAAAATTCTCTGAAAAAGAGAGAGTTAAAGACGGTTGATGGTAGAAATACTTTGACAGAGGGGATGGTGACTGAACAATGAGTACATTGGATAATAGTTTATCCATACTAAAAAATCCGGCAGTTCTTAGCTACATTTTAAAAGGAGTTGCCTTTACACTTATAATATCTGTTGTTGCTGTTGGAATTGGCCTACTCTTAGGCTCCATCCTTGCACTAGTCAGGAATTACTGCAGCAATAAAGGTAATAGGGTATTCAAATGGTTGGCTGTAGCTTATATTGAGATTTTCAGAAATACGCCCCTGCTGTTGTGGATATTTATTTGTCTGGTGTTCTTCCCGGTTCCGGAATTTCTGTCCAGGAAAATGTTTGGATTGACTTCGGTAGAGGTAAAACTATTATTTAAAGGTGCAATGGCTCTGATTTTATTCACTTCCTCAGTTATTGCTGAGATTGTGAGGGGCGGTTTGAACTCAGTAGCACAGGGACAGTTTGAAGCAGGGTATTCCCAAGGCTTTAATACAGTTCAGATTATGATCTACATTGTACTGCCTCAAGCCTACAGGAACATAATTCCTACCTTGCTCAGCCAGGTAATCACTACTATTAAGGACTCTTCCTATCTGGCCAATATAGCAGTTATCGAGCTGATGTCCAGGGTAAAAACCCTGTTGAGTGCAGCAAACAGATACAACGGCACCGGTTCGATCAATGTTTCGGATGTATTTGTTCTGCTTGGCTTTGCAGCTATTATTTATTTTATTATTAACTTTACACTGTCTTCCCTGGTCAGATATATTCAAAAGCATCCTCGGATTCCAAAGACTGCAACCCGTACGTCCTAAAGGAGTAAATAATGTATGGAAACATTCATTGCCTTGTTAAATAATTAGATAAGCCGCTAAAAAGGAGGTTTACCTTATGGAAAACTATGTTGTCACAATATCAAGACAATTCGCCAGCTTTGGACGATCAATTGCTCAAAAGTTGTCTCAGGAGCTGAATGTGGAGTTCTATGACAGAGATATCGTTGAAGCCACAGCCAAGAGGATGGGTCAGCCCATACCGGTAATCAGCAATGAGGAGGAAAATGCAAACTCTGCTTTCTTTATGAGAAAATACCCATTGGGTATGGGTGTCGCCAACATTCAGGATGAAATATTTAATGTTCAGACAAACATTATCCGGGATTTTGCTCAAAGAGAATCCTGCATCATCGTGGGTAGATGCGCTGGCAGCGTACTGAAGGATCATCCCCGATGCCTGAATGTGTATATTTATTCACCTTATGAGTGCAGACTTAGAAATTGTACGGCTGTTCTGCAAATGGATTTAAAGGTGGCAAAAAAAATGATCAAGGATGTTGACAAGGCCAGAGAAAATTATCGTTACCATTATTGCCCTGAAGTGAGCAATGTATACGACGGTTACGATATAATGATTGATAGCAGCCGGTTCGGTGTTGAAAAGAGCGCAAAAATCCTGGCAGATATCGTAAGGAGTCAATTTCTATAGCAAATAAAAATGGCAATGAGCTGTAGCTCGTTGCCATAACTTTTTTATTGATATTATTATTCAGCCTTTTAGCCCTTGTACAGTAACATTTTAGACTGTTTACTAAAATTATGCTTTTTGTTCTTCGAGATATTTCTCCAATTTACGTTTTACTCGCTGTAGCGCATTGTCAATTGATTTGACATGTCTGTCCAAATCTTCTGCAATCTCCTGATAGGATTTACCTTCCAAATAAGAGGTCAGAACCTCCCACTCAAGAGAACTGAGTATTTCGCCCATTTTGTTTTCTATACCCAAAAATTCTTCTCTGTTTATAACGAGTTCTTCAGGGTCACTGATATTTTCCTCGCTGATTACATCCATCAGGGTTCTGTCGGATTCCTCATCGAAAATTGGCTTATTAAGTGAAACATAGGAATTTAGGGGTATGTGCTTCTGTCTGGTAGCCGTTTTGATGGCAGTAATAATCTGGCGTGTAATACAAAGCTCCGCAAAGGCTCTGAAGGAAGACAGCTTGTCCCCTTTATAGTCTCTGATTGCTTTAAACAAACCAATCATGCCCTCTTGAATAATATCCTCACGGTCAGCTCCTATAAGAAAATATGTTCTGGCCTTTGCCCGAACAAAGCTTTTGTACTTATTGATAAGATACTCCAGCGCTTTTTCATTACCAGCCTTTGCCTCTTGTATTACATCCTCGTCTATCATTCCGGTATAAGTTTGATAGACCTCTGCCCTCACGTTTGTTTTCAATACAGTTGCCCCCACTTTTCGGCTTGTTAAAGAATGGTAAAAATAGAGATAGATACTCATATTAAATTATATGAAACTACCCGATTTATGTCAAGCTTTACTTCACCCTGTTAATAATCAGGACTTTCCCCTTTGCTTCAAAATCTCGTACATAACAATTGCACCTGCCACTGAGGCATTCAAGGAACTGATTTCTCCCTGCATTGGGATGTTAACAACAAAGTCGCACTTATCCCGGATGAGCTTGCCCATTCCCTCTCCTTCGCTACCCACAACAAGAGCAATCGAGCCCTTGAGGTCACTTTCATAAAAGGCCTTTTCTCCTGTAGCATCAGTGCCAACTACCCAGACATTGTTTTTCTTTAAATACTCAATTGTCTGGGAAATGTTTGTTACTCTTGCCACTGGAACATATTCAACAGCACCTGCTGAGGCTTTTGATACCGCAGAGGTCAGTCCGATAGCTCTTCTTTTTGGAATGATAACGCCATGTGCACCAACAGCATTGGCGGTTCTGAGAATAGCTCCAAAATTATGGGGATCTGTTATTTCGTCAAGAATTATTATGAAAGGAGGCTGACCTTTCTCATTAGCGATTTGTAATATGTCGTCAACTTCCACATATTCCTTGACAGCAACAAAAGCTATAACACCCTGATGTGACCTGGATGTGGACATACTGTCCAGAGCGCTTTTCTCAACCTCTGTGATAATTATGCCTTTCTGTCTTGCCATAGCCACAATCTGTCGAATTGAGCCCTCACGTTCACCCTTTATTACGAATAATTTATTTATTGTTCTGTTGGCTTTTAAAGCCTCCATAACGGAGTTTCTACCCTCAAGTTTGTCATTATCCCCCAGCTGTTCTTCCTGAACCTCTACATCCATTTTTGGCTCTCTTGGAGTACGTTTTTCACTTTGAAAACGTTTCTCAGATGTAAATTCAGCTGCCTTTTTATCTGTACGTGGGCCTCTTTTTCCGGCATTCCTTTTATCCGAATCAAACCCAGAGCCTTTTCTATTTCCAAAGGTGCCTTTCTTGTCACTGCGTGTATTACCTGTTCTTCTTTCCCCTGCCATATAATCTCCATTCCGCTTCATCCAGCGATTGCTTAGTCCAGCAATTTAATTTATAGTACTCTTTTTACGGTCTTCTCCTAGGTAAGTCCTTCCGGCATAGAATTTTCAGTTTCGGACTGCTTAACCCCTGCAACTGTTTCATGACTGCTGTCTTCAACGGATATTCTCAGGATTTCCATCAATCTATCCGTTTGTTTCATAAGATACAAGTAGCCAATAAGCGCCTCATACCCCGTAGAGTAACGATAATCGGTAATTTCGGCATGCTTTGGTACTGTTGCCGACTTGGCATTTCGTCCTCTCCGGACAACATCCTGTTCATCAGCAGTCATCTTGTCCATAATACGCTTGACCGTATCGGACTGTGCTTTTGCTTTTACATATTTAACAGACATTTTATGAAGCATATTAACATTAGTCTTTTTACTAACTACCAGCATGGTCCGAACATAAGCTTCATACACAGCATCGCCTATATATGCCAAAACCAAAGGTTGCAGATTCATTACTTCAATGGGCTTTATATCAAAATCCCCGCTCATAGTACCTAGAATATCTTCAAACATATTATCTCCAAACTGATTTTACTAATTACAAGCTGCTTTCTCTGCTATTATACACTAAAGTTATTTCGGTTCACAGTACAATGTAAAAA
Organism: Bacillota bacterium; assembly: GCA_023393115.1. Lineage (GTDB taxonomy): Bacteria > Bacillota > Clostridia > Acetivibrionales > DSM-1351 > Ruminiclostridium. The sequence continues at coordinate 58,380 of JAEWMS010000030.1, forward strand.
TCACTGTGAACAAAATCACTTTATCCACAGCGATCAATGTAAAACCTAAGTTAAACCATTGTATATTAATGATAATTTCTCGTTTTTCCACAAATTATTCATAATGTGGACAGGTTTTCTGTGGATAATGTGGACTAATATGTGTATATGTTTAAAATAGGCTTATCCACGCTGTGTATTAATAATTCTTAATCCAGGATAGATTAAATACACAAGGTTATAAGTTGAAGTTATAGTTGAATCTCAAGCCCTACCGGACAGTGGTCTGACCCCATGGTTTCAGCAAAGATATAAGCATCATTTATGCTGTCCTTAAGGCATTCCGACACACAAAAATAGTCTATTCTCCAACCTGCGTTCTTCTCTCTTGCCTTGAACATGTAAGACCACCAGGTGTATGCTTCACTTTTATCGGGGTACAAGGTCCTGAAGGTATCTACAAATCCGTTATCCAGCAGCTGGCTGAACTTTTCCCTTTCCTGATCGGTAAAGCCGGCATTGTTTCTATTGGTCTTGGGATTTTTCAAGTCAATCTCCCCGTGGGCAACATTAAGGTCCCCGCACAGTACCACGGGCTTCTTCTGCTCCAGCTGCTTCAGGTAGCAGCGGAAATCATCCTCCCATTTCATTCTATAGTCAAGCCTTTCAAGCTCCCTTTTAGAATTGGGAGTATAAACATTAACAAGATAGAAATTCTCAAACTCCAATGTTATTACACGGCCCTCATTGTCATGTTCCTCCATACCGATACCGCAGGAAGAGGATATTGGCTTTACTTTTGTGAACACTGCTGTTCCTGAATAACCTTTTTTAACAGCATAATTCCAGTACTGATGATATCCCTCAAGTTCAAGCTCAATCTGCCCTTCCTGCAGCTTACTTTCCTGAATGCAAAAAATATCTGCATCGGTTTGCTTGAAAAAATCCATAAACCCTTTATCCATACAAGCCCTTAGGCCGTTTACGTTCCATGAAATAAGTTTCATCATATGTTTCACCCCATCTAATTTTTGTATTTACTTTTCATATAGTTAAGTTAAATTCTGTTATTTTCATTTATCTTAGTTTATTTTAGTTTAATTCACTTTAATTTAGTTTAATTTAGTTTAATTTAGTTTACTTATAGTATATCACAGCCCTAGGTTACCAGTAAATTTAAGTTAACATATTCCTGTTACCATGTTCCGTTACTGCTTTTTCTGCAATTCCTCAAAGCCCTGTGCTATTTTTATAAAGCAAAGATCGAGCCATCTTGTATTCATTGCCTGTTTATACCAGTAATCCTTGTCTATACCCGAATTGAGGCTTATAAATTCTAGAGCGTCTTTAAGTTCCACATTGTCGACAAGCTCCTTAAGCTTGACATATCCCGATTTACCGGTTTGTTTCACCAGATACCAGTGTCCACTCAATTTAGCATCAATGTTTATAGTGCTTCCAGCTTTTAGAGTACCAATGATTTCCGAATTCTCGTCGGGCAGATCATAAATATTTGTATCTGTTCCAACAGCTTTAACTTCTTTTTTGAAGCTTATTTTTGTATCGTTATAATCACCGGAAAAATAATTAAGCCTCCCGAAGGTATTATAGGAATCAAACAACGCATTATCTACTACACCATAATATGTTCCTCTGGCGTTGGTAACCTTGTTTTCACCGGTGTATACTCCGCAGTGGACTATACCGTTGGTTTTTGTGTTTCTAAAGCAAATATCACCCGGTCGCAGCTTACTTTTCTCTATGGGTCTGCACAAAACAGAAAAAATACTCTGGGAAGAATAATCTGCAATCATAGGAATAAGACCCATTCTTCGCAGAGTATACACTATTAGCCCCGAGCAGTCGAAGTATTGATAGCCTATCCACTTTTCAGCTGAATAATTGCTAAAGTAGTAATGTGATTTACCAAAGGTATGTACCAGTCTGCTCAGAGCCTCTTTGGTCAAGGGTTCTCCGCTTTGTCCTCCATAAACGTATCCTGCTCCTATTTTTGAATTGATTATAGCCAGGAATTCCTGCAGCTTATTCAATATAACCACCTTCCCCATGCTTAATTTACATTTACATACTATGTGGAAATTAAGCTGCTTGATATTATTTTCGTAGTTAAATAGTAACACAGAAGCAACACTGAAAAAGGACTTATCAAACGATAGAAAGTATATCGTTGATTAAGTCCCCTTAAAATGTTTATCCGGGTTGTAATCCGACTATATGAATTTCACCTTCGGTCCGGCGGAGGTATCCTCAATAACAATACCCATGGCCTTCAATTCATCTCTGATTTCGTCAGAACGCTTCCAGTTTTTCTCTGCTCTCGCCTGCTGTCTTTCGGCTACAAGCTTCTGAATCTCAGGGCTGATTTCAGGACCCTTATCCTCGCTTTTCTTCCTGGTCAAATCAAAACCGAATATTTTATTCATTTCATTGATCAATTCAAAAATTTGTTGAGACTTTTTACCGTATCTTACTGCATTCCAGGCTATTCCCAACGCTTTTGGAATATTAAGATCATCATTAATGGCTTCTTCAAAATCACTACGGAATTCATTGATAACTGCAGCGTCTACATTATCACTTCCTTCTTTATGAGCAAGAGCCCCCTCAACAAATCTGTCATAGGATACCTGCGCAGATTGCATTACCTCCCAGGTAAAGTTCAATTTATTCCTATAGTGAGCATTGAGACACATATACCTGAAGGCCAGAGGATCGTAGCCCTTGCCTTTCAAGTCAGAAATTGTATAGGTATTTCCCAGGCTCTTTGACATTTTACCATTATTAACCATCATAAACTCGCCGTGCATCCAATAATTAACTGCTGGTCTTCCTAGAAGAGCTTCCGACTGAGCTATTTCATTCTCATGGTGTACAGGAATATGATCCACTCCACCGGTATGGATATCAAAAACGTCTCCCAGATATTTTCTCGCCATTGCGGAACATTCGATATGCCAGCCGGGATATCCCATTCCCCAAGGGCTTGGCCATTGCATTATGTGCTCCTTTGGGGCTTTCTTCCAAATAGCAAAGTCAGCAGGATGATGTTTTTCTTCATTTACTTCAACTCTTGCCCCTGCCATCTGTTCTTCGAGATTAGCCTTTGATAGTTTACCGTATTCACTGAATTTCTGTATGTCAAAGTAAATTCCGTCACTTGTTTCATAGCCATACCCCTTGTCTACCAGACCATTTACAAAATCAAGCATTTCAGGAATATGTTCTGTAGCTTTTGAGATAATCTCAGGTACCTCAATGTTCAGTGCCTTGATGTCTTTCATAAACACTTCTGTGTAATACTCAGCTATCTCCCAGGGAGTTTTTTTCTGTTCACGAGCTCCCTTCAGCATTTTATCTTCACCATCATCCTCATCGGATACCAGGTGACCAACATCGGTAATATTCATAACGTGCTTAAGCTTATATTCGTTATATTCCAGCACCCTTCTGAGCATATCCATAAAAACATAGGTTCTCAGATTTCCGATATGGGCAAAATTATATACTGTGGGACCACATGAATAAATCCTTACCTCTTTATCATTAAGGGGTTTAAATTCTTCTTTTTTTCTAGTCAGTGTATTATAAACCTTCATCCTTGCCCTCCATCCACGTGCCACACGCGGTCTTTATGTTTAAGTTTATTTCAAAAGATTTGTAAGCTGTCTTAATTTTATTATTTAAGTAACGTGTATTAACTATACTTGTTGTTAACTATACTTGTTGTTAAACTATACTCGTTGTTAACTATACTTGCTATTAACTGATCTTAGTGCTGTCACCTTCACTTTTTTTCTTTCTGCAAGAATCATCTTCACCTACTTTACAGCACTGCTGTTCTACATGCTGAATCCTGCTTTCAAGCCTGCAGATTTCCTGAGAAATCGGGTCAGGCATATGTATTTGGTCAAGTGATTCTGACGGACTGACCACTCTCTGGTTACCCTTCTTAACTATTCTCCCCTTGACTCCCACTACAGTCGAATAGGGCTCAACCTCAAAGGCCACAAAGGTATTTGCACCAATTGTTGAGTTATCCCCGATTTTGAACGGGCCCAAAACCTTGGCTCCGGCACCGATAAGAACATTGTTGCCTACCGTCGGATGACGTTTTGCCCCCTTGTCTTTTCCGGTTCCCCCAAGAGTGACTCCGTGATATATAGTACAATTGTCACCTATTTCCGCCGATTCACCTATTACAACACCCATACCGTGATCAATAAACAGACCTCTGCCTATTTTCGCTCCGGGATGAATCTCTATGCCTGTAAAATGTCTCGCAAACTGTGAAATAGATCTGGCAATAAAAAACCTTTTCTTTTTATAAAACCAATGCGCAACCTTGTGATACACCAGTGCGTGAAAGCCCGGGTAAAGTAGTATCACTTCAAGGGTACTTTTTGCAGCAGGGTCACGACCGGCTATTAATCTGGCATCATCGAGTAATTTACCCATATTTCCTTCCTTTATATAAGCTTAACTAAGCTTTTCAGTTATAAACACATATTAGGCTGCTTCAGTCCTTATATCTGGTAAATGTGTTTAATTTCACCTTATACAGTATATTCGAATAAAAATAACCTGATTCATGGTATCGGATATAACGTATTTATTCAATAGAATTTTTCGGTTGAATTCGTTATAGACATTTTAACAGTTTTAATTTTCTATGTAAATAAGTAACATGAGTCAAGATGAGTCAACATTTTTAAACAAAGCGAAGGGGCATTTCTGCCCCCTATGCTTTTAGTTAATTCCCAAAATGGCGTCCCCAGTATTTTGACACCTAGCCCAAGCTAGGTGGGTGTCCCGGTGGTATCTTCAGCCTTCCTTCGCCGTTGCACATCGTTCATGCCGTGTGTCGGAATTACTCAAGGCCTGACATTAAATACCAAACAGCAGACTCCCTTATTACAGATGTAGGTTCAAAATAAAGGTTTTACTCGCTCATTTCAGGATATCTTATTAACTTTTAAAATAAGCATCTGATATGGCTTAAATCCTATCATTCACTGCTTTATAGCCCTATTATAGCACCTGTAACACTCAATGTAAAACATTTATAAAAATTATTAAAGTAATCTATCGCCTGCTATCTGCTGTTATCTTTATTATTTTTCGTCTCTTTACTGAATCCTTTGATATCGGTTCCTGGTCAAACCGGGGACAATCCTGTAAACTGCCTTCACAGGCGTATTACACGTTTTAGCCTCGTTTCTTATAACAGGCAGATACTCCTCAGGAAATTTAAGGCACAAACCGCAACCACCTTTAGCAATATGACATGGAGTTGAAACTATATCAAATTTATAGCCTTTCCTTTCAAGAGCAGCTTCCAGTTTGTATACATAATTACCCGTTTCCAATATCGCAATACATTTCATAAAACCACTCCGTCTGCATAATATCATGTACAAAAAATGTGCCTTTACTATACATAATATAGAAACGGGCTCTAAAAAGTTCCGTCTCCGCCAGACTTAATTGATGGTCTTTATTCCGGGTTAATGGTCAGGAAATGGCGGATTATTTGCGCGAGGACATGCCTATCTTATTCAACCTTGCATGATAAAAAAGATACTGCTGAGCATACCCTGTAAGGTCCCCGAAATTATCCACTGCGAACTGCTGTATTTCACCGTGGCTGGCTTCCCTCTTAATGAACAGTTCCTCCATTACTCTTTTTACCCAAACATCGGTTGGAAAAACGTCAAACTTTAATCCACTGAATAGCAGAACACAGTCTGCAACCTTGGGTCCAACTCCCGGCAGGGTCATCAATTCCTTCCTGGCAGCCTCGGTTTTCAGCTTAATAAGGCTGTCCTTCGTTATCTTACCATCCTTCATAAGCTGAGAGGTCTGATAAATATATTTGCATCTGAAACCGGCTCTGCAATTTTCTATTTCCTCCAGAGTTGCTGCTGCAAGGGCTTCAATTTCCGGAAAGCCATAGCAGCACTTTTCGGCATCTATGCATTTACCCTTCATCACAGACAGTGTATCCACCGTCTTCATTATTCTTAGGATCATATTGTTGGCCGATATGATAAAGGAAATAAGCATCTCCCAGAAATCCTGTCTGAGAAGCCTTATTCCATAGCCGGTTTTAATGGCCTCCTTCATTATGGCATCCTTCTCAAGAGCTGTCTTTATTTTGGAATAATCGGTTCCCAGGTCAAAATAATCAAACCATGTATCGATAAAATCTTGAATTCCAGAGTTCCCAATATATAAGGTATCTCCTTCAAAGCTCACCTGTGCCAGCTTTCCTCCCACTATCCCCCGGTAGCTTCCATCCTCCTGCTTTATCCACCTGAAGCATTGTCCGCATTCAAATATATGAGTCAGGTTGAAATCCCGTACATTTCCGACTTTAAGGCAGCCGTCCTTTTCCTCAAGTAAATAACCCTTGTAATTCATTACTGTCTTCCCTTCCTATTTCTATTAGTTTTTATATGTCAAGCTCGCCGGTGTAAAACTAACTTAATATTATTGATTAATCTATGTTCAATATATTAGTTTCTACCCCCATTAGTCTTCTCGAATCAAATTTAAAGCTCTATGAACAATTATTGTATCGGATTAGCTGTTTAAGTGATATAATTCATAATTGTAATACAAACAAGCAAGCAGCGTAAATGTTAAATAATACTGTCAAAATAATTAAAACGATACTGGCAATATAATAGAAACAATAAACAGGAGAAGCACAGCCTATGAAGGAAAAAATCTACACGATACCGGTTACTGACGCATTTTCAGTGGATTGCGAATGTCCGCTCTGCGTATTGGAGAAAAAGCTTGAGGATGAAAGTGTGGACTACGCCCTGGGTCCAGCCCTGATGGAACCGGACAAGAGGCAGGAAACAAACGAGTTGGGTTTTTGTCGGGAGCATTTCGAGGCCATGTACAACAAACAGGCAAATCGCCTTGGTTTGGCTTTAATGATTGATACCTTCCTACAGGAAAAAAATAACGCTATGAAAAAGCTCTACGAAAGCAAGGCTTCAGCTTTGGAGAAGGACGCAGCCACAAGTCTTGTCAAAAACCTGTCCAATAAGCTCTCTTCAAAACAAACCGAGACCGAAAAGCTGGTGGCTGAATTGGTTTCACAGCTTGACAATATTGAGAAAAATTGCGCTATCTGCAATAAGCTTGAGCGGACCATGGACAGGTATATTGATGTTGTTTTCTATCTATATTTTAAGGAGCCGGAATTCAGGGAAAAGTTTCACTCTAAAAAGGGTTTTTGTCTTAAGCATCTTAAGCAGTTGCTAAGCTCTACAAAAAAATATCTGAATGTTAATGAGACAGCTATTTTTACCCGGAATTTAATGGAGCTTCAGCTTGCCAATATGGAACGTATTGAAAAAGAAGTTGACTGGTTTACAAAGAAATTTGACTACAGGTTCAACGACGCACCCTGGGGAAATTCAAAGGATGCAGTATCAAGAAGTATTCAGAAAATCAGAGGAAACAGCGATTTAAAATAGTGGTAAAACGAACATGAAAATTTGTAACATTCTTAGAGAATGCTAAATATTATGTAAAGTAGATAGAGTTATTCTATTTACCCTATGAGCACCGAAAAAGACTGCTACCCATCCCCATCCTGTACCGGTCCTCCCCCTGGCACAGCAATCAATGTCGCAATGACCACACTACCAGGGTGTTCGGGTACCTGAAGGGTATAACGAACACCCGATATAAAAGATATGGATTGTTATAACTTTAAGGTGCTCATATGGTCTATTATGTAATCGGTTACTTTCTACTTCCCGATTTTGGTTAAATCGTAAGGTGTCTCCTGGTAAACATAATAGTTCAGCCAATTCTGGAACAGCAGGTTTCCATGCCCTCTCCACCTCACTATAGGTTGTTTGTTCGGGTCATCACCGGGATAATAGTTTTTAGGGACTGAAATGTCAAGGCCCTTTCCCACATCTCTGTCATATTCGGCTTTAAGGGTCAGCGGATCGTACTCACTATGTCCTGTGGCAAAAATATGTCTTCCATCCTTGGATGCTACCAGATATACTCCGGATTCTTCAGACTCCGATAATATTTCCAGATCATCAATCTTGCAGATGTCTTCTTTCCTTACCTCAGTATGCCTTGAATGAGGCACATAAAATATATCATCGAAACCCCTTAGAAGTTTGATGTGCTCTTTAGCCTTTGTATGGGGGAAAACTCCGAACATCTTATTGGGAATATCGTATTTTGGTATGCCATAATGGTAGTAAAGTCCTGCCTGGGCGCCCCAGCAAATATGCAGGGTAGAGTACACGTTTGTAAGGCTCCAATCCATAATCCGCGTAAGTTCATCCCAGTAATTAACCTGTTCAAAAGGCATTTGCTCAATTGGGGCGCCGGTTATGATCAGCCCGTCAAAATGTTCATCCCTGATTTCATCAAAGGTCTTGTAAAACTCAAGAAGATGCTCCTCAGGAGTATTCTTAGGTATATGTGATGCAGGATACAGTAAAATAGTCTCTATCTGCAGCGGAGTATTACCCAACAACCTGAGGAGTTGTGTTTCGGTGGTTATCTTTGTCGGCATCAGATTTAGTATGACTATTTTTAGGGGCCTGATATCCTGATGATATGCTCGGTCCTCAAACATGACAAATATGTTCTCATTATTTAAAGTTTCAGCTGCAGGTAAATTATCTGGTATTCTTATTGGCATATTTAGCACCATGGCCTTTCCGGCTCACAAATTAATTACATGCGCACTTGCCGTGAGCCAGGTAAGGTGCATATTAGTAGAAAACTCCTGAAATCACTTAAGCTGGTGACGTATTGCTTAGGAACATTTTACACTAATGATATAAATTATATATTTACCAAAAATAAAAAGTCAACTGGAACCGTAGTAAAAGGAAATAAAACTGCCACTTTCGACAAAATACTCTACTTACTTCTGATCTTACCCCCTTAAGAGATAAAAAGAACCATGTTTAAAAGAAGTTTATTCCTTCATTTGCACATGGTTCTTTTTATCTGAATCTTAGTTTTGGCATTCTATATAGCTGATTACTTTATTTTCTCTAAAGCCTGATCGATATCCCAAATCAAATCGTCCACATCTTCTATACCAACAGAAAGACGAATTGTGTTCGGTGTCACACCTGATTCTGCCAGATCCTTGTCAGAAAGCTGAGAATGGGTGGTGGTTGCAGGATGTATAACTAATGATTTTGCATCTGCAACATTAGCCAACAGCGAGAATATTTCAAGACTGTCTATAAACTTCTTGGCCTCTTCTGCTCCGCCCTTTATTCCGAACGTAAATATTGAGCCTGCTCCCTTTGGCACATACTTTTTGGCTAGTTCATAGTACTTGTTGCTCTTCAGGCTTGGATAGTTTACCCATTCAACAAGAGGATGCTGCTCAAGATGCTCTGCTATTTTTTTGGAGTTGCTTACATGTCTCTCAACTCTCAGTGAAAGAGTCTCCAAACCCTGTAAAAACAAGAATGAATTAAAGGGGCTGATTGCAGCTCCTGTATCTCTCAAAAGCTGAACTCTTGCTTTAAGAACAAATGCTACCCCACCCAATTGTGAGTATACTACTCCGTGATAGCTTTCATCAGGTTGAGTAAAGCCGGGGAATTTTCCGCCGGCAGCATAATCAAACTTACCGCCGTCTATAATGACTCCTCCGATAGAGGTACCGTGTCCTCCAATGAACTTGGTTGCAGAGTGGACTACTACATCGGCACCGAATTCAATAGGTCTGATAAGATAAGGCGTACCGAAGGTATTGTCAACTATAAGGGGAATTCCGTTTTTATGTGCTATATTCGCTACCGCTTCTATGTCTATAATATTTGCATTAGGATTTCCGATAGACTCAATATAAATGGCCTTGGTCTTTTCATCTATGGCCTTTTCAAAATTTTCCACATTATCAGGATTTACGAAGGTTGTATTAACTCCGTATCTTGGCAGTGTAACTGAAAAAAGATTATAAGTACCACCGTACAAGGTGTTGGCGGCGACAATATTATCTCCTACACCTGCGATATTAAGTATGGAGTAAGTAATGGCTGCAGAGCCTGATGCAACAGCCAACGCAGCAGTACCGCCCTCTAATGCGGCTATCCTTTTCTCAAATACATCATTTGTCGGATTCATTATCCTTGTATAAATATTTCCTGAAGCTCTCAGCCCAAACAGATCAGCTGCATTTTCAGAATTCTCAAATACATAGGATGTAGTCTGATATATGGGAACTGCCCTTGATCTCGTAGTAGGATCAACCTCCTGTCCGGCGTGGACCTGTAATGTATCAAAACTCAATTTACGGCTCATATGGCCACCTCCTGTTTAATACCTAGTATTTTTATAAGTTTAATATTATATTGATACTACTATACCTTTCTTTCCCAATTTAGTCAATAAGAAATTTGTTGTTAATGTACCTTTTTATTTCTGAATACAATCAAAAGCAATATTAGCATACCCATTGAAAAGGCAGGTACAGCAGTTATGTATCCAGCTCCCCAGTTGTCGACCACCAGTCCTGCCAGCCAACCCATAAATACTGCTCCCAGTGATCCGAAAGCCATGGTCAGGGCCAGGGCACTGCTGCTTTTCTCACCGGTAATCCTTGTCATCCAGGTTACAAGTAGAGGATAGAAGGGTGCACATGCAAAACCTGATATACTAATCCAAACTATAGATGCAATCTGTCCGGCGAATATAACGGATACTAATGCTATTGCTGCCAGAATTCCAAATGCAATCAGAATGGGTATCATATCAAATTTCTTCAGTAACCTCACAGATAGTGTTCTGCCTATTAGCATGGAAAGCCAGATGAGTATACTGGCCAATATCCCCGAAAGGGCTCCATAACCCTGATTCTCAAAGTATACAGGTGCAAACCCCCAAATTCCTATCTCGGTACCCACATAAAGCAGTAATGCTAATGGTGCTATGAGATATGATGGTGTTTTCAGTGCCCTAATATAAACAAACATGCTATCTCTTAGAGATACTCCTGTCCGAGCACCTTCCTCCCTGTACCTTGAGGTAACGACAGCGATAAATATACAGAGAATACCCAATACATAGTAAACCAATCTCCAATTCTCAAATAGAATCATGGAAACCAGCAACAGCAAAGGTGTTAGTACGGCGCCCACTGTGAAGAATAGCTGAACAAATGCATTATTCTTTTCTGAGTTATTGCTGTCAAAACTCGTAGCAAGAGTTGTAATACCGTTCTGTGTAATACTTCCGAATGCACCTATCAGTAAAACCCCTATAACCGACATCCAGAATTGTGATACTGACCCAAATAAAAATGCCGACAAGCCCAATATACCGAAAGACAGACTCATAATTCTGAGCTTACCTACTTTATCAATTAACGTGCCTCCAACCAATACAGCAACAGTAAATCCAACGTATTGAATACTTACCAGACTCCCCTGTTGTACAGAGGTCAATCCGATTTCCTCCTTCAGTCTTGGAAGTGCTAGTCCTGTGGAAGTTAGCATCATTGCCATCAGTATCATTTGGTTGCACAGTAAGGCTATACTTGCTTTTTTAGCTTGCTTCATAAAGTTCTCCTTGTTCATTCCGACAAACTATTATTATAACATTAACTTGCTAAAAATAAAGCTTGTTTTGCTTCATTAATCGGCATAGAAGCTATGAAGTCTTACCATTCAACCCTGTTCCTTCCATTTTTCTTAGCCTTGTACAGCTTTCTATCGGCCTCGTCAATTACATCCTCAAAATTGCTGTCTTTGGTGTACTTATTGCTGCTGACACCAAAACTTGCAGTGATTCTGATTTCCTCAGCACCTATTTTTATCATCCTGCTTTCAATGGTTTTTCTGATATTTTCTGCTATCTCTACAGCTTTAGGAAGCTGTGCTCCCGGAAGACATACAAAAAACTCCTCTCCTCCATATCTGGCAACCCAGTCAGTTTCCCTTTTAATGCAGGACTGTATGGTTTCAGCCAGAATCTTCAGAACTGTATCTCCAACAAGATGACCATAGGTATCATTAATCAATTTATAGTGATCAACATCAATCATAATAACTGATAGACTAACTTTAGATGCTACAGTTGTCATCAGGTCAATGGGTAGTTTCTCATTAATATACCTCCTATTATATGCCCCGGTTAAAGCATCCTTCAGTGCGAGATTATTAACTTTCTCAATTTTTTTCAAAACTTCGAGGACATTGAAACTTATGTTATCTTCAATAACGATACTGTCGGTAACATCCTTTATTAACTCAATTATTAGCTTTCTTTTTCCTAATACCAGAGGAACCGCCATAGTTAAAATAATTCTATCTGACCGGGTTTCAATTCTTATAAAGAATTTATCTTCATTAAGTGCACGCATTGCTACGCAATTTTTACAGGCTCTATTGTCACTCCAGAAATTATAACATTTTAGTTTTTCTACTTTCTCATCGAGCCTATTTCCAGAATCTAAATTAATAATGTTTAAGTTGACCGGATCAACAAACCGAATATGGTCGTACAAGTGACGAAATATATTAATACAATCCAGTAGCTGCGAAAGCTCATTATCCTCCAAATGTACAACCTCCATTCACCATGTACTCACTTCGAAAAGTTGAATGTTAAAGCAATCTGAACAAAATTTCTGCACTATAACTACCATATGTATTTTGTATCAATATAGATTTTTTAACCATAAAGTTTACACTGTTTTTACTCGCGAATTAAAAAGAAAAGAGTATCGCTCACTAGTTTTTACTAGTTATGCAACACTCTTAAAGACATTATATACTATTAGTAAAAATATTATTTTTGTCCGTAATACGCATTTGCTCCGTGTTTTCTCATAAAGTGCTTATCCAGAAGGTATTGATTGACATCATTATTAGCACCGCCGGTGAGAACATGAGTATTTAAAGCCATTTTAGCCACTTCTTCCATAACTACCGCATTATGCACAGCTTCATGTGCATTTTTACCCCAGCTGAAAGGAGCGTGGTCTTCCACAAGTACGCCGGGAATATAAACTGGATTCAGGTTTTTAAAGGTATCAACAATTACTAGACCCGTATTTTTCTCATATTCGCCTTCTATTTCCTCCTGAGTGAGCCTTCTGGTACAGGGAATTTCTCCATAGAAATAATCAGCATGAGTAGTTCCCATAGGCCTTATGGGACGGCCGGCCTGAGCCCAGCTGGTTGCCCATGGAGAATGTGTATGAACAACACCACCGATATCTTTGAAAGCATTGTACAGGACTATATGAGTAGGAGTGTCCGATGAAGGCCGGAGGCTTCCTTCCACCTGGTTTCCTTCCAGATCCATAACAACAAGGTCTTCTATTTTAAGCTTTTCATAAGGCACTCCACTTGGCTTTATTACCATAAGACCTTTTTCTCTGTCAACTCCGCTTACATTTCCCCATGTAAAAGTAACAAGGCCGTACTTGGGCAGATCTAGATTAGCCTGCAGAACTTCTTCCTTAAGTGTTTTTAATAACATGTTTCCACTCTCCATCATTCATTGATTATATAATTTCCGGCTTGCGGAGCAAGCCAACCTTAACTATTCACTCTTCACCATTCACCATTTACTATTTTACTTCCTCACTCTATCCAATACAGAATCCCTGATAATCAGTTCAGGCTCAATAACTCTTCTTATGGAACTCTTTGCAAATTCAGGCTTTTCTATCATTTCCATCAAAGTCTGTGCAACCATTTCTCCCAGCAATTCTTTAGGGTGGCTGACTGAGGTAAGTTTGACAGGACAACTTGTAGAATAATAGGAATCGTCAAAGCCGGTAATTGAAATATCATCAGGTACCGACAGTCCCATTCCCACAAGCTTTTCGTAAATTCCGAAAGCAATCTGATCATTATAACAGGCAATTGCATCAATCTTCTTACCGTTATTCAACATAGCTTCAATAGATGAATAGGGCTTAATCTTTCTATCTTCGGTATGAAACCATACTACATTATCAGGGTTATACTGTAGAGATCCTTCTGCCAAAGCCTTTGCGTAGCCCTTATGCCTTTCAATTCCCTGGATATCATCTGCTTTGAAAATACCTACAATATCCTTATGTCCCATGTCAATAAGGTATTTTACAGCCAAATACATTCCATCTGAGTCATTAAGAATTATCTGGGGCTTGTTCTCCAACTGCTGATAAACCCCGTGAATAAAAATATATGGTATATTATGCTCATCCAGCGCCTGATAATACTTAACATTGTTGGAGAAAACAGAACTTTTTGTAGGTTCAATAATAAGGCCTTCCAAATCCTTGTCAAGTATTTCCTGGAGATAGAGGGCTTCCTTTTCAACGTCGTTATCGGTATTCTTAAGCATTATGCTATAGCCTTTTTCCGACAGCACCGAATCTATTCCCTGTATAACTCTGGGGAAAATGTACTCTGAAATATACGTGGTCATTACTCCAATATTTCTTGAATTTGCCCTGTTGATACTTCTATCCTTACAAAAGGTGCCTCTTCCGTGTTCGGTATATAGATAGCCTTCATTGACAAGCATAGATATTGCTTTTCTGACAGTATGCCTGCTTAATGAGAGCTTCTCAGACAAGGTGTTTTCAGAAGGAATCTGATCTCCGGGTTTAATTCGGCCCATTAATATTTCTTCTTTTATATATTCCTTTAATTTGGCATATTTTGTTTGACCGGCATCATTTTGCAGCATTTATTTACCCTCTCTAGTAGAACTTGTGCATACAATTTATACAAAAATTATATAGTACTAAGTGTACATTTTCAATAATAATTTTTCAACAACAGGGAAAACTGTACTTTAAGGTAAAAATAATATTGATTTTTCCATATAAAAGCTATACAATTAAATCAAACACTTGTGCATACAAGTAAAACTGTTAAGGAGGACTTTTTAAATGTTAAATTTAAAGAAGTATGAATTTTGGTTTATAACAGGTAGCCAGCATTTGTATGGACCTGAAACCTTGAAGCAAGTTGCCGAACATTCAAAAATAATGGTTGAAAAACTAAACCAGGACTCATCCATACCATATACAATCATTTTTAAACCCATCGTTACAACCCCGGATGAAATAACAAATGTTTTGGTTGAAGCAAATGCAGACAGGAACTGTGCCGGTATTATTACCTGGATGCATACTTTCTCTCCTTCAAAAATGTGGATTGCGGGTTTATCGCAGCTGAATAAGCCATATCTCCACCTTCATACACAATTTAACCGTCAACTTCCATGGAATGAAATAGATATGGACTTCATGAACCTGAATCAGTCGGCCCACGGTGACCGTGAGCACGGATTTATTGGAGCAAGATTGCGTATGCCCCGCAAGGTTGTCGCAGGCTACTGGGAGGATGCAGGAGTTCGTGAAAGAATAGGAGCCTGGCAGAGAACAGCTGCGGCTTACATTTACGGACGCCAGCTAAAGGTAGTGAGATTTGGAGATAACATGCGTGAAGTAGCTGTCACCGAAGGCGATAAGGTTGAAGCTCAAATCAAGCTTGGCTGGTCTGTAAACACATACGCTGTAGGAGATCTTGCAACTGAAGTCAATAATGTTACCGAAGCCCAAGTAGATGCTTTGGTTGCGGAATATAAAGAGAAGTATGATATTGCTGCTGAAGCCCAGTCGGGAGAAAAATTTGAAGCTATCAGAGAACAGGCTAAGATACAGCTTGGTATTCAGGCTATTTTGGATAAGGTTGGCGCTGGTGCCTTTACAACCACCTTTGAAGATTTGTATGGTCTGAAACAGCTGCCGGGTCTGGCCGCTCAGGACTTGATGTCCAGAGGTTACGGGTTCAGCGGTGAAGGAGATTGGAAAACTTCTGCATTAACAAATGTTATGAAGGTTATGGCTGAAAACAAGGGAACTTCCTTTATGGAGGATTACACCTACCATCTGGTACCAGGTGAAGAAATGATTCTTGGAGCCCACATGTTGGAGGTCTGCCCTACTATTGCAGCCACAAAACCACGCCTCGAGGTACATCCTCTGGGAATAGGAGGAAAATCTGACCCGGCAAGAATAGTATTTGACGGTGCTCCAGGCCATGCAGTTTGCGCATCACTTATAGATATGGGCGGACGTATGAGACTTATTATTGCAGAGGTTGAAGCTGTTCAGCCAACAATTGACATGCCAAAACTTCCTGTTGCAAGAGTTCTCTGGAAACCGGAACCTTCTCTTGAAGTTGGCGCCGAAGCCTGGATATATGCCGGTGGAGCTCATCACACTGTATTCTCTACTGTAGTGACAGCAGAACAGCTTATCGATTGGGCTGACATGGTAGGAATAGAATATGTGCTTATTAACAAGGACACAACCATTCATAACCTGCGAAATGAATTAAGATGGAATGACATAGCCTGGAAATTAAGATAGTCCTAAAATTAATATAGGCCTTGAATTACACCTATCGCAGGTTTAAAATAAGTTTCAATCACAAAAGCAAATTGCCTTTTGCATGTGTGATTATATATGCGTCTGACCAGCGCAGCGAAAGACAGCTAATTCCGCCATGGATGGGGCTGTCTTTTGTTTTATATTAAGACCGGTCTATTTAAATTTATAACTTTAATTATAGGTTCTCCCGGACTAAATTCATTCCCGATCCATTCCATGAATTTGCCGTATCATGTCTCTCCGCAGGAAATGAATATATTAGGGCAACAAATGAAATGATATTTGATTTCACGTTAGGTATTATTTAGAGGTAAGAGATTAGAAGTTGGATGTTAGAGGCTATTAGAGTGAATAGTGAAAAGTGAACGGTGAATAGTTAAGGAAAGTTAGCTCCAAACATAATTTTAATATTCCAACTTCTTACTTCCAACATCTAACATCAAAAGGAGGTTAATATTATGACAAACGAAAAACCCGCTTACCTTGATGAAAGCTTAGGCTTTGAAGAGCGAGTCAAGGATCTTGTTTCAAGAATGACTCTTGAGGAGAAAGCGTCTCAGATGCTTTACAATTCTCCTGCCATACCACGTTTGGGCATACCGTCCTACAACTGGTGGAATGAAGCACTCCACGGTGTTGCCAGAGCTGGTATAGCAACTGTATTCCCTCAGGCTATAGGTATGGCTGCCACCTTTGACGAAGAGCTTATCTTTGATATAGCTGACGTTATTTCAACTGAAGGCAGAGCCAAGTACCACGAATTCCAGAGAAAAGGGGACCACGATATTTATAAAGGTTTAACTTTCTGGTCTCCTAATATAAACATATTCAGAGATCCACGCTGGGGCCGCGGCCACGAAACCTATGGCGAAGACCCCTATCTTACCAGCAGACTGGGTATTAAGTTTGTAGCAGGTCTCCAGGGCAGTGATGAAAAATATTTGAAAACTGCGGCCTGCGCCAAGCACTTTGCCGTACACAGCGGCCCCGAAGGAGAACGCCACAGCTTCAACGCAGTAGCCTCAAAAAAGGATATGTATGAAACCTATCTTCCTGCCTTTAAAAAGTTGGTACAGGATGCAAAGGTTGAAGCTGTAATGGGTGCCTATAACAGGACCAACGGCGAGCCCTGCTGCGGAAGTAAGACTCTGCTCAAAGACATTCTGAGAGACGATTGGGGCTTCAAAGGCCATGTAACCTCTGACTGCTGGGCAATAAAAGACTTCCATGAATATCACATGGTAACCAAAACAGCGCCCGAATCAGTTGCACTTGCAGTTAATAACGGCTGTGACACAAACTGCGGAAATATGTATCTAAATCTTATGATTGCATATAATGAAGGGCTTGTTACAGAAGAAAAGATAGATGAATCGGTTTCTCGACTGATGATGACCCGAATGAAACTGGGTATGTTTGATAAGGATGAAAATGTACCCTTCGCGGACACCTCCTACGATTTAGTTGACTGTAAAGAGCACAGGGAACTTGCGCTGAAAGCATCAAAAGAGTCACTTGTACTTTTGAAGAATGCAGATTTGTTGCCTCTTAAAAAGGATGCTCTAAAATCAATAGCGGTTATTGGTCCTAATGCCGACAGCAGAGAGGCCCTCATGGGCAATTATTACGGAACTCCCTCCCAGTACATAACTGTATTGGACGGCATTAGAGAAATACTTCCCGACTCTGTCAGAATAAATTATTCTCAGGGCTGTCACCTGTATAAGGACAAGGCGGAAGGTCTTGCACAACCAAACGACAGAATCGCAGAAGCAGTAGCTGCAGCCGAGAAGTCAGATGTTGTTGTCCTTTGCCTAGGTTTGGATGCCACTATTGAGGGTGAAGAAGGTGATGCAGGTAATGAGTACGGAGCAGGCGACAAGTTTGACCTGAATCTTCCCGGTCTGCAGCAGCAGTTGCTCGAAGCAGTAACGGCAGCCGGAAAGCCTGTAATACTTATATTGTTATCGGGTAGTGCTTTGGCCGTTACCTGGGCTGATGAAAATGTGTCTGCAATTGTCCAGGCCTGGTATCCCGGAGCTCAGGGAGGAAGAGCAATCGCTCAGATGTTGTTTGGAGATTTCAGCCCCTGTGGTAAGCTGCCCGTTACCTTCTACAGAACTACAGAGGAGCTTCCTGATTTCCGTGATTACTCCATGATGAACAGAACCTACAAGTACATGCAAAATGAAGCACTCTATCCCTTTGGCTTTGGCCTCGGATATACCAAATTTGAGTTCAGTGACCTTGCTTTGTCTTCTGCTCATATCAAATCTGGAGATAGCATTACCTGTACCGTTAAGGTTAAGAATGTTGGCGATATTGAGTCCAAGGAGGTTGTACAGGTTTATCTGAAGGACGTTGAAACCTCCACGGTCGCTCCTAAATGGCAGCTCAGAGGTGTACAAAAAGTTAGTCTGAAGCCCGGGGAGCAAAAGCAGATTAGTTTTACTCTCATTGCGGAGGATATGATGGTTGTTACTGATGATGGCGAGCTGGTACTGGAACCAGGAATTTTTGAACTATATGTTGGTGGTAGTCAGCCCGATGCCAGAAGTATCAGGCTTACAGGTACCCAGGTACTGAAGGGCAACTTCGAATTAGTGTAGCACAGTTTGAGAACAAAGGTAGCAGAGCCAATAACGTAAAAAAAATATAAAAGCTGCGGAGACCCGATAATAAGACTTCCGCAGCTTTTTTTATTCAGCCACCTATTCTCATTGTATATTTTGAGTAAATCACATAAAATGTATATAAGATTACTTGATTGTAACGGAGCTGTTTCATGTTTGTTGAAGGTTTACACGAAAAGGACATATTTACCAAGGAGTTTCCTTTCAGATTAGAAGATAATACCCAGACCGATTTTACATATCCTGTTCACTGGCATGCCGCCATTGAACTCCTTTATGTTGAAAAAAACACCCTTAATATAACGGTTAATAACAATGAGTTCTCATTGGAAGAGGGGGATATTATCTTTATCGCCCATGGTGATACTCATGGGTTTTCCAACCAAAACAACAATGGGAGAAGGATTTTTATACAATTCGATTCCTCAGTTTTTAATGCCCTTGGCAGTAATGCCATATTAAAACCTCTTATATCCCATACCTTCAGAATATCCCACAGGGAACCACTCTTCTACCCTGAGCTAAAAAAACATATAATGAGCATTGTGGAGAGCTATAAGAACAAAGCCTTTGGCTATCAGCTTTTTTTGTGTGCAAGAATATATGATTTACTTGCTATTATATCGAATTATGTCATGGAAAGGTTAAAGCCACAAAGGGAAACAGATACTGTTAAGAAAATTCATGGGTTGGACAAGCTATCCGAGGCCTTTAAGTATATTGAGTCAAATTACACGAACGATATTTCTCTGGCTGACGTTGCAAAGGCTGTGGGCTTCAGCGAGTTTTACTTCTCCAGAATTTTTAAGGATATTACCGAAAAAAATTTCAGTCTTTATCTGAACGAATACAGAATAAAACAAGCTGAGCACTATCTCACAAACTCAGTTATGTCAGTGGCCGATATAGCCTATACAGTTGGCTTCAACAGTATTGTCACTTTTAACAGATCCTTCAAGGCTGTAAAAGGCTGTTCCCCCTCAACCTATAAGAAAATCGGGGTATAGAAAAAATATCCTATGTTATTTAGTTCAGATGTTAAATCAGCGCTGCATAAACATAACTATTATCGGTATTAAAGTTCCTAATACAGAAATAAGTATAGTTCCAATACTCCCTAGTCTTTTATGATCATCTCTCCAAAGGCTTATACCATAAGTGAAACTATAATAACCAGCCATAAGCATGAAAATTGTAAGAACGTAAATCAAACTAATCACCTTTTTCCGGAATTTATTTCGGTCCTTTTATCTGGGAGGATTTAATCATTGTACCTGTTCTTCTGATATTTACATTTACCTCTATGTTGACTTTGGTCTCAGGAAAATGCTTAAGCCAGTCATATTTTTCCCATTCTTGTATCGTTGGGAAGTATCCCGCAACTTTCTCTCCAAAACCCAATACATCTGTTCTATACTGGTTCTTTACCTTGGTAACTACATCTGTTACCTTTTCCTGAATATATTTTCCGGCATGTTCGTTTAATTTTTCAATATTGTTTTTATCCTCATAATTATTTCTGCTCGGAATTGCTCCTATGTCAGCTTCCATTTCAAGCTTTAAGTCAATAACAGGTTTCCCCTTTTTAAAGGAAGCTTTTACTACAGGCTTCCGGCTGGGACGAAAATCCATTGGAATAACCTTTTCCGGTGCATTTACGTCCTTGATCTCAATGATACCTTTCTTAAATTTACCTATTATCATAAGAAAATATCTCGTTTCCTCACTATTCAAGTAACCAACCATTTTATCAGCCGAGAACAAAGCAGTGCCTACAAATTCGTTCTTGGCCACTCCAGACCGTGGGAGGGTTCCTGGTGTAAATCCATCATCACCATTCATGGCTGCTTCTATCGGTGCCCGTTCTTCGGTTAACTCCTTAAACTCATTGATTCCGGTATAGGCTGTATAGCTCTGATTATAGGTGGATAACATTCCCCGATAAAAATCAAAGAAGGTCACTCTGGGGAAAAAACTGGTATTGTTGGCCTGAACTGCCATCAACTCGGTGGCTTTTGACAGGCTTTCACCAATAGTCGGCTTATTTTCCTGAATATATTTCTGGGCCGTACCCTTTACTACTGCTATGTCCACAATTCTTCTTGCTTCCCTATATCTGGCCATGGGAGCTAAATAATCCTGTAACCCCTCTCGTGCCAAATCCTCTGAAATAATTACATTTTTCAGGTGCATCAAGGACACTCTTCTAGAAGTTGCCATCCCATACATATCAAGAGCCTCTAAGGGTGATTTAGCCTCAATTGTATGGATATTTGCCCCAGCTGTTTCATTGGAGTTTCCCATTCCGCCCTTATTCTTTTCCTGACCCTCGTTGCCTCCTCCTGATTTATAGGTGGGGTATTGGATAGTAAGTCTTACTTTATTGGATGTACCTTTATCTATCCCCAGCACCAAAGCATAAACCTCGTCATCCACCTCCCTGGCATCAAAACACGCAGTAAATGTTAAGGAGATTAATATACAAAAGGACAATAACAAGCTAACTCTTTTTATCATCAGGTAAACCACCCCTTTTTCCGAAGATTACAGATATTATTAGTATCAGTATGGGTACCAGGTAAACAACGAAACAGCTGTATTGGCGAATAAAGTGAATGTTTACCTGAATCACCTCAGACAAGCTTTTAGGAATAAGGGCTACCATAAACAATAAAAAGCTGAATGGAAATATCAGCGGCCTGTGACCGGGAATTCTAAAGGCTTTTGTATATAAATTTATAGATAAGAAAAACGCTATAGATACACTAACAAGTGAAGAAATAACCCAGGCAAAAAGAAAAATTGATTCCAGCCTTTGCACAAACCTGTTGAAGTAGATTGCTCTTGATAATTCAAACAAACCAGACAAATTTTCGCTTCCTCCCGAGTACATAAAAGCCAGAATATTGAATAGTATATTTAGACTGAAGGTTATCCCCGCTATTATAATACTAGTGTAGCCTGCCCTTTTAAAAAATCTAATTCCATGTATGGAATTTATTATAAAAGTGAGAATAACAACCTCATCATAGTCTGAGCATCTTAGTAGCCCTGTTGTTATCGTTTGTTTCCATCCATAACCTAAATAGGGTTTTATAAAGTCAAAGTCATATCTTGGGATGGCCATCAGCAAAACTAAAACAACCGCTATTATGACAGGAATGAAAAAAATGCCTGCTACACGAGCAATACCCTCCAGCCCGTAATATGCTACAATTGCACAGACTGCAATAAACCCAAAAATAAGAATGCTTGGAGGTGTGTAGGGTAGGTTATATGCCTTAATCATTTCTATAAATTCTCTCAAGCTCGAAGAAGCATAAAAGATAAAGTATGCCGAAAATAATAAAATCAGAACCTTACCTGCAAACTTACCTATTGCGGCCTCAAATATTTGAGTAAGATCCATATTGGGGAACCTCTTCATCAGCAGGGATATTATTGAAAATAATATTAAGCTTACTATACAGGAGACTATGGTTCCATACCATGCAGCGGTGCCTTCAGTATCTATAAGTATTGAAATACTCATATAGAAGATTTTTGTAATTAGGAGGATAGAAGTCACGCACACTGCTTCATAGGTTCCGAAGGTTCCTTGACTATTCTTTGCTGTCATTGTAATCATCCTCCCCGCCTGCATCCTTTACCTGTTTGCTCCCGTCATCCT
The DNA here is from genome assembly GCA_023393115.1 of Bacillota bacterium. Taxonomy (GTDB): domain Bacteria; phylum Bacillota; class Clostridia; order Acetivibrionales; family DSM-1351; genus Ruminiclostridium. The sequence goes on from JAEWMS010000030.1 coordinate 81,103, forward strand.
CTTTTTTACCATTTGATTTATCTGAAGCAGGCGGTTCCTGAGTCCACTTTCTCGAAATGTAAGGCTGTCTTCTAACATCCAGAGGATTTGTGTTGTCAGGTCTTTTTTGCTGCTTCCAGACAGGCATTCTTAAAACAACATCACTACTGCTTGACAATTTCGGAGCAAAGGGAGTTAACATGGGAATACCAAAGGATTTTGTACATGCCAGCATGACTGTAGTAGCAACTATGCCCAAGGAAATGCCATAAAACCCTAGAAAAGCCCCCAATATTATATAAAGTATGCGTGTAATTCTAGCTGCAAAGGCCATATTGAAATCAGGAATTGCAAAATTACCAAGCCCTGTAATAGCAACTATTATAATGAGGACAGGACTTACAAGGTTGGCCTGGACTGCAGCCTGACCGAGGATAAGGGCCCCGATTATACCTATAGTATTTCCAATGATTCCGGGAATTCTAATACCCGCTTCACGTATAAGCTCAAATGAAGCTTCCATAAGTAAAACCTCAATAATGGTAGGGAATGGAACGTTTTCACGAGCTTTAGCTATAGCGATCAGAATATCTGTAGGAATCATCTCCCTGTGAAAATTAGTTAGTGCTACATAGAGCCCGGGTATGAAAGTGGCTATAAATATTGAAAGAATTCTAATAAACCTTAGAAGCATTCCGTACTGCCACCTCAGGTTAGTATCTTCGGGTGTATGAAACATTGTCGCAAGGGTTACAGGTGCCACAAGGGCAAAGGGTGTACCATCGGCTATAATAACAGCCTTGCCTTCAATCAGATGAGATGCAGCCCTGTCTGGCCTTTCGGTGGACATTATGGTAGGAATAATTGACAGGGGGTTTTCTTCTATAAACTGCTCCAATATCCCGCTTCCGGAAATGAAATCGGTATCCAGTCCATTAATTCTTCTCTTTATTTCCTCTACTATTACCGGGTTTATTAAGCCGTCGATGTACATCACAGCACATTGATTATGATTTCTGGCACCTATTTTTAAGAACTCGGTAGAAAGGTCTCTATTTTTTATTATTCTTCTTATTAGAGTTACGTTTGTACGAAGGTTTTCAGTAAATCCCTCTTGAGCCCCTCTCACGACGCCTTCGGTTTGAGGCGTACTTACCGAACGTTTGTCAAAACCCTTTGTTTCATTGGAAATACAGTAATCACAGCCATCAACGTAAAGACAAGTGTTACCTACCAATATTTCATAAATCATTTCTTCACTATCGGAAATCTTTGTAGACTGATTTGTTTCGATTACCTCTAGAAGTATCTTATCCATATTACATCCTACTTCTGAATAATCTTTTTTTACAAGCAACGGCTTTAATATAAAATTGTTTATAGTGGTCCGGTCGGCCATTCCGTCTAAAAATGAAATAAAAGCCCTAAGCTTGCTTCCTATTTTAAACTCACGGATAATAATATCCTTATTTTTTTCAGAATTAAAAGCGGTCTTTATCAGTTCTATATTTTCGTCTATATTTTTTGATATTTTCCGTTCTAAAACATTTTGGTCTTCTCTTTTTTCCTTTTCCTTATTTATCTCAGATACAGGTACAGGCTTTTTTATCTTTCTTATCCTGTGTTCTACCCCTCTGACTTTTTCGGCTTCTTTTGTCTCTTCTTCTGTCTCAGGAATATAGAAAGGTTCAATGTTTTTTGGTTTTTTATAGGTTAAAATTGAAAACAGGCTCGAAATACCCTTTTTTTTTGCCATATTAATCTCCCTGATTCTAGACACTGGTGTTTACATATAGCATTTCCAAACAATACGTAAATATCATTGGGAAGTAAATGAATATTTTACCTGCCATTATACGGCTGTTATTTATGGGTAGAAAAAAACACTGGCTAAATCCAGTGTTCTAACTTTCATAATATATATCCAGGTAATCTCGGGGTTACTTGTAAAGAGTAACAGCAAAAATGTGCATATTGGGACAATCAGGTAAGGTTATGCTCTTCAATTCCTTTTTTGCAGGTATTGAACGTTGTATGGCAAATAAGCTATAGTCATTATAAGTTCTACCCTCATATTTGTTATGACCATCTCCACCCCACATAATTATTTCATCGTACAGGGGGCTCCTAGCCGCCCAGTCACTAAAATTAACCTGAATGTTATCACTACTCCCATCAATATAGTTTACACCTATTTGATCAATAAAGTTGCCCCATTCACTGGAGCCCATCAATAAAATCCCTTTATATTCTCCGGCGGGAACAATTATAACCTGATTGTCACAGGATATATTGTTACAGCTGTTATCTATAATTTCGGGAAATCTGAATTTAAGTTTTTCCGATGATATAATTTGTCCGCTTGGGGCATTATGAGACAAGAAATAGTGCCCTGTTCCGGTAAAGTCAGCCGAACAATCTCTTGATTCAGTGCTATGAAAAGCATTGCTATTAAAACATTCGCTTAAATCAATGAAAGTATATTCACATTCTTCATTTATGTTTTCGGTATTTGATATCTCAGTACTTTTCTGCACCGTTATGGTATCATTATGTACTGCTTCCTGAAGATTCAACAGTATGGTTTTTTCCATGCTCAGAATATCTTTTAAGGATTTAAGCACTCTTTTATGAATTCCCTCAGAATTTCCTGTATAATGTCCTTTCAGAAGCCAGCTTACTACTACCTTCCACTTATTATGTACACATAGAAAATCCTTTTCAATCTGTTTCAGCTTTGAGTTCTGTAAAGTCTTGTTTATGTAATTGATAAATTGAGCGTAAAGGAATCTTGAACCAGATATATATGTGAGATTTCTGAATAATAATGAACCCCAAATATCAACCTGGCCATTCTTAAATTCCTCTTCGAAGTTAAATTGTGATTCAAAGTCATCAATGAAACTTTCCATATTACTAAAAATTCCACATTTAAACACCTTTTCTACTGAAGTACTCAGAACTTCACCATAGTCGTAATTTTGCCGTGACAGACCGAACCTGAAAGTTGAATAATAGGCATAGCCGTTTATAAAATCCTCATATGGCAGATAATAATGAGCCTGTCCGGCTACCGGATCCAAACAGGTAATGGTATTTTCAGGGCTAATACCTATAGCAAGGCACGTGTGACCAAGATTAACCTTCTGATAACTCCGACTCCAGGGACACCAGTATGTGTTAATAGAGATTGCAGTAGGATATCCCAGCTGTAGCTGTTCTTTAATTGTTTGATAAATCTCATCCACAGTATCTGCTTTTATGGTTGATATCTTAAATCCGCAATACATTTCAAGTAACTCCTGCAGGTTTTCATTTCCTGTGCTGATACGACCGCCCATACATTCAGACTGCCCCGGTTCGACCGGAATGTATTTGAAGTTAAAAGCCTCAGAAAACGCAAGCTGATATTCACCATTATAGTGGGCTGCTACAGTAAAAAATATATCTTCCCTACAGTTTAACCCCTCATTATGCATAGGTTGAACATTTAATAACATAATATGCCACCTCATTTAGTAAGTTTCCTCATGGGTCAGTAAATGATTGCCATTTATGTATATTATTACATTTACTTTGTATTTTTGTCAATATTTTACTATTGTCCACTATTTTCTACACCTTAATGCTGAGATATATCTTCCGAAACATATCTGAAGTTCCTGAAATCAGCGACTCCACCTGTCTGCTTTCGTGAATAGTAAAATACCCCTATTCGATATCCTATGAAAAGATCGAGAGTATAAGCCATCTTCAAATTAGTGCCAAGGGTTCTCCACTGGTTGCCATCGGTGGAAAAATAGAACGAAGCTATATCTATACTATTCTCAAAATTAAATTCTATTTTGAGAAATATTTGCGTTCCAGTAAAAAGTAGATACATTTCTTCTTTCTGTCTGCCTTCACTGTCTTTTTTGGAAACCACAACTCTTTTTAAGCCATTTTCATCAGCCCTGACTCCTATCATTCCATAATTACCCTGTAAAGCTACTATACCTGCGTAATCACCGGAATTCATCCCTTTAGTATCCAGCTCCACTGTAAAAGCACAGTGAGGGCCACTGGTACGTTGAGTTAAAGTATTTCTGGCAGTTAAAATGTCTTTTGCCAGTGAGGCGGAACGCAGTCTCAAATAGCCCCTTCTTCCATGTCCGTCAGCCGGCCACTCAATAAACATCAAATAGTAATACTCATTTATTTTGTAAGCTCTGCAGCCCTCACAACGCAGACGTATATTTTCGGAAGGTGTACTGAAGAGCAGTTTATCAACTCCGTTCTCCTTTATTCCCGATAAATCATCTCTTAATTCAACAATCCTTATATCACCGTTGCCATATATAAGATATGCCTTATCTTGGTCAAACAGGAAGGACATATCGTGATAGCTGCCCTCGATCACATATCTGCTCCAGCCAGTTTTTTCAATATTATCGGTATAATATATATAGGTCTTTTTCATGTCATGACACGTAAAACATGCGTAGAAAATCCCCTCATGGTATTTTAGACTTGTGGCCCACTGCCCCCTGCCATAAGCATTTTTTCCGTTGCTAAGCTGATAAATATCGTTCTCCTCAATAGTTTCAAATATATATGAAACCAAATCCCAATGATAAAGATCCTTGGATTTAAGAATTGGTCCCCCCGGCATGACAAACATAGTTGTACACACCATATAATAGGTATTGTCAATGCGAATAATATCAGGGTCAGGAAAATCCGCCCATATTATAGGATTTTTAACCATCATTAATGTATTCCGCCTTTCATTAAACTACAAAATGTCCTGGCTATACTGATATAGACAGGACGTTTTGTTAATTTATTTACACTTAAATGACTTCTATGGTAACCACCGATTTTGAGGGTATACCTCCGGTAATATGATTTTTTGACAGTTGAATATTTTCAAAAGTTTCAATTTTTACATTATTTGAAGCCTCGAAAGTATTTTTTGCATTCATACTGTTTGAGGATATTATCTTAGCATTACAACTTTGCACCTCTAGCCCTCTGATATCTATATTAATATCAACAGCCTGGGAGGGATTTAGATTACAAATTGAAACATGTATTTTTCCTTCCTTGTCCATTGAGGAGGATACACTCAGCTGAGGAATATTCTCTCCATTAAACGAGTATTCCGGGCTTTCGAAATCCATCGATAAGAGATCTGCATCGTGATGTACCTTGTACATGTCGAATACATGATACGTCGGGGTCAAAAGTATTTTCTCCCCTTCTGTGAGAATGACAGACTGCAGCACATTAATAATCTGTGCTATATTAGCCATTTGTACTCTGTCGCAATGGTTGTTGAACAGGTTGAAATGGATTCCTGCCACCAACGCGTCTCTGAGAGTATTTTGCTGATAAAGGAACCCTGGATTTGTTCCGGGCTCGACGCCGAACCAGGTACCCCACTCATCAACTATCAAACCCACCTTTTTCTCAGAGTCATATTTGTCCATAATGTTGGAATGCTTTGTTACAAGTTCATCCATGTAAAGGGCATTCTGCATTACCGAAAACCATTCATTTTCCTCAAACTCGGTAGCAGATCCCTGTATAGACCAATCCTTTGAAACTCTTGTGTAATAATGGAGACTTAGACCATCCATTTGTTTCCCGGCCTCTCTCATTAAAACCTCAGTCCAGTGATAGTCATCAACCGATGCACCCCCGGCAATTTTATATATCTTATTCTCTCCGAAGTTTCTTACGTATGTTGCATACCTGCGATATTGGTCGGCATAATACTCGGCACGCATATTTCCGCCGCAGCCCCAGTTCTCATTACCTACTCCAAAATATTTAAGCTGCCAGGGATTCGGCTTTCCGTTTGCCTTTCGTAATTCAGTCATAGGTGATTTTCCATCAAAGGTGATATACTCTACCCATTGCTGCATCTCCTTAACGGTACCGCTTCCTACATTACCGCATATATACGGCTCAGCACCTATTAATTCACAGAATTCTAAAAACTCATGAGTACCAAAATGGTTGTTTTCAACTACGCCGCCCCAGTGGGTATTAACCATGCAAGGTCTGCTTTCCTTTGGACCGATTCCGTCCATCCAGTGATATTCATCGGCAAAACATCCTCCCGGCCATCTCAGAACAGGAATTTCTAATTTTTTAAGAGCTTCTATTACATCGGTGCGAAAGCCTTTTATATTTGGAATGGGGGAATTCTCCCCCACCCATATTCCCTCGTAAATACATCGTCCAAGATGTTCTGAAAAATGACCGTATATGTTTTTATTTATTTTGCCCTTTTTTATATCAGCATTCAAAATCATTTTAGCCATAAGCAACTCTCCTATTCTGAATAACTTTACATCATGCACAATTATACCTTAGTCAATAAAGTTTAATCAATAATCAGCTTTGTAGATAGCCTTCGGAGTTCGGGCTTCACGTCCCTTTCCTCAGTTAAATCTAGTACGGGATATCCATCTATATCAAAATGTACACGCCTCAAACCAGTACTTCTTGGTCCATCTACTCCTGGTCTTGCATGATATGCATTCCATATTACTCCCTTATCATCGGTTACAAATGAAATATGTCCAGGACCAAATTCTCCAAGAACACTTCTGCTGGTAAGCAGTGGATAATTGAGCTTTGTCCAGCTTCCAGGTTCGAGAAGCGGCGCGCCAGGTTCTGCTGTAAGCAGTCCCACTACATAGGTTGAGTCTACCAATGCGCTTGCAAAGGTTAGAAACAGTTTTTTATCGGTTATAAGTGCAAAGGGACCCTCGTCAACAAAAACATGATTATTTGCCCAGCCATAGTCCGGCTTTGTAAGCAAAACAGGGTCTGAAGTAAGTTTCCAGGGTTCACTTGGGTCTATTTTTGCGATATATATCCATGCTCCCAGATCCACAGGGATAAACTGTCTCTCGGACCAGGCAACATAGTATTCGTTATTCCATGGTATGACAGTCATGTCTAGGGAAATAACCTTTCCCTCCTGACATAAAAAAGTGCCGTCCCTTTTCAGAACCCGCTGTGGTATGGACCAATCTTCCCTTTTGGATGGATTTCCACCCCTCTTCAATTTCATAACATGGGATTCGATATAGAAAAATTCGCTGGATGTAGCCGCATGAAAAATATATAAGTCTTCGCCAATTTCATGAAACTCGGGTGCCCAAAGAAAACCTTTTATATGCTCATATGTATATGCATCTAATAAAAGCTTTTCTTCGGAATTCACAAGACCTGAAATTGAGTCGGCTTCTCTTATATACAAGGAATTGTTCCCGTCAGCATCATTGGTGGCAATGAAATAATACTTCCCCCTCCATTTTTTTATACACGGATCGGCACGGTTAATAGCCACGGGAAACTTATAATGCTCCTGATGGACTGTACCTGTTATACCATATATGCCTTTTTGGCTCCAGTCAATTCCATCGGTATCCCAGTCAATAGTCTTATATGCTGTTGTACCGTCATTATATATGGCCATTGCTTTTAGGTTTTTTAATTCCTCCGGGGAACCGGCCTTAACCTCTTTTGGGAACTCCATAGCTATATTTAGTGGGGTAGAAAGCTTATATTTCAGCCTGTCACCTATTGCATCCGGCAAGGCTAGCACATTGCCCGGTATGATTCCCTCAATTTCTGTATCATACTTTTGTATTTTGAACTCTTGAATCTGTTCGGGTTTAGAGGCTGCCTTCAGGGAGTACAAATCTGTCATTTCTACTCTAAACCATTTCCCATCCTGATTCCAGCAGAGTTCGTAAACCTTCCGGGATTTATCGAAGTAACAGGTAACCTCCTGTATAAACCCGTCGAAATAAAGTTCAATTAGACCAACTTCGGTGTATTGAAGGAAATCTTTCGTTACAAAGAACAATACCTTACCCAAGCTTTCTGCATCATCACTGCCATCAGCCTGGGTGCGCACTGCTACGATTCCGAAGGAACCATCCTCCATACTGAAAGCATAGGGACTTTTCAAACACTTGGCATTCATTGTACCATCTTCATTGTCAGTGGCCTTTGCAAATAATACTCCGGAGTTGTGATTCAATGGCTCAAAATGCCTGCAATCCTCACTATATGCCAAATGCATGCTGTAAGCCAGCTTTGCTGAATAAATCATCTCATCCTGGGGTTCTCTTGTATAACAGAGAATATATTTTCCATTGCTCATTTACTTTAATCCTCCTCGGATTACTGCTTTCGTTATATATTAGCCCTTTACACCGCCCAGTACTATACCCTTTACGAAATATTTCTGAAGGAAGGGGTAGACCAGTATTATCGGAAGTGTACCAAGGAAGATTTGAGAAGACCTCAATGTTTTGTCAGAAATTGTAGCAAGTTCAGAGATTTCCTGTCTGGACAGCATACTATAAGATCTTTGAACTACAATAGTCTGTATATAACTTTGGAGGGGATAATTATCTGCATTATTCATAAGGATCAAACCATCAAACCAGCTGTTCCAATGTCCCACAAGGGAAAACAGAGTAATAGTTGCAAGTGAAGGAGTTGAAACAGGTACATAGATTCTCCAAAGAGTTGTCCAGTGCCCGGCTCCATCTATAAATGCTGCTTCGCTTAGTTCTTTTGGTATTTCTCTGAAGAAATTCAAAAGTAATATTACACTGAAAACAGGTACAGCTCCTGGAAGAACTAATGCCCATAAGCTATCCAGCAAGCCAGCTTCCTTGATTACGATATACCATGGAATCAAGCCTCCGCTGAAAAGCATAGTTATAAAAAATGCCCATGCATAAAAGGTACGGAACTTAAATTCTGATTTTTCCTTTGATAAAGGATATGCACATAATATTGTTAGAACAAGGTTAACTACTCCACCCAGTGCTATTCTTTCAGCAGATACGAGCATTGAGTTCCAGAAAGCAGCTCTTTTGGCAACATAGTTGTATGAATTCAATGTGAACTCTACCGGCCAAAAAACAACCTTACCGGCTGATGCGGCTGCGCTGGAGCTGAAGGATACAGCTAAAATATGAATAAGTGGTATAACGCACAGCAGTGCCGAAAGAATAAGGAAAATGCTGTTTACTATTGTAAATACACTAAGCTTTTTTCTTTTTTGCTTCAATTGTATAACCTCCCTTAGAAAATCCTATAATCTGCGAATTTATAAGCACAGAAGTAGGATACTGAAATAAGCGTGAACGAAACTACAGATTTAAACAGTCCGACAGCGGTTGCCACTCCATACTGCGCATCAAGTAGACCTATTCTATATACAAAGGTGTCTATAATATCTCCGCTTTCATATACTGGAGGACTATATAAATTGAATATCTGGTCAAAACCAGCATTCAAAAGATTTCCAAGATTTAATACCGTGAGTAGTACAATAACCATTTTCATACCTGGTAAGGTAATATTCAAAATCTGTTTCCACCTGCTGGCTCCATCAATACGTGCTGCTTCATACAAACTTGGATCAATTCCGGTAATTGCGGCCAGGTATATTATTGTACCGTAACCAAACTCCTTCCATGTTTCTGTAAACACCATGGTTCCCTGAAACCATTTATTATCGCCCAGAAAGAATATAGGATCAAAACCGAGCAATTGTATAAATTTATTTACTATCCCATCTGAAGGTGACAAAATATCAATTAAAATCCCCCCAAGTACAACCCACGACAGGAAGTGGGGAAGATATATAAGCGTTTGAACACTTCTTTTTAATCCATTATGTGTTACTTCGTTAATAAGAATTGCAAATATTATTGGAATAACGAGCCCTAGAATAATTTTCCACACTGCAATAAAAATTGTATTCCATACTACACTGCCAAAGTTCGGCAAATCAAGGACATATCTAAAATTGTCAAGCCCTATCCATTTTTGATTTCCAAATAGGCCTTTAGCTGGAATAAACTTTTGAAATGCAATTACAATACCAGCCATAGGGATATAACTGAATATTAATAAAATGATAAATCCCGGGAGAATCATCAGATGCAAGGGTAGTTGTTTTTTTAGAGATGTGTTTTTCAAGCTAATGCCCCCTAATCAAAATATATATTATTGCTATGCTGACTAATAAATCATTTCAGGTAGACAAGAAGGAAAGGATATGCAATTCATTGGTCCTTTCCTTCCTTCTATCTGGTTAACCTAACTTTCCCAAACTAATTTTACTTTCTATCTTGCTAAGCTTACTTTGCTTTAACGGAATCGTACCATTCGTTAACTTCTTTTGTCATAGTTTCTCCACCCAACTTGTTCCAGTCACTGACGAATTTATCAAACTCATCAATGGAGGCAGAACCCATTATTATCTTAACGAATACTTCTTTTTCCATTTTATCTAAAGTTGTCTTCTTTTCAGCCATTGTTGGAGTTGGTGCCCCGGTGAACTTTTCTGGCAAGAGCTGACCATTATTCTTGTAATCAACCATGTTGAGGAAAGCACCTTTCTTACCATAGATTTTCTCCCATCCCCACATTGCATCGTCGCCCTTTTCATAGGCTTCAATATTACCTTGAATAATCTTAGCTTCTCCGGCCAATTTGCTGAAATCACCAGTTTTTCTAGCATCATCTATTGCTATAAATGCTTCAAGATTTTTAAAGGAAGGAGCTGGTGCTACAGGAGATAACTTCCAAACTCCAACTGCACCATTTTCTACAGGCATATAGTACTTGTTGAAGTCAGCAGTCTCGCCCCAGTTCTTTTCTACGTGCATGTTAAAGAGCTTAACAAGAGCTTCAGGGTTCTTATATCCTTTTTTTACAGCAAATATTCTTGTCTGACTAAACTTATTTGGAACCATTGCCTTCTGATCGTCAGCAGATACTATAGGATAAGGTGTCCAGTCTGCATTCTTATCATTGTTAAAGTTACTGATCAATGGATACATAGGATTCCACTGTGCTCCGTAATCCAAACCAAATTTGCCGGCTATTACAGTTTCAGCTACTTTTCCGCCGTCCTTAACTCCGAATTCAGGGTCAATCTGTCCTGCTTTATACATTTCTGCAAGTTTCTGAAGAGCTACTTTTGTTTCTGGAAGGGTACTTCCCCATACAAGCTTTCCTGAGTTGTCCTCTATCCACATATTGGGATATGCGTGATAGCCTGCAAAGAATCCTTCAGTTCCCATAGCTCCACTGTATATGTCTTTTGTAACTGGAAGACCATAAGTATCGTTCTTTCCATTTCCATCTGGATCTTTGGTTGTAAATGCTTCTGCAATTTTCAGCACATCATCCATTGTCTTTGGTGCTTCCAGGTTTAATTTCTTAAGCCAGTCATTTCTTATCCAGAGGTACTGTGTAGTTTCATTCATTGCAACAGGTTCTGGAATAGCCATCATTTTACCGTCGAAAGTTACCGAGTCAATATTACCGGTACCTTCTTCATTCATAACTTTCTTAAACTGTTCTGAAGCATAATCGTTGTAATATTGTGTCATATCCTCAACCATATCGGAATCAACAAGCTGCTTAAGCTGTGATGGATTGACAAGCACAACGTCAGGAAGGTCTCCTGATGCCAGGGTAACATTTATTTTTTGGAGGTACGCATCAGATGTTTCGTTTCCTTTTACTGTCCATGCATATTTTACGTTTATACCAAGTTCATCCTTGTAAACTTTTGTCCAACGGTTGTCTTCCAATGTGTCTTCCGGTACTTTTGGCAAAACATTAGCAGCGAGATCGTCATCTATTCCTCTTACGAAGGTAATGTCAATTGCAGGTTCATACTTACCCAAGGGATCCTTGTTTGCTTCTGCTGTTGATGCTGTTGAAGTACTCTGACCTGATGGTGCAGTATTTTCTGATGAGTTTTCATTACCGCAAGCTGCTAATATTGCTGCTGACATTGATACAGCTAGTGCTAATGATACAGCTTTTTTCAAATAATTAAACTTCATTTTCCTTCCTCCTGAATATTTTATTTAGTTCTTCGAGGCCTCATCTATATTATAGGAGTGATATTCCTTCAATACTACGAACATGTTTTTACATCGTTAACTTTTGTTTACAAAGTTCAAAATTTATTCACAAAAACATAGAACACATTTTTACCTCCTTAACATTTGTTTACCTTTTGTAAAAAAAGTAACAAAGTAAGCGGTCCAATATATATATTTTGAACAAAAAAACGGATTTAACCCCAATGAGTTAAATCCAAAATACACCTATTATCAAAGTAATTACAGAAAATAATAGAATTTTTACTTTATTAAATCATACCAACTATTTACTTCCTCTGTTATTTCTTCTCCGCCTATTTCATACCAGTCAGCTACAAACTTGTCGAATTCCTCAATAGGCGACTCACCCATAATGATTTTTGTGAATACCTCTCTTTCCATCATGTCCATAGCCGCCTTTTTCTCTGCCATGGTGTTTGTTGACGCTCCAACAAATTTCTCTGGTAAAAGTTGGCCGTTAGCTTTATAGCTTTTCATAATACCCATAACACCACTTATTCCATAAATCTTTTCCCAACCCCATTTTGACTTATCACCACTGGCATAGGCATCAAGATTAGATTGTATTGCTTTTGCTTCACCATTCAAATTTGAAAAGCTATTATTTTTTCTTGCTTTTTCAATTTCCAAAAATGCATTAAGATTCTTGTAAGGAGGAGTCGGAACTACAGGGGAAAACTTCCAAACTCCTGCTCCGTCGTTTTCAGCAGGCATAAAGAATTTATTGAAATCTGCCGTTTTACCCCAATTTTTCTCAAGATGCATGTTTATAAGCTTTACCAATGCCTCAGGATGGGGATAGCCTTTTTTAACGGCGAATATTCTTGTCTGGTTGTATTTCAAAGGGACCATAACCTTGTTATTATCAGCGGAAACAAGGGGATATCCTGTCCAATCAGCATTATTGTCATTATTGAAACTATTTATTAAGGGATACATTGGGCTCCACTGTGCCCCAAACACTATTCCAACTTCACCTTTCGCAATAGCTTCAGCTACCTTGCTTCCGTCCTTTACACTAAACTCACTGTCTATTTGACCAGACTTATACATCTCAGCAAGTTTGCTCAGTACTTTTTTTGTTTCGGGTAATGTACTTCCCCACACCAATCTATCCGAATGGTCTTCTATCCACATATTGGGATATGAGTGATAACCGGCGAAAAATCCCTCTATTGTCATAGTACCCCCGTATAAATCCTTTGTAATAGCCAAACCGTGTGTGTCATGCTTGCCATTTCTGTCAGGGTCCTGGTTGGTAAAAGCCTGAGATATTTCCAAAAGATCCTCCATGGACTTTGGTGCCTCCAAACCCAGGTTTTTTAACCAGTCGTTTCTTATCCATAGATAGTGAGCAGCTTCAGCATATGAATAGGGTTCGGGAATAGCCATGAGTCTACCGTCTATTGTAGCAGAATCCAAGGTTTCCGAACTCTCCTGGTTATAAATTTCCTTTGTAAAGGGTGCAGCATATCTGTCAAAGTATTCAGTCATATCTTCCACTTGCTTTGCATCGACCAACTGCCTAAGCTGGTTGGAATTAACAAGTATGACATCCGGTAAATCCCCTGAGGCCAGAGTAACGTTAATCTTCTGTGTAAATTGATCAGATACTTCATTACCTCTGACCGTCCATGCATACTTTACATTTATCCCTAATTCATCCTTATAAACCTTTAACCAGCGATTATCCTGAATGGTTTCACCAGGTGTCTTCGGTAACACATTCTGGGCAAAATCTTCATCTATTCCCCGTATAAAAGATATGTCTATGGGAGTAATATATTTTCCAAAAGGATCAATTTCATTCCCTTTACTGCTCTCCTGAGGTGACGAATTGCTTATCATTATTTTTTCGGACTGGTAGTTTTTATAATCATTTTCATTACACGCTGTAATAAGTCCGGTGGATATTAATAAAGCCATAACCGTCATAATGTATTTTATTGTTTTGTTTCTCTTCACTAATTACCAACCTCCAAATTCAAATTAATAAAGAGCTTTGCCTCACTATAAGGCTACTTGTTCAGCATCTGCTTTGCTACCCCATATATGTCCTGATATTCCTGTGGCGAGCAGCCGCATATTTTTCTAAAGAAACGTGTAAATGAAGCCGCTGTTTCATAACCTACCATTCTGGCAACTTCATGAATCTTGATATTATCTTTTAACAGTAGTTCTTTGGCTTTATTAATCCTGGCACTATCAATAAACTCAGACAGATTCGTGCCGGCTAATTGTTTATACAGTCTTGACAGATATGATGGGTTCAAATAAACCTGTTCTGCCAGCCTGACCAGAGACAGATCCTCACTCAGGTGATCTTCAATAAACTTTTGTATATACTCGATAGTATTGTCGGCCCTCTTTTTTTGCTCGTCACACTGTAGTTTAAATATGATATTGGATATATCGTAAAGGTATTGAACAGCCTCGGCCCATGAGTCATGCTTGTCAATTCTCATAAGCTTGTTTTGTGCTATATGAAAAGCAATCTTATCGGTCAGTTTCCAACGATTAATATATGTCAATAAGCTGAGAGCCACCTTATAATACGCTTCAATTGCCAAATTGGAGTTTTTACTCTTTATGGATTTCAACGGCTCAATCAATTCTGATAGAACCTCAAAATACTTATCACTCTGTCCCGACTCAAGGTATTGCTCAAAAAAATCAAAGCTTCTTTTTCTAAGCATTATCTCCAAAGGTTCATTCTCTGTATCAAATTCCTTTACCACCTCATCATTCAAACTACCCGAAAGAAAATTGTTATTCTTAATTTCATTGTCTATAAGAATCATTTCAATCCCGGTACCAATCTTGTAATTCAGAAGTTGATTCAGGGAATAGTATTTTTGAGATACTTCTGTCCAGCTGCATGGATCAGCACCTAACGCGAAGCTGATTGACAGGTTTAAGGATTCCCGGCAGGCTGTCTGAATTACCTCCAAAGTGCCCTTAATAAATGAAACTGCTTTTTCATAGTAATGGGTATCAACTGTTTGATTTTGAATAAACAACTCCTTTGGCTGAATGAATATGATAAATCTATAGTTTTCATCCATTACAATAACACTACTGATGTAAGGACTCAGGTTCTGATTAATAATCATTCTTATGGAATACAGATATTGCAGCCTGTCCCAATAAGTTACATCTGAAGGGATATTGTCAACATGACCAAGTAATAATACAACTTGACTTTCAGCATGCATTGAGATAGATAATTGTTCAAACTGGGCTTTGTTTATACTTAACGAAGTATCTCCCCTAAGCAATTGAATAAAATAATCCTTCTGAAAGAGGTCTACAGCCATATTCATCTGTTCTTTGGCTTTATGAATCAAGTCCTCGATTTTAATGCCTTTTTGTATTTCCTTTATGGCATTTTCAACAGCACCGATAACTTTTTCATGATCTTCAGTTTTTAGTATATAACTGACCCCACTATGCTGAATTGCCTTATACACATACTCGAATTCGTTGTATCCTGTTAAGAATATAACCTTGCATTGGGGCCAGCTTTTATGAATTACTTCCAACAGCTGTAAACCATCAATCTCAGGCATTCTTATGTCGGTCAGCACTATGTCTATTCTGGTTCTGTTCAGCCACTCAATGGCTTCCTCTCCCGAGTAGGCTTTGTATACATCCAGATTAAGGCTTTTTATATTACTGAATATTTCATATAAACTATTAACAATTATTTCTTCATCATCAACTATTAGTAATCTGTACACTTTCATCACCTCCAGGAGTAAAAATCTTCAGTACTACTTTAATACCACCCAGGTCACTTCTCGATATAAAGAGTCCGCTATTCTCACCAAATACAAGCTTTATCCGGCGGTTAATATTAATTATCCCGGTTGTTTCCAGTCCTTCATTAGTATTATTTAATGCCTCTGTCAACTCCAACAATCCCGAATCGGTTATTTCATCGCCATTATCCTCAACTATTATATCAAGTTCATTATCTTTCCCTTCAAAATATATTAAAACAATACCACTGTTTTTTTTCCTTTCAATACCATGCTCAAAGGCATTTTCTATTATGGGCTGAAGAATGAGGCGAGGTACTTTTATGTTGTGATACTTCTCAGGACAATCTTTAAAATCAACCTTCAATCTTTTGGAAAATCTCATGGATTGTATGTTAGTATACACTTTAGCATGGTTGACCTCATCAATAAGCGGAATATAGTCTGATGAATTCCGGGTTACAAAACGGAAATATTCTCCCAGATATTTGGAAAAAGGAACAAGATTTTCATCTCCTATAGATGCCATAGTATTAATCATAAAAAGGCTGTTATATAAAAAATGTGGATTTATTTGGGATTGTAAATGCTTCAGTTCTGCCTTTTGCATAAGAATTTTCTGATTATAGACCTGATCAATCAGATTATTCAAGTTCTTTACCATATCATTAAAACGTTGATACAAATACCCAAACTCATTTTTTGAATCGTGGGTAATAGACACCTGCAAATCCCCGCTTTCCAGCTTACGGAAAGACTTAACCAGCTGAATCAGGGGCTTATGCATGAACTTGTAGGTTGAAAATGAGTATATCAATATAATAATTACGACAGCAATAGTAAAAACCCATACCCATATATTAAAATTATCTATAGGTTTCATTAAGTATTCTTGAGGTATAAATTTTAGCAATACCATATTTAGATATTCTGACTTAGCATGTATAACATAATATCCTTTCCTATTGATATTGACATATTCAGTACCACTTTCGTCCTGAGTGTTCAATTTAGTAATAATACCCTTGATTTCAGCATCTTCCAAAATGTTCTGATTCATTATTATGTTATTATCCTTAAGACTGATTAATACTGAACCACTTCCGGAATATGTGTTAAACTGTGACAGTGCCTGCTTAAAGACTTCACTATCCAGCTCAATTACTATAGAATAAAGGGGGTTATTGCTCAGTATGTCCCTTTTTTGTAGAGTACTTAAATAGATGCTTCCATTATGATTTATTAGCTGTGCTCCACCTAGGCCCTCCGGAACTCTAATATTTTCAAACATCATAAGATCTATATCATTCAGTCCGTTATTTGACGATATGGTCCTTTTTATTGGCAGTATATGAGCACTGACATTTTTAATGTAAACACTGCTGTTCTTTATTGTAACAAGTCTTTGTTGAAGCAGTCTTATACTTTCGGTTTTTTCATATATACTCATTATTTTTGATCTGATTGCCAGCTTATTGAGATTTTCATCATTTAAGAAATCATATTGAAGCGCCTTCATACGTTCAATCTCTTTCTCCAAGCCTTGCAGATAAAAGGAAACCTGAGACACTGAGGATTTGGAGATTTCACCTTTAACTGTATATAGACCCCAGTTGTATATATAAAAGCCTAAACCATAAATTGGAATCATTATTAACAGAAAAGTAATAACAAGTCGACTTAAAGTATTATTAAACTTTAGTTTTGATATAACAGAACTCTTCAAAAAATCCTTCTCCCTCAATTAATATATGAGGTTAGTATATACTTTAAGATTATGTAAAACAAGTACGGTAATTACAGGAAAAGCATACAAGATAGGTCTTATAGATAAAGAGAAAAATATTAAAAAAACAGTAATACTAATGGCTTACTGTTTCTCTAATATTTATTAATAATTTATTCTTTAAAATATTCTTTAATAAGAAAGTTCATTAATTTTCCCGGTTGTTCCCTGACAAACTCGGCCTTATCTTTGAAAACCATACCAAAGGGAGCTTCCAGGGTGTATGAATCCCATGTCGGCATATCCTCTTCTGTGGAATCTTTTCCATTGGGGTTCCCCGAACGTATGAAGTTCGCCCAGTAATTGCACATCTGCCGTGCAAGATCATAATGCTTTCCCACAAAAGGTCTCCAGCATTTTGCAAGAGTTTCAAAAAAGAACCAGAGATCCACAGAGTGAAATGTTCCGGGGTTATCCCACCCGGGTATTTCAGCATCAAAAACATAGTAATAATAAGGCACCTTGGCCCCGGCAGACAAACTTGCTTGAGAAGCTATACGAATTGCATACTCAATACTGTTCACAGATGCGTTTTTCCTTACCTCTTCAATATTACCTGATTCGGCGCCGCATATCTCTAAAAACTCCTCTGCTCCGTCACCAAACTTTCTAACTGCCATATCTGTTAATTCACCAAGTGAATTGACATTTGGTTCAGAGGGGAATTCATTGGTTGTATGTCCCCAGAGCATCGGTACCATCCAGTGTTTATTTTGAAGAATCAAATCGAATGGAACATCTACACTGAACTTTTTATCAATAACAGTAGTCCAATTTCGATTATATTCCAATGTCTTGTCTCTGATATAAACTGCGTCAAGGTTACGGGCTTCGTCCAAAGACTTGACTCCAAGGAAATCAAAGAATTTGGCTCCCTCCTGCTCTTCTTCCTCCAGTGTCCGTTTGAGGATGGGTACAACGCTACCTGCGTATGTTTCTGTGATAATACCACTTTGAACAATAGCTTTCTGAAAAAGCCCTTCATTCTGAGGAGAAGTCAGCTGACTCAATACACTGCCACCACCTGCCGACTGTCCGCCTATAGTTATATTATTGGGGTCTCCTCCAAAAGTAGCAATATTACGTTTTACCCACTGTGTTCCTGCCTGCTGATCCAAGTGGCCAAAGTTTGCCGGGGCATTCGCTGCTTCTGCTGTTATCTCAGGATGACATAAGAACCCGAAAGAATTCAAACGATAATTGACTGTTACCACAACTATACCCCTGCGGGCAATACGTTCGCCGTCAAATTCCATTTCGGCAGTATGCCCAACCTGAAGCATCCCTCCAAAATACCACACAAAAACAGGCAGCTTCTGGTCGGGACTTTCAGCCGGAGTCCAGACATTGAGATACAGGCAGTCCTCGTTCATGGGAATGTCAGGATCCACTGCCCATTCACGGGTATATATATTGTTAATATCTATAACGGTGGGTGCCTGCATGGAAATTGGAGCAAAATCAAAGGCCTTAAGTACTCCAGTCCAGTTTTCAACAGGCTGAGGGGCTCTCCATCTGTTCTGTCCCACCGGAGGTGCGGCAAAAGGGATTCCCTTAAAACTTGTTATACGCGGGTCGGCCGCCGGAAGCCCTTGAACCAGACCATTCTCAACTTCTACAATTCTAAGCATTTGAATTATCTCCCTTTCTTAATACTTGATAATAATTCGGTTAGTCAGGTTAGTCATCCAATTCAAGGGCTACACTAACAGGCTCACTTTTTGTGGGATGTTCCTTTTCATCAAAGGCTAAACGCAAGAAGTTAAATATACCGTTATTCCAAACCTTGAAATCATGCTTACCTCCCTTTATGCTTACCCGGTAAAAATCACAGAGCTTGTCACCCGCAACTTCGGCAAGTCTGTCAGTAGCGCCTATATACGGGGACTGGTAAGAAATTTCATCAGCCTCCCCACAAGTAATGTATAGTAAATTTAGTTTGTAGTTACTTGAGGCGATACCCGCACCGAGGATATCACCGCTGCTTGAGGTAGGTGCATTTGAGAAGGCACCTGCATAAGCAAACAAGTCCAGCATCCCGGAAGTTTTAACAGTGGGTTCCAGCCCATTAGCCCAGCGGCTATCGCCTCCGGTATGTGCTGAAGAATCGCATCTGTAACCACCGAAAGTCATATTCAAAGTCTGCATTCCCCCCATTGAAAGTCCTGCTATTGATCTATGCAATCGGTTATATGCTATCCCTTCGGAAGTTGTATCAGTAATATCAGCATATGTATTGTACCTGGACTCAATAAAGGGGATAAGATCGTATCTCAATTCATAATCCAAATAGTAAAATCCCAGCATATTGGTTCCTTCTGAATTGAAGGAACGATCTGTCCAATCTATTGCACTTCTTCCGTCAGGAAAAACCACAATGGTTGGGGCTAAATTCCCCTTCGCAATCAGATTGTCCAATATATTGCAAATGTTAAAGTTTTCGTCAGTCTTTCCGTTGGAGTCCAGCCATTCATTCCGATCCCCTCCTACTCCGTGGAGTAGGTACAATACATTATATTTTGTATTTTGATCATTTGAATCATAGCCCGCTGGTAAATAGACATTGAATTTCTTTTCGATGGGCTCACCATTAACTGTTTCTCTCCCAGCTTCAGCCTGACTGATACTCTGATTTGTCACAAGCTTTCTGGCTTGATTAATGTAGTTGTTAACACTATAGGTGATTTCAGTAATAGTACCTTGCTGTTCCACCGGAACTGTCTTTTTATATTCTACGGGCATGTTTGTCACATTGATATCCTTCATAGCTGGTCTCCTTAAAATAGTTATTTCATATAATAATTAGCTATATATTTTTTTAGTAATTACTATATATTACATATTTTAATCAAATACTTACCATAATGCAAAGCTATTGAAATAGGTTGGACAAATTTATTTACTTTTTAACTCATATATTGCACCGGGCACGGTATTAAAGGATATAGTATCACTTTGCTTGTTAACTTCAACCGGCCTGCCATCACATACAATATAGTATTCCTGTGATGTAATGATACTACAAACTGTCCCACTTCTGGACAGGATATTCGCATAGTAAATCCTGCCCTCCCCCCATTCAATGTCAACCTCAAAGCCACCCCTTGCCACAAGGCCCTTTACCTTTCCTTGTTTCCAATCACGCGGAAGGGCAGGAAGCAACTCAATTCCTCCTTCATGGCTTTGAAGCAGCATTTCTGCTATACCTGCCGTACCACCGAAATTACCGTCTATCTGGAAGGGAGGATGGTTATCGAACAAGTTAGGCAGTGTAGATTTTTTCAGTAGTCCCATAACATTTTCATAGGCCTTTTCTCCATCCTTCAGTCTTGCCCACATATTTATTATCCAAGCTCTGCTCCACCCTGTATGGCCTCCGCCGTGTGCCAGCCGCCTTTCCAGAGTTTTTCTTGCGGCGGCTGCAAGTTCAGGTGTTTTTCTTGTGCTGAACTGCTTTCCAGGGTGTAAACCAAACAAATGTGAAATATGCCTGTGTCCGGGCTCTTCTTCTTCATAATCCTCAGACCATTCCTGTATTTGCCCGTACCGTCCTATCTGGGGCTTTGGTAGCCTGTCTCTGACCTTTACCAGTTTCTCGGCAAAAGCCCCATCAGTATTAAGGATATCCGAAGCTTCAATACATCCGCTGAAAAGTGCATGCAATATCTGGCTGTCCATGGAAGGACCTATACATAAGCAGCCCTTCTCACCGTTTTCCAATATATATGTATTCTCAGGCGATACAGAAGGACTTGTTACAAGTCTTCCTTTACTGTCTTCAATTAAGAAGTCCAGAAAGAATTCAGCCGCCTCTTTCATAACCGGATAAGCATCCTTCAAAAATTCCTTATCTAAACCAAATTCATAGCGTTCCCATAAATGTAGGCTTAACCATGCCGCCCCCATTGGCCAGTAGGTTGCCGGAATGTAGATATCCTGGGGAGCAGTGTCCCCCCATATGTCGGTATTGTGGTGTGCTACAAAACCGTTGCAGCCATACATTACCCTGGCGGTTCTTCTTCCCGGAACTCTCATTCTCTCAATGTGGTCAAAGAGCGGTTGGTGGCACTCGGAAAGATTACAGGTTTCAGCAGGCCAGTAGTTCATTTCGGTATTGATATTTATTGTGTATTTGCTGTCCCAGGCAGGCAGCATATCCTGGTTCCAGATGCCCTGCAGATTTGCCGGCAGACTTCCCGGGCGGCTGCAGGATATCAGCAGATATCTTCCGAAGCTGAAATAAAGAGCTACCAGTTCGTTGTCTGATTTTCCGCTTTTCAGTCTCTCCAGTCTCTCGGCCGTATCCAGGTTATTTATTTGGTCACATTCTTCTATATCTTGTATTTCCAGCTTGACTCTGCGGTACAGCTGTGAATAATTCTCAATATGACTGGACAGCAGCTGGGAATATCCTTTCACCTCTGCTGCTGCCAGGTATTTGAGACATTGTGTTTCATATTCCTTGTGATAGAAACTGGTGGCTGCTGATATAAACAGGGTTACAGCATCAGCCTTCTCAACAATAAGGTTTTCTCCGATGGTATTGACCTTTCCACCCTCGGAAACCGCTCTGACCATTGAGCAAAATCTGATACCCTTGTCGGTGCCACAGCTTGCATACATTCCAATGGTTTTACCGTCTATGGACGAAGAATTGTCAAGGAACCTGCCACGTCTCATATTTGCTGTAAAGCTTATCCTTCCCGGGGCATCGGCATACAAGCGAACAATTATGACCTGGTCGGTTGCACTTGAAAAATATTCTCTGGTATACTTGACTCCCTTCAAAACAAATTTGACTGCTACACAGGCATTTTCAATATCCAGCTCTCTGCTGTAATCCTTTATGCCACTTACATCAACATCAAAATCCAGATATAAGTTTCCCAAGGTCTGGTAGGGCCGCTGACTTTCAGGTACACCGGAGAGCGCAAGAGAGGCCAGCTTTTCAGCCTCACTGATTTTTCCCTCTGTCAGCAGCTTGCGTATTTCAGGGAGATTAGCCAAAGCGTCGGGATTGTTTCTGTCTATTGGATCACCATACCATATACTATCTTCATTCAATTGTATATTTTCCTTTTTGACATTACCATATATCATACCACCCAGGCGGCCATTACCTATTGGAAGAGCTTCATTCCATTCATTCGCCGGCTTTTTGTACCACAGTTTTTGTTTCATATTCTTCCTCCTTTTAGTGAATTTCCATGCGGTGTATACCGTCCATATCAATATAGTCTACAACACTTCCGGTATTCCCGTCATAAATAAGGGACTTATCTCCATGGGTTTTCAAATAAGCCTCTATTTCGCTCAGCAGCCTTACAGTTACCGCTCCCCGATGTATATAACAGGGATTGTGGTCATTAAAGAATTCAATGCTCTTGCTTATTATCACAGACTCTTTGATTGGTATTGAGTGCAAATCTCCATTAAAGAGCAGTTCATTATTATTATTAAATATGGATACTTGAGTTTTTTCGTTATTATTTTTTATTTTTTTAAACATCGCTGAACCTCTCAGTTGATTAGTATTCGCCTGCTTTGTACACTCAGCTGCTATATAATACACTAGATAATATAGGTAACAAAGATGAGCCCGAATATAAGAAATGTGACTCCAAATATAATCTTTATAGCAGGTAAATGCCTTCTTACAAACTCCGAAACCAGTAATAGCTGTTTTGTCCTGTTAATAAGAATAACCAGAATAATTAGCGGTATGGAAGCGGCTAATACATATAAAACAAATGAAAAAACAGTACTTCCCGTTAACCCTGAAGTATTTTGCGCCAGGTACACAATTGTGGCAACATATATCTGACCTGTGCATAAAAACTCTCCGAGTGAGATTATAGCTCCCAAAAGGAAAATGATTACAACAGCCCATCCTGAATCAGCTTTTCCGGCAAAAAAGGCTATAATCCTGTGATTATATTTTCTTAATGAACCGGGAAGCTGCATTTTTACATTGTTATATTCTTCCTTCTTAGCCCAATAGGCATCTCTGAAATTTAGTAACGCCAATATTAATGACATTATAACCACGAAAATGCTTATACCGTATTGCACATTTCTGAATGCTGCTGAATCCACAATGCTGATAATATTATACGTAGCTATACCAAAGGAAAAATATGCTACCATCTTTCCGGCTATGTAGCTGAAGCCAAATTTCATGATATTTGACTTTTTAGAAATTACGAGGGATAAAAGCAAAAAAAGCATGGACATGGAACAGGGGTTAATGCCATTTATTAGCCCCGTAAGGAATATACCGGGAATGTTCTTTTGTGTCAGACTTTTTACATTAATCTCCGAGTTCAGCCTATCATGACTAAAATTTAAAGCCTCTCCCTCAATTATTATTTTCTCAATATTTTCCTTTATATTGTCATATCCACTTATATAGCCCTTTGAATAAAACATTACAGGAACTTCACGTTCACTTTCGGGGACATCATAAAATTCAAATAGACTTTGTAGCAGTGCCAGGTTATTTTCCTGCGTAATGTTTTTATGATCTATTACCAGAGGGGACTGTTCAGCCTTTTCTGAAATGTTCGGCTGGTAGCTGGCGGAAAGTGTCTTAAGGAAATCCTCTGTATTATTGCAGTCGCTACAGGATGAAGTGTAGAAATATACAAAATATGAGCTGTTTTTGTCCACTCTATCAGGTATATCTTTATCAGCCATTCCCTGCTCATTGGGGTCCCTTGTTAGTTCCTTGCTTTCCTTTCCCGAATCGAAGTTCTCCTTATCGATACTGCTCAGTAAAAGCTCCTGCATATTTTTTTCTATATTTTCCAGACCCATAATATAGTTGTTTCCTGAGACAAGAATCGGGTAGCTGATGTCTTCTGCTTTCATATTATTGGCATCTAAAAACAGCTTTAGACTTTCCGGCATGGTTTCCTTAAAAGTGTTAACCGTAATAATATCATATTTAGAATTATCTATACCTTTTAAAGCAGAACTTGCCATATCATAAAATTTTTCGCTTTCATTACATGCCCCGCAGGCATTGAAGTAGTAATAATACAGTTTTACCGGTTCACTTTTTACAGAGCACCCGAAAATTATTAAAAGGGATAAAAAGCAAAGCAAGATATATATATTTTTTTTCATCGTCGGATACCAGCCTGATTTATAGTATTTGTCTTGGATTGGTTTACATATATATATTAAAACATATTTATACTAAATCCGAAATACCTCTGATATTATTTAAATAAAGCCCTTACTAAATCCGTAAGGGCTTTATCGGAACTACTTATTGTTACTATTTATTTAAGCTTTTTGCATATAGATCATATGCATTCTGCTGAATAGCAAGATATCCAGCCAAATCCATGCTGTTAATCTTGTCTACATAAGTCTGCCAGGTACTGAGATCAAGATCACCTGTAATAAACTGAACAGTAGCCTGATTTACAAATTTACCTATTGATACTGTGTAATCAGCAATTTTTTTAGCATCTTCTTCTGAGTAAGCGAGATTTGGAAGCATTGTGTTGTCGTCAGGTTTGTACTTTGAATATGCTTTACCACATTGATAAAGTAATGCTTCAACACTGGTCTCAGGGTTAGCACAGAACTGGCTAAGTCTGAAGTCATTAGTATTGTGGGTCATAACTGCATCTGGATCCCATACATATTTTACAAAATTCAAGCCTTCATCGCTATAGTCAGGCATTGAACTGCTTCTCAACTTCTTCGCAGGTATCTTTTCCCATTTTGCCTGTCCACCTGCAATTGAAGTTCCCTCTGTTACATAATCCCATGCTATACCCTTAGGTCCATTCTGTGTAATCAGAGTCATTTCTTCTGATCCGAGGAGATCAAAGAATTTAACAGCTAATTCAGGATTTTTACAGTCAGCGGATACTAAGCCATAGTTGCTCTGGAAATAATTTGTTGGATAGTAAGGAGCCAGCTGTACTCCATTTGGTCCTTTTAAAGGCTCTAAAATAACCCAGTCTTGATATGAACCTGGCTGCTCTTTTAAAAGTTCATCGGTATTACATGGCCACCAGCCACCTGGCGCCATGGCAGCCAATTGAGGAGTACCCTGTACAGTAGCCTTCTGCTGGTCTGCATTCTGGGTAAAGGTCTGTGAGTCTAGTAAACCTTCTTTATAAAGCTTGTTTAAATATGTTAATGCATCTTTGTACTCGTCTTTTGTAAACTGGAATTCAACCTTACCATTATTTACAACAAAGCCTGCACCTACAACCGGGTTGGTATTTGACAATATGTTATTGTTCTGAATAAATGCATTTGTTATAAATGTAGTCGGATCAGTTGCCCAACCTCCTGCAGCAATATTACCGGTAAATGGAACTTCGTCGGCCTTTCCGTTGCCGTTAGGATCTTTCTCTTTAACAGCCTTCAAGAAGGTATACAGTTCATCGGTAGTTGTAGGTATTTTTCCACCCACCAGTTTGTCTACCCATGGCTTGTAAATCCACATTCTTGCCTGGAACATGCAATGGAAGCATTCATTATCGTCCCCATAGCAGTAAATATTTCCGTCAGGCATTGTTATATCTCCCAATCTTAACGGACTTACTTTGTTTAATTCATTCCAGTTAGGTGCATCTTTTAAGTAATCATTCAGCGGAATAATCAGGCCCTGCTTCCCATACAGCATAGTTTCAGCTTTAGACCATTTTGTTGATAAGAATATGTCCGGTAATGTTTCTCCGCTGGCCATAAGCAAGTTCAGCTTGGTTTTTCCGTCATCTCCAGTAACAACATGTTGAAAATCAATTTTTATGTTTTGCTCTTTCTCTAGATAATCTGTAACATAATTGTTTTTGTAATCAGCGTTCTCACCAGAATAAGGAGTCATTACGAATGCAGTTAATGTGGCTTTCTCCTTTAATGGAAATGTAATTTCGGACTTCTGAGCCTCAACACTTGAATTAACGGCAGTTGAACTTGCAGTGCTTTCAGTATTGGTTCCTGATCCACAGCCTGTCAATAACAAAGCTATGGCCGAGGCACAAACAACAGCTTTTGATACAAACTTCTTCATGACTTTTCCTCCTAAATTGTTTTTATGATAATAAAACATTTTCTTTGAGCTCATAAGAAAATTTTTTTATTATTTGTTATTAACCCTTTACCGATCCTATCATAACGCCTTTTACAAAATGCTTCTGGACAAAAGGATAGAGTATCATTAGCGGAAGGCTGCTAACTACTATAGTACCGTATTTCAACATTTCGCCAAGATACTGATTCCTGAGCCTTATTTCAGGATCAACCCCAGATTGCGACAAATCTGTACTTCCCATAAGAAGAATTCCTCTTAATATAAGCTGTAACGGGTATTTCTCTTCCGAGCGTAAATATATTAATGCTGAGAAATATGAATTCCACAAAGCTACTGCCACCCAAAGACTGATTACGGCTATTATGGGCTTTGACAGTGGAATTACTATTTTAAGTAAGAACTTGAAATCGTCACAGCCATCCAATCTGGAAGCCTCCAGTAACTCTGAAGGTATATTTTGTTTGTAATAAGTTCTCGCAACGATGACATTATATGCACTCAAGGCTGAGGGCAATATAATAGCCCAAATGGTGTCAATCATATGTAATTGTTTGACCAGCAAATATGTCGGTACCAGTCCCCCATTAAACATCATTGTGAATAAGAAAATCCCCATGAAAAATTTCTTTCCCTTTATATCATCCCTTGAAAGTGGGTAGGATGCCATAATAGTTAACACTACGCTTACGATGGTTCCTGTTACCATGTAAATAAGAGAGTTCAAATATCCTGTCCATATGGGACCATAGGCAAATACCGTTTTATATCCCAATAATGTCGGCTCAACCGGCAATAATTTTACTCTTCCGGTCATCAATGCGTCTCCTGAACTAAATGAGCAACTTATCAGATAAATAAACGGGTACATCACAGCCAGCAAAAATATAGCCAGAAGAGTATGATTAGTAATATTAAATATTCTGTCCTGTATACAATGTTTGGTCTTCATTCCAAATCCCCTTTTATAATGAATTATTTATGTAATGATCTCTGAAATTAGTTACCATAAGCTTTCACTTGTAAGTTTTTTACTAATTTTATTCACAATCAACAGCAATACAAGGCCTACTCCTGATTGAAATAATCCTATTGCCGTAGAATAAGCAAAGTCCGGTATTGATGACACCAGTGCAATTTTATAGGCATAGGTCGATATTATTTCAGATGCACTAAGGTTATTTGGGTTCTGCATTGCAAGTACCTTTTCATAGCCAACGTTCAAAATTCCGCCAACATTAAGAATAAGTAATATTACAGCTGTAGGAATAATTGCAGGCAGATCAATATGTCTTATTCTCTGCATAATAGTTGCTCCATCGACTATAGCTGCTTCATGAAGCTGCATATCTACACCTGACAAAGCCGCCATATAAATAATTGCGTTAAAGCCCACTGTCTGCCATATTCCTGACCATACATACAGTGATGGAAAAGCCGAGGCATTGGCCAGGACATTCATTCCTGTAATACTGTAAATTAAGCTGCCAAGGGCACCAGTCTTTATATTAAAGAGTATATTTACCATACCGACAAGTACTATTGTTGATATGAAGTAAGGAAAATATGATATGAGCTGTACTGCTTTTCTATATTTAACATTCAGAACATAATTAAGGCTTATGGCCAAAATAATTGCACATGGAAAGCTAACCAGCATTGAATATACAGAAATCCATATGGTATTGCGCAGGCACTCAATAAAATTATAATTTTCGAAAAATCTTATAAAATTTGCTAACCCAAAGTTATCTGCCCAGGGACTTCCCAATATTCCTGCTCTTATATTGTAGTTCTTAAATGCTATAATAGCCCCGTACATGGGATAATAACTGAATATCACTAAAAATATTATTGGTGGTAGTAATAAAGTGTATAACTGCCAGGTACCTTTAAAATGTTTTACCAAACTGTTACTTGTACTGATGGTTACCTTTTCAGTTCCAGGTGCATCCATGTCTCTCGTTGTTTGCATCAAACTAGCTCCTATTCCAGCAGTATAAATCTGCTAATAATGAAATTGTAAAGTGAAGATGTTCTTAGACTATCTGAGCCTAATTTAAACATCAAAAATTGACAATGTAAATATTCAAAACTTTATACTCTGTGCAAATGTTTTTCACAGTCTCAGGTAGCTAAAAAATACATAAAAATTCGGACAAAAACCCCAATCAGGCACCTAAAAAAATGCAAATGCATTTTTTTAGGTGCCTGATTTAACAGTTTGCCTGCCTCTACGTGCAAGCCTATTATACCTTTCTCAGTAATAGATTCAAACCACTTCTATAATAAAATTATAGTGGTAACAACCTTTGCCAATGCGATACTCAGGATGAATATTTTTAGACCAGCCGTTGTCTCCTCCCAAGCCGGCATGCACATGGTCTATATTGAGATGAACAAATTTATCCTTTATCAGCTCCTGCTCATACATTGCTTTATCGCAAGCCTCCACAGAGTAATCATGAATATCAAAATGGAAGGGTATAGCTCCAGAGATTCGTAAACCATAGCCTTTTTGATCCTGTATAAGGACATATCTCACATCTTCTTTTCCACCGCACTCCACAGGCTTCACATAGGGTGTATACTGTTCAGGGACATTACTGCTGTAACAGCCTATATGGGCTGCTTCCTTTCTGTC
Organism: Bacillota bacterium; assembly: GCA_023393115.1. Classification (GTDB taxonomy): domain Bacteria; phylum Bacillota; class Clostridia; order Acetivibrionales; family DSM-1351; genus Ruminiclostridium. The sequence continues at coordinate 110,285 of JAEWMS010000030.1, forward strand.
GGCGTAATTCTCCCAGGGTCCTCTTCCATACCAGGTTATTTGCTGTTTATCCTCTGGAAGCATCAAAGAAAGTCCTATTCTCGGAATTGTTTCACCGGGACAATTATTAATAACTGTTTTATCAACCTCAATACCACTGCTGCCTATTCTGTACTGTGTGGAAACAAGCAATTTATCATCATTGTATGCCACATTTGCAAAAATAAAAATTTGCATATCAGAAACTACGCTATCTATTTTTATGGAATTTATTTTTAGATTATTTAAGCCCCAGGCTTTCCAATCGGTTGCATAATTGCCTCCGGAATTTCTGCAGCCTTCATCAATACCTGTAGCAGCCCGGTAAAAATTATCCCCGCATCCCCAAAAGCTCTCAGTTCGGTTAAAAACCGCCTTTGTAAATATACAGTTTTCCTTGTCAAAACGTACTTCGGTATTTTCTCCCAGTATCAATATTTCCCTGGAAGTTTCCTGCATTGTCAGTTTATTATGGTTAATACATACCTCCTGCCTCTTAACCACTGACTCCTTTAGAGGGATTTGATAAGTATAAATAACATGTCCCCTTTTTGAATAGGGCGTATCCTCATTTAAGGAGACTGTGATGTTCACAAAAGCTTCACCGGATATATTTTCGGGTTTCAAAACATAATCCAGAATATCCGACTGTCCGGGAGCTGTAAAATACTGTTTCATAACTCCTCTATCCACAATTTTTCCGTCGCACTGCAGTTCCCAACCAAGGCATAAATGACTCAGGTCCTTAAACATATAATTGTTCTTTATTTTATAGGCTCCTGTTTCGGGGTATGGGCTTCCATCATAATAAATCATCACAGGAGCCTGGCAATTCTTTATTTCAAATGCCGCCGGCTTCCAGCTCAAATCAGGCAGAACCACTCCATTCAGACACATGTCCTCTATGGGATCAACCACCTCTTCATTAAAGGCCCCTCCATATACATATCTTGAGACCCCTTTTTCCTTCTGTACCAAGGCCTTATCCTGGAAATCCCATATGAACCCGCCTTGGAAACGCGGATACTTTTCCACCAGGTCCCAATACATTTTAAAGTTCCCATTACTGTTGCTTTTTGCATAGGCATACTCACACATTATAAAGGGTCTCAGATCCTCATGCTCGGCCATCTTTTGTTCTACCCAGCCTTTGGGCGGATACATTGCGCATATTATATCGGTAATATTCCTTTCAGGGTTGCAGGATTCATACTGAACATACCTGGTCCTGTCATATTCTTTAATCCAGCCATACATGGCCGCCTGATTTGCCCCTGCCCCCGATTCATTTCCCAGAGACCAGGTAATTACTGAAGGATGATTTTTATCCCTGAGTACCATCCGGGTAGCACGTTCCATATATGCAGCAGTCCACTCTGCCGAAGCACTTAACTGTCCGCCGAACTCGTGGGTTTCAATATTGGCTTCATCCACAACGTATATCCCAAGCTCATCACATAGTTCATACCATTCGCTGGCGTGTGGATAGTGGCTTGTCCGAACGGCATTGAAATTGAGCTGTTTCATTGTTAAAAGCTGCTGTCTCATGTATTCCTCAGAAACATACCTGCCTGTTTCGGGACAGAATTCGTGCAAATTTACACCCCGGACCAGCAGTCTCCTGCCGTTCAAATAGAGTACACCGTCCCTGCCTATTTCAACTTTTCGGAAGCCTACTTTTGTACTTTCAATATCTGTGACACACCCGTTTTTATCTATGGTTTCCAATATTAATGTATATAAATAGGGTTCCTCTGCTGACCATAAGTGAGGATTTTCCAATAGTTTAGATGAAAAAGCAGTAAACCTAGGCTCCAGATAGACGCTACACTTGGCATAGGGTTGACTCTGAAAAACAGTTACTAATTCTTCTTCAGCGTTATATAGGCTTAATCTCACATGACATTCTCCATAACCCCTGACTTTGTTGTTCGGTTGGAGCATTACCCTCAGTTCGGCTTCATTAAAGTTATTGTCCTTAAAAAGGGTTTCAACCTTATAGTCGAGGAGCCTCTGTTTGGACTTTGCATATATTTTCACATCCCGGTAAATCCCGGACAGGTGCCAATAATCCTGATCCTCAAGGTACGAACCGTCACAATATTGAAGGACTTTTACCGCCAGTTCATTTTTGCCCTTTTGAACCACATGTGTAATATCAAAGGAAGCGTCCAGCTTGCTGTCCTTTGAGAAGCCTATTTCCACTCCATTGACCCAGAGGTAAAAACAGGCCTCTACTCCCCCGAATTCAATAAATACATCTTTCCCATCGAAATAGTCCGGTACTTCAAAATAAGTCCGGTAGCAGCCTGTAAGGTTTTTCTCGGGTACCAGGGGTGCGTTGTATTCCACCTGTCCCTCGGCAATCTCTATCTCATAATGAGATCCGACTCCCTCCCTCTTGAAGGGATACTTAACATTGGTATAAACAGGCTTGCCGTATCCATGCAGCTCCCAGTTTGATGGCACAGGTATATCCTCCCAGCCGGAAGTATCATAATTTAATTGGTAGAAACCTTTCGGCGCCAGCTGAGGATTTTCAGCAAGCTTGAATTTCCATTTCCCCCTCAGACTTTTTACATATTTTGAAGCCCGTCGGTCACAGCTCATTGCCTGTTCAACAGATTCATAAGCTCCGTAGGGAGAATGCATTGGATATCTGTTTATTTGATTTATATACTGATTTTCCCATTCTCTGTTCATAATCTGCTCCTTTTATCTTATTTGGTATGTAAAAGTTATTCATTCTCCATTCTTATAATACAATTGTATATATGCATATTATATGATACTTTATATTCAGACGAAATATTTCTAATGGTCATTATTTTATCCGTTTTGGTATAATTCAGGCAGAAGTTTGCCTCTCGGAAAGGATTGAGTTATGGAAACAAAAAAAGAAGTTGTTTATCGTTGTATAGGAGCAGACCCCACCAACGGTATTCTGGCCTGCGGCTTTATGCCAAAAACAACAGCCGAACAATCTCAGTACAATTTTACCATCGATTATTACAGCGGGTTTCTGTTACTATCCGGGAGTGGCCGCTATTATACCCCTGACATGAAAACAATACCTATCCGGGCAGGAGATTTTGTACAGCGAATACCAGGGGTCTGCCACTCCACAGAGATAACTCCCGACGGCAGCTGGGTTGAATTTTTTATCAGCTTTGGCCGTTCCACCTACAATTACCTAAGCAGTCTGAACCTGCTGCCGTCAGATACTCCAGTAATTCAGTCACACTATGATGAAAACCTGCTGCAGCAATTTACCCTGTTGTTACATAAACTAAAGACGGCGGAAGATAGCGAGCTTCCTTTTATAACTCTTAAAGCTCAGGAAATAGTACTGTCCATTGTCAACCGTCCTTCGGTGACCGCCTCTGCCGGTTCCACCAGGGAGGTAATTAAGCAAGCCTGTCGACTACTCTCAGGTGATATTCACAAGGAGGTTTCCCTTGAAGAGGTGGCTGCTGCCCTTCACATGAGCTATGAAAACTTTCGCAAACAGTTTCGCAGGTATGTTGGTGTTTCTCCTTTACAATATAGAATCGAACAGAAAATGAAACACGCCAAGCTTATGCTATTATCTGGTGTATCTATTAAGGAAACAGCTCAGCTTACCGGCTATAGCGACGCCTATTCCTTCACAAAACAGTTTACCCGCTGCGTGGGCATCTCTCCGGGCCGCTTTAAGAAAATGCCTTAATTTTAACTGTAACACTTATCTGACGTTAATAAACCCCACTTTTTTAATTTTTAATATTCTATTTTATTTTTCATATAAAATTTTCATAACAATTCTATAGTGCAATTGACTAGTTAATTTTTCAGTGATATCCTACCAACATAATGTGCTCTTATAAGTAGAGTCTAAAGACAAGGAGTGAAGTAGCTAATGAAAAAACAAGGTTTTAATCCTTATCTTCCGTCCTGGGAGTATATCCCTGACGCTGAACCCTATGTTTTTAACAACAGGGTTTATGTTTATGGTTCCCATGACAGATTTAACGGATATGTATATTGTATGAATGATTATGTCTGCTGGTCGGCACCAGTTGATGATCTCGGCAACTGGACTTATGAAGGTGTTATTTACCAAAAGACTGATGATCCTCTCAATCCTGACGGCAGCATGTGCCTTTATGCCCCTGATGTCACTGTAGGCCCCGACGGAAGGTATTATTTATACTATGTGCTGGACAAGGTATCAATCGTGTCTGTTGCCGTATGTGATACCCCTGCAGGTAAATATGAATTTTATGGCTATGTACATTATCAAGATGGTACCCGTCTTGGTGAAAGGGCAGATGATCAGCCTCAGTTTGACCCAGGAGTACTTACCGAGGGGGATAGAACTTACCTCTATACTGGATTTTGTCCTGTAGGCGACAAATCAAGAAAAGGGCCCATGGCAACAGTTTTGGGGCCTGATATGCTGACAATTGTGGAGGAACCTGTATTCATAGCCCAAAGTGAGCCTTACAGCAAGGGCAGCGGCTACGAAGGACATGAGTTTTTTGAAGCCCCTTCCATCAGAAAGAGGGGAGATACCTACTACTTTATTTATTCCTCAGTGGTATTCCATGAGCTATGTTATGCTACAAGCAAGCATCCTACAAAAGGTTTTGAGTACAAGGGAGTTATTGTGAGCAACAGCGATCTTCATATTGATACTTACAAGCCTGCCCAAAAGCCAATGTTCTACGGTGCAAACAACCATGGCAGCATAGTTGAAATTAAAGATAAATGGTACATTTTCTATCACAGACACACCAATGGAACAAATTTCAGCAGACAGGGCTGCGTCGAGGAGATTAAGTTTTTAGAGGATGGCACCATTCCCCAGGTGGAAATGACCTCCTGCGGCTGTAATGGCGGACCTCTGGAAGGACGTGGAGAATATGCCGCATATCTGGCCTGCAACCTGTTCTGTTCAGAAGAGTCTTTATACACCGATTGGACAGCTTCCTGGATGAACAATCAGTTTCCAAAGATAACTCAGGACGGAAGAGACGGAGACGAAGAGATTGGATATATTGCCAATATGAAAGCTTCAGCCACAGCCGGCTTCAAATACTTTGACTGCAAGGGCATTACAAAGGTAAAAATCAAGGTTCGTGGATACTGCCAGGGTGACTTTGAAGTAAAAACCAGCTGGGATGGTCCTGCCCTTGGAAAGATATCTGTGGGTTTCACCAATGTGTGGAAGGAATATTCTGCCGATATAGCCATTCCTGATGGAGTACAGGCATTGTATTTTACTTTCACAGGTAGTGGAAGTGCGCATTTTGCGTCATTTACTCTTGAATAAATTTTTCTACTAAAAAAGGTTACCAGACGCCAATCGCGTTACGGTAACCTTTTTTTCTAACAATTATGCTTACGTTCAATAATTCTGTTCATTCCAGCAATACCCGCTGTCAGCACCATCGCTGAAACTATAAATAACAGCTGCAGGCTTCCAATGGAAAAACCATGAAAAGAAGTACCGAAAGTGGGAGTGAGCTTTATAAAATAAGAGCCTGCCAGAGTCCCGGCAAATCCGAATATTCCGTTAACGGCCGAAGAAAACCCCATATAAACCGACTTGTTCTCAGCAGGTGCAAAACCATACTGTATATTATTGATTGAAATATTTATACCTGAAATTGCTGCTCCACCTAAAATATGAGCAATGGGAAGCAACAGAAAAACATTATCAACATCTATCAAAAACCATGTAAAATAACATAGGACCTGAATAAGCATCATCATTTTTAGAAGGTACATCCAGGACTTTTTATCGGCCAGCCTGCCCCAATATCTCACCGAAACCACACTGGAGACTGATGCCAAAACAAGCATAAGCGTTATGTAACCGTAACCCATTTCCAACTTTGAAACCATATACACAGAGGTGAATGGAGCTGCCAACTGGTACCCCACATTCCAGATAAGCATGACAATAACAACTCCCCTATACCTCCTGTTTCGTAACGGCAGCAGGATAAATTCCTTAACATTTATATCTTTGCCGGCTTGTGGATAAATGGGCTCCTTCATGCTGGAAAATAGGATAAAATTTACTATTGCGGCTGACATAACAAAAACATATATTACTAAAAACCCTGTAAAATCTTGTCCGACTTTCTGAAATCTGTCCAAAACCTGTCCCATAAGCAGGGTTATACAGGTTACCACTCCCAATACAATAGCTTCTCTCCGGCCGAAGTAGGAGCCTCTGATATTCTCCGGAGTAATGGACAGAAGCCAGGTCTGTGACGCGGGTATTGTAAAGGCCAGAAAAAGGTTTGAACCCAGAAATGTAATCACTAATAATGAAATTTTAACTGACTGCTCAACCCTTATCAGCGGTATAAAAATCATCAATCCCAGCAAAAACCTTCCAATAAAACAGAATAAGCAGGTAATCAGCTTTCTGTTTCGCATTTTTTCAAATGCAACCGGAGAAAAAGCTGATATTATTCCAGCCAAAACAGGTATAGCTGATATTATTCCGGCTATTTCATCATGAGCCCCCAGATATTTTGCATAACCCACCAAAAACGCTCCACTTGTTAAGGTAAGAATGCTTCTGGCTGTGCAGCCCTCAAAAACGGAAATTTTACGAGAAAACCGCATTTCAGCTTCACTGAGGGTTCTGCTGTCAAAGTATACTTTTTTAATAAAGCCGGATATATTCACAATAAACCCCCATAAAGTAAAGAAAATTCGTTTAAAAAGCATATGCCTGAATTTGCAGCTTATCTGAAAATTCAGGCATATATCGCTTCCTTCTTTTCTTATGTCAAATACTATAAAATTGAACTATTACTCCACTACAACACCCTTCTTTAAAATGATATTGGCGTAGAGGGCAGCCTCGCTTGTTGCTATCACTGCATATGCACTCTTGGTTCTTTCATAGAAAGCAAATCTTTCTATGTTCTCTATCTTGTTATACCTTGGTTCGTGCTTATTGATAATATCTCTGTAAACCTCCCAGATAGGAGTCTCAACCGTGTCTCCCGGAACTACTTCCATAAGCGCCACAGGCTTTTCAACGTATGGGTCAAGAGGGAAAAACTTAAGTATTGCATCCAATACCTCAGGAACGCCATGCCCATCCAGTCTTATTACTTTCTTTCCAAATGTACCCGAAGGAAAATTTCCATCGGCAATAACAATTTCATCACTATGCCCCATCTCCATGAGAGTCTTCAGAAGTTCTGGGGTTAGGATCGAAGGAATCCCCTTTAACATATATCCTCCTTACCGCAAGCGGATTAAATTTTTGATTATTCGTTTAGTGTATTTGCTTAGTTTATACGTTTGGTTATTGGTTTAATTTATTTTGTTATTTCACCGTTAAGGTCCCACAGATCGGTCCAGTCTTTTGCTCCATCCCACAAGAAAACCTGACCCTTTATCAGACGGCAGTTCTTATCCACACCCTCGATTTTCTTCATTTCCTCTTCTGTCAGTGGATCCTCAACTGCACATCTGAGGTTGCTTGCATATTCGTTTCTGTGAATTGAGAACGGTATTGGTGTCTGTCCTCTTTGAACAGCCCATTTAATACATATAACTGCAGGATGAACATTGTGAGCCTTTGCTATTTCTACAATAACAGGTTCCTGTATATCTACATAATCATCTGCTGTCTTGTCACGGTCAGGTCTTGTTGGTGAACCGATAGGACAAAAACCGATAGGCTGAATACCATGTTCAAGTACGAATTGGAACAATTCAGGCTGTTGGAAGCATGGATGTAGCTCCATCTCTATGGCAGATGGCATGATGGTGGCATATTTAAACAATTCCTTTAATTTCGGAATAGTCATATTTGAGGCTCCGATATGCTTTACATAGCCAGCCTTCTGAAGTCTTTCCATCTGGTACCAGGTTTCCATGTACTGTTCAATTGAGAAAGGCCTTGCATCCTTATTATGATAGTCAGGTGCAGCTCCTTTAGGATGGAAATTTCTGAAGGGCCAGTGCACAAAGTACAAATCTATGTAATCAAGGCGCAAATCCTTCAAGGTTTTTGCACAGGACAACATTACATCTCCTTTCCCGTGCATATCATTCCATACCTTTGAGGTAATAAAGAGTTCCTCTCTTTTGATTCCTGACTTCATTATGTCTTCGAAAACTTCACCTATTAAATGCTCATTTCCGTATACTGATGCACAGTCAAACAATCTAAAACCCACTTCTGCAGCACCTTTAACTGCCGCTGCTATATCCTCAGCTGAAAACCTGTCTGAACCAAAGGTGCCCATACCTATAGCAGGCATCTTGTCTCCTCCACGCAGCACTCTCTGTGGAACCAAACCTGGATTGATCATATCGTTACTCATAATACCCGTCTCCTTTATATATAATTTTTTCGTTATATTAATCCGGTAAATAATAACCGGGTTCTGCTATATTACTATTTAGCTTCTGTAGCATATAAATAGTCATCAATACAATTGATTACACGGTCCTTTAATAGACTCTCCGGGTCATTTACCAGCTCTCCGCTCCTCACCTTCCTGTACTGAATAGGCATGTATTCACTCAGCAGGGAAAAGGGAATTGTTACAGCTTTCAAATTCTTAATTAATCTCTTTACTGCATTTTGAACATTTGAGTCAGGCAGATAGTATCTGCACCTGTCCGAAAAACTGTACTTCCTGGCAAATCTTATTTTTGATCCACTGCCATGATAATGCTTTCTCCAGTTCTCAGGGTTCTGAAGCATTGCTTCATCAAATACATTTATAAGATTTGACAGGTGAATATCAGGATCATATTTAAAGAGTTCTTCTTCTATCATGCTCAGGGCAAACAAACCTTCCCTCAATGCAAAGGTCAAAGCCGGTCCTACCTTCAGAATAGCTATTCCGTCCTCAACCATTTCCTTAAGAGCTGTGGGAGTCTGATAATCTGTAGAATGTCCTTCAAAAACCAGGTTAGGATACTTCTTCAAAGACTGGCACAATTCTTTCGCAGCTTTCCGGTCATATTCATGTATTGTTTCATCACCGAATTCAACTCCCGGCTGTACCACAACAGCAATAACATTTGCCCAGGCCTTTTGCAGCCCCAGCTTATAGAATGCCTGCCGGAAGGTTTCAACGGTGGCTTCAAAATCACTTACCCTTGTAACCTGGATGCCCTCTTCCTCCTCCTGACTTCCCCCTGGAATTGGCACTTCACTGCCCACAATATATACCGGTTGCAATGCACTTTCATCGATTTTTAGCAGTTCGGCATATGCCTCCTCGGCTACCTTGCAAAGCACTGCTCCCCTCTCGGCTATAACACCTGTATCAAGCTTTTCATTTATATTGTCATCAGCAAGATGCATGCTGGTATCTATATGTATTTTAGTAAATCCTGCTAAAACGTACTGTCTTATTAATTCACAAGATTTTTCCATAGCTGTTTCAGACTTTTCGTTTTTCCACGTGAGAGGTCCCAGATGGTCTCCTCCAAGTAAGAGCTTTTCTGTAGGAAACTGTACTTTTTGAGCTAGATTGGACACAAATGCTTTGAAATCCTCCGGCTTCATGCCCGTATAGCCTCCGAACTGATTTACCTGATTTGCTGTTGCTTCAATCAGTACATAACCTTCAGTTTTTAATGCTCTTTCCATTGCAGCCTCAATTACATATTCATTTGCACTACAGGCCGAATATATCCCTGCCGGAATTCCCTGTTTCTGTTTTAAAACCAAATTCTTTAAAGGATGCAAACCTTTTATCGTCATTTTGTACCTCCTATTCATTCACTATAAGTACTTTACCTTTAACGGTTCCCGGAACCTTGAACATATCAAAACCGTCCTTGATGTTATTGAGCGGCACTTTTTTGAATATAAAGCTTTCATCAAATTTCAAGGCTCCCGTTGAAAAATAGTGAGCAGTCAAATCCCACTCTCTGCCCGGGAAGGGTGCGCTATATGACATCCATGAGCCTGTGAGTTTGAATTCCTTACGGTTCATATTTTCAAACAGTCGTGGAGTGAATACCAAATCCTTTGTGGGAGTTCCAATGAAGCAAACTCCGGATTTATTGCCTGCCAGTTCAAAAGCAAGCTTCATGGTTATATCAACTCCGGCAGTTTCATATACAAAACCGAAGCCTTTTTTGTTGGTCAGTTTATCAACCTGCTCTTTAAAATCTTTATCAAGAGTATTAATTGTCACATCAGCGCCAAGCTTTTGAGCCAGTGCCAGTCTGTCATTGTCTATATCAAATACAAAAACTCTTTTTGCACCGAATATCCTGGCCCACTGAGCCGTAAACATACCCACTGTGCCTCCGCCAAGTATGGCTACATCCTCTCCGCCATGATAATCGGCACACAATAGTCCGTGCAAAGCTACCGTTGCAGGTTCGAAAAATGCTCCCTGCTCAAAGGTAACGCTGTCATCAAATTTTACAACATTCTTTTCAGGCATTTTCACATACTCTGCAAAGCTTCCGTTTTCTCTGGAGCCAATAAAGCTGTAATGTTTACACAGAGAATAGTTTCCTTTCTGGCAGTCTTCACATTTCATACAGGGAACCAAAGGTACCCCGGCCACTCTGTCTCCTACCTCCACAGAAGTTACTCCTTCACCTATCCCGGCAACTTCACCTGAAAATTCATGTCCCAGAACTATGGGAAAAAAGTGTGCACCGTCACCCAAAACTCTTGGAATATCAGAACCGCATATGCCTGTAGCCTTAACCCTTACAAGTACTTCTCCCTTTCCGGGTACAGGCGTTGGAATCTCCTCATATCTCAAATCATCCCTTGCATGTAATACTCCCGCTTTCATATAAACCCTCCAGTCGTTTTAAAACTCATATTTTTTGCATTGTATCTTTCAATTTTTCATACAGCTCTATATAAATTTCATAATTCTTTTTGTAAGTTTCATGAGCTTTCATATCTGGCTCATGGGTACGTGTGATTACAATGGTTTTATCAACAGCTTGGTCAAAACTCTTGTACAGCCCTGTTCCAACACCGGCAAGTATTGCCGCTCCAAGTGTGGTCGCCGTATCAGAAGTTGGAACCTTGATGACCTTGCCTGTAACATCAGCCTTTATTTGAGTCCAAAGTCGGCTATTGGCGGCTCCACCCATGGCTACCAATTCGTCTACAGTAACATCAGCTTCCTCAGCAGTTCTCATATTGTGCTGAAGAGCAAAAGCACAACCCTCCATCACGGCTCTAATCATGTGAGCCCTTGTTTTGTTGTAGCCCAGACCGAAAAATACTCCTTTTGCGTTCTTATCCCATAGAGGTGATCTCTCGCCTGCCATATAAGGCAAAAATATGAGACCATCCGAACCGGCAGATATTTTTTCAGCCTCGATATCCATAACATTAAATGGATTTGATCCTGTCGCTTTTGCCACTGAATCCTCAAAAGCTCCCAGTTCTTCCCTGAACCACTTTATGGCTCCTCCTCCACCAACGGTACCTCCCTGTAAAAGCCACAGTTTGGGAACAACGTGATAACCTAAAATTAGTTTTGGATGGGCAACAGCAGCCTCCAGACATATGCTCATACCGCCTGCCTGCCCACCCTGCTCCTGGGTTTGCCCAACCTTAACCACGCCTGCACCAAGAGTTCCACAGGATGCATCCAAGCCTCCAGCTACTACCGGTGTTCCTGCTGCCAGTCCAGTTAAGGCTGCAGCCTCGGTGGTAACTTCGCCAATCACCTCATGACACTGGAACAGTTCAGGAAGCTTCTTCCTGTCAAAGCCAAGCTCCTGACAGAAGTCATCATCCCACTTTCCCTCATTCATATTAAAGGAATGTATACCATAGCCCTGAGATAAATCCTGAGTTATCTTTCCGGTGAGTTTGTATGCTATAAAGCTGTTGCTCTGCAAAAACTTATAGGTGGCATTATAAACTTCAGGCATATTCTTTCTGAACCATACAAATTTCGGTGTGGAATAAGATGGCTCAAAGGAATTGCCACTCAGATTAAATATTCTGTCAAAGCCCACTCTTTCAATAGTATCCTTGCATATATCCGCTGCTCTTGTATCCATCCAGATCGGTGTGTTATGTAATACTCTGCCGCTTTTATCCACAGGTATTGCAGACCAGCTCTGTCCGTCAATTCCTATTCCCTTTATCTGCTTAGCATCAATTTTGCCCTTGAATATTGCTTCCTTTGTGGCTGCACATATACTCTCCCACCATTCATTCGGGTTTTGTTCCACATGCCCCGGAGCGGGATAATAAACCTTGTACTCCTTGGTTGACTGCGCTATTACCACTCCCTGCAGATCGAAAATCGCCACTTTGCAGGCAGAAGTACCAATGTCAATTCCTAATAATAAATTTTCCATGGCTGTCTCCATTTCTAAAATCTAATAGAATCCTGTTTATTTCGAGTCTTGAGCACAGCGTTACGTTTTCTGTAATATTATATAACTATAACTAAACGTTTCGCTCTCGTCCAAAAATATCCGAGAAACACTCACTGTTTCTCGTGAAATTTTAGTAGTTAGTATCCAACTTTTTCACTGATTCCTTCATCATTAGCTCGGTTTTCAGACGGATCATGGATGGGAAGTTTGAGGTATCCCCCTTAAGTCTTTTCAAAATGGTATTCGCAGCAACTTCACCAATTTGTTGAACCGGCTGAATTACTATGGATAATGGAGGTTTTACAACTTTTGATAGCTGAAGATTATCGAAACCGATAAAAGAGAGATCATCGGGAATCCTAATGTTACCCTCATTAACTGCCATCAACGCCCCCAGTGTCATTTCATAATTTGTAACCAGAACGGCCGTCGGGGGCTCCTCCATTTTCATCAGTTTCCCCAGCAGCCTGTACCCGCTTTCAACCTGATAATCCCCTTTTTTGACCAGGCTTAAGTCAATTGACATATTGTAATCCTCGTGTACTCTTTCGTACCCCTTTAGTCGCTCCTGGGCAGTATATATGTCATCAGGACCACAGATAATGCCAATCCTCTTGTGCCCCAGAATAATTAGCTGTTCAACGGCATTATAGGCTGCGTTGAGATTATCCACCAGTACGGTATCACAGTCTATATTCTTTAAGGCTCTGTCAATCAGAACTACAGGAATGTTTCTTTTGATAACCGAATTTATCGCATCGGAATCATTTCCCATTGGCATTGTTATAATGCCGTCCACCATTTTTTTTAATAAAAAATCAAGCTTTTGTTTTTCCAGATCCTTATCTTCTTTATAGTCACAAATTATTGTACTGTAGCCGCTTTTAATCAAAACGCTTTCAATATTTGATACAATGCTTGTAAAAAAAATATTTTCAAGACTGGGGATCAATAGACCAATTGTCATTGTCTTGCTGGTCTTCAGCCCCCTGGCTATTTCATTTACTTCAAATCCAAGTTCCTTGATTACTTTATCTATGATTTTGCGGTTTTCCTCAAGGACATTACCACCATTGATGTATTTGGATATTGTTGCAATTGAGAGTCCTGACTTACTGGCAACATCCTTTATTGTTACAGAAATAAAATCACCTTCTATCGCAAAACGTTTAACTCTGTAATCATAATATCAAATTACTACTTCAAAGTCAATAACTTCCCTATTATAACCTGTACTTGGTAATTACCCGTGCCAGACTTACACTGGCAAGTGTGCTCCAGCTTCGCTGGGTGTACCAACAATTAAAATGCCTCACCATTAACAAAGGATTAGCTATCAAATGTTATATGGTGAGGCTACGTTATTTTTTAGCTTAATTCATATCAGCCAGAACAAGCACATATGTCTTTCCGCCCTCAGCCGGGAATGAGAAGCCTATTTCTGTTCTCTTAGTCTGTACCTGTGAATCTCCGCTGATAACCTTGAGAGTATCTCCAACAACCTCAATTGTCTCTGTGAATTTGGGTCGAACAACAGCTTCTGTAAGCTTTCCCTCATCCCATTTCAGGTCAATCTCTCGAGCACCACGTGCTACAAGCCCCTTTACGCTTCCACTCCTCCAAGAGGTTGGCAGGGCTGGAAGTAAGTGCAGTGCAATATGGCTCTGAAGCAGGCACTCAGCTATTCCTGCAGTAACACCAAAATTACCGTCTATTTGGAAAACCAGGCTAAAATTAAACAGGTTTCTTGAAGAGGAATCTGTAAGCATTGCTTTGATGCCTCTGTCTGCCTTCTCTCCGTCCAGTAAGCGTGCATATATATTGATAAACCAGGCTAATGGCCAGCCATCCTTTCCTGCCCCGTTCTCAACGCGGAGTTCCAGAGATTTTCTCACTGCCTTCATTAAATCCGGTGTATCGCGCCAATTAATCTGGTTACCCGGATAACATCCAAACAAATGAGAAATATGTCCCATCCCTGGAGTGAGCTCAGGATACTCCTTATCCCATTCCAGCAGCTGTCCCTTGGATCCGATTTTATCCTCAGGAAGGAGCTTAATCATCTCTAACAGCTTTTCAGAGAATTCCTTGTCCACACCTAAAAGTAGCTGTATTTCTATACATGCCGCAAAGAACTCCCGGAGTATCTGATTATCCATTGCAGGGGCAACGCAAATTGGAGTATCATATCCGTCAGGCAATATATATCTGTTTTCAGGAGACACCGTCGGACAGGTAACAAGCTTTCCATCGACTTCCATCAGAAAGTCCTCATAGAAGAGAGCCATGTCTCGTAATACCGGATACATTCTTTTTAGTATATTGATATCCTTTGTATGCAAGTAATGCTCCCAGACATGTAAACCAAGCCAAGCTGACCCTGTTACCCATGGCATTGCAGCCATATACCAGTCCTGTGGCGCACAGTCACCGTAAATGTCGGTATTATGATGGCATACCATACCTCTCATACCATACATTACTCTTGCAGTTTCTTTTCCCTTTTCGTGCATTTTCTCCAGCAAATCCATTAATGGCATATGCAGATCTGACAGATTGCATATCTCAGCAGGCCAGTAATTCATTTGCAGATTAATATTTATTGTATACTTACTATCCCACATGGGCATAAACTCTGCATTCCATATTCCCTGCAAATTCAATGCCTCGCTGTTTTCTCTTCCGCCCGAGACCATAAGATAGCGTCCAAACTGGAAATACAGCGCAGCCAATGCAGGGTCATGAGCCCCGTTGCGAAGTGCGGAAATTCTTTCATCTATTGGCAAAGAAGGTGCCGGTCCTAAATCCAATACACATCTATTCATTAACGCTGAAAAATCCTTGACATGCTCTTCACGCAAAGCTTCATAACCTTTTTTATGTGCAGCCTCCAGCTTCTGAAGCACCTCAGAAACAGGATCCTCAGAACGGTTTGATGTAGAGGATGCTAGATAGATTGTGACTTCTGTACAATTTCTAACAAGAAGCTGGGATACAGGATTCAGCAGCTCACCGTCACATTCCATCCACAGGGCTGTAGCAAACTCTACCTGTGAATCATTGCCTTTCATTAAAATAGTGTTCTGGTTGATTGTACGGATGGAATCTGCACTAGGTGCCGGCCATCCGCCTCCGGTAACTTTCCTTCCGGGTCTTCGGTCATCCATGGCAACGGCATCGGATATACCAATTCTATTCATCATAACGTCCAGATTGATTGCACCGGGAGTCTCACTAATAATACGTAAGCACATTACTTGCCCCGGATGGCTTATAAACATCTCCCTCTTGTAGCTGACGCCCTCCTGCTTATGATTTATGTTAAGTAAACCGGTCATCAGGTCAAGGTCGGCACAATATTCTTCTGCCCCCTCACTGTTTGGCAATGCTCCTGAAGCGAAGGGTAAATGCTGATTTAATGCAATATCCACCTCACCTAACAGGGTGTAGTGACGCATACACGAGGGAGTTCCCGCCATATATTGCATTATAAGCTCCTCAGCATGGTATATGTCTCCCGAAAGTACTAACCGTCTGATTTCAGGAAGCTTTTCCTTTAGAGATGGATTGTTTCGATCCATGAAGGCTCCATACCATAAAGAATCATCATTTATTTGGATACGGTCGAGATTTGTGTGCCCATACACCATGGCTCCAAGTCTTCCATTTCCAAGGGGTATTGCATCATTCCAGACTTCTGCCGCACTATTGTAACGAAGGTGAAAATTATGCTCCATTATATTCACTCCTAATTATATTATTTATTTAGTTATTGCAGTGCACCGTCATTGTTTGACCAGCCTTCAAATCCACTCTGGATAGAGGTTTTCCTCTAAAAGACACCCTAACGGTCTGGTCAATATCTGACATAAGCTCAGACTTAATTTCATCCTGGTCCCAGTAAATATTCACGGTTATTCTTCCTTTTGCACAAAGTCCTTTAACCCTTCCTTTTTTCCATTGGGATGGCAGGGCAGGAAGCAAATAAATCCTGTTGTTACAGCTCTGTAGGAGCATCTCTGCTATTCCGGCGGTTGCACCAAAGTTACCATCAATCTGAAAAGGTGGGTGTGCGTCAAATAAGTTTATATATGTACCCCCTCCATGATTGTATTCCGTCTCAGTATCCCGAACTACTCTGAGCTGTCTGTTCAATAGCTTTAGTGCTCTGTCGCCGTCAAAGAGTCTTGCCCACTGGTTAATTTTCCAGCCTATACTCCAACCCGTACCATCATCACCTCGTATATCCAGCGATTTTCTACAGGCCTCTGCCAATTCCGGAGTATCCTCCAGAGTTATTTCATTCGAAGGATATAAGCCATAAAGGTGGGATATATGCCTGTGGTATGTCTCAACCTCCTCATACTCCTCATACCATTCCAAAAGCTGGCCTTTACTTCCTACTCTGTAGGGGTAAAGCCTGCTGAGCTTTTCGCTGAGTTCCTTTGCAAACTCATAATCATATCCAAGTATATTAACAGCACTTATGCAATTCTTAAAGAGTTCTCGAATAACTGTCATTGTCATTGTTGATGTTTCAGATATACTGCATTTTTCTCCATTATAAAAAAAGTTGTTCTCTGGAGAAGTTGAAGGACAGGCTATGAGATAGCCCTCACTATCCTCAGTTAGCATATCCAATAAAAACTCAGCCGCACCTTTCATAATGGGATAGGCCGTTCTCTTTAGAAAATCCCGGTCAAGGGTATACTCATACTGTTCAAAAAGGTGTCTGCACAGCCATCCTGCAGAAATATTCCAAAATGCGAAGCAGGCTGATCCCTTCCATTTATTGCCCACTGGAGAAGTGAATCTCCAAATATCCGTATTGTGATGTGAAGTAAACCCTCTGGCGCCATAAACCTCTTTTGCTGTAACTCTTCCATTGACAGCCAGCTCACTAATAAGCCTTACAAGTGGCTCCTGAAGCTCACCAAGGCCACAGGGAAAAGCAGGCCAGTAATTCATCTGTGTGTTAATATTTATTGTGTAATTTGAGCTCCAAGGCGGGCGCAGCTCAGAGTTCCATATACCCTGAAGGTTTGCAGGCTGCGTTCCCCTCCTTGAGGAAGAAATAAGGAGATAACGCCCGTACTGGAATAATAGCGCATAAAGCTCAGAATCATCATTTTGAAGACCCTGAAATTGATACAAACGCACATCAGTGGGAAGCTCTGATGCCTTATTATGACCAAGATCCAGCTCCACTCTGTTATAAAGCCTTTGATAATCGGATACATGAGCAGAGCATATCTCTTCGAAGCTCTTAGAATATACGGCCTTCAATTGCTCAGAACATATTTCTTCATATTTCCTTCCACTGAGGAAGGGCTGTACATTGAAGCCGTCAAAGCTGGTTTGTGCATTGATGAATATTAGTGCTTCATCTGCATCCTCCACTATTAACTCATTAATACCCTGCTTTATGTGTCCACCCGATGCTTTTATGCCTGCCATTGCAGTAAAAAGCATTCCCCTTTCCTCGTCCTTCTCGGAATATATAACAGGATTCAGTAAATCATTACTATAGCTTGGCTCCACGTGGGAGGGAGCTTCACCCCTTAAAACAAGTAGATTTTCTTTAACCTCTAGTGTTGATTTCAACTGACAATCAAATGTAGCGGAAAAGCTAATCTTTCCTTTTTGGTCGGAGGAAAGCCTTATGGCAATAATATCATCAGGAGCAGAAGCCAACAGCTCTCTTTTGTAATTAACACCATTTAAAAGATATTCTACTCTTGATATTCCCGAAGCTATATCAAGCTCTCGAATGTAGCTCTCAACATTGCCCCTGTGACTGAAGCTAAGCTTGATATCCCCCAAGGGCAAATAAGACTGTCCCCACCCAGAAGTAAGTTGTTCCTCTATCAAAGTCTGGGCTTCGTGGTATTTCTTCTGCTTTATAAGAGTAACTGCTTTTTGAAAGTACTCTGCTTTTCCATAGTTATTCATATCCTTAGGGTATCCAGACCAGAGAGTGTCCTCGTTTAGAGATATTACCTCCTCAAGAGTTTTACCAAATATCATTGCCCCAAGCCTGCCGTTTCCGATTGGTAAAGCTTCTACCCAGGAATCTGCCGGCTGCTTATACCATAGCTTCATGTTTACTCCTCCGTTACAGTGTAAAAGTCTGTATGTTGACAGATTTCAATAGTTTCTGCGGGAATTTTGGTCACTATATCAAACAAGGCTGCTCAATGGCAGCCTTGTCTATAATTCGTAAAGTTCTTACTTACCTTGTTTCTTAGCAACATCCTTCAAATGGTTCTGTGTCATAACATCTTTGACCTTTTCAAGACCTGCAGCTTCAATTTCCTTCATAGCTGCCTGGTAAGTAGAGTCAAATTCTGCATCATTCTTAGCCAGAATCATTTTTGACAGATATTTGTTCCAAATATTCTTAATCTTTGCATATGCAACACCTTCATTTGAAGATGTATCAGGATCAAGGTTATCAAGACCCATTTCCCAAATATCAACACCATAGCTCTTTACAGAGTTCAGGTAATCAGCATAAGCCTTAGGCGCTACAGCAATCTTCTGCCAGCCTGCCCACTTGGATCTCCACATTACAGCTCTTGACTCAAAGCCATACTTGTTTGCGAAGTTTGCAGCATCAGTATCAAGCTCTTTCAGGATTTCTGCCTTGTACTGTGGAAGTCCATCCACCATTTCAAAAGTTTCGCCTTCTTTACCAAAGAGGTTAGTTATCTGTCCTTCGTCACTCCAGCAATACTCTAAGTATCTAATAATACGTTCAGGATTCTTAGCGTTCTTTGTTACCATTGAAGCAACCCAGCCTGCGCCTCTACCGCCGGCAAATTGTGGTTCCTTGCCGTTATACTTGAAGAACTCAAGTGGCATGTAGGTCTTTGACTCATCATTAGTGAGAGACAAAACTCTTGGATTATGAGTCTTCCAAACATCAATTGGGAAGCTTCCGGTTACTGCAAACTGTGCTGAATCAGTAGTCTCACCAAAGTTTTCATGCTTCATCATAAGAGTGTCTACACTTATAAGCCCTTCATTGTATATCTTGTTTAAGAATCTAACTGCTTCAATATAATTTGGACTCTCGAATATCATCTTTATCTTATCATTTTCAAGATATTGATCCTTAGCTAAGGTTTCAGGAGCGAAAATACCAGACAAGTACTGTAAAGTATGGCTTCCTGCCAAACCAAATTGATTTACATCAACAGGAGGTTCAATAGCAAATGGCTTAACATTAGGATATTTTGTCTTTATATCCCTCAATAACTGCAGGAATTTCTCAGGTGTGTCTACTTTTGGGCTTCCTACGCCTTCGTATATACCCTTCTGGATAAATAATGGTCTTGCATTATGCTTTTCCAAACCAGATTCATATTCTTCTTTCGAGCTGAAGAATGATGGCAGATAATATAGCTTTCCATCGTCTTGCTTATGATATGATTTTACTTCATCAGAAATCATATCCATTAATTCAGGAGCAGATTGTGCTGCTAAGTCATCAATAGCATGAATTTTACCTGACTGGATAAGCTTCTTGGTTTCAGGTTGAGCCCACTCTAATATCATGGCATCTGGAAGATCATTTGAAGCAATCATTACATTCAGATACTCTTTTTCATTTCCGGTTGGAATAATAATATTTGGAGTAACTCCTGTCGCTTCAGTCATGTACTTTTCAACAAGACTACCTCTCCATGGATATCCAGTTCCCCATGCAGCAAAGAAATACAAATCAAAGGTAAATGGTGATGTATCCTTTTGCCAGGACATTTGGGTAGCATTTGAAGAGTCTGCTGTAGAATCTGTTGTAGCCTCTGTTGCAGTGCTGTTTGTCACTGGTTCCGTTGTACTGTTCTGTGCAGAATCGTTAGAGCCGCCACAACCGGTCAATACGATAGAAACAGAAATCAACAAAGCCATAATAGTTACAAGTACTTTAAACTGCTTTCCTTTCATAATATTCTCCTCCATAATTGTTTTATTTTATCCAGGAACTAAGCCCGGGATAATACAAAATTTAACCTTTCAACGATCCTATCATTATTCCCTTTACAAAATATCTTTGAAGGAATGGATATGCAAGTACTATTGGAAATGCTGTTACTACCATTGTTGTCAATCTGATAGAGGTTGAACTAATACCTGTATTTGATACATAGCTGGCAGCTTGTGCACTGACCGAAGCAGATTGAATTGATTTAACAAGATACTGCTGGAGAGTTTCAAGCTTTCTTCCACCATAAAGCATAGCATCAAACCATGAATTCCAATGGAAAACTCCGTTGAAAAGGGCTATTGTAGCTAAAATAGGCATTGATACTGGAAGAATTAGCTTAAAGAAGATAATTAAATCATTAGCTCCATCGATTTTTGCTGACTCCTCCATTTCAGGAGAAATCCCTTTAAAAAATGACATCATTATGAATGCATTAAAAGCATTAAACAAGTTTGGTATGATGTACACCAGGAAATTTCCCTGGAGTTTAAGTCCATGAGCAATTAAAATATAGCTTGGAATCAAGCCACCGCTGAAATACATTGTTACCAAAGCTATACCAATGAAAAACCTACGTCCTAAAAGATTTTTCTTTGAAACACCATATGCAAATGCGGCCGTAAAGAGCACTGCCGTGGCACTTCCAATTAAAGTTCTAGCCACTGTGATGAAGGCCGCTCTCAGAATGTCCTTATCCTGAAAAATGTATACATAATTAGTCAGCGACCACTTTCTGGGGACCAAATATACAGGCCCCTTTAGTAAATCTATAGGATCGTTTAAAGAAGACATTATTACGTAGTAAAATGGATATAAGGTTATTAACATAATAAAGCACATGAAAATTAAATTACAGACATCAAAAACACGATCACCGGAAAGCTTACGAACTTTTTGCATAATTTCCCCCCCTTAGTATAGACTCTCGCCGGTTAATTTCTTTGAAACAAAATTGGCACCGGATAGAAGAATAACTGCCACAACTGATCTGAACAAGCCTACCGCAGTAGCATAGGAATACCTCGATAACACTATTCCCATTTTATAGGTATAGGTGTCCACAATCTCGACAGCATCCTGAATCATTGAATTTGAAAGGAGATACATCTGTTCGAATAGTCCAAAATTCGCGCTTATAAGTCCCCCTATGTTGAATATTAACAAAATAACTATAGTAGGCTTTATGGATGGTAAAGTAATATATCGGATTTTTGCAAGTCTACCTGCTCCATCTACAGTAGCCGCTTCATACATAGTTGGATCAATGTTGGTTATTGCTGCTATATAAATGATAGAGTTCCAGCCAAAGGATTTCCATACTTGCAATAATACTACCAATGCGGGCATATATTCAGGTGTTGCCAGAAATGGTATTGCTTCATCAACAAGACCGACCTTCATCAAAATACCGTTTATCAAACCATTATCAACAGCAAACATAATATATACGAATCCCACTACAAAAACCCAGGAAATAAAGTGAGGAAGGTAACTCACTGTTTGAACAAACTTCTTAAATTTTGTGTGAACCAATTCATTAAGAAGTATTGCAAAAATTATCGGAAATGGGAATCCAAAAACTAGATTTAGAAGACTGTATTTAATTGTGTTCCAAAGAGAATAAAGAAAGTACTTATCTGTAAATGCTTCAATAAAATGATCAAAACCCACCCAAGGACTTTTCAGAAAGCCCTCAAGAGGACCTAGAAAAGGATTATATTCCTTAAATGATATTACAAGACCCAGCATAGGAATATAATTGAATATAAGCATCCACAGCACTACAGGGAGCACCAGAATCATTAAATATCTTTGTTCATAGAAAACCCTCAGGAATGCTTTCTTTCTTTTGCCAGGTAGTTCATTGTTGGTAACGACGATTTCTTGCTTCATTGTAACACACCTTTCCGAAAGCTTGACATAAGAATGAATAAATGTATTGGTTTACATATATAACAGGTACAGAATACACACCTTTTATTTGTTTACAAGTTTATTATAGGTGTGATCTGCTGCCTGTTCAATTTTCTAAACCAATTCCTATATCAAAAATTCGGAAACATCGGTGATTTTGGTATTACAATTCTAACTGCACAGCCAATACCGGGACGGCTTGCAATTACTATATCAGTTTTTTCCCCATATACTGATTTTAATCGTTCCATTATATTGTGAATGGCGTAGCCACTTTCTCTGTTCTTGACTATCTGTCCATTTTTGATGCTCTCCAATGTACTTCTGCTCATGCCTATTCCATCATCTATAATTGTAAAATACAGATTTTCTTCGTCCTGACGAAGCTTGACAATCATTGTTCCTCGACATTCCTTAGGGAGAATT
>JAEWMS010000084.1 GCA_023393115.1 Bacillota bacterium
ACCCAAAGTAAACTTCAGATCATCTCCGCTCGACTTGCATGTGTTAGGCACGCCGCCAGCGTTCGTCCTGAGCCAGGATCAAACTCTCAAATTAAAATTTATATGTTTCGCAGAAAATCTGCTGCACAATTAACTTATTTGATAAGCTTGACTGCTGAATTTTATTCAGCATGCTCATTTAAAATTGCTGACTTTTTTCTAGTTCTTGTTTCCAAAAACCAGGTTGTAAAGTTCGCAAGTTACTCAATTTTTAGAATCCATTGGATTCTGGAATTTTATTGAGTCCTTTACAATGTACACATTGTGTACATACATTTGCATGTATTTGTCACTGTTTACTTTTCAAGGTCCATCCCCCAAAAGCGTTGTAACTGCTGCTTTTCAAGGTTTATTGCTGTTTGTTGTCGCAAGCAGCTTAATTATAATATCACGTCATTTACTAAGTGTCAACACTTTTTTTAAAATTCTTTCAAGCTATTTGAAAGCCTGTCTTAATCTTAATTTTATGTCGTCCTCAGTAGCGACGGCTTATATATACTAACATAATCTACTTTTTATTGTCAAGGGTAAACTGATTGTTTAATTCTGATTTTGGGCAATTATTCGGAAATACATCGTAATTATTTGAATGTTCTAACAAGTTCTCTGATTTTCGTATTGATCCACTTTAGACTTCATCAAATAACCCTAACCCTATTATACCGTTACCCTAGCCTTTATTAGATAGCCATTATTCTATTACACCGTTACCCTAGCCTTCATTGGATAGCCATTATTCTATTACACCGTTACCCCAGCCTTCATTGGGTAGTCATTGCCCTATTCAACTTCTAAAATAATTGTAAAGATAAAATACACATTCAAATTTACGTGAAAGCCTTCGCAATCAATAGGTTCATTTTAACAATAAATAAAAAAGACTAACGGCCATACCGTTAATCTTTGTATTCTTAATCTATTTATGCAACATTAAATTGATAAATCTATCATTTTTTCAGTTTCTTAATAACAGCAACTTTACTTCGGTACCTGCAAAATTTAAGTCGGTCACTCAGTTGTTCTACTATTATAAGGCCTCTCCCATGTTCGTTAAAAGAATTATTCATTCCCTCAACATAGTCTCCTAATCTTTTCAGGTCTATATTTTTTTCGAACCCACACCCCTCATCTTTAACACTGATATACAGATAAGCACCGTTCACCATCTGAAATATTTTTATGGTCACAATTGCACCTTTTTCCTCATCACAATTATTTCCATGGCATATTGCATTTATAATAAGTTCATTAAGTATAACCTTTATCTCAAATAGTGTATCCTCACTCATTGTTTGTACAGACTGAATATAATCCAGAACGGTTTTTATAAAGCAAGCAAGACCTTTTATATCATGCTTAATGGTATAAGTTACGGCTTTCACAATTACACCCACCTAGTTTAGAATTATAATATTAATACCCAGTATTGATGTAAATAAACAAAGGTTAAATATTATAACGCCTATTTTTTATACCTCGTTATAATAAAGTTCGAAACCTGTCTAGTATTTTCTTCTCCATACGAGATATGTACATTTGTGATACACCAAATTTCTCTGCTATTTGTTTTTGAGTTAAATTGTTGATATACCTTAAAGTAATAAACTCTCTTTCTACTTCACCGAATAACTTTAATGTTTTTTCAATAAAGTCCCTGTTTTCAATTTTTTCATAGGTTTTCTCATCATACCCCAATGTATCACTTAAGTCAGTCTCATTATCCTGGTAAATACTTTGGTCCAGTGACTTTATAGCATTAGAACTTCCCGCTTCAATTACTTCGAGAACAGTTTCAACACTTATCCCCATATAAGCAGCAATTTCATCGGCTCTGGGAATGCGTTTCAATTCCTGTGTCAATTCATCCCGGGCTCTATTAACTCCTTGTCTTGCTTCATATAGTCTCCTTGGTATCTTGATTGATGTACTCTTATCTCTAAAAAATCTCTTTATTTCACCTAAAATGGTAGGTGTGGCAAAGCTAACAAATTTAACACCCTTATCGGGACTAAATCTGTCTACTGCTTTTATCAAGGCCATACATGCGACCTGGTAAATATCATCGTATTCGACACCTCTGTTAATAAATTTTCTGGATAGAAATTCTGCTAAAGGCATATATTTTGACACTATCGCATTCCTGTAAATCACTTCCTTGGAATCAATGTAATTTAAGAACAGTTCAGCCTCACTCAATTTTTCAATGCTTCTATTTACTTTTTCCATAGGCTATTCTCCAATCTTCTTGGTCATAACTATGGAATTATTCTCACCACATAGTTCTACTGAATCCATCAGAGCTTTCATAATATATAGACCGTATTCATCATCAATGGAGTCACCAAAACAGCTAAACGGTTTATTTTCGCCTGTAAAAGTTATTTTGAGTGTATTCTCTTTGATACAAAAGCATATTCTGTATTGGCCGATATCATTAGATTCTCTCGATAAAATGATATTACATACCTCAGCAACTGCTACTTTGATATCTTCCACTTCATCAATGTTAAACCCTATTCTATTCGCTACACTTGATGCTGTAAGCCTTACCGTACTTACATACTCTCTTTTCAGAGGTAAAATTAGTATAACGTCATCGTAAGCTAAACTATTCATAAATGGTCTCCTTTTACTAATTACTAAAATAGGTACACATATTATGTGTACCCATGTTCTAACTGAAATTAACCTGAAACTAATCAATTTTAAATAATTTATCCAGCCCCGTTATTATGAACAACTTCTTTATATTGTCCTTTAGATTACAGACATAAATATTGTTATTATCTTTACGTATCTCCTTTAAAGCACCTACCAATATTCCCAGGCCTGTGCTATCGATATATGTCAGTTCCTTGCAGTCTATAAATAAATCCCCTTTGGAGGAATTGACTACTTCAGTTAGTTCACTCTTGAAAGTCTGACATGTATAAATATCAATTTCGCCGCACAGAGAAATATTGGTCTTATCACCTATCAACTCTTTAGTTATCCTGAATTCGCCGCCATCCATGCTATTAACCCCCTATCAATTCTGCCCTTATTTCCGGCCTTATTTCTTTAATTTAAACCTAGGTCCATACTTATATCATTTGGTAAAAAGTTTAATTAATTTCAATACTAAATCATAGTGCTTGGGTTCAACACGTACCACCAGGATTTTTTCAGGTCCTATTACATTCATATCTTTAAAAAATTCATTATCGGTTACATCTATTCCATAAAGTTTTGGCTCGGCATCTACATATGCTTTTGGCCTTCTCTGAGTATCAGTTGCATTTGCTGGTTCTTCCCATTCATCCACAACTCTCAATTTAATAGCCTTACTTTCTGGGATATCAATGTTATTATCCTTTATAATCTGGTCAAGGGGCATAAAAGCTCCGTTTATAGCATAAGTGTCAAAGGCATATCTGTTTACAAGAAACATATCGATGTCTGAGGCAGCTAAAAGCACCATTGCCTTTTGTAAATAGGCATAAGCCTGCTCGTTATTATACCTGTCTGTAAGAACGACAGTATCTAAAGATATCTCATTTATCTCTGGAACATTTTTAGATATTTTGTCCTTAAAACCTTCCTGAACCTCATAATTAATTTCTCCCATCAATCCTATGGATATATCCGGCTCAACCTTGGTAACAATAGAACGGACGGTAAGAGCTATAATAATTGCAGCTACAATTCCGATCAATATATGATATTTGTAATAATGAAAAAAGTTATCTGCTTTTTTTCTATCGATACCAACTTTCTCAAAGGCTTTATCTGTATAGGTTTCCTTTTTAGCAACCTTTGGTTCCTCAACCTCATAGCCCATAATTATTCTATAAGCATCAGTTGATTTTTGAAACTCAGCTTCTGAAGCTTCGCTAAGGTTTCCTTCCAACTTCATAATACGATACTTTTTAAGGATAACATCATATTTCTTCTCTATTTCATCTTTGGAAGAGGCTTTAGTGACTCCCAAAATTCTTCTGGCTTCCTGCAATGTATATTTCAAATAAACCCCTCCTATTGTATCCTAAGCAAACTGTGTAGCTTTACTCTCTTGGCTTCATAGTTGGGAATAGTAAAATATCTCTTATTGAAGCCGAATCAGTGAGGAGTATTATTAGTCTGTCAACTCCTATACCCAATCCGCCTGTCGGAGGCATACCATACTCCAGTGCTGTTACAAAATCCTCATCCATCATATTTGCTTCTTCATCACCGGAATCTCTCTTTTTAACCTGGCTAACGAACCTCTCCTTTTGATCAATAGGATCATTAAGTTCAGAATAAGCATTACCCATCTCACGACCAGTAATAAAGAACTCAAATCTTTCAGTCAATTCGGTGCGATCAGGCTTTCTCTTTGTAAGAGGAGAAACCTCAACAGGGTAATCATATATAAAGGTCGGCTGAACAAGATTCTCCTCTGCAAACTCTTCAAACATCAGATTGAGAATTTCACCACGGGACATTCCCGGCTTTACATATACTTTCTTAGCTTCGGCAGCAGCCTTGGCTTCCTCATCGGTCTTTATGGTATCAAAGTCTACTCCGGAATATTTTTTAACAGCCTCAATCATTGATAATCTGTTCCATGGCGGAGTCAGGTCTATTTCCTGTCCCTGATATGTTATCTTTGTAGTACCCAGAGTTTCCATAGCAACAGTGGAAATAAGATTCTCAGTGAGCTCCATCATCCCCTTATAATCCGTATATGCTTCATATACTTCCATCATAGTGAATTCAGGATTATGCTTTATGGACATTCCTTCGTTTCTAAACATTCTTCCCATTTCATATACTTTTTCCATGCCACCTACAATAAGCCTCTTAAGGTATAACTCAGGTGCTATTCTGAGATACATATCAATATCCAGGGTGTTGTGATGAGTTATAAAAGGTCTTGCAGTAGCTCCTCCAGGAATAGTGTTCAACAAAGGTGTATCTACCTCAAGGAATCCTCTGTCATCCAGGAACTTTCTTATAGATTTTATTATCTTACTTCTCAATATAAAGGTATTTTTTACTTCAGGGTTTACAATAAGGTCAACGTATCTTTGTCTATATCTCAGATCAGTGTCCTTCAGACCATGCCACTTTTCAGGGAGAGGCTGAAGAGATTTTGACAGTAGCGTAATCTCTTTTACCTTTATTGATATCTGACCCATATGAGTCTTAAATATTTCACCCTTTACTCCGACTATATCCCCAATGTCATATTTTTTAAACATCTCATAGCTTTCATCCCCAACTTCGTCCTTCCTGACATAGAGCTGTATTCTGCCATCTCTATCCTGTAAATCACAGAAGCCGGCTTTACCCATACCTCTTTTGGACATAAGTCTTCCAGCGATTGATGTATCTTGTCCCTCCAAAGCTTCAAAATTATCCAATATATTTTTTGTGGAATCAGTCACATCATATTTTACTATTTTAAAAGGATCATTGTCTTTCTCTTGTAAATCCTTTAGCTTTGCTCGACGTACCCTGAGTATTTCATTTAGGTCTTGCTCTTCATTTTGTTGATTACCCTGCAAATTTTCCTCTGACATTTATATCATATCCTCCAGCAATTTCTATTAATTAATATATTATAACACAATAATGTTTAAGGTCCCACCTAAAGAGATAAAGTCTCGTTTAAAAAAACAGTTTACATCTTAAATGTAAACTGTCAGTATAATTATATATTAGTTTAGCTTTTAGTGGCAACAAATAATTGTAACATTATTTAAAGCTACTTTGATATTTCAAGTATCTTAAATTTTATAGCTCCATCAGGAACCTGTACTTCCACTATATCGTCAACTTTATGTCCCATTAAAGCAGCACCGACAGGTGATTCATTTGAGATCTTAGACTTCAGCGGATTGGCTTCTGTAGAACCAACTATTAAATACACAACTTCT
This sequence comes from Bacillota bacterium, assembly GCA_023393115.1. Lineage (GTDB taxonomy): Bacteria > Bacillota > Clostridia > Acetivibrionales > DSM-1351 > Ruminiclostridium. Next base: position 5,943 of record JAEWMS010000084.1, read on the forward strand.
TCCTCAAATTCAATATCATAGAGTCTAACTTTTGCTCCAAGACTGACAACATCTGTTTTTACATCGTCCTCATCGATTAAACGGGCATGCTTGAGCATTGATTCAAGCTGGACAATTCTTCCTTCAACCTGAGCCTGTTCATTCTTTGCTTCATCATATTCCGAGTTTTCTGATATATCTCCAAATGAAAGTGCCTGTTTGATTCTCTCGGCAACTTCCTTCCTTTTAGTCCCTCTAAGAAACTCCAATTCTTCCTCTAACTTTTTTAAGCCTTCGTAAGTTAATACGACTTCTTTTGCTGACATTTGAAGCCCTCTCCTTTACCGTTAATTTTTTCTGCTAACCCTTGCACAATTAAAGAGTATTCTGTCTTTTCATCTTTATAATTATGCTGAAATATTCATTTATTTTGCATACATAGAAAAAATTTAAGCTATAGGTCAGCTGTATTGCTAACTTATTATAAATTACATAAATAATAATGTCAAGAAGTTCACCCCAACATTTTACAGTTAACCCAAGTATTTGCAGCAGGACTGGGCTCGCATATTGGCTCGTATATCTTTCTATAGGTAGGAAGTGATTTTTTTAGTGTATTTAATGGTGTCTACGTTATATATTAAAATATGCAGTCTCTGCTTTTTTAGACCTGCCATAATGCTTTTAGAATCAAGATGAAGATAATTCCTTATCCTTCAGAATAACATCATGAGCTCCGCCTTCCTTGATACTTGTGGCAGAAACAAGTGTAAGTCTGGCCTTTTGCTGAAGTTCTGAAACTGAAAGGGCACCGCAATTACACATTGTTGATTTTATCTTGTGTATTGTAGTATCCAGATTGTCTTTAAGCTTTCCGGCATAAGGCACATATGAATCAACACCTTCCTCAAAGCCCAGCTTGGAATCTCCGCCCATATCGTATCTCTGCCAGTTTCTTGCACGGTTTGATCCTTCGCCCCAGTACTCCTTAACAAAGTTTCCGCCTACTTTTATTTTCCTGGTCGGACTTTCATCAAATCTGGCAAAATACCTTCCAAGCATTACAAAGTCTGCTCCCATCGCTAAGGCTAGAACAATATGATAATCATGCACTATACCTCCATCAGAACATATTGGGATATATATACCTGTTTCCTTAAGATATTCATCTCTGGCAGCTGATACCTCTATTACGGAGGAAGCCTGCCCTCTGCCAATACCCTTCTGTTCTCTTGTGATACAGATAGAGCCGCCACCAATACCAACCTTAATAAAATCAGCTCCGGCGTTTACAAGGTATCTGAAACCTTCTCTATCAACTACGTTACCTGCTCCAACCTTTACTTCACCGTTGTAGGTATCTTTAATCCACTTTATTGTATCTGACTGCCATTCACTATATCCGTCTGATGAATCAATACAAAGCAAATCAACGCCGGCTTCGACAAGTGCGGCCACTCTTTCCTTGTAATCACGAGTGTTTATACCTGCCCCTACAATAAGCCTTTTACTCTTATCCAATAATTCATTTGGGTTTTCTTTATGACTGTCGTAGTCTTTTCTGAAAACCAGATATACAAGCTTCTGAGAGTTATCTATTATTGGGAGACAGTTCAACTTATGCTCCCAAATCATGTCATTTGCCTCTTTAAGTGTTATGCCTTCCTGTGCATAAATCAGTTGAGAGAACGGGGTCATAAATTCATGAATTTTCTGATCCAATGAAGCTCTGCTTAGCCTATAGTCTCTGCTTGTAACTATTCCCATAAGCTTACCTGTAGGTGTACCATCATCTGTTATAGCTATAGTGGAATGCCCTGTTCTTTCTTTTATATCAACTACATCTCTCAATGTATTATCAGGTCTTAGATTACTGTCACTTACTACAAATCCGGCTTTATACTTCTTTACCTTTCTAACCATTTCAGCTTGACTTTCTATGCTTTGTGATCCAAAAACAAATGAAATACCTCCGCACTTTGCAAGTGCAGTTGCCATGTTGTTATCTGATACAGACTGCATAATTGCAGATGCAACCGGAATATTTAACTGTAATCCGGGTTTTTCCCCAATCTTATACTTTACCAGTGGTGTTTTTAAATCCACATTCCCCGGCATACACTCTTTTGTACTTAAATTGGGAACAAGAAGATATTCACTGAATGTTCTTGATGGTTCACTATAATAATAAGCCATTTTTTCAAACTCCTCCTCGACAGATTCTTAATTTTATACTTAAAAAATATATAAAATACCGGAATACGTTAATTACGGCTTCAGGTATTATTTATCATTATTTAAAAGGCAAATGGCCAATAATACTAAGCCATCTGCCTTATTATTTACTATTTAGTTATTCAAATACTTTTCTTGGAATATATTTTTTAAAGGACTCAACCATTTTTGCATGTGGTTCAAAAAAGATTAGAACTTTTTCTCCCCCCTCCTTTGTTGAAACAAGGAAGTATACATCTTGAGAATCCATAGTTGTAACTGCGTTAATACGCTTCTTAATATTATCGTAGCTATTGTTATATTGTCCACTGGTCATTTTAGCTACTATTTCAAAATCCTTGCAGCTGCCCGAAAAGACTCTCTTTCTTTTTCTTTGTGCGATAATCATATCTATGTCAAGATCTCCGTTAGTAACTATATACTCGTATTCGACATTTCTGTTCCTTATAAACATATATGCGAGGTAACCAATACCTACAACTAATAAAGGTGCAAAAGCTTGTAAAAACTGTAGAGATAATATAAACAGGACTAATATTAAAGCTGATAAAATAATACTTACAGTAACTAACCCATCAGCAATGTTTTTCTTACGTTTTACAATTTTCTCTAAAAATATATCCAAGTAGACCCCTCCTGAGAAGTTTATCCTTCACAATTGAACCATGATAATCATATATTCCATGTAATTCATGAGTATATTTTATCAAAGCTTTTTATACATAATAATAAATTAATCAAATAATATCAAGTATTATTTTTAGGTTTTTTTATTTATTTAAGTTTATTCACAAATTTTATCCACTTCTAATATTTTATATACTATTATAGATAATTAAAACAAAGAGGGTGGCTATGCAGGATCATTAGGTCCTCTGCCACCCTCAATTAACTCATTTTGTTTTTAGTACATGCCACCCATTCCGCCTGGCATTCCGCCTGGCATTGCTGGTGCTTCCGGTTCAGGTTTATCTGTAACCAGACTTTCAGTAGTCAGAACCATGGAAGCTACAGATGCTGCATTTTGAAGTGCAGACCTTGTAACTTTAGCAGGGTCAACTATACCACTTTCTATCATATCAATATATTTTTCATTAAGAGCATCGAAACCAATACCTTTATTGCTTACCTTTATCTTGTCGACTATTACTGATCCCTCTAAACCTGCATTAGCAGCAATCTGTCTTACAGGTTCTTCCAATGCTCTCAATATGATCTGAACACCGGTCTTTTCATCACCTGAAGTAGAATCAAGCAATTTTGCAACATCAGGAATTACATTTATCAATGCAGTTCCACCACCTGCAACAATACCTTCTTCAACAGCAGCTCTTGTAGCAGCCAGGGCATCTTCTATTCTTAGTTTCTTTTCCTTCATTTCTGTTTCAGTTGCAGCACCAACTTGGATAACAGCTACACCGCCTGAAAGCTTTGCAAGTCTTTCTTGAAGCTTTTCTCTGTCAAAATCAGAAGTAGTATCTTCAATCTGTGACTTAATTGAAGCAATTCTGTTTTTGATTTCTTCCTGGCTTCCTGCACCGTCAACAACAATTGTGTTTTCCTTCTGAACAATTACCTGTCTTGCTCTACCGAGCTGAGTCAGCTGAGTTTCCTTAAGATCGAGACCCAATTCTTCAGTAATAACTTCTCCTCCAGTTAATGTTGCTATATCACGGAGCATTTCCTTTCTTCTGTCACCAAAGCCTGGAGCTTTAACAGCTACGCAGGTAAAGGTTCCTCTCAGCTTATTAACGATAAGAGTTGTAAGCGCTTCACCTTCAACATCTTCAGCTATTATTAAGAGCTTCTTTCCCTGCTGAACGATTTGTTCGAGTATAGGAAGAATATCCTGAATATTTGTCAATTTCTTGTCTGTGATAAGTATATATGGATCATCGAGAACTGCTTCCATCTTCTCGGTATCAGTTACCATGTACGCAGAGAGATACCCTCTGTCAAACTGCATACCTTCAACTACTTCCAGGTTTGTACCCATGGATTTTGATTCCTCAACAGTTATTACACCGTCGTTTGTAACCTTTTCCATTGCGTCAGCTATAAGAGTTCCAACTACATCGTCATTGGCAGAGATAGTAGCAACTCTTGCGATATCTTCCTTGCCTTTTATTTTCTGACTGTTTTCCTTAATTCCTGCAACAGCAATGTCAACAGCTTTCTGTAAACCCTTCTTTAATATCATTGGGTTAGCACCTGCAGCTACATTCTTCATACCTTCTCTGATTATAGCCTGAGCTAAAAGAGTAGCAGTAGTAGTACCGTCACCGGCTACATCGTTGGTCTTTGTAGCAACTTCCTTAACCAACTGAGCACCCATGTTTTCAAATTTATCTTCAAGCTCTATTTCTTTCGCTATAGTAACACCATCATTTGTGATTAATGGTGCTCCGAATTTCTTATCCAAAACAACATTACGACCTTTAGGTCCAAGAGTTACTTTAACAGTATCTGCTAATTGGTTAACACCTTTTTCAAGTGCACGTCTAGCTTCTTCACCAAACTTTATTTCCTTTGCCATGTCCTATTGCCTCCTTATAATATAAACTAAACTTTTCTTGCATTTAATTATTCGACCACCGCAAGGATATCACTCTGCTTAAGTATAGTATATTCCTGGCCGTCAAATTTCACTTCAGTTCCGGAGTATTTGCTGGTAAGAACCTTGTCTCCTACCTTAACTTCCATTTTAACTTCTTTTCCGTCAACAACTGTTCCAGGTCCAACAGCAACAACTTCAGCAACCTGTGGCTTCTCCTTCGCGCTGCCTGGTAATACTATTCCGCTCTTGGTAGTTTCTTCGCTTTCAAGCATTTTAATAACTACTCTATCACCTAATGGTTTTATCTTCATTGTTTTACCTCCTCGAAATTTTTGAAACTTTTTGTTAGCACTCACTACTATCGAGTGCTAATCACATTTATTATATTATATATTGGATAAAATATAATCAAATATCTTTTTTGAATAAAATTAGCTATATTTTGCCACATATCCCATTCTACCTATAGAAACCTATAGTTTTCTTCCAATTACTTCGATTTTCTTAAAATCTTTGGTATTAAAATGGTATATTTAATTTATTTATAGCATTATTTATTTCTTCAGTAGTGACATTATACTTTTTAACAATTTCACCTTTTTTAATTTCAATACTATATAGTTTGCAATACAAATATTCCAGCGCAGCAGAATACTTGCTACAGTTTATATTCTCCACCTGGATAGGCTCACTTAGGCCATCAAGAACCTTAATGAATATCTCTATTATTTCCTTCTTATAGAATTTACTATACATTATTTCCCTGTTACAAACTGTTTCTTCAATAATAGGAGCATATCTTTTAGGGAGTTGAGGTTTGTTTTCAGAGAATTTCCCTATCAGCCTCCGGTACCTTGAAGGATGGTATCTATGGTTGTCGGCCTCATTATTTAAAGAAAAGATTTCAATATAATGATCCATGTAAAAGTCTTTTATTGTTTGACTTTTACTTTCATCAGTAATAATTGAAAGCCAGGTTATATAGTTTGAGTTATCTTGAGTAAAAAGGGATAAAATTTCTTTAAGCTCTTGCGCTTTTTGAATGTTATCTGTAATCACATACCCCAGCAATAATATTGAATGTATTAATAAGTCGCGATATTCGACCATGTACGTTTCAATGAAATGTACCAACTCAGCTGTTTTATTAAAAGCAATCAACGTTGTTGCAATACAAAGTAACTCTTCCCTGTTTTCGATGGGACGATAGGGAAGTAGCTCCAAGGCCCGCTTTAAAGCAGCTTTCTTTTTTGATTGACTTAACAGATATATATTCAGGCAATTTCCCCAAATATCCTCATCGTTTATAATATTTACTGTATTGTTTATATATCCTGCCCGGATAAACTGCTTTTCTTCCATAAGAAGCAAGGTAAGCTGATTTCTGGCTTCAACATTCATTGGATTACCAATAACTGATTTATATAAGTAGCTTATTGCTTTCTCATTGTTATCTTGAAGAGAATATTTTTCAGCTTTTCTTAAGTTATCTTTGGAGAGTTTAAGAAATTTATTATCGTGAGATATCTCGCTGTAAAGCTTCAAATAAAAGGACATCTCTGATATCTCATAACTGAATTCTCCATCTGCATCGAAGTATAGATATTTATCAAAATATTCTGCTGCCTTTTCGTTGTTTCCCTCTTCAAAGCTATTGCAACCAAGGCCGAAAAAGCAGTCAAACATTGTGGGATCAAAATTAATCAGTATATCGTTGAACATCCTGTTTGCTTCTCTCGGCCGCTGTAACTCACACAAAAAGCAAGCCATATTAAACTTGTACTCACTGTTGTCAGGTTCCAGCTCCAGAGCCTTCATCAAGTTCCTATATGCCTCGCTTAGATTCTTTTTGTTTGCAAATCTTAAACCCTTGGAAAAATAGAATTCAGGATTATTTCTAAATTCATTTATTTTAAGAATATTATTTTTCACTTATCTACGTCCCTTTAATTCGCCATATATATCCTCGAGAGTGACTCCTCTCTCAACCATCAGAACCATAAGATGATACATAAGGTCTGATATCTCGTATCTTATTTCTTCCTTTGATTTGTTCTTGGCTGCAATTATTACCTCTGCCGTTTCTTCTCCAACCTTCTTTAATATTTTATCCAGACCCTTAGTAAATAAATAGTTGGTGTAGGAGCCCTCTTTAGGATGAATTGTTCTGTCTATAATAACATTATATACCTCTTGAAGTATCTGGGCAGAAAGTTCATCATCATCGGCCTTTGATTCAGCTTCAGACCAGGTGCCGTTTGTCAGGGTTCTATAAAAGCAAGTCTTGTTACCTGTATGGCAGGCAGCGTCGATCTGTTCAGCTTCAATAAGGATTGTATCGCCGTCACAGTCCAGTTTTATAGCTTTAACAAGCTGAAAATGTCCCGAAGTCTCTCCCTTCAGCCATAGCTTGTTGCGGCTGCGACTGAAATATGTAACCTTACCGGTTTCTATTGTCTTATCAAAGGCTTCTTCGTTCATGTAAGCAACCATCAGTACTTCCTTGGTTTTATAGTCCTGCGTAACTACAGGAACAAGTCCTTTATCATCAAATTTGATTGAATCCTTTAAATTTCCCATGAAAACGCCTCCATACATGTTTATTCACATTATTTGTACAATGTGCAATTTTCCTCCGCCTTAAAGACAGGGTATACACTGTTGTGAATATATATTTAAATTACAATTATTAATTATAGTCTAGTTTCTACACCATTACTACTTAAATATCTTTTTAAATCACGAATTTCCATTTCTCTGAAGTGAAAAAGTGAGGCAGCCAGTACCGCATCAGCCTTTCCTTCAATCAATGCCTCCTTGAAATGTTCCAGCTTTCCGGCGCCGCCTGAAGCTATGACCGGAATTTTGACATTTTCAGAAATGGTTCTGGTTAGCTCTAAATCATAGCCGTCCTTAGTACCATCTTTGTCCATACTAGTCAAAAGGATTTCTCCTGCTCCAAGCTTCTCAGCTTCTATAGCCCATTGGACGGCATCTTTTCCGGTATTAACCCTGCCGCCGTTAAGATAGGTGTCCCAACCAGAACCGTCTGGACGCGCCTTGGCATCTATGGCAAGTACCACACACTGGCTGCCAAACTTCCAAGCTGCTTCCGATATCAGTTCCGGCCGTTTGAGTGCTCCAGAATTAACTCCAACCTTGTCTGCTCCGGCCTTAAGTATTTGCCTGAAATCTTCAACTGTTCTGATGCCTCCGCCCACAGTAAACGGAATAAATACCTGCTCTGCCACTCTGCTCACCACATCAACCATAATATTTCTGGCATCGGAGGAAGCTGTTATATCCAGGAATACAAGTTCATCCGCTCCTGCTTTGTCGTAGAAGGCTGCTGCCTCAACAGGGTCTCCTGCATCTATAATATTAACAAACTGAACACCTTTTACAACTCTTCCTGCGTGTACATCCAAGCAAGGAATAATTCTTTTTGTAAGCATATAACACTCCGATCTACGCACTCTGCGCGTACACGAATAGTTTTGTAAGAATTTTATTAAGCATTTAATGCAGCCTTCAACTCAAGATTTCCGGTATATAATGCCTTACCTACAATAACACCACTGACACCGGTGGTCTTCAGGTCTGTAATATCCCTAAGGCAGCTGACACCACCCGAAGCTATTACATCAATCCCGACAGCTTTTGCCATCTCACTCATAGCTGCAAGATTGGGGCCCTTTAACATGCCATCTCTTGAGATATCGGTATATATTACCGTTTTTGCACCAAGGTCCTCTACTTTTTTGGCAAAGGCTATTGCAGTAAGGTCACTGGTCTGTTCCCAACCGTGTATGGCAACCATTCCGTCCTTTGCATCTATTCCTACAACTATCTTTTCCTTATATTCCTTTAATGCCGACTTAAGCATTTCCTGATTATTTACCGCCGAGGTTCCCAGTATTACTCTGCTCAGCCCCCCTGAAACAAGATCTTCTATAGTTTCAAGACTTCTGATTCCTCCGCCCACCTGTACAGGAATTTTAAGAGTTCTGGCAATCTGCTTTATAATTTCATGATTCTCGGTATTGCCGGATCGGGCCGCATCAAGGTCAACAACATGCAGATACTGAGCTCCCTGACCTTCCCATTTAAGAGCCATCTCCACCGGACTGTCTCCGAATACCGTTACATCACTGTAACTTCCCTGTTGAAGCCTTACACATTTTCCGTTTATTATATCAATTGCAGGATATATTATCATGTATGTCCCTGCCCCCATTTCGTACAAATTATTCGCAAATGAATTGTTTACAGTGCAGCAAAATTGCCAAGTATTCTAAGACCAACATCACCGCTTTTTTCAGGGTGAAACTGTGTCCCCATGATATTTTCTCTGGCTACTGCTGCGTCGTAGGTTATACCATAACTGCAGGTAGCAGCAACATCATCTGCGTCGGCTGCAGTCAGATAATAGGAATGGACAAAATATACATAGCTGTTTTCTTGTATTCCATTAAAAATACCGTCACTCTGCTTTATACACAAGCTGTTCCACCCCATGTGAGGAACCTTCAGTCCCATATCCAGAGGAAATTGTTTAACGCTACCTTTAAGTAAACCGAGGCCGGGGACCATTTCCCCGCCCTCGGTACTGTAATCGAAAAGCAACTGCATTCCAAGGCAGATGCCCAGCAGAGGAGTGCCTTTTTCGGCAACCTTTTTTATTACCGATATCATATTTGTCTTTTTCAGGCTGTCCATGGCATCTGCAAAAGCCCCCACGCCCGGAAGGACTACCTTGTCGGCAGCGAGTATTACTTCCGGATCGGAGGTAATAACAGATTCAACCCCAATAAAACTAAATGCTTTATTTACACTGGCAAGGTTTCCGACACCATAATCTATTATAGCAATCATAAGTATTCTCCATTCCGTGTTGCAGGCTTATAAGATTAGCTCTACTTGTCAAACTTTTTTCCGGTAATTCTCTCATAAGCCTCGATGTATTTTGCTTCGGTCTTTTTAATTACTTCCTCAGGTAAAGCAGGCGCCGGGGGCTGTTTGTCCCAGGTGAGGCTCTCAAGGTATTCTCTGAGATACTGCTTGTCAAAGCTCTTTTGAGCTCTGCCCGGTTCATATTCGTCCATAGCCCAGAATCTTGAGGAATCGGGAGTAAACATCTCATCTCCCACTACAAGCTCTCCGTCCGATATACCGAACTCGAATTTCGTATCGGCCAGTATCAAGCCTTTACTTTCAGCATGCTTGCTCGCCTTCTTGTAGAGGGCTATACTTGCGTCCTTAAGTTTGTTTGCCATTTCGCTGCCTATCTTTTCACAAAGTACTTCAAAGGATACATTTATATCATGTCCTTCGGACTCTTTTGTGGATGGTGTAAAAATTGGTTCAGTCAGCTTGTCGCCCTGTTTAAGTCCGGCAGGCAGCTTTATTCCGCAAATGGAACCGGTCTGTTGATACTCTTTTAGTCCTGAGCCCTCAAGGTAACCTCTTACTATACATTCAGCCGGCAACATTTCTATCTTCTTTACAAGCATTGATCTGCCTTCCAGTTCTTCCTTGAATTCAGAAAGCCCTGCAGGGTATTTGCTTACATCTGTAGTAATTACATGATTACCAATCACATCGCGTGTATATTCAAACCAGAATGCAGATATGCTGTTAAGCACCTTTCCCTTGTTTGGTATCAATTCCGAAAAAACAACATCAAATGCGGATATTCTGTCAGTTACAACTATCAGCAGTTCATTTCCAAGATCATAAACATTTCTAACCTTACCCTTTATAAAAACAGGCAGTTTGATAAAATCAGTGTTGTTAATTAGCATGGTATCCTCCAACTCCATAGCGGCTTATGCCCTAATCACTATAATTAGTAAAATTTATTTAGAAATAATTAAATAATACTCTGATTCTCTACTTAAGAATCAAGTATTACTTAATAATTCATAAAAACATTATTATAAAGTCCCTTTCGTTGACATAACTCCAACTATTCTGGTATCAATTTTTGTAGCTTCATCAAGAGCTCTGCCAAAGGCTTTAAACATGGCTTCAATAATGTGGTGGCAGTTGCTGCCATGTAAAAGCTTGATGTGAAGGGTAATACCGGCGTTGAAGGCGACAGCTCTAAAGAATTCCTCCACCAGTTGAGTATCCATCTGTCCTACCATCTGTTGAGTCATGACGGCATCAAATACGAGAAAAGGTCTGTCGCTTAAATCCAGAGAGACCTGAACCAGAGATTCATCCATAGGAACAAAAGCCGTACCATATCGTTTTATAGACTTTTTATCTCCCAGAGCCTGTCGTATTGCCAGTCCCAGGGCTATTCCGGTATCTTCCACGGTATGATGGGCATCTACATGCAAATCTCCGTTTACTTCAAATGTAGCATCCATAAGTCCGTGCTTTGTAAACAACACAAGCATGTGATCAAAAAACCCTATTCCGGTGTTGGCCGTGCAGTCTCCCTTACCATCAATGTTGATTTGAAGCTTGATCTGGGTTTCTTTTGTATTTCTGTTAACAAAACCATCTCTCAAAAGGTATCCCCCCGTTCATCATTTTCACCTGCTCAAAATAGTTGAATAATCCCGAACTATTTTTAATATTTTTAATAAAATGTTCGATTTAATTATAACAGATAGTGGCAAGTTCATCAAGCAGTATGGTATTTTGTTGGGGAGTACCTACGCTTATCCTCAAACAGTTTTCCAATAATGGTGAGGAACCGAAAATTCTCAGAAAAATGCCTTTTTCACATAGTTTTTTATATACTTCCCTGCAATCTTTAACTCTTACCAATATAAAGTTTGAGTAGGATTTGAAAACTTCAATACCCTGTATTTTTTCAAGTTCCTCTGATAACCGTTTTCTCTCTTCAACAAGGCAGGAGATATTTTTGCGAATCTCCTCCTTTTCCTCTAAAACCAATTGAGCTGCATATTGTGACAGCGAACTGATATTATATGGGGCCCGTGCAAGATTAACCGCCCTTGTCAGGCTTGTATCGGCGATAGAATAGCCGCATCTTATTCCGGCCAGTCCATAGGCCTTTGAGAAGGTTCTCAGAACAATAAGATTTTCATATTCTTTTATATATGGTATTACAGTCGAATCGCAAAATTCAGCATATGCTTCATCTACAATAACCACAGAGTTTTTACAGTAGCTTACCACCTCAAGTACATCTTCCTTTGGCATCAGATTCCCTGTGGGGTTGTTGGGATTGCAAATATATATAAGCTTCGGCTTTTCTCTGTCATAGGCTTCAAATATAGTCTGCTTTGAATATTCAAACCTGTTTTCCGGTTTAAGAATATACTTGACTGGGGTTCCTCCTGCAATAATACAGGAATCTGCATACATCCCGAAAGAAGGAGCAGGGTATAATACTTTGTCGCCGGGGCCTACAAATACGTTTGCCAGTATTTGAATCAACTGGTCCGAACCTGTACCTACAATTATATTTTTGTAATCCACATTCCAATGTTCCGAAAGAGCTTTCCTGAGCTTTATGGAATCGGTATCGGGATAAAGATTCAGTTCCGGGTTGTTCAAAATAAATTCTGCCAGCTTTTGTCTGGCCTTTAATGGCATGTTGTAAGGGCTTTCGTTTGCATCCAGCTTTATTTTGTACGGCTGCTGATTTGCATCATATGGTATAAAAGACCGTATCTCAGGTCTTATTAATTCTTCAATCATAATGCCTCCCATCTACGCTATAGGGCGTACACAAATATAACTATTCACTGCTAACTAACAACTTCTAGTTAACAACTTCCTAACCAATCACTTTCCAAATCTCACCTTGATAGCATTTGCATGGGCATCCAGCAGCTCTGCCTCGGCAAATCTTATTATGTCCCCACTGGTTTTTTCAAGGGCTGACCTGTTGTAGTAAATAAGGCTGGATTTCTTTAAGAACTGATCTACATTAACCGGTGAAGAAAACCTGGCAGTGCCGCTGGTGGGCAAAACATGGCTGGGCCCTGCCATATAATCTCCAAGGGGCTCAGGAGAATAGTTTCCAACAAATATTGCTCCGGCGTTTTTTATCCCTCCCAGCAGGCTCATGGGTTCCTCCACACATATTTCCAGGTGCTCCGGAACAATGTTGTTTGACACTTCTATGGCCTTGTCAATACTGTCAACCAGTATGGCATATCCAAAATCCTTAAGTGATTTCTCGGTTATTGAGCCCCTGCTTAAGGATGCAAACTGCTTTTCTAATTGTAATACTACCTGTTCAATAAGCTTCGGTTCATTTGTAATAAGTACTGAGGAAGCCAATTTGTCGTGTTCAGCCTGAGAAAGCAGATCAGCCGCCACATACTCCGGCTTTGCCGTTGAATCTGCTATGACAAGAATCTCACTGGGACCTGCGAACATATCTATATCACAATCCCCGAATATAAGACGCTTAGCTGTTGCCACATATACATTTCCAGGCCCGCATATTTTATCCACAGCCGGAACTGATTCAGTGCCATATGCCATTGCAGCAATAGCCTGAGCTCCGCCAACTCTAAAAACCATATCTATTCCGGCTTCTCTGGCTGCGACCAGCATGGCGGGATGTACACTGCCATCCTTTGACGGCGGTGTACACATAATCATGGTTTTTACACCGGCAACTTTCGCCGGGACAGCTGTCATAAGCACTGATGATATCAGGGGAGCAGTGCCACCTGGTACATACAAGCCCACCCTTTCCAGGGGTCTTACTAGCTGTCCCAGGACGGTACCATCTTCTGAAGGATTAATCCAGCTGTTTTGAAGCTGTTTTTCATGGAAGCTCTGAATATTCTGCTTGGCTCTTTTAATAGTTTCCAGCAGTTCAGGGTCAATTTTCTTATAAGCCTCAGATATTTCTTCAGCAGATACAGTAATCTCCTTTATTTCAGTCTGGTCAAATTTCCTAGTGTATTCTCTGAGGGCATTGTCTCCATTCAAGCTAACATTTTCGATAATTTCAGCAACAATTTTTATTATGCTTGACCCATCCTGTGATTTGGTTCTCTGTGTAAGTTTCTTATATAGCTCATTGGCTTTCAGGCCATTTTCATCCCTTGTCAGATCTAAAATGTTTATCATATTAACCTCCTAAGCCGCTTTAGCGGCTTTGAGCCGCATAGCGGCCACAAAATGTAATGAAAAGACATGTAGTAGCATATCAACTATTATGACACTAACGTTTTAATAGCAGCTGTTCACGTACTCCGTCAATTATCCTCTGTATTCTCTCATTCTCCATTTTCATACTCACTCTGTTTACAACCATTCTAGCACTGATATCCGAAATGGTATCCAACACTACAAGCCCGTTCTCCTTTAAGGTTCTTCCGCTTTCCACGAGATCAACTATTACTTCTGACAAGCCCACAAGAGGAGCAAGTTCAACCGACCCGTTCAGCTTTATTATTTCAACGCTCTCTCGTCTGGTCTTTTCAAAATAATTTCTGGCAATGTTGGGATACTTAGTCCCGACTCTTTTTATTGTTAGTTCGTCTATTCTCCCCTGAAGCTCAGCCGGTCCGGCCAATGCCATTTTGCAGGCGGCAAAGCCCAGATCCAGAACCTCGTAAAGATTCCTGCCCTCTTCAAGAATGGTGTCCTTACCGACAATACCTATATCAGCAGCTCCGTATTCTACATATGTAGGAACATCTGCAGGCTTCGCTAGAAAGAATTTAATCTTATTTTTTTCATCTGACAATATCAGCTTTCTTGTGGACGACTTTAATTCGGAACAATCAATTCCAATAGCTTCAAACAGCTCAACTGACATTTCTGTAAGTCTTCCTTTAGAAAGTGCAATAGTTAAATACCTCATATTCCCTCTTCACCCTTCACTTATTTACGTAGTAAATTCTCAATACTGGTCTCATTGACAGTATTGTTAACTAAGTCATGGACCTTTATCATTCCACCATCATCAATAAAGATAATGCCTCCTATCTGCTTTGACCGGGCGTATTCAAGCCCCTTTTCAATCCCTTCGGTTAACATCATTGTTTCAATATTCATATCCTGTTGCCTGAGAGTCTCTGCTATCTCAATGGCGTTCTTTCTGTTGGTTTTTTTATAGCAGATCAAAGAATCCACACCGGGTTTGTCTTTCGATAAAAGGGTTTTACCGAGAGCCATCATAAGCATATTTATTCCTATTGAAAACCCAATGGCAGGACATTCCTTACCGAAGGTTGAAGTAAGACTGTCATATCTGCCTCCAGAAAGTATTGGAAAGCCTACACCGAAGGTAAAGCCTCTGAATATTATTCCTGTATCATAATCAGGTCCCTTAAGCATACCAAGGTCAATTGATATGTATTTAGTAAATCCATAGTCTCCAAGAATATTTATTACTTCTTCAATATTTTCAAGGGCAGCAAGACTTCTCTTGTTCCTGGTTATCTTTTTTAGCTTTTCTATAACGTCCAATGATCCAAATAATCCTGGCAACTTTAATATCAGCTCTCTTAATTCGGTAGGCATATTGTACTGATTTACTATTTCTTCTACGCCAACGTAATCCTTCCTATCAATCAGTTTTGATATTCTGGATATATCTTTTTCAGACAGACCGGCTTCCTCAGCAAGTCCGTTAAAAAACTCAACCTGACCTATATCTATTTGAAAATTTTCAAGTCCGGCCGCCTTTAATGTGTTTATGGCTACAGCAATAATCTCGGCATCACTTTCACAGGAGGAATCTCCCAGCAGTTCGACACCAACCTGGGTAAACTCATTCTGGCGTCCTCCTCCAACCTCGTTAAATCTGAAAACGTTACCTATATAAGAATATTTTATTGGAAGCTGAACATCACGATTTTTAGTAGCTGTGATTCGGGCAACCGGAACTGTAATATCAGGTCTAAGCACCAGTATACGCCCTTTTTGATCAAAGAATTTTACCATTGCCTCCTGGGGAAAGGATTCAATCTCGGTCGAAAAAACATCATAGAATTCAATGGTGGGTGTTTCTATTTCATAAAAGCCATAGGATCTAAAGGTTTTACGGATACGGCTTTCCATTTCTCTTTTGGCATAGCATTCATCAAACAGGATATCCTGCACCCCATCAGGAGTATATATTTTCCACTTTGACATAATTACCTCACAAAATAAATTAATAGTGTATAAGTATTACGGTCTCACCAATTATATACTTTACTAAATTAAAGTGATAAATTGGTAAATCAATAAATTATAACTATTATAGTTTATTTTATTATAACAGTCAATAGCATTGAGAGAATAGATAAATAATTTTTGTAGAGAATAGATTAATATTTTTCCGTACAAAAAAAAGCTGCCGGAATAATACCGACAGCCGTGATTTATAGATAACTTACTCTTCTATATTTTGTTCAACTTCTTTCTCTTCCTTTTTCTCATTGATCTTTTCTATAATACCCGGAACCATATCCACCAGCTTATCCAGGCCTCCGGATTTCTTTATTGGCAGAAGTTCAACCTTGTCGTTCCGGATAACTAATACTGCTGTAGGTGCTATCCTTGCTCCGGAACCTCCTCCACTGCCTACACCTCCATTGCCTTTTTCATCTGTACCGTTGCCACCCCCAATACCCATACCGAAGGATATATTTATAAACGGTACTAATGTGGTTTCGCCAATTGTTATGGGCTCACCTACAACTGTTTTGGTTTTTAGAAAGTTTTCCAACTTATCGAAAATCACTCCTGCGTTCTCTTTAAAGTCAAAATTTGCCATCTTCTTAATCTCCTTTTTATTTTTATTTTTAGGTTTTTAGTGAAAATAGTTCTAAAAGGCTTGGTTATCAAAAACTCTATCGCAACTAGTAATAGATAGA
The DNA here is from genome assembly GCA_023393115.1 of Bacillota bacterium. Classification (GTDB taxonomy): domain Bacteria; phylum Bacillota; class Clostridia; order Acetivibrionales; family DSM-1351; genus Ruminiclostridium. Next base: position 22,530 of record JAEWMS010000084.1, read on the forward strand.
ATATTTGAATTCTTCCCGCTATGGTTAGATTGCCTTTTAGCTCATCCTCATCAAAACATGTTTGAATACGGATATTAAATTTATCTAAAATTGCATAACCAGTTCCATTTAACCCACACAAGAGGCCTGTATACATAGGGTCTTCGAAGCCTACTTTGGCGTAAAGCTCAAATTTGGCCGGCATGCAATAATTTAGTAGTTTTAAAATACATTGTAATGCTTTTTCCAATATTTCACGAGTAAAATAGCTATACTTGGATTTACTTCGGGACTTATTTCCTTTGTCCTGCTTATCTTCGTGTTTAGGTTTCTTTTCATTTTCTGACTTTCCTGTTATATTCCGATGTACCCCAAATATTCCAATGGTTGAGGAAATGCTTTCAGAATGGTAATTAGTATGTAATTTAACCCCTCCGAATAGCCAGGATACCTGAAAATCAAACCAGGAATCCTCCAGCTTTTCACCGATAAAGTAGTATCTGAAGGGTATCACTAAAACAGCCATCAGTATTAATAACAGAATCAGAAGCAGAACCAGGAATATCTGACCTAAAATATATAAAATCAGCATTTAAGCCTCCTATCAAAGTTTTTACTTTGAAGCCACAATCTTTTTTATTCCCTTTTTAACTCCTCTGGCTATCCCCTTAGATAGACCTTTTGAGGCTTTTTTCATTATTTCGGGAGTCTGCTTGGCCCCTGGAATATATTCAATAATCTTTGTTGATTGCCTTAAGTTGTTCAACTGGATGTCAACGACTTTTCTGGCTATACCCTTTTCTTCTATGCCCAGAACCCTGTTAATTAAGCCTTCCGACATTCCGTTCAGTTCCTCAGGGTATTCAACCTCATAGTTACTCTTGTTTCCAAGCTCCCATAACATAAGCTTCAGCTCGGAAAGTTCTCTTCTGCAAGCCCTGCATTCAGATAAGTGACCTTCTACAATGATCTTTTCAATGGGATCTATTGTCCCCTCAAGGTAATCCTGCAGTAACGCAGTGTCCATTTTGCCGCACTTTTCTTCTATACTGTTGTCCCTGTCAATTTTCTGAATCATACTAAACCTCCCAAACGCCCTGTTTAATCAAATTGTCCTTAAGTGTTGCTCTTCCGTTATGTATAAGCGTTTTAACAGTTCCAGCAGGAAGCTTCATCGTTCCGGCTATCTCATCATACTTCATCTGTTTCATATGCCTTAGTAAAATAGCCATCCTCTGTTTATCCGGAAGCTTCTTTATAGCATCTTCCAAAGCTTTCTTCGTATCTTTGCAGACAATTGAAGCTTCAGTAGTAGCATTTGAACTGATAATATCCTGAAGTTCATCTCCACCTTCGGTAGTCTGATTCAAAGAAATACTCTCCTTACGGCTTCTAAGATAATTCAAGCACTTATTTACTGTGATTTTCTTTATCCAGGGAAGGATCGAATACTGCTCCTTAAAGCTTCCGAAGGCTTTAAATACAGCAATGAACACTTCCTGGGTAATATCCAGAGCATCCTCCTTGTTTCCTGAATAGTGATAGGCAATTGAATAGACATACTTTCTATATCTTTCATAAACAAGTTCCAGACCTCTTCTAGTGTTTTTTTTATATTCTTTAAATATATTTAAATCTGAAACCTCCAATTAGCTTATCCCCACCTTTTCTTGTGCCATGATTATATATACACACTTAAATAAAAAAAGTTTTAGAAAATTAGAATTTTTTTCTAAAACTTTTTATAAAACATATTTTATCTTTTTTTACTTATTTCTGCTATCCAAACTTTCAGTATAGCAGACCTACCGTGCTATACCTTCTTTAAATTTGCCATGGAGGCCATAAGCCTTTTCATTCCTGACCCCTCAAACTGAATCTCCAACATCTGATCCCCATTATCGGCAGTTGCCTTGGTTATTGTACCCTTTCCGAATTTTTTGTGTTCTACCTTTTCTCCTACACTAAAATGCGCTGATCCTGCTCCTGAAGACGCTACCGCTCCCATTCCCTTAACAGTTGACTTTTCGTGAACCCCTTTACCAAATAAACTGCCCGAAGAAGAACTTTGTCCAAAGGGATTGCTGCCGGAGCCTGAATTTCCTCCGAAGCCCCGGGATACAAGGTTTGAGTTAAGTAAATCCTTTAACGAGCCTGTTCCGGCTGCCTTGGGCTTATCCTGACCGGAACTGGCTGAGGCTCTGTTCTCCCATGGAAGCCCTGTTTCTGACGACTCAGACGTATTCCGCCCCTTAGTCGAACCGGAAGCCCAGCTTCGATTTGAACTCGAAGTTTGATTTGAACTCCAAGTTTGATTTGAACTCCAAGTTTGAGCTTTAGTCCAACCAGTTGGTTCCTTTTGCTGCCTTGATGTACTTCCTGCTGAACCAAACGGGTACTCTACCAATTCCTCAGGAATCTCGGAAAGAAATCTGGAGGGTTTGTTATAGCTAGAGTTACCGAAAAGGGTTCTAAACCGGGCGTTTGATAAATACAGTTTTTCTCTGGCACGGGTTATGCCTACGTAGCAAAGTCGTCTTTCCTCCTCCAGTTGATCAGGCCCCTCTGTTATTGCTCTATAACCAGGGAAAACGCCCTCCTCCATACCCGGAATGAAGACAACAGGAAACTCAAGGCCTTTGGCGCTGTGCATTGTCATCAGTACAACATAGTCCTGTTCCTCCTCCAGATTGTCCAGATCGGACACAAGGGATATGTGCGCCAGGAATTCCTCCAGGCTGTTGTCTTCACTCTGCTTTTCAAACTCTATTGCAACGGATTTCAATTCTTTTATGTTTTCAATTCTTGATTGTGACTCAACGGTATTTTCAATTTCATACTCCCTTAAAATTCCGGTATCATCAACTACCATTTCAAGCAAATCTGCAATACCCATATTTTCCTTCATGGTTCTGAGCTTCAGAATCATCGTAGCAAAATTGTTCAGCTTATTTGCAGCTCTTTTTAAGGCAGGGCATTCATCGGCAGCTGATATAATAGAAAATATGGAGACTCCGCTTTCAAAAGCCAGATCTTCTGCTGTTTCTACCGTAGCATCACCTATTCCCCGCTTTGGAACATTTATAACCCTCTTTAAGCTGACATTATCGGCGGGATTCTGTATAAGCCTGAGGTAAGCAATAATATCCTTTATTTCCTTCCTGTCATAGAACTTCTGACCTCCGACAATTTTATAAGGAAGACCCTCCCGCATAAACATTTCTTCAAGTACACGGGATTGGGCATTTATTCTGTATAGTACAGCAAAATCTTTGAACTTGCGCCCTTCATCTTTTATAAGCCTCTGGATTTCTCTTGCGGTGAAAAGTGCTTCCTCATGTTCGTTATCATTCTCGCACATGACTATCTTATTGCCACCCTTGTTGTCTGTCCACAGGCTTTTACACTTTCTGCCGGTATTGTTCTTGATGACATGGTTTGCAGCATCCAAAATAGTTTGGGTTGATCTGTAGTTCTGCTCGAGCTTTACAGTTTTACAGCCTTTAAAGTCCTTTTCAAAATCCAGAATATTTCTTATATTTGCACCTCTCCAGCTGTAAATTCCCTGATCATCATCACCGACTACACAAAGATTTCCGTGGGCCTCAGAAAGATTTCTAACCAGCATGTACTGTGCTGTATTGGTATCTTGATACTCATCCACCAGTATATATCTAAACTTCCTCTGGTAAAAATTTAATACCTCAGGATACTCCTTAAAAAGCTTTATGGTGTACATTATGATATCATCAAAATCCAAGGCATTATTGCTCTTAAGCTTTTTCTGATACAGAGTGTAAAGTTTTGCGATTTTACCCAGACGAAAATCCGAAGCGTACAACTTTTCAAAGTGTGCAGCATCAATTAGTTCATTTTTCTGTTTCCCTATATTTTCAAGAACGGATTTTGGGGGAAAGTTCTTTTCATTTATGTTCAGTTCTTTGATACACTCCTTAATTACAACCTGTTGATCCAGTGTATCATAAATAACGAAGCTCCTGTCATACCCCAGCTTTTCAATATCTCTCCTCAATATCCTTATACATATGGAGTGAAAGGTACCTACCCACATGTCGTTGCTAAGGTCTCCAATGAGATTGTCAATTCTTTCTCTCATCTCTCTTGCAGCTTTATTTGTAAAGGTAATTGCCAATATATTTGATGGGAAAACCCCTTGTTCCTTTATCAGGTACGCTATTCTGTTTGTAAGAACTCTTGTTTTACCCGAGCCTGCACCTGCCAGTATCAAAAGCGGTCCTTCATTGTGAAGCACTGCTGTTTTTTGTTCCTTATTTAACCCGTCTAATAAACTCATTTCAATCCTCCGTCAGTATTAACCCCTCTCAAAATACAAAAAAAACAACCAAGCAGCTTAGTTGTTCTTTTATTATATTTCATTTTTAGTTTCATTACAAGGAAGCCAGTTTGTTATGAACAGCCGCAAGGGTATCCTCGATAGAGTTATTGGAGCATTCCAGCTTAATATCGGCATATTTTTCATATAAGGGGGCCCTCTCTCTGTAAAGATCTACAAGGGTCTGGCCTTTTTCAAGAACCACTCCTCTGGTCTTTAGATTCCTAAGCCTTTTATTTACTGTTTCCATATCTATATGAAGATAAATAACAATACCGTTTTTCTTAAGATGCTCCATGGCTTTTCCGCTGTAAACTACACTTCCGCCAGTAGCAATAACTGTGTTAGTACAGTTCAGAGATAAAATTGCCTTCTCTTCAATTTCAAGAAAGGCCCCTGAGCCTTCATTATTAAGAATCTCCTGTAAAAGCTTCCCTTGCTGGGTTTGAATCAGAACATCAGTATCCACAAAATTCATCCCGAAATTCTTAGCTATTATAACACCAACCGTACTTTTTCCGGCGCTAGGCATACCAATTAAAACAATATTTCTCAACATCAGGCTCCTTCCTACATATGATTAACGAATCAATCCAGGAATATTATCCCCAATCTTTCTTCAAAAATTTGTTCAAAGCTGTTTAGTGGTGTTATAATTACTCTGTCTTTGCCCGCTAATTATTCTTAAAAAAGTCTGATCTTATGGCCATATCGGCATACTCCAGCCCTTTTAGCATTTCTTCCTTTTTTGCTCCATCGATTTTGCCCCGGAGTTCACCATTTGACAGTACCACATAGTCCTCTTTCGTGTTTAACAGATTCCTTCCGAATACAGTAGACTCATATTCACTTTCATCTACTCCAAAAAGGTATAGAAGTGTAGGCATAAGGTCGATTTGTCCGCCTGTTGTATGGATTGTCTGGGCCTGCTGCCCCTTACTGTATATAATCAAAGGAATTCTTTTATCGTTCTCCAGCCACCACTGCTGAGACGGCTGTATACTTTGTATTTCGTCCTTAAAGTATTTATGTACCGAATCATGGTCTCCATATATTACTAACACAGTGTTATCAAGTACTCCCGACTTTTCTAGTTCTTCAATAAAGGTTCCGATACACCTGTCTGTATAATTTATACTCTGGAAGTAGCCCCCAAGTCGGCTGTCAGCCAGTTGGCCCGTCAGCTTCAGCTTTTGATGCCTCAATGGCATCTCGAAGGGTGAATGGCTGGTTAATGTGACCATAAAACTGTAAAAAGGCGCTTTCTGGTTAATCACTGTGTCCTTTACCTGTCTTAGAAAAGACCCATCACTTAATCCCAAAAAAATTACCTCATCCATTTTAAAGCTTTTGGAGTCTATACACTGCTGGAAACCCATATTATCCAGAGCCTCCATCCAGTTCCAGTACTCTCCGTTATCAGGATGAATGGCCGTTGTAGTATAGCCATGCTTTTCCATCATTACAGGCAGTGAATTGTAGGTGGTATAAGGAAACCTGAAAAAGGTACTGCCCTTTCTAACTGGAAATACCGATGTATTTGTCATCAAGTCGGCATCTGAGCTGGTTCCCTCATTTATCTGAGTATAATAGTTATTAAAGTACAAACTGTTTGATAATAGTTTGTTAAGTGTCGGTGTTACCTCCTGCCCATCAACTGATTGTCCGATGACGAAATTCTCAAGAGATTCCACCTGCAAAATCAAAAGGTTTTTTCCTTTATAAATACCTTTATAGCTGTTGGGAGGTAACTTTTCATTTTTAGCGTCTATCCAGTTCTGAATCGCGTTCCTGTCTTTATCAGATATCTTGTAAGGCTTGAAGTCTGAGAAAAACACATAGCAGTCGTACACATGATACCCCATAGGAGAAGTGTTACTGATGGTCTGAGCAGGATTCCAATGAGTATAAAAAATATAGTCATTTTTGTCGTTGCCGTATATGTCAATTATTATATGGTTTGCAGTTATGTATCCCATCGATAGAATAGCAATGGTAAAAAATGCAATCAATCTGGCTTTAAGGCTCGTAAATAACGGAGATGAATAATAAACCATATTTCTTGTTATTATCAATAGAACTGCGATAATTGGAATATCAAAGTAGAAAACAATATCACAGGGCCTGAACATTGCAAATATACTATCCCACAGATTGTTCAGATTACCCGTTTGCCGCAGGAGCTGGGTAGAAAGGAAATTGCCGCTGGCCCGGATATATACGGCATCAAAGGAAAATAAAAAAGAGCATAAAAAATTCAGAATGAGTAAAAGCCAGAGCCTTCCCTTATTCTTAGCCAGATAGCTAAGGGATAAAACAACCAATAAAAATGCAACGCATATTGACATGTATTTTATGTTTCTTAATCCCCGAGACATATCAATTAACGATTGATTATCGCTGTTTACAAATCCCATGAGTACAACGGATTTTAGAAGCAGCATTCCAAATGTTATAAACATCAGCCACTCCTGAGCCAGGCACCAAAAAAACCCATCCCCTCTGTTCAAGTTTCTTCTATGAGCTACGGTAATACCATAAGAAGTTTTAGCCATCATATTTTATTTTCTCCCATAGAATACATATTATTGAATCAAATTTGTAGTTATTATATTACTTTAGTGAATATAAAGTCAATTGCTACTGGTTAAATCTACTCCAATTTAGCACATTATTACTTCTTAAATTACTATAATTAGTTTTACTTTAATATAATACAGCTAAAATAACAATACATTTTGTCGATTACAAAACGAAAAGCTCCTTTCCTAATAAAATAAAAGGAAAAGGAGCTTTTATAAACTTATAAATAATTAACAAGTACTAGAACTCCGGCTCAATCAATCCATAGTTCCCATCCTTACGCTTATAAACAACATTTACCTGTCTGCTGTCTGCATTATAGAACATAAAGAATTCATGACCCAGCAGATTCATTTGAAGTATAGCTTCCTCAACATCCATGGGTTTGACTGCAAATCTCTTTGATCTAACAATCTTGAAATCTTTCTCTTCTGTGATTTCTTCGGTAAATTTAACATTTTCAAACCTGAAATCATGCTCATGAAGCCTTCTTTCTAGCCTTGTTTTGTTTTTCCTGATTTGTCTTTCAAGAAGGTCTACAGTTTTGTCTATTGAAGAATACATATCTTCGTTTGATTCTTCCGCCCTGAATACTATCCCATTAAATGGTATAGTAACTTCAACAATTTGTCTGGTCCTCTGTACACTCAATGTAACATGTGCTTCTGTTTCATTTGTAAAAAATTTATCTAGTTTGTTAATTTTCTTTGTTACCCTTTCTTTAAGACCTTCGGTAACATCGATATTTTTTCCAGTAATAATTATCTTCATAATAACAGCCCCTCTCTGAGTTTTTGTGTAATCATGTTTAGAGCATTTACTAAAATGGTACTTGTTTAGATTGATATAATTCTACACTAACAGGACAAAATCCTTCAAAATTAGGCAATGATTTTATATTAATATCCCATAATTTTTTATTAAACCTTAAATAATGGATTTGGCAATTAATATAACATTTTTGCACAATTCTTCAACAAAACAGGTGTTTTGTGTATAGTTTTCTGTGGATAATGTGTATAACCCTGTTCATAACTGATATTATCAAGAATTTTGCCTGTGGAATACTTTATCCCTTTCAAAAGTCCTCTAGATAATCTATTATTAGTAATTAACATTTTTTTATTAAATTATATGCCTTCAACTATTTCCCAAGAACAACAATGGAGAAGAAAGGAATTCATCCAACATACTAAAAAAAGTAGGTTGACTAAAAACAGTCAGCCTACTCGTAAGAACTTAATAATATATTCAAATATTATTTTTTACTTGAATAACATTTGCTGCAATACACTGGTTTGTCCAAATGTGGCTTAAAAGGCACCCTTGTAGTTTGCCCGCACTCAGCACATATCGCATCATATAACTCTTTCTTAGTTGAATGCTCTCTTTTACTTCTGCATGCCTTGCAACGTGTTGGTTCATTTTGGAAACCCTTTTCAGCATAAAATTCTTGTTCACCGGCTGAAAAAGTAAAATCCTCACCACATTCCTTGCAAACCAAGGTTTTGTCATTATACATTGTATCGCCCCTCACTTAACAGGTATTTTAATATTTTACATTATATTACATACATTACCATTATTCAATATATAATTTTTATGAAGTAATGTATCAGCCTGGTAATCAAGTCCCCAATCAATTATTTCCCTATGCTAATTCCCTCCCACAGTCTTTGGGGATACCTGCCTTCCTGAACCATGTCGTTGATAGACTTTTTAACTGTCGGTTTATCTTCCTGGTAGGTTACGCCATACCACTTATCAGTGGTGGAAAGTACTCTCACATCGGCCTTACCTGATTTTATCAGGTTGTCTACAACAGTCGGGAGAAAAAATTCTGCCTTTAATATGTTACTCCTATTATTTTCAAGGAATACAGGGAACTGCTCCTCAAGCTCATTGAACAAGCTGGTATTAAACCCCCAGGTGTTCATCGAAACTATATTTCCCTTCGGTATCGTGATCCAGTTTCTATCATCCTCGGTGTATTTAGTCTCTTCACCAAACTTCATTATTTTAGTTCTTTCGTGAATGTCCACAAGATTTCCCTTGGCGTCAACATTACATACGCCCCTTGCAACATGCCCGTTTTCTGTCAGTGTATTTTCCAGTATAAAACCAACCATACAGTAATTATACTTGTCTGAAGCGTCCTGACTGCTTGCAAGAAAATCATTAAGTAGCTTATAGGTATGGGCACCATAAAAATCATCAGCATTTATTACTGCAAAAGGAGTTTTTACCGCTGCTTTAGCACTGAGAACAGCATGTCCTGTTCCCCAGGGCTTAACCCTGCCGTCAGGAACAGAAAATCCTTTTGGTAAATTATCGATGTTTTGATAAACATATTCAACATCGATTAAACCCTCAATTTTCTTGCCTATTACTTCCCTGAAAGTTTCCTCTATTTCTTTTTTAATAATGAATACAACTTTACTGAAGCCGGCTCTTATAGCATCATATATGGAGTACTCCATAATTATTTCTCCATTTGGTCCGACAGGGTCAATCTGTTTTAAACCACCATATCTGCTTCCCATTCCGGCTGCCATTATTACTAAAGTAGTCTTATTTTGCATGTAAATTACCCCCCTAATTTTTTGATTAATTGTGTGAATAACTATTTATATCCTTCAGGGTTTTGTGACTGCCATCTCCATGAATCTCTGCACATTTCATCAATATCCTTTTCGGCGGTCCAGCCCAGTTCAGCTTGTGCTCTATCTGTTTTTGCATAGCAGGCTGCTATATCTCCCGGCCTTCTCCCGACAATTTTGTATGGAATGTCTTTACCGCAGGCCTTTGAAAAAGCCTGTATCACTTCAAGCACTGAATACCCTTTACCGGTACCCAAATTGTAAGGTTTTATTCCGATGTGTTCGTTTGTTAGTTTTTCAATTGCCTTGACATGGCCTTTAGCCAAATCAACAACGTGTATGTAATCTCTTACTCCGGTTCCGTCAATTGTGGAATAGTCATTTCCGAAAACTTTTACTTCTTGATGCTTACCCACAGCAACCTGTGCTATATAAGGTACCAGATTATTAGGAATCCCATTGGGGTCTTCTCCGATCAGGCCGCTGATGTGAGCCCCTATGGGGTTGAAATATCTCAGAAGCGCTATGTTCCATGACATATCGGAGTGATGAAGATCTTGTAATATTTCTTCAATCATGAGTTTTGTGCGGCCGTATGGATTTGTTACAGATAGGGCAAACTCCTCCGCTATGGGGACACTTACAGGATCACCGTAAACCGTAGCTGATGAGCTGAAAACAAAATTCTTCACTTTATACTTTTGCATCAATTCCAATAGAATTAAGGTTCCTGTCAAATTGTTTTGGTAGTATTTTAACGGTATTGCTACTGATTCACCGACTGCCTTAAGCCCTGCAAAGTGTATGACGGAATCGATCTTTTCGTTTCTGAACACATTCTCCAGTTCGAGTTTGTCAAGTATATCTATCTTATAAAACTTTACTTCCCTTCCACTGATCTGCTTTACTCTTTCAACCGCTATTTCCTTGCTGTTAACCAAATTATCCACGATGACAACCTCATAACCTGCAGACATCAGTTCCAGACAAGTATGAGTGCCTATGTATCCGGCCCCGCCGGTAACCAGTACTGCCATTCAATAACCCCCTTTTTCTTTTGAGACGAATATCATTGTTACTTATTTATACAGAGTAACATTGTTTTTGGTCAAATTCTTTAATTATTTATTAATTTTTCCTGCTTAATCCATTTTAGATCATACTGTAAATATTTTATACAAAATAAATAAATAAAACAACCTTTGGGAAAAACAGTACAGTGTGGCATTAACTACTTCGATTTGTTCAGTTGCTTTAGCACCTCATCAAGTTGATTTTTATTATTGCAGCTAAGCATTGGCTCGAACAAATCGCCTTTTTGTTCCAGACGCGCTGCAATATTCTTAAGTGTAAACATCTCAGGCCGTATTTTCCCCAGCTCTTCCCATTCTATAGGTGTCGAAACTGCAGCGCTTTTTACAGCTCTGGCTGAATAAGCAGTAATCATACTTTTTCCATGCCACATCTGCAGCCAGTCAAAGTATATCTTCCTGTCACGGTTCTTCTTCATTCTCTCAATGGTAACCTTATTGCCCAATTTGTGGGTAAAGTATTCTGCAAAGAACTGGTTAAGGGTTCTGGCAGTATCATAATTGTACCTCGCTCCGGTGGGAATAAAAATCTGAAGGCCAGTGGCACCCGAGGTTTTTATAAAAGCGGTAATCCCAAGGGCTATGAGTGTTTCATGAATACTATCAGCTATTTCAGCAACTTCCTCAAAAGTATTTGCTTCATCAGGATCAAGATCGAATACAAGACTTGAGGGATTATCGGGTTTTTCATGAACATTAAAGCTGGTATGAAGCTCAAGAGCGGCCTGAGTGCACAGCCAGATCAAAGTGGCTGCCGAATTAAGGGCAATATAGTTTTTATCATTAAATTTAACTATTTTTACCCATTCAGGTGTATTAGCCGGCTTTTCCTTTTGATAAAAGCTCTTATCACCTATTCCATGGGGATACCTTATTGAGGTAAGCATCCTGTTTTTAGCATACCTTATTACATAGGGTGCAAGTGTTGTCATTGTTTCAATAAACTGAAGTTTTGTTATTTGGGCCTCAGGCCAAAAGAGCTTGTCAGGATTAGTCACATCAATAATTTTGCTTTCAATTTCTACTTTTATATCAACAATTGTTTTCATTAGTCTGTCAACACCTTTCCATTTGCCTCGTTAACGGGTAGATTTGTGAAACCCAGTATTTTAGGGTGACGAAAAACCCCATCATTGGAGAGTTCCTGGAAACCCACCCAGCAGGTTATTGCAGGAACTGTCCAGGTCAGTTCCATTCCCGACTTGCTAACATCTGTAATGGCCTCCAGCTCAAAGGGACAATCCTCCTGCACAAGATCGTTTTTATACTGCCTGAGAAGCAGCAAATCAGAGCCTTTTAACCCAAGAGAAGCTCTTCCCATGTATACAAGCTTTGAACTTTCTCCAGTTCTGACGCCCATCAACAAGGAATTTGGAAGTTTTTCCTTCCATATAATCCCCCCGATTATGCAAAGCATTTTTTTTGTAAATTTTGTTTTAAACCATTCCTCATGCTTTTTTCCGGGTAGATAAAAACTGTTCAGCTTCTTTGAAACTATGCCCTCCATATTCTTCTGCTTCATTAATTCATACAGTTCCTCCCCGTTATCGTAGGCCTGGGATATATAGAAGGTATCACTGGCAGCTACTAAAGGAGATACCACTTCTTCAAGGATCTTCTTTCTTTCAGACAGAAACTTGTTTGTAAGTAATTGGCCATTGCTCATCAATATATCGAACATCATATACTTAACCGGATAATTTCTAAGATAATACTGAAGATTACGTTTACTCTTTACTGTTTCTCTGACCAGAACATTATGAAAACTGGGCTGTCCGGTCGCGTCTAAAACCACAAGCTCTCCGTCAAGAACAACCTGACCTGTTCCCAATTCCTTCTCCAGAAGGTCTAGTTCAGGATAAAATTCGGTTCTTTCATTCCCCTTCTTTGTGAATATTCGCATACTCCCGGCTTCGAGATAAACCATTCCTCTGATCCCGTCCCATTTAATTTCATGGACAAAGTCTTTTCCCTGCTTAACCTGTGGGATGCTGACGGGTTCCATCGGTGTAATCCAGTTCATGATTTAATGGTTTCCTTTATCTTTCCAGTCTTTTTCTTGGTTTTATTCTCTTCTCCTTCTTCATTTTTCTTTCTGCCACCCGATTTATTTTCCTTTGATAACTGTATACTTTGTTTCAGAGCCTCCATCAGGCTGACTATATTCTCTTTATCTGCTTCCTTTTTAACAACATAGTCCTTACCCGCAATCTTGGCATTAATTTTTTCAAGGAGTCTTTCTCGGTAGGTGTCGCTGTATTTCGACGGTTCAAACGCTGATGTCAGATTATCAATCAGTTGATTAGCCATATCAAGTTCAGCTTTTGTTGTCTGAAGATTTTCGGGCACACCCGGCACCTGTTTCGAATCCCTAACCTCATCAGGGTAGAAAATAGTTTCCAGGACCAGCACGTTATTGTATACTCTTATGACTGCCAGTGATTCACGATCCCTGATGGTTATCTTGGCAACTGCAATTCGCTGTTTTCCGCCGAGTGCTTCCCTCAGAAGTGTATATGCCTTCCCACCGGTTTCCTGAGGCCCCAGAAAATAGGTCTTGTCAAAATAAATTGGATCAACCTCTTCCAACTTCACAAAATCCAGTATTTCAACTGCTTTTTCACTTTTGACCTCTATAGAATCAAAATCCTCCTCAGTAAGAATAACGAATTTTCCCGGCTCGTATTCATAGCCTCTAACGATATCCTCAGGTTGAACATCTTTATTGCAGGCAGGACAGGTCTTTTTATACTTCACCGGAGTATGGCATTCTTTGTGTATATATTTAAACCTTATATCCTTATCCTCTGTTGCTGTGAACATTTTAACCGGAATATTTACCAGTCCGAAGCTTATAGAGCCCTTCCATACTGTATGCATATAACCCTCCTTTTTATTTCTGTCATCAGTATTTTCCGTCTAAAAAAATTAATTATTCACATTATTATTTAAGACAAGCATTTTATAGAAAGTAAGGGTGTGTTATAATTTATTAGTTACTTTATGGGAGGTGTTAAAGATGCCCTTTTATGATCTTAAATGTTCTAAATGCGGAAATGAATTCAATATAATGGCTAAAATGAGCGAACGTGAAAACAATCAGATAAATTGTCCTCATTGCGGTAACAATAAGCTGGAAACCGTATTCAAGAGTGTGAATATCATACAGTCAAGAAAATCGGATGGTGGGGACTGTCCCAACAGACACGTTTGCGGCGGCTGCTGCAATCATTAAATAAGGGCCGGGCTACTGGATTTTCCGTGGGAACAAAAACAAACAAGGTATCTTTCAGGATTATTAGTCCATATAAAGATACCTTGATATATCAAGTCAAACACTGAAAAAGCTAAGTTTACATTTATTCCAACAGTTCAGTTTCTGTTTCAACATCAGAGTTTGTTTTCTGATCCTTTTCAGGTTCTGACTTTAGCTGATTGTCATTTGTTTTGCTATTATTCGGAGTGCTGTTATCTTTGTTAATATTGTCTTTGTTTGTTTTATCTTTGTTTATATTGTCTTTGTTTATATTGTCTTTGTCCTGGTTGTTTTTGTTTGTGTTATTCTTTGAAGCATTTTCATCAAGCTTAATTATATCCTGCTCTTCAGGTTGAGTTGTGTTCAGGTAGGCCGATCTGGGGAAGGCTACATCCAGCTGATAGCTGCCTTTGAATTCCTTCCTGACCTTACCTTCAATCTTAAACTGTACTGATTTAATATCTTTTATTTCTGTCAAAGTGTTTACAACTGAATACAGTGTTAACTGTTCGCTCTTCTTTCCTCCCTTGTGCTTTTCAATAAAGTCTTTTGTGAGGTCCACTGTTGCAATACCGTCTTTTATTGTAACAGTGGAATTAACCTTGGTCCCTTCTGGTATTGTAGACTGAAGCAAGCTTCCTTTAGCAGGTCCGCTTATTAGCTCTTTTACAAGAACTGTAGCAACATTTTCTGTTCCCTTTGTCACTTCGGTATTATCGATATATCTGGTTTCTGGTGCCAGCTTGCCCTGTTCATTTATAAAATACAATTTGTACGGAGTTTTTTCCTTCAATTCTCCCGCTTGACTTTCACCAAGAGAAACGCTGCTCGCAGGAGTTAATTCATCAATACCGGAAGTATTGTCCGCTGACCCGCAGCCGGAAGATAAAGTCATTATAATTACACACACCAAGATTAAACTAAATAATTTTCGCATCTCGTTGACACCTCACATTAAAATGTAATAAGCAAATAATATGAATATTCATCCTTACACAACTATTTCTATGCCCAAGCTTTATTAAGTATTCTAACTTGTCAGATTTTTTTATAACTTTTTAATACTTTACTGGCAAGTGTGTTTCAGCTTGACCCGATACAAAAAAAAGTTACTCCCTAAGGAATAACTTTTTCTGCTAAACACTTACTTTTTCGGTTTTAATCACTCGCTCCAACGGAAAAAACAATGACATTGTGGTTCCTTTATTTATCTTACTGTCCACTTTCAAATAACCATTATGAGAATTCATCACTTTATAGCAATAACTCAAGCCTAACCCGAAATTATTCTTACCATTTTTGGTGGAATAGAAAGGTGTAAGTACCTTTTCCATTGCCTCCCTCGATATACCGATACCATTGTCCACAACCGATATGCAGAATTTTTCATATTTGAAGGCAGAATCCACATAAATCAAACCTTCTTTTTCAATGGCTTCTATGGCATTTATCAACAGATTACGAAGCACCTCACATATATGTACAGCATCAATCATTAAAGTGACATCATCTTTTATCCTGTTCACGATTTCTATACGCTTTCCGGTTGTCATGGGAAGAACATGATTGATAGCCTTATCAACCAGAATTTTTAGCATATACGGTTCCACATCCATTTCCATGGTTCTGAATTTATTGATTCTTTGAGTAAATTCCGTAAGATTCTTGCAGGACTCCTTTATTACGGTAAGTTTTCTGTCGGTCCCCTGATTGACATTTTCCACCGCCCTTATGGTATCGACGCATAAACTAATAGTCGAAGCCTCGTTTTTTATCGCATGGGAAACCATACTCATACCGTTTATCATGGTGTCAATGGTCTCACCGAGGTTGAACCTTTCAACTTTAAGTCTGAAACCAAGGATTCCATGTCTTATTGCTAGATAAATAAATATTATGAATTGAAACAGTATAATCCAAATATTCAAATACCATACTTCATGATATCCTACAGCTACCGACAAATAGCTGGTCCACATAATACTCAGAGTAGTGGGTATCGTAAAGATGCTGGTTATTATTTTATTGTATCTTTTCTGAGAATCATTTTCTTTGATTATACTAATGATCAATATGACTATGAATGAAAGAGTATAAACAACTACCCATGAAGCAAGAACTTTGTAATCTGGGTCGAACCCAGGACTTAAAGGATACAGAACATACATAATTATGCTGGGAAGTGATAATAACAACATTATGTTTCTTTTGGTGCTTTTTTTAAGGTTAATATCTAAAAAATCAGTAAAATATAAAACAAAACCAATTAAAGCATATGTCGCTAAATAATGCTGTAAAACATTAGCTATTCCTTTTCCCAGCTCACAAGCAAAAATAAGTTTGCTATTATTAACACCCCTTACAGCTGGTATTATATTGTCAGTAAATATAACTGCTACTCCACCAAACCCGTTTAAAAATAAGCAGGCGCTTCCCCACCAGGCCCAAGACGTTTTCGGGTTGGCATATATTAGTAGTATTGCAATAAGCCATAATAAAATAAAAATTACAAACATGACCGCTCTCCTGTAAGGATTTTGAATTGCAGTTTAAAGGTGGTCATATTTTAACACAAAAAACGTGTTCCATCAACTTTAGTTGAAATCTACATTTTGAAAAATATTTTTAAATAGGTAACAACTTTTATTTCAATATCATAGTATGCAATATCTTAAATATTTTATTGGAGGTAAAGTTATGGGATGTTTTGGTGGAAGTAATGGTGGTTTCGGAAGTTCATGGCTAATAATATTAGTCGTAATTTTCTTCTTAATCTTCTGTAACAATGGATCCGACATATCAGACATATTCAATGACTGCGGATTAGTCTGGATTGCAATAATTCTATTGTTATTATTCCTCTGCAACAATGACGATTGTAATGAAGATTGCTAATCAAATTAACAGTCGACCATAGGAAAAGTATTTGAATAGAAGCTTGGGTTTATATCCAAGCTTCTATTTCAAATTAAGAAAATTAGTTTTTACATAAAAAGCTTGTCAGCAAGCATACACTGTAATAGCGACTATAATCTATCGGGGAGGTCAATATGGGGGAAAATTCACTTAGTAAAAAACTGCAGGAACTATTAGCAGATAAAATGGTTCAGAAAAAAGTTAATCAAGCCATAGACATGCTGAAAAAAGATAACAACGACGAATTGGCAAAGAAATTTGAAAAACTTGATAAAAATGAATTGATGGAAAAAATAAACGAGTTTGATGAGGAAAAGATAAATAATCTAAAGATAGATAAGGAAGAAATAAAGAAAAAAATCACAAAAAATGACCTGGAAAAATTAGAGAAAATCCTTGGAAAAGACAGCAAGGATATAATGAAAAAAGTAAATGATTATTTAAATTCATAAGGTGCATCATGGCAGATCAATTTACATCCCCTGCCAATAAAGGACTTGGAGGCAAAAAATGAGCGACGACATGGGTGATAAGATCAAACAGATAGCAGATATGCTGGGGCAGAACTCAAATCCTAATATCCCTGACAATGTCAAGGGTTTGCTAAGCATGCTCATGTCCAACAATAATTCCAAAGATGAAGACTCAGCAGAGGATTCTCCCAAAACCAGGGGTAGTGATAATTCTAGCAACAGTGAAACAGATGAATTTGCAGATATGGCCAGAAAGATGAAGAAAGCCATGGGAAAGATTAATACCGGAAACGATCCCAGAGTAACTCTTTTAAATGCAATACGGCCCTATCTAAACAAAAACAGGCAGAGAAAACTTCAAACCTGTATAAAGCTTATGAGAATCGGCAGCCTTACTCAATTGCTGGACGATTCAGAAGAGCGGCCTGTATAAGGAGCATCCTATGATTAATTGGAATTGGAGTGAATGGAATGGTTTACAGGAAGCGTCCTTCAAAATCGCGAAAATATAAAAAAGTACATTCCCAGGAAAATCCGCATACAGAGCAGAAGCTTCTTCCACCACAACCTGCTCTTGTTGAAGAAACCTCACTAACGCAGGCTGCCGAGTCAGCAACCCAAGATAGAAAAAAAAACCAACCTTTTGGTTTTCTTTCCTCACTATTAGGCGGAGACAAGATCGAAAGAACAGGAGATCCTCTCTTTAGAGTATTTGATTTCGATATTTACCTGGATGATTTGCTTTTAGTTGGACTAATAATCCTTCTTCTTTCAGATAAGGTTCAGGATGAGATACTTTTAATTGTCCTAGTCTATTTACTGTTAGATATTTTTTAGTATTGAATCTTTTTCAGTTTACTACTTTCACTTAGCTTATGAAAAGAAGTAAAAACAAAACAGACTGTTACAGCAATAAAGATTGTTTTGAAAACTATATTTACAATAAGCAAAACATTGCTGGTAAGTCCTGAAACCACCTGCGCATTTGCCATTGAAAAATTGGCTATAACATATATTGTATCAAACAATACCAGAATAATATCGAAAATTATATACTTGGACAACAATGACCAAAAGTGCTTGTCAGATACTTTTTTAGCAACCTTAAAATGATTTTTGTTAAAAACAAGGGCAGATGGATACCAGAAAGTGATGTACTGTCTGAAAAATGCAAAGCTAAAAAATAAAACAATAATTGTTATAACAAATAATAGTACACCTGCTACAACATTCACATCATCATTAAGGGCATTATCGATAAAAATCGCTGCCGGAACTGATGCTATTACTACATATATTACAAACAGTATCAACAGGCTTAAAACCCACAAATTCACTGAAACCATTCTAAAAAAATATTTCCTAACGCCGGCCAGGAATTCACTTCCGGGCTTTTTGGGTTTTCCCTGAACTGCGTTGGTAAGTATATTAAAATAACCTGAAAGTAAAAGGCCGAAAACCAATGCCGCAACAGCCACCAGAACAACAAGGGCTATTATTATTTTCACAGCAGTTTGTGGTACAATGGCTGTATCTATTACAAATTGAACAAGATTAACATAATCGTCAAAGGGGCTTCCCGTTTTAAACATTGTTATACCATAGAAAAGAGTCATCAGTAAATTTTCAATAACACACAGAACTATGCTTGTTATTATTGTCAGAATCAATATTGACGGCCTTTTGGCCAGTAAACGGACAGCGTTGTTTATTGTCTCCATTTATCGGTACCTTCTTTATTTTTTATGTGAATAAATCATATCATAATTAATAACCCAAATAAAGTCCGGGTATAATAATTAGTTATTAATTTACTTCCCGCATACTCAGGGATATTCTCTTTCTTTCTGCATCTACCTCTATTACCCGTACTTTTACAATATCACCCACAGCCACAATGTCCATCGGATTTTTAACAAATCTGTCGGCCAATTGCGAGATATGCACCAAACCATCCTGATGTAC
This sequence comes from Bacillota bacterium, assembly GCA_023393115.1. GTDB lineage: Bacteria > Bacillota > Clostridia > Acetivibrionales > DSM-1351 > Ruminiclostridium. The sequence continues at coordinate 41,747 of JAEWMS010000084.1, forward strand.
CCCGATATCCACAAAAGCACCAAAATCGGCAACATTTCGTATTGTTCCTGTAAGTCTCATGCCGGGCTTGAGATCCTCCAGATGAAGGACATCGGTATGAAGAACCGGCTTTGGCAATTCATCTCTAGGATCCCTGCCGGGCTTAAGAAGTTCGTTAATGATGTCTCTGAGTGTGGGCAATCCTATTCCCAGCTCTTCTGCAATATTTGCTGCGCTGTTTTGTTCAACTTTTTTATCCAAATCCTTTAAATTTTTGCTGCTAACATCTGAAAGGGCATAACCCATTTTCTTCAGGAGCTTTTCAGCAGCTGAATAAGACTCAGGATGCACCGAAGTATTATCAAGAATATTATTTCCATCGGTTATCCTTAGAAAGCCAGCACATTGTTCAAAGGTCTTGCTTCCAAGCTTTTTAACTTTTTTAATCTCATTTCTGTTTTTGAACTTACCGTTTTCCTCTCTATATTCAACCAGATTTTTCGCTATGGCTGAGGAAATACCTGAAATATAAGATAATAACGGAGCAGAAGCAGTGTTAAGATCAACTCCTACATTGTTAACGCAGTATTCAACCACTCCTCCCAGAGATTCATCCAGCCTTTTCTGATTCATGTCATGCTGGTACTGCCCAACTCCAATAGCCTTCGGATCAATCTTAACTAATTCAGCCAGTGGATCCTGGAGCCTTCTTGCAATAGATACAGCACTTCTGAGTGCAACGTCAAATTCGGGAAACTCTTCTGCTCCCAGCTTTGAGGCAGAGTATACCGAAGCTCCTGCCTCACTGACCACCATATAATATACCTTTCGTTCAATTTCCTTTAACAATTCGACTACAAAAAGCTCCGATTCTTTTGAAGCAGTCCCGTTTCCAATTGAAATGATATCAACCTTGTACTTTTCTATCAACTGTTTGAGCTTTACCTTTGCTTCCTCTGTTTTGTACTGAGGAGGGGTAGGATAAATTACTGTTGTATCAAGTACTTTCCCCGTTTCATCAACTACGGCTATTTTACAGCCTGTTCTGTAAGCAGGATCAAGACCAAGTACAACTCTGCCCTTTACCGGCGGCTGCAGTAAAAGGTTTCTCAGATTCTCTGCAAAGACTTTCATAGCCTGCTCCTGAGCTGATTCAGTCAGTTGATTTCTGATGTCCCGTTCAAGGGACGGGAAAATAAGTCTGCTGTAAGAATCCTCAACTGCAGTTTCAACGTATCCGGCCATTTCAGAGTTGGTATTCTTAACAGTCCTGCCTTTTAAATATGCCAGGCACAGGGCACTATCAACCTCCACTTTTACCTGAAGGAATTCTTCCTTTTCTCCCCTGTTTATGGCCAGTATTCTGTGGTTTGCTATTTTAGATACAGGTTCCTTGAAGTCATAATACATTCTGTAAACAGAGTCCTCTTCCTTTTTTGCAGCAGAAACAATCATCGCGTTTCTGTAGATAGTCTCTCTGAGTGCCTTTCTGTATTCTGCATTATCCGAAACCTCTTCAGCTATGATATCCATTGCACCCGCCAGGGCTTCCTCCACAGAATTGACTCCCTTTTTACTGTCTATATAGCCAGCCGCAATATCTATTACGGGAGTCCTTGAAGGCATTTGGGCAAATATAATGGCCGCCAGAGGTTCAAGGCCTTTCTCCTTAGCCACAGAAGCTCTGGTCTTTCTTTTAACCTTGTAAGGCCTGTATATATCCTCTATTTCCTGAAGGGTAACAGTCTTGTCAAGGGAATTGGAAAGCTCTTCTGTAAGCTTGCCCTGCTCATTGATGAGCCTTCTTACATCCTCTCTTCTTTCATCCAGGTTTCTGAGATAAACCAGACGTTCATGAAGTTCTCGTAATACCTGGTCATTCAGTTCCCCTGTTACTTCTTTTCTGTATCGTGCAATGAAAGGTATGGTATTTCCCTCATCTATAAGCTTTACTGTATTTTGTACCTGAAAAGGTTTCAAGTTGAATTCCTTTATCAGCTGTGTAATTATATCCATAATTTCCTCCTTGTGAAACTCTATATTAAAGAATTTCTTCCATACTCATATTTCTTTTAAAATAATTGACCCGGTCTGAGTCTATTACACCTATTCCAATATGTTCGGTATTTGAAGCGGCACAAGCACAGCCAAGCTCAAAGGACTCTTTTATGGAGAGTCCCCCTGCTACTCCATTGCATATGCCAGCCACCATGGAATCACCCGAGCCAATTGTATTTGCCACCTCCAACGAAAGCGGATGGGCTTTATAAACCTTTTTCTCTGATACAAGAAGTGCACCTTTGGCTCCCATTGAGATTACAATATACTTAACTCCCTTATTTATAATTGCTTTGCAGGCCTCAACTATCTGCTTATCAGTTTCAAAATCCTTGTTAAAATAGGTATTAAGTTCCCGCAAATTTGGCTTTATCAGGAATGGTCCTGCTTCAATACCCAGCCTTAACACTTCTCCGCTGGAATCAAGTATGGTTTTAACGCCAAATTTGTCTGCTTCAGCAATAAGCCTGGCATAAGTATCTGTTCCCAAGCCTTTTGGCAGCCCTCCAGAGCATACTAATAAACGGGTTTGCCCCATAGCTGCTTTGAAGTTTTCCATAAACATTTCCCAGGCATTACAGTCAATTGTCGGCCCTTCTTCCAGGATTTCTGTCTCCAGGCTATTTACTCTATCAATTATGTTATTGTTTGTTCTGGACTGGCCCTCCACAGAAATAAACCGTGTTTCGGCTCCCAGATCTGCCAGGCTTTTCTCAAGCCACTGTCCGGTACTTCCTGCTTTAAAGCCCAGAACCTCCACGTCTGCTCCAAGTATTTTTAATACCCTGGAAACATTTATACCTTTGCCTCCTGCCGATTGAAGGCAATCTCCCACTCTATATAATCCGCCTGCAGAAAAGTTATCAATAATGTATATCTTATCAACGGCAGGGCTTAATGACAAAACTGTTATCATACAGCCTCCATCAGTAATATTGTAAATCGTAATTATTATATATTAAATTTTAAGCCAGCGAAACCCACCGGACAAGAAATTTGCTCCCCAGACAACAAAAATGAGAATTGGGGTATCCCCAATTCTCATTTTTTAAAGCTATCCGTTTGTAGCATATTAGTACAAAAAAATTCACAGCAGCAGAGAAATATTATTTCCTGGTTATGACTACTTTTTGGGCTTAATATTGCCCTGTCCACCTCTAATCCCGCCACCGTTGTTGGTTTTATTCTCTCCCAGCTGATCATTATCAAAAGAAACGTCGTTATTCCGATCCTTGCTTTTATCTTTTGCCATTGAAAACATCCTTTCTACAATATGAATTTCTACCTTTGTAAGGTATTCTTATATATTCTTTACTTATATTCAAAAAAATATTACGAGGTATTAATGCATATTCAGTGTTTCCATAGTATTACTTCATCACAGGTTTCTAAATCTTAAAGGCGGCCTTATTGATATAAACCAGACCTTCAGTAGACATTAACCGGTCGGACAAATTCAACAGAGCCCTATCCTTCATTTTTGCCTCAAGCATTATATCAATATCTCGGTTAAATGGTTTTACCATGTTGAGAAATTCATAAAAGTCAGAATAATCGATGAAATCGGCGTGACTCCTGAACTCCTTCTGGCTCTTTGGGCTTGAAAAATGAATCTTGGGAGGAAGTTGCTCACGATCCCAGGTTTTATAGATATCCGGTAATAGTTCTACTAAACTCTCCCCATTATTTACACATCTGTGATGGTGAACGTCAAGAACCATAGGTGTTCCTAAATCCTTACAGATCTCTAGAACATCAACAGCAGTATAGCTTTTATCATCATTTTCAATAATTATCCGCTTTTTTATACGGTCCGGAAGCTTGACAAAATTCTCTTTAAATCTTTCTATGGAGCTATACTTGTCCCCGTAGAGACCACCCACATGAAGCACCAGCTTGTATTTGTAATCCTCAAGACCCATGGCTTCGTATAATTTTACATGATAATCAAGGTCATTTATGGAAGCCTTCAATACCTCCTGCTTAACGGGGTTAAGAATAGTGAAATGGTCCGGGTGGGCACTGATACGAAAATCATTCTCCTGTATATAGTCACCAAGCTGCTTAAGCTCCTCGGAAAATTGCAAAGAATACTCCCAACCTTCCAGCTCACCATGGGTTGCCAAAGGTATCAGCTTTGAAGTAAGTCTGTATACCTCAATCCCCATTGCACGGTTGTACTTCAGTATTCTCAATGTATTTTCAATATTTTGCTTTGACACCCTGTCCAGTCTGACACCTTTAGCCTTTTCATCCTTTAATTTACTATAGGTAGCATAAGTAACAGTCCCCGAAGGTGAACAATTCTCCATGCTTAAGGTCATTGCTACATATCCCAATCTGAATATCAATTCTATCACCCAATTTGATATTAATATTTGATATTAATAAAAGATAGGCTTAATATTCCCCTAATAAATCAAAAATAATGACTCAAAACAGGAATTATTTCGATAGTTTAACCATATGAATTCTTTGATTTCGCTTTAACTTTAACAAAATACAGTTACCCATGTTCAGGCAAGCTCCCAAAAATCCCATGGCAGTGTCCTTTTGCATATCCCAAATATCACCCTGGGTACCATTTAGGATTATTTGACGTTGAGTACTGCTTACAGCCGCAGACAGCATTTGGAAAAGTGAGCTCAAAGCAAAAAATGCCAAAATAACAAATACTGTTACCAGGCAGGCTTCAATATATTTAAGTCTGAATCTGTGAAACATTATCTCCATAACAGGTGTTGATAATAGCAGTCCAAACGCAAGGCATACCAATCTGTCATAATTATTCCTGGTAAACCCGAACGTTCCTTTCATCCATTCTCCAACGGGACAAAGAGCATAGGTATAGTGGGCTCCGACAGTAATCAATAGCATAAAGAGAAGTAGAGTGGCATAAGACAGGTTAGAAAGTCTCATCTTTCTGTTAAAAAAATATATAACACCAATTATGACTGCCGATGGAAGATTCAAGTACCACCACTGAAAATAATCGGCAGGGTTAAAGGCAAGTATAACAAATACAACCAGATATATAAGCAGCATAAATTGTAGTGTTCTATCCTTTTTAAAAGGTATTGCTTGTTTCGAAGCATATATTAAGGAATATCTTTTTCTTTTCATCAGCATATTAACCTCCAAAGCGGCTTTGAGCCACCATTGTGGCCACAAATTGTAATGAAATTTATATCCTTTATCGCAATGTGGCGAATAAAGGAGGTTAATTGGCCATGTGCGTTTTCAAAATAATTGATAGTATTTGAAATTATTTTGGATATTTCACGGCCATAAATTCATAGGTCAGTCTTTTTATAATGGCTTATGGTAAAATTTCATATTATTATATATACTTAAAAATGTGTAAATATGTCAAAGTTAATTACATTAGGCGTTAAGTCCGGTATACGCCGGGAGATAATTGAATATACTCAGAATTAATATACAGGGAGAAACCAATGAAAAAGTTAAAGAAACTGTTTTTCAAATTACTAGATACAAGTATTGTAAAGTATGGGCTTGTTGGTGTAATCAATACTTTGATTACAGGAATTATTATGTTGACTTTAATGAACGTATTCTCGGTTTCTCTGAGGTTGTCAAATATAATCGGATATATAGCCGGTTTCATCAACAGTTTTATTCTGAATAAAACCTGGACCTTTAAAGCCGGGCAATCTTCAACTCTTCAGCAGTTCCTCAAATTTTCCGGAGTTTTTGCCGTATGTTTTCTTCTTCAACATGGTCTTGTAATACTCCTGGCTGAAAATCTTCTTATAAATAAAAATATATCCACTTTAATTGGCATGGTTTTTTACACCGGAGTAAGTTATATCTTTAATAAATTGTTTACCTTCAAAAAATAATACAAATCAGGCTTATTTCCAAGTTTATTGCAAATACTAACTGTAAATCCCACAGCTGGTATTATCAATTTTAATGGAGGTAAGCGTGATGAATCAAAAAATTACTGCACTTTATACAAATCTTTACGATGCAAACACTGCAATGGGAACCATAAAAACAAACAGTATCGGAAAAGCTTGTTTGAATACTTCGGAGTGCGGACTTCATTCAGGGATAGACACAAGACAAAGAGTGAACAGATTTCCCGGTGCTGTACCTTCAACCATGGTAAAACTCGAAATAAGTTTTGATCCTGCTAATAGAGAAAGTGCTCTTCATGTTCTAGATGGGAGTTTTGGTGTAATTGAATAAATAACAACAACCTTTTTTGTTTATTTTGACATGATTTGATAAACTTTAAAAGGATTATTACGTTATCTATGGAATATAATAATATAAGTTATAGATGAATACCAGTAATGTGGGATTAGTTTTTTCATTCTATATACCAGCATGCCCCATGCTGAGCGTACTAAAGAACACAGCGGGCTATGCATGCAGAGGGAGGTCAGTGTGAAAGCTATTATTATGGCCGGTGGAGAAGGCTCCAGACTAAGGCCACTTACATGTGATTTACCAAAACCTATGGTTCCTGTACTGAACAAACCTGTACTGGAGCACACCATTGAATTGCTGAAGTGTTATGGTATTACCGAAATCGGCATTACATTAATGTACCATCCCCAGATTATTAAAAACTATTTAGGTAGTGGAAAAAACCTTGGTGTAAAAATCACCTACTTTATTGAGGAGTCTCCTTTGGGTACTGCCGGCGGAATAAAAAACGCCGAAAGCTTTCTTGATGAACCCTTCATAGTTATAAGCGGAGATTCCATAACGGATCTGAACCTGGCGGAAGCTATAGAATTCCACAAAAACAGGAATTCTCTGGCAACCATAGTCCTATCCAAAGTAGATGTTCCTCTTGAATATGGAGTTGTATTGACAAATGAGTCAGGAAGAATAACCGGCTTTGTTGAAAAACCGAGCTGGGGCGAGCTCTTCAGCGATACAGTCAACACAGGTACATATATCCTGGAACCCGAAATGCTGGATTACATAGAAGCGAATATAAATACTGATTTCAGCCGTGATGTCTTCCCAAGGTTATTAAGTATGTCAAAAAATATATATGGTTATATAGCTCCCAAATATTGGTGTGATATGGGTGATATCCGATCATATATCAAGACTCACTATGATATTCTGGATAAAAAAATTGCCCTGAACTTCAACGGTATACAAATAAAAGATAATGTTTGGGTAGGTCCCGGTACGGTTATTGAGCCAACCGCGGAAATAAACGGGCCCTGCATAATCGGCTCAAATTGCAGGATTGGAAATGGGACATTAATTGACAACTACACCGTTATTGGAAATAATACTACCGTCGAAGATGATGTCTCAATTGTCAGAAGTATAATATGGGACAATAGCTATATCGAATATGGAAGTGAATTAAGAGGAGCTGTATTATGTAACAGGGTTAACCTTAAGCATTATGTTTCAGTATTTGAAAATGCTGTTGTAGGTGAAGGTTGTAAAGTAAACGAACGTGTTATAATTAAGCCCAATATCAAAATATGGCCTGAAAAAACCATTCAGCCTTTTGCAGTAATCGATAGGAATCTGATTTGGGGTTCCAGACATTCAAACAGAATATTTGGTGATGATGGCATTTCCGGTATTGTGAATGTGGATATTTCTCCCGAGTTTGCAACAAGGCTTGGCGCCGCTTACGGTTCACAATTTAAAGTGGGTGCCAGAGTTGTGGTCAGCTCAACAAACTCTAATTCTGCAAGAATGTTTAAGCATGCCTTTATTTCAGGCATACTTTCAGTAGGAGTAGAGGTTTATAATATGAGTAGTCTGATGACACCCATTGCAAGAACAGCTATTGGCTTCCTTTCAGTGGAAGGCGGTATACATATAAAAAATGATCTAAAAAATACTAATAAAATTAGAGTAGATTTTATGGATGCAAGAGGTGCCGGCATAAGCAGACTGACTGAAAGAAAGATTGAGAACTCCTTTTTTAAGGAGGACTTCAACAGGTGTTCCTCAGAACAAATAAGCCGCCTGAATAATATAACTGACTTTAGCAGCTACTATGCCCGTATATTAAGTAATACGACAAATCATTCTTTAATAAGGGAAATAAAACCCCGGCTTTGCTTTTATTCAAAGTCAGAGAACGTAATTTCCATAGTTGAGCCTCTTTTAAGAGGATTTGGCTGCATGACAAGCTGTTTTACATCTTATGAGGACTTTAACTCGGTAATTACGAATATTAAAGATACAGACTCCGATTTTGCAGCCATAATTGACGAGAATGCAGAAGAACTTATACTGGTGGATAATTCGGGTAGAATAGTCAAGGAGGACCTGTTTCATGCTCTCATTGCCCTAATAATATTTAAAACCACTCCCGGAGCTACTTTTTTTAGTACCATTACAAGCTCGGAGGTTCTTAATAAGCTTGCAGGAAGATATAACGGAACAGTAAAAAGAACTAAGAACTGTACACAGGCTATTATGGATGAAATATTGTCCTATCAAACCGCTATAGAAACAGGAAAAAGTCCAGAAAGATATGTGACGTCAGGTTTTGAAGGCTTCCGGCCAAATCAGCTCACATTAAGTTTTGATGCTATTGAAGGTTTAATAAGAATAATTGAATACATGTGCTACACTGATACAACCCTCAATGAGATTTTGTCGGAAATTCCTGACTTCTTTATCGTAAAAAAGAACCTGAGGTGTCCCTGGGAATCAAAAGGAACAGTAATGCGAAAAGTTATTAATGATTACAGGAACAAAGGGCTTGAATTGCTTGATGGAATAAAGTTACATACCGCGACCGGCTGGGTTCTGATTGTTCCGGATGCAGATAAGCCCATCTTCAAAATAATAGCCGAGAGTAGTTCAAGAAAAAATGCAAATGAGCTTTGCGATAAATACTGCACCTATTTGGAAAACATTATAAATAACCCATAATAAATTAGCATTATACGGAGAGAAAATGAGAACAGTTATTGCAAAAGAAAGGCACGACGGTAAGAAAATTGATAAAGTTATCCGGGATTTCTTTCCCAACGTTGCCTCAGGTATGTTATTTAAAGCACTTCGGAAGAAGGATGTTAAAGTAAATGGAGCAAGAATTAAAGAGGATTATACAGTATCCGAAGGAGATAAAATAGAAATATACATTGTTGATGATTATCTGCTTGGTAAAGATGATGAAGGCTATTCAATAGTTTACGAAGACAATAATATTATGGTGGTAAATAAGGCGTCGGGAATTCCTGTTCATCCCGACAGAAATCAAAGTGAAGCAACTCTAATAGACAAGCTTCAGAAAACCTATGGAGCTGAACTATCCTTATGCCACAGGCTGGACAGGAATACGAGCGGTCTTGTGATTCTTGCAAAAAACAGTACTTCACTGGAAATTATGTTTGAAAAAATAAAAGATAGAGAGATAAGCAAATTCTATACCTGCATTGTTTCAGGAGTTATGGCTAAGCGACAGGCAGAGCTGGTTGACTTTCTGGAGAAAAATGATAGGATCAGCAAAGTTTTTATTACTGATTTTAAAACTAAGGATTCATTAGAGATAATTACACGCTACAGAGTGTTAAAAACTCTTGAAAACCTTAGTATGCTTGAGGTTGAACTTGTAACGGGGAGAACCCACCAGATACGCGCACATCTAGCCTTTTACGGTCATCCCATAATCGGCGACGGAAAATATGGCAGAAATGTTGAAAACAAGCAGTATAATGCCAAATACCAACTGCTGTGTGCAAGCCGCCTAACCTTTGACTTTGATACTTCTGCAGGACACCTAAATTATCTCAAGGGTAAAACCATTTCAATTGAACCCCCATTCAAGCTTGAAACCTTGGTTAGTTTAAAGAAAACAAACAGACCTTAATCATAACGGTAAAAGGCTGCAGTCTGATAAACTGCAGCCTTTTACTTATGATATCCATGTTACTTTTTAATGAACAATTGAACAAACAACTTACCATAGGTGGGACTTTCAGCAATACCTATACCCGTGTAAGTGAATTTGTCATTGTATATGTTGTTGCCATCCTCTTTCAGCCATGCCTTTACTACCTTTTCAGCAGACTGGTTTCCGGCAATATTCTCTCCGGCGGTAGTAAATTTGACACCGTACTTTTTCATCATATCAAAGGGTGTACCGTAATATTTTGAGGTATGACTGAAATAGTTGTTATCTTTCATATCCTTTGCCTTGAGTCTAGCGATTTTAACCAAGTCTGCATCAAATTGCAGTGGTTTTAATCCTTCCTCTTCCCTTGACTTATTGACAAGATCAAATAGTGCCTGTTCATCCTTGTTTATATCCTTAACCTCCTGTACCACTGTAGCTTTAGTAGTAATATTCGCTGAAGACACCGTATTGGTTTTATTTGATGCAGTAGATTTCGACTCGGTCTTGTTATTTTTTGTAGAAGTACCGGTACTCTTGTTTGGTGTCATTACTTGCTTGGCGCTTGTAGTACTCTTTGGCTTATCCAGCTTTAGATAATGTGAAGATACTGCCCCTACATTACCGGTTCCGCCTGCGTATACAGCGTACCAGTCTCCCAGTTTCCCCATAACCGTTACCTTTTGATCTTTTTTAAGCTTACATATTATATCGAATGTAGTTGCGGGACCGGTACGCAAATTAACCCCATTTGCCGTAATTACTCCCGAACTGCTTTCCACCTTTTGATAAACCTCTGAAGCCGTAGCGATATATTGCTCACTGCTAACAGGTACAAATACCAACATCATAGCCAAAACGGCTGTTGTTATAATAAAGACTTTATTTCTTTTCATAAAACCCCTCCTCGTATATAGCAAAGTGTTATTTATGTCCACTAAATTTTTCCAAGGTCAACCTCTAATGGATAAACAACCCATATACCAGTATTATTGACAGGTTTTATGAATTTATTTACATTTTCTGAGAAAAAGTCTTCAAATAATTATTCAAAAATAAAGGGTCCGTTACAAGGCATAAATTTAATGATCAACTTCATAAAGTTACACTTCCGTACAAACTTACCTAAATGGGTAGCTCACAAGATATTTGTTGAATTTGTAATGGCTCATCATAGTTAATTTTACCGTCGCTTACAACAGCATCCATGCTTAATTGTTTCGCTAAAACCTACATCGTATAGGTTTTACGGAAAAATTTCCTATTCTCACCAACAGATTCAAACAAATATCTTTAACCAAGCTTCCCATTTAGGTAAGTTGTACTCGCGTGCAAAAGTTAATATATTAAATCAACTTTGTTTTGTAACGGACCCTACAAGTTCGGCTAATATTTTTAACCCAGACTCTTACAAAATTATTAAACTAATATTTAATATGCTTTTCCCCAGTAAACCATAGTCTTGGCAGGTTTTCCGCAGCACATACACTTATCTGACAGCTGTTCCTGCTCAAATGGCATACATCGTGCAGTAGCACCGGTTTTCTCCTTAACCAGGTCCTCGCAGTCCTGTTCACCACACCACATAGCTTTAACAAAACCGGGAGTATTGTTTATGACTTGTTCAAATTCCTCAAGACTAGCTGCGGTATAAGTTTTCTTATCTCTCATTTCTCTTGCTCTTTCAAGGAGCGATTTTTGAATATCCGCCAGCAGCTTTTCAACAGTCTCCTCCAGATTGTCCATAGAAGTGAATACCTTTTCTCTTGTATCCCTTCTTACAAGTACAACCTGATTTTTTTCAATATCTTTCGGTCCCACTTCAAGACGCAGAGGAACTCCCTTCATTTCGTATTCTGCAAATTTCCAACCAGGCATTTTATCACTGTCATCAATCTTTACTCTGAATTTAGCTGATAGATTGTTCAACAGCTCGTTAGCCTTTTCTAAAACACCCTCTTTGTGTTGAGATACAGGAATTATCACCAATTGTATCGGTGCAACAGCAGGCGGTAATACAAGTCCGCTGTCATCACCGTGTACCATTATTATGGCACCAATAAGACGTGTGGTTACTCCCCATGAGGTTTGATGTACATACTGAAGCTGATTGTTTTTGTCTGTATATTGAATTTCAAAGGCTCTGGCAAAACCATCTCCAAAGTTATGGGATGTGCCGGACTGCAATGCCTTGCCGTCATGCATCAAACTTTCAATAGTATAGGTGGCTTTAGCACCAGCGAACTTTTCTTTATCTGTTTTTCTTCCCTTTATTACAGGGATGGCAAGAACATTTTCACAAACATCAGCATATACATTGAGCATCTTTATTGTTTCTTCCTGAGCCTCTTCGGCTGTAGCATGTGCTGTGTGACCTTCCTGCCACAAGAACTCCAGAGTTCTGAGGAAAGGTCTTGTGGTCTTTTCCCATCTCACAACAGAGCACCATTGATTATATAATTTGGGTAGATCTCTGTAAGAGTGCACTATATTAGCATAATGTTCGCAAAACAAGGTCTCTGAAGTAGGCCTTACGCATAATCTCTCAGTAAGCTTTTCATCACCGCCGTGCGTTACCCATGCAACCTCTGGGGCAAAACCTTCAACATGTTCTTTTTCCTTTAAAAGCAAGCTCTCCGGTATAAACATTGGCATATATACATTTTCATGCCCTGTAGCTTTAAATCTTGAATCCAAAGCCTTCTGAAGGTTTTCCCAAATAGCGTAGCCATAAGGCTTAATAATCATACAACCACGAACACTTGAGTAATCTACCAGTTCTGCTTTTTTTATAACATCGGTATACCACTGTGCAAAGTCATCATTCATCGAGGTAATGGCTTCAACTAATTTCTTTTCTTTAGACATTTAAAACTCCATTTCCGGCAAAAAGCCAAATGAATAATATATTAATAATAATTGTAAATTACATTCTATTTTCGACACCAACTTATATTATATAATATATGTAACAGGTAATGTCAATACACTTGAAGTGGCAGAATAGGTATAATATAATGTGAATGGCTGAATGAAGTTTTTACTATAATTAAAGGAGAGCTATTGATGAAAGTTGGGATTGGTCAGGACAGTCATAAATTTGACTTTGAAAATAAAAATAAAAAATTTGTTTTGGGCGGAGTTTATTTTGAAGGTATAACTCCTTTATCAGGAAACAGTGATGCCGATGTCGTTCTGCACGCCTTAACAAATGCTGTTTCAGGAGTAACCTGTGTTAATATCCTTGGTAGAAAAGCAGACGAAATGTGTTTAAAAAAAGGTATCACAGACAGCGCTGAATACCTAAAAGAGGCCTTAAAGTATCTTGTGGACGTTAAAATTGTTCATGTATCAATTTCAATAGAATGTTCATATCCCAGAATCACTCCTAAAATACCTGAAATGAGGAGAGTTATTTCAAAGCTTCTGAGTATTCCTGAAAACAGTGTAGGAATAACCGCCACCTCTGGTGAGGGTCTGACTCAGTTTGGTCAGGGGCAGGGGATTCAGGCTTTTTGTATAGTCACTGCTTTATAGCAGTGACTCCAAGTTAATCATAAGCCAGCCAGTATAGCTTCTCCAATAATAATATCCTCAGGAGTTGTAATTTTAATATTCTTATAGCTCCCCTCAACTATTTTCACGGGGATACCCATTTTTTCTACAAGCACCATATCATCTGTACCGATATAATTATTTCTGATTGCTTCTTCATGGGCTTTCATTATTATCCGGTAATCAAAACTCTGAGGCGTCTGTATACTCCAAAGATTGTTTCTGTCAGGTGTTGAGGATACAAATCCTTCGGAATTTGAAATTTTTACGGTATCTTTTAATTTAACTCCTACACCGCATGCCCGGTAGTTTCTGGCGTTTTCAATGCTTTCAACAATATTTTGAATAGATACAAAGGGTCTGGCTCCATCGTGAATCAAAACTATCCCACATTTATCATTAACTGCGCAAAGACCTTTATATACAGAATTCTGGCGTTCTGCACCTCCGCTGACCAGCGTTTTCACCTTACTTAAACCATATCTATCTATAATATTACTCTTGCAGAATTGTATGTCTTCTTCGTTTACAACTACCACAATTTCGTCAACTTGACCGCACTCCTGGAAGGCTGCTATGGTTCTGGCAAGAACAGGCATCCCACCAAGTTCAATATATTGCTTGTTTATGTTCGAATTCATTCTGGTACCTTTTCCTGCTGCGGTAATAACAGCTGAAACGTTTCCCGACACTCTTTTGTCATCTATCATAACTGTTCACTTTTCCTTATTCACTATTCACTGTTATAGTAAATTCAGCTGACGTAAGTCGGCTTACCTTAACTCTTCTCTTTTCACTCTTAACCCTTCACTACTTATTGGGTTTAGCAAACACCATTCTTCCAGCTGAAGTCTGAAGAACACTGGTTACCATCACCGGGATTGATTCGCCGAGATATTTTCTTCCTCCTTCAATAACTATCATGGTACCATCATCAAGGAAGGCCACTCCCTGTCCTGCCTCCTTGCCATCCTTAACTACCTGGACATTCATTTCCTCACCGGGTAAGGCTATGGGTTTAACCGCATTTGCAAGTTCATTTATATTCAATACCTTAATTCCTTTTAATGCTGCCACCTTACTAAGATTATAGTCAATGGTAACAAGCTTGCCCTTAAGTTTTAATGCAGCTTTCATTAACATCTCGTCAGCTTCAAGATTATTATAATCAAACTCTTCTATTCTGACGGTATGGTTACTGTCTTTCTGAAGCAGGTTGAGGATATCCAGCCCTCTTCTTCCCCGAGCCCTTCTAAGGCTATCTGCAGAATCAGCTATATGGCGCAGTTCCTCTAAAACAAACGAGGGAATAACCAGTTCTCCCTCTACGAAACCTGCCGAGCATATTTCCAGAATCCTGCCGTCAATAATTGTACTGGTATCTATAATTTTTGCCGAATTGGAACCACCCTTAGTGTCTTTAAACAAATCAAAAAAGTTCTCATTTCTTTTCCTAAGGGATAGTGCTACGCCGGAAAAGCTAAATAATACATTTAGTATTACTGCCAAGGGTACACCGATTATTTGAATTTTTATTATTGGAATACTTATGAGATTGGCTACAATGAGTCCTACTATAAGACCTAAAACACCAAGCAGCATTTCAGAAAGTGTTATTGTTTGAATTGTACTCTCTATTTTATCAATAAAAACTCCAACAAATTCTATTATCTTTGAAGCCATGAAATAAAAAAGAGCGCAAAAAGCCAACGAAAACAGAACGAAAATCGATATTTTGAAATTTTCGCTCATTTTTATATCATTAATCATAAAAACTGTTCTTAATATTGTAAATCCGGTAACAGCACCTAGAATGGAAAAAGAAATTTTTATAATCCTGTTTAGCACATTAATTCTCCTTCAAAAGGTAATTTTCAGCCATAAAGGTATTCTTGAATTTTGTTCTCTACTTCATGCTGATCTAATCCTTTTGCAAGAACCAGTTCACTTATTAGAATCTGTTTTGCACTGGTTAGCATTTTTCTCTCACCAGTAGAGAGTCCTCTTTCTTTTTCTCTCTGCATTAGAGACCTGACCACATCTGCAACTTCAAATATATCTCCGCTTTTAATTTTCACCATGTTTTCTCTGTAACGTTTATTCCAGTTTGAGGAAAATTCATGGTTACCGCTTCCAAGTACATTGAAAACCTTATCAGCTTCAGAAATGCTGATAACATCACGTATGCCGATATCGTTAACATTATTGGTAGGAATCATTACTTTTAAATCTCCAATAGGAATCTTCATAACATAATAACTGCATTTCTTTCCAAGTATTTCCCGCTCTTCTATAGATTCAATAACTCCTGCACCATGCATAGGATATACAATTTTGTCTCCTACGTTATACATAGTAACCTCCAAATAACCAATGCAAATAATCTTTGTCTTTTGTATATCAACTAAGCAAATTAAAGCTAAGAATTAAGCAGTCACAGCTTTATTCCTGGTAATAATTTGGAAATCCTTTCAATTTTAGGCTATGTACATATTGGACACCAGTAAGTGCTCAAATATTTTACGTAAATTGCTGCATTTTAATGGTGAAATACTAAAAACGCACCATACTTTTTGAGTGCGTTTATGTGTCATTCCATATAGAGTTCTTATAGGACAAGTATACTACAAACCTCAGACCTTGTCAAAATCTTAGAAAATATATTTATGTTTCATTTATGGTTTATTTAGTATAGTTTATTTTAGTTTTACATTTTATATTTAAATAATTGTTTTTATTTGACAGTAACTCTGTATTGAAAGTATAATAAAACTAGACATCCGAATATTGAGGTGAACCGCATGAAAGATATTCTTATTGATGATTTCCAATATACTGCTCAGGAATTGTTGGTTAGAAATAAAAGTATTCTTGATCTTATTACCAAGTATCAGGATTCAAATTCCAGAGTTAACAGAGCAATAATTAAGTCAGTTACTCAATGTGGCTGTCTGACTATATCTGCACACAAACAGGAGATTCCCGAAGACGCAAGTTTTGATGAAATGAAAAACTCCGCAGATGCTCATGTAGATGGAACCCTGTGCGAAAACTGTAGAGATGCTATTGAAAGAGATATGGGCAGGAATGTATTTTACCTTGCATCCTTGTGTAATTCATTGGATTTAAACCTCTATGACATTATTTTAAAAGAAAACGATAGAATCCGAATGCTGGGAAAATACAATCTCAGATAATTTTATGTAGAATATTAATTCTGATATAATCACACCGGCGATAATTAAACCGGGTATATTATGAGAACCAATAGGCTGGCTATTTTGCCAGCCTTGATTTTTTGAGTAAAAGATTTTTCCTGATCAATTAAGTTTAAAGAGTATTATATAAGTTTATCACCCTCAACCTTCAATAGAGTTATTTAGTTCCTTTTTCATGCAAACACTGTTTTCCATGCCTATATAAGGGGAGTAATTATCTATTACCTCATAACCTAGTTTTCTGTATAAACTGATAGCTTCCTTCTGTTTTAAGCCGGTTTCAAGGATGCAGCTTTTGTATTTCCTGCTTGAGGCCAGCTCTTCCAGTGTACTCACAATGAGTTTAGCAAGGCCTTTTTGCCTGTACTCTTTCTTTACAAATATCCTCTTTAATTCAACGGTACTGCTATCATATTCCTTAAAGGCACCACAGGCTACTGCCAAATCATCGGAATAAATAATTACAACATCCTTGATATAGTCAACTTTATTATGAGCACTATAAAAATTTTGTAAGTCTCCATTCCGTTCACCCAAATCAATATCCAATAGAGCTATCAGATTAAGAAAATCTTCATTTTTACTATCAGATATTACAACTCTGAACTGGGTACTACAATTTTCCATATTAACCTCCATGAGCCGACATAGCGGCCATAAATTCATAGGTTAGCTTGGAAGGCGAACGTTAGTAAAGTCTTTCAAGTTAACCTCCTAAACCACTTAATGGCTTTGACACTTTAGTCTCTTCAGTTTTTACAGCTTCAAGCTGGCCTCTATGGCAAATTCCAAAATTGCTTCCCTGACATCGGTTCTATCATTCCATCTTCTGGAGTCCCATTCCTCACAGCTTACATCATCCCCGCCGTATAAAATCTGTCCGAAGATAACCTTTCGGAATTCGGCCACAGCGCAAAAAGCTGAGCATTCCATTTCTACCGTGATGCAGCCCTCCTGCCTTCTGAGTTTTACTTTATCTATCGTTTCTCTATACATTGCATCTGTTGTCCAGGTCTTTCCCAATATGTATTTGCATTTATGATTTATCAACACATCTTCGATTGCTTCAACTGCCTTCTTATCGACCTGGACCTCACGGCTTGGCGGCAGATAGTGATATGAAGTGCCCTCATCTCTGACTGCGGCTACCGGCACAATTATGTGACCTACCGCTATGCTCCTGTCCAGCACTCCGGCACCGCCACAGGCTATAAATTTCCTGCCGCCAAGGGCAATGACCTCTTCCAGCATCCCGGCACATAAAGGTGCTCCCACACCGGGATGGAACAGCGCTACAGTTTTTTCACCAACCTGATATTCGTATATGGGATGCTGACCTATTTCAGAATTCATGCAGGTGATATACTTAAATCTCCCTTCATTTTTCAGCTTTGTAATAACGTCATTGAAAAAGCATATTACAACCCTTTCCGGGATATTAATAGGCTTGATAAGCTTGCTGGGTTCAATTACAGCATTAGGTGAAGGATCAAATTCCAAAAGAGGGAATTCTTTTCTCATATAGGTGATCTCCTTACTGTTCTTTTTTTAGGTATGTGAATTTTCAATATTTTTACATAATATTACCGACATGTCAATAGCACTAGCCTGTATTAATTATTTGTTAACCAGCTCAACTTGTGTAAGTGCCATTTTTTAACTATGTGCATACTTTTTTATGACAGTTTTAACTTTGTTCTTCACAAAATCTCTCAGCTCTATGGGGCTCAATATTTCTGTATCCCATATTATTTCATCTACATCCCTACATGCATATTCAAATTTATACATATTGATTTCAGCAGAAATGATATTGAAGCCAACGTTACGGCCCTCTTTAAATATAGTGATACAGTTGCACA
The DNA here is from genome assembly GCA_023393115.1 of Bacillota bacterium. Taxonomy (GTDB): domain Bacteria; phylum Bacillota; class Clostridia; order Acetivibrionales; family DSM-1351; genus Ruminiclostridium. The sequence continues at coordinate 60,283 of JAEWMS010000084.1, forward strand.
AATCACGGGTTCTTCCATGCTCCCAAAAAGTTTTCCGTTTACAGTGGGGTACGAAGCTATTTTTGATAATGGAGTAATCATATACCATGAAGAATTCTCTAAAAATGGCGACACTAGAACTTTAATAAAATATACCTCAGATGGAATAAAAGAAATTACATTAGATAGAGAAAAAAATCCATATGAAGGCTCCATCAGACATGTCCTGGAATGCTGTGATAAAGGTACAGAGACTCTCTTGAGCGCAAATAAAGCTGTCTCCTCCTTAAGGACAGCACTAAAAATAAAGAGTTTAATTCTATAAAAAATTGCGGGTAAATTTGAAGAAAAAAAATATATTGTCTATCTCTTTTTTACCGGGAACTGAAGCTCAGTAATATACTCATTCGGGTCATTTGTCATCAAATGACCCTTTATGTAAACTTCCCGTGGTGGCTGAGCAATTTCGTACTCATTTTCTTCAATCCATTTAGACATGGCTTCATAGGCAAGATGCAGTGTTTGGTAAGAACCTTTGTGTACCAGTGTTGCCGCTTCATTAACTCCTTCCAGCAGTCTACACTTTATTCGGTCACTTTCGAGAAAGCTGACGCTTATAGGCGCAATAATTTCGGTATCAATACTTCCCTTCTCATATTCACCGTAGTGATAAATTACCATTGCACCCTTAAGCACCTTTACCTTCTGCTTTCTAAGGTAACTGAACAGCTCTCTCCAGAGGGGTTCCTGCTGACTGTAATCGGGTATCAAGTCTCTTAACGAAGTCACTTGTAATGGTTCTATTTCCTTTAATGCAATATCGTAATTTGAATAAAATGCTTCCTTTTTACTGAGATTTAATAGGTTTGTGACACGGGCGAGCCTTTCCTGATCAGACTTTATTCTTTCAGAAATTTCTAAATGTTTTGATTCCATCAAGGTCTGAAACTGTTCTGAGGTTATATCCTTATCAAGAATTAATGCAATTTCCTCCAGAGAAAAGCAGACCTCTTTCAGGGTTAGGATTTTCTGAAGCCTTGGCATCTGACTGGCCGAATAGTATCTGTAACCGGTAAAGGGGTCAATCTTTTCAGGGAGCAGTAAGCCAAGGCTGTCATAGTGCCTTAATGTTTTTATAGAAACTTTGTTGAGTCTTGCAAAGTCTCCAATTTTAAACAAAGTGACCTACCTCCATATCTTTAGCCTCATAATTGCTTTCAAATTTTCCTGTTTTGTTTTTGTTACATTATTTAGGTATATATCATGGGTATCTCTATTGGATGTATATCCTTCCTGATTAATAAACAGCAGCATTTTCTCTAATGTGCTATTCATTTCCTGGTAAGAGCCTTTGTGCATAATTTGCGCACAAAGCCCTTCACAAAGACTCTCAAATCTGACTTTATCAAGTAATTTCGGATTATGTTTCTCTTTTACCCAGTGACATGCTGTTATAAATAAATCAGCAGTTATACAGTCTGGCTGCATAAGCATCATTGTCCAGAAATATTCTTTATTTCCCCGATCAATATTCCAAATAACCTCCATAGGCATTACCTTAAAGTCCATGTCAAGCTTTTCTCTTACCATAAACTTCAGAGTGTAAGCTATAGGGAATAGTGTTTGGGCAGCCTTTTGAAACTCTGTTTGAGACGGGTTACCACTTCCATCAATCTTTAGATAATTCATTTCTGGTACTTCAATAATGGTAGGTCTTCGAGCTGAAGTACTGTAGATAGTTTTAAGCTGAGCTTTCATATCAATCTTCTGCATAGTCAAGTTACTCCTAATAAATATTCAGGCCCTGTGTATTCATAATAAACCCAGCCCTAACAGGAGAGTCAATAGTTCTTATACAGAAAGTAAAACTATCCCTTCATTTTTCTTTGACTTCAAATTTCTTCAGTTAATGTTTTCGGTCTAAAACCTTGTTTATTACATCCTGAAGAGATTTGCATTCAATTATGTCAATATTCTTTATTTCCTGTGTTCTTATAAGAGCATTTTTAGCAATGTATACCTTCTTAAAGCCTCTTCTGTCCAGTTCTCTGATTCGCATTTCCAGAGAGGGAACTTTCTTTAATTCTCCTGTCAATCCCACATCCGATATGAAGACCGTATCATTTGGAATCTCTTTATCATAAACCGATGAAACTATACTCATTATTATTGATAAATTAACAGCAGGCTCTTTAAATTTCAGCCCACCGGTGGTTTTGATAACCACATCCTTATCGTACAAAGATATCTTTCCTCTCTGTTCAAGAATGGATATAAGGGTACTGAGCTGTTCTCTGCGCACACATTCACCGATTCTCGACGGAAAAGGGGTAAAGGTTTTGGATACAAGACTTTCAATTTCAACTATTATGGGTCTCGAACCGTCTTTCACTACAGTTAAAGCACTTCCGGACACTGTCTCGTTTTTATCCCTGATAGTTATAAAAAACTCTGAGGGGTTATCTATAGAAACCAATCCGTTTTCGGTCATTGAAAAATAGCCTCTCTCCCAGGTGCTACCGAATCTGTTTTTGGTTACCGAAAGTCCACGAAGTTCTTCTTCATTATCCCCATCAAGTACTAAAACCGCATCCACCAGGTGTTCCAGAGATCGTAATCCCGCTATTTCCTCGTTTTTATTCATCTGCCCCACAAGAAATACCGCCCTTGGTCTTGTAGTGTCCTTGGCAAGCTTCAGCAGCTCGTTTGCACATTCCATGGTCTGGGTGGGAGAACCGGCCCTGGAGCCTGGGAAACTTTCCAGTACAAAGGTTTGAATACTGTCTACTATCAGAAGGTCAGGATCTATTTGCCCTACAACCTCAAGCACATTATCCATGCTGTTATCGGAATAAACCCATACTCCTGTTTCTATATTATCAAAAAGCCTGTCTGCCCTGTTTTTAATCTGGCTTTCACTTTCTTCTCCGGATACATATAAAACCTTTAAACCCTTACCGGCTACATCTGCGGCTACCTGTAGCAATAATGTGGACTTACCCGCTCCGGGTTTTGCTGTAATAATGGTAATGGAATCCCTCACAATCCCACCACCCATTACTCTGTTGAATTCATTGATACCCGTTACGATGCGGTCACTGTTACTGGCTTTGATATCTGTCAGTCGGGCTATTTTCTTTATTGCACGGGGTGCTGAAGCTCTACCGTTTTTTTTGGCCTCCACAAGCATTTCTTCAAGGGTGTTCCAGTTTTCGCAATCCGGACATCGCCCGACCCATTTTGATGCTTCATAGCCGCAGTTGGCGCATTTAAAAATCGTTTTACTTTTAATCTTAACCATCCCCCACTACCGGAAAAACTCACACACCGGCGGTTAATCCTTATATTTTTTCAATAAGATATCATTTATCTGGCAAGGGGCCTATCCAAGTGGGCCCCTTTATGAGAAAGATACCAGAAGCTTAAAGCACTCCGGCAGCGTCAAGCTCTGAAAGCACCTGGACATACATGGCATGGGACCAGGTAAGAGGTATAACCCACTCAGGCTTGCCTGTATCCCTGTTGACCTGTTCAGGTAGGAGCCCCAGCTCGGTTTTTCCATTAGCTGCCCAGAATAGATATTCTTTTGCCTTATTATAGTTACCCGTTTTAGCATGATATAAAGCTACCCATAAAGTAGTAAGTATCCATGGATTTCCGCATATATAGCCGTCATTTTCGTAGCGTTTTATTCCACCTATCCCGTGAGAGGTAAGTGTCTGCTCAATCAACGCAACGGTATCTCTGATTTTTGTATCCCCTGCTGAAAAAACCTGAAAAGGTATGCTGAGTCCTACAAGGCTCACATCAACTATCCAGTCTTCCGGTGTAAAATCCCTTACATACCCTTTTGAGTTAACCTCAAGCATTACCGGATTATGAGCCTGTTCGGCGCCCCAACCGTTGAGTTTGACTCTGACGCTTCTTATGAATCTGTTGAAATCTTCCTTCCAGAAATACTTGATTATGGATTCTCTCATATTGTCAGCGGTCTTAATCCATGTTTCTTTTTCAACATGGCTTTTTCCGAGAATATCAGAAATTTCTGCCGCCGCCTTAAGCCCTGCATACACAGCTGCAGCAGAATAGGCATGTTCACCTAGCCGTTCTTCCCACAAATCAAAGCTTGGTTTAGGTAAACCGGTTTCTTTATCGATAAATTCAGCCAAAAAGTCGGCGCCGGCCTTGACACTCTCCCATACCAACTGCAAAAAATCCATACGTTTAGTATAGTTGTAATGATTTAACATACCCCAGAGTATTGTGCCGGTTTCATCAATCTGAAGTCCCCAACAAGGACCCAGATTCCCGTCCATGTGATATCTCTGCTGCCAGCTCCCATCTTCCTCCTGAACCTTTACAGCCCAGTTGTAAAAATTATCAACACATTCAGTTAAACCTGCCTTATCAAGTGCTTCTGTTATAAAAGCGGCATCTCTTCCCCAGCAGTAGGCATATCTGCCGCACTTGGTAAAGTATTCGTCCAATTCGGGAGCAGCCATCAAGCCTCCGCTTTTTTTATCGTACATCAAGCTGAAAACCAGTAACGATCGCTTATATAAATTATCCAGCAAGCCGTTTCCGGTCTTAATCTGTTTTGTATTGTTAAGATATTCCTTCCAATGTTTTTGAGTATAGCTTAACAGCTTCTCGGTTCCAATAGATCTGCATTGCTTTATCAGCTGCCTACACTCCTTTAAAGAATGAGAGGCACCTATAAACAAATTAAAACCCTTAACCTGGTTTTTGCCAAGGCTCCCCAAATCCCACGAGACGGCCGCATCCTTCATCATACCTATGTCATCCTTACCAAATAGATAAGTACTTACTGCTGCGTCATTTGCATTGTTGCCAAGCTGAAAACCGCACGCAGGTATATCAGAAAAAACAGATACATAATTATTACATCTATAGTGAATCAGGGCCTCGTTATTGAAATCAAACATCACCCCAGCAACATCCGGGTCAGAGCCGGAGGCTGCAGAGAAAGACATAAAGCCCAGTTCTCTTGGTTCATTCGATAGGTTTTCGATTTCGCATTTGCGTACAAGTACATCAATTTCAGGGTAAACAAAATCATATATGATAACCCTGTATCCATTAAAATAATTGCTTATAGTACTCTTTACCACATTGGTATCTGTAAGATATTCCTGCTGGTGCTCACATCTGTGATCATTGAGCCATACGGTACTTCCGTTCACATTTTTTATATATATGCCGCAAAGCAGCTTATCAAACTGCTGCATGTAGTCAATATTGGGCCAAAACAGCCTGAGTAATTCAGCCCTGTCGCTAAAGGTTGCAAGCATTGTTGAGTTACCGGTTATCGCATTGTTGTAGTAGGACTTTTGCATAAACCCTCCGATTTTGCTATATATCAAAATCAGGTAAAAATATTCCCATTAAGTTTAATTGATTACAGGGCATTTTCCTGAATTAGTTTTATTATAGCATATTAAGGTTACGTCAAATCTGATGGTTATAAATATTTTTGCTGATTTTGTGCAAACTATCCTGGAAGGGGATAATTAACACATTCAAAGAATAGAAAAAAAATTCCTATACGTTATAAAAGTATGGAGGGTAAATGGAAACCATAATTTATTATACCGTTTTTTATTTAAGCGAACTAATCCAGGTTCTTATATTCATCGCCGGCTGTTATTTTTTTGGTATATCTATCTTCGGATGGATAAAAAGAAAAGAACAAGTACGTGGCATCAAACCGGAGAAGAAATTTGCTCTGGTTGTTGCCGCCCATAATGAAGAACTGGTCATAAGTCATATTATTGACAGCCTTTTTAATCAAAATTATCCGCGCAGCTTATATGATGTATTTGTAATAGCGGACAACTGTTCAGATAATACCTCAAAAATTGCAGAAGTCCATGGAGCCAAGGTACATATCCGTGAGAATAATGCAAAACGTGGTAAAGGTCATGCATTGGAATGGATGTTTGATAGAATATTTAAAATGGATACCCATTATGATGCTATCGCTGTATTCGACGCTGATAACCTTGTCTCTCCGAATTTTTTGACAGAAATGAATATTCAGCTTTGTAAAGGACATAAGGTTGTACAAGGGTACATTGACAGTAAGAACCCTTTCGACACATGGATCACCTGTTCCTATTCAATTGCGTTCTGGCTCTCAAATCGAATCTTCCAGTTGCCCAGGTACTATCTCAATTTGAGCTGTAGCTTGTGTGGTACCGGATTTTGCGTTGATACTTCGGTTTTAAAGGAGTTGAAATGGGGTGCAACCTGTCTTACCGAAGATCTTGAATATACAATGAAGCTGGCTCTCAATGGCATTAAAATAAGCTGGGCTCATAAGGCAATCGTATATGATGAAAAACCCCTTACCCTTAAACAGTCCTGGCGGCAGAGAAAGCGTTGGATGCAGGGCCATGCCGACTGCGCTTCAAAATATCTACTTCCCCTTTTCAAACAGGCTTTTTCTCAGGGAGATCTGATAGCTTTGGATTGTGCACTTTATTTATTTCAGCCTATACGTTTTATTTTTGTAGGCCTGATGACAATAATGATGTGGATTCAGACAGTTTACCCGGAATTTCCGCTGTTCAGCGTACAGTACGTCTTCCCGGTACAGGTATGGTACTTTATGGGTTTGTTTGAGCTGCTATACGGGCCACTGGTTATTTTAGCAGAGAGGAAGTTTAATTTAAAGGTACTCCTTGGTTTCGCAATATATCCTTTATATTGTCTTACCTGGGCACCAATAGCTTTGCAGGGCTTTCTGGAAAAGGATAACAAGGAATGGAACCACACTGCCCATACAAGACAGCTGAGTATAAGTGATTTGGAGAATGGAAACTGAAAAAAAGGGATGGCTTATAGCCATCCCTTTAAATACATAATTAATTTGTCGTTACAGAATCTGAAAAATCATTTACGCTTTTACTATATTCCTGTTCTTTTTATTTACAACGATATTTTCTCCATCCATGCTCACAATTATGCTATCTCCGGCTTTAACCTTTCCTTCAAGCATTTCTTCGGCGAGCTTATCCTCAACCATACTTTGTATTGCTCGTCTTAAAGGTCTTGCACCAAACAATGGATCATAGCCCTTTTTAGCCAGATGGTCAAGCACATCGTCACCCATTTCCAGATAAATTTCATTGGACTTTAGCCTCTTGACGAGTACATCTGTCATAAGTCTTACAATTTCTCTGATATTTTCCTCGGTTAACGGGTGGAATACAATAATATCATCAATTCTGTTCAGGAATTCAGGTCTGAAGGTTTTCTTCAGTTCACCCATTACATTACTCTTCATATCCTCATAATTCTTTGCACTTTCATCCTTTGCTACAGAGAATCCAAGTCGTTTCGGTTCGGTGATATTTCTTGCTCCTACATTTGAAGTCATAATTATAATGGTATTTCTGAAGTCAACCACTCTGCCCTGTGAATCTGTAAGCCTGCCGTCTTCAAGAATCTGAAGCAGTATGTTAAATATGTCGGGATGTGCCTTTTCAATTTCATCAAAAAGCAGTACCGAGTAGGGTCTTCTTCTGACCTTTTCTGTCAGTTGGCCACCTTCATCATAACCTACATAGCCTGGAGGTGAACCAACAAGTTTGGATACGCTGTGTTTTTCCATAAACTCTGACATATCCACTCTTATCATTGATTTTTCATCTCCAAACATCGCTTCAGCTAAAGCCTTACACAGCTCGGTTTTACCAACTCCGGTAGGACCGAGGAATATGAAGGAACCCACTGGACGTTTCGGATCTTTCAGACCGACTCGTCCCCTTCTGATGGCTTTTGATATAGATTTTACTGCTTCATCCTGTCCTATAACACGATTGTGGAGGGTATCCTCCATTTTTAGGAGTCGCTCAGATTCTTCTTCTGCCAGCTTTTTAACAGGAATTCCGGTCCAACTGGCAACTATTTCGGCTATGTCATCAGCAGTTACAGTATCTGTTTTGGTCTGGTTCTTCTGATGCCATTGATCCTTGATTTTATCAAGTTCATTTTTGAGTTTCTGCTCCTCATCCCTGATATGTGCAGCTTTTTCGAATTCCTGACAGCGTATGGAATCTTCTTTCTCCTTAGCCAGTCTCTCTACTTTTTCCTCCATATCTTTAATATCCGGCGGAGCAGTAAAGGTTTTGAGCCTAATTCTGGAGGCCGCCTCATCCACAAGGTCAATAGCCTTGTCAGGCAGGAATCTGTCGGTTATATATCTGTCTGAAAGCTTGACTGCTGCCTCCAGCGCATCATCTGTTATCTTGACTCTATGGTGAGCCTCATACTTGTCTCTTACACCCTTGAGTATTTCAATAGCTTCCTCCTTTGAGGGCTCACCCACCATAATGGGTTGGAATCTTCTTTCTAACGCTGCGTCTTTCTCAATGTGTTTTCTGTACTCGTTTAATGTGGTGGCGCCGATTACTTGTATTTCGCCTCTTGCCAGTGAAGGCTTCAGTATATTTGAGGCATCGATGGCACCTTCTGCGGCGCCTGCACCAACAATTGTGTGGAGCTCATCTATAAACAGAATTACATTACCGGCCTTGCGGATCTCCTCCATGGCCTTTTTCAGCCTGTCTTCAAACTCACCTCTGTATTTGGCTCCTGCTACCATTGAAGACAGGTCAAGGGTAACCACTCTCTTGTCACTAAGAATTTCCGGAATATTTCCCTCAACTATCTTCTGGGCAAGGCCTTCAGCTATTGCAGTCTTTCCGACACCGGGCTCACCGATGAGGCAGGGATTGTTCTTGGTCCTTCTGCTGAGGATCTGGATAACTCTCTCAATTTCCTTGTCTCTTCCTATAACAGGATCGATTTTACCGTCTCTGGCCATATCAGTCAGATCTCTGCCGAATTGATTAAGGGTCGGGGTGCTTGAATTTGAGGTGCTGCCTTTCGGAGCTCCGTTTGATCCCGGCGTTTCCTCATTCAATATTTTAACTAGTTCATTTAACAACTTTTGTGGGTCAACACCTAAATCCATCATAATCCGGACGGCAACACTTTCACCTTCCTTCATTATTCCCAGCAGAAGATGTTCTGTTCCTATATAGCCCTGGCCCATTCTTCTTGCCTCTTTGAAAGCCAGCTCAAGAACACGTTTAGTTCTTGGGGTAAAACCCACCGGTGTTTCTCCTGCAGTCTCACCTCTGCCAATCAGTTCATCTATCTCTCTTAATATTTTTTCCTCTGACAACCCTTGTGCCTGAAGAACTCTTGCTGCAACACCCGTTCCTTCTTTTACTAGTCCCAGCAGTATATGTTCTGTTCCAACATAGTTATGTCCCAATTCAACAGCAGACTGTTGTGAAAATGAGATTGCTCTTTCAGCTTTTTCAGTAAATCGTTGATACATAATACACCTCCATCTGTCTACACTCTATAGCTTTACACTTTATACTATCTTTATAATTTATATATGCCAGGTATTCTAAGTGACCCACCTACTTACCCGACTTTTTGAAGCTTGTTTCTTATTAATTCAGCTCTCTTTACATCTCTTTCTTCCTGATTCAGCTGCTTTCCGGTTATTTTTTGCAAAGTTGCCGGCTGTGAGAGCACTAATATATCATTCAAAGTAAGTATGCTAACATCATTAATTATTCCCATACTTACTCCAAGTCTAACATCCGAAAGTAATTTAAAGCACTCCTGGGTCGAAAGGACCCTTGCGTTTTCCAAAATACCATATGATCTGAAAATTCTGTCTTCAAACTTATAAATATTCTGCCTGTACAGTTGAAGTCTAAGTGCCTTTTCTCTGTCGATAATCTGCTTGCATATAGCATCTATAGCTGCTATTGTCTCATCGTCCTTTCGTCCCAGGGTTATCTGATTTGATACCTGAAACATATCTCCAACCGCATCGCTGTTTTCTCCATATATGCCTCTGACTGTAACTCCAAGTTTTGTACAGCTTTCTAGAATAGACTTCAGAAACCCTGTCATAACCAGAGCAGGAAGATGAAGCATAACCGAAGCCCTCATACCTGAGCCTATATTGGTGGGACAGCTGGTTAGATAACCATATTTATTATCAAAGGCATAATCAGCTTTTTCAGCAATTATTGAATCTATTTCATCACAGATCATATACGCTTTTTCCAGCATTATTCCGGAAAATATCGCCTGTATTCTAATATGGTCTTCTTCATTTACCATTATGCTGACATTTTCTTTTTCGTTTATGAATGCTCCGCTGTTTCCTTTCGATTCTGCCAGGTCAGGGCTTATAAGATGTCTTTCCATGAGAGAAACCCTGTCTACAGGATGCATTGTGGTTATATCGGCAAACATCAGCTTTCCGTAAGCTGTATAGTCTGATATAATACCCCGCATTCTTTTAATAAGTATGTTTTGGTGCTTCGAAGTCATTTTAGCCGAAAATGGAATATCGGCAAAATTTCTGGCAAGTCTGACTCTGCTGGAAACAGCCACATCAAGGTCAGATCCCTTTTCTACAGGTAAACCGGTCATTCTCCCACCTCCAAGGCTTTGATCTTATCACGGATTTTAGCAGCTTCCTCATACTCTTCTTTTTTTACAAGCTCATTAAGTAGCTGTTTCAATTTCTCTATTTCATTAGGAATACTAATCTTGCTGCTGACTCGTACAGGAACTTTACCATGGTGCTCTGCATTACCGTGCAAGCGTTTTATAATAGGATCAAGTTTTTCTTCAAAGGCATGATAACATTCTGCACATCCCACCCTCGAAGTTTTGAGAAACTCTTCATATTCCATTCCGCAGTTTTTGCACTTAAGTGTCTCCGGCTCTTCATGTTGTTGTTGATTTCCAAACAATCCACTAATAAGGTCGTTAAACCCAAAGGGAGAAACAAATTCTGCGTGGCTTATTTTATTTGCACATTCTTCGCAGAGGTAGATATCTATCTTGGAATTATTCATTATTTGTGTTAAATGTACATTTGCTGCTTTCTGCTGACAATTCTGACAAAGCATATTAACCTCCCAAGCCGTTTACGGCTTTGACACTGTAAGTGGCTTTGAGCCAACATTGTGGCTTTGACACTTTAGTGGCTATACTAATAAACTCATAATCATGTTTTTAAGCAAGGCTGCACGTATAACATCTCTATCCGGTGTAGGAACTGTACCTATTACCTTGTCACTTATAGCCGCCTTCATAATATAACCTTCTCTTTCACTTATTACATTATAATCAATAAAATTGTTTATAAATACTTCTGCTGATTGCTGTGAAATACTTGTGCCCATAGATGATACTATGTGCATAAGATAGTTGCCGGGTCTTGTAATATTAATACGTTTAATTCTTACATGGCCTCCGCCGCCTCTTCTGCTCTCAACATAATAGCCCCTGTCGGTAGTGAACCTTGTAGATATAACATAATTTATCTGGGAAGGAACACAATTAAACTGGTTTGCCAACTCGTTTCGCTGAATCTCAATAGTTCCATCTGTATCTGATATCAATTGCTTAATAAAAGTTTCAATAATATCACTTAAGCTTGCCACAACGTCACCTCCTCCTTCTAATCGGAAGAATATATTGTAAACTGATTTTGACTATCTTTGACCTTAGTTAAAGTATAATACATATTAATTTTGTTTGCAATCCTTTTTTATGATTTACCTTTTGATTGTACCTTTTGGTTTTGTGATATCGTTTAATCGGTTAACAATCTTGATCTGATCCTGAGGCAGCTTCCACTCCCAATAGGAGGGAACAAATTCCGGATATGGAGTATTGACTTCCTCAGGATTATTCATATTAACCACTGTTTTCGCCTCTGGTTCATCTTTTGTTACTTTGTAATATCTCATAAGCCACTCCTCCTGTGTATATAAGTCTAATGTCAGCAATAAACCAGCTACTGGTTCACAAGTATAACTACTTTTTGATATATAGTTATAGTTCCTCTAAGAAAAAGTTATATACAGCAGAAAGTTTGTTTGAAATGATTACCTTAATTAATAATTGATTTATGTTATAATTTTTACTAAAAGGAGATTCATACATATGCATTTAGGTTCAGTTTATTTGATTGTAAAGGATTTCAACAAATCCATCAGATTTTATGAGAAGTTACTGAAAATGTCAGTAAGTGCTAAGAACATGGAGCGTTTCGCTCAATTTGAATTCGACGGGAAAAACATTTCAATAATGAACGGTTATTTTGATTCCACCAATCCAAATATGACAGTACGTAAAGGAGAATACGTAGAGGAATTTGATAATTTAGCTGCAATTGCCGAGGCCAAAAACACACACAAATTTGTCCTTAATTTTTGGACAGAAGACCTCGAAAAAGAGCGGGAAAGAATACTTAATCTAAATATAACCGATAGATTGACTAAAATTAAATACATCAAAAACGTAAGTCCCTATTTCTATTTTCAATTAACAGACCCAGATGAAAATATAATTGAAATCACCGGGCATTATTCACCGAAAGAAGGGGAATTTATGGATTAATGAAAAAGGCCTGTAGAATAGCTCTACAGACCTTTTTCATATGATTTTTTGGATTTTTCTTTTATTTACCCTAATCTATCTGCCAAGTTACTTAACAATTTTTGCTTTGTTTTCAGCAATTTTTGCTCTCTGATAATCAAGAGCCTTCTGGTAGCCTATTGAAGTCTTGTAATCTTCATAGTCTTTCCAAATCTTATCAAACTCTTCATCAGATTTAGCCATTAACAATTTAGGTAGAATTTCTCCCCATTTGTTTTCAGCCTTTGCAAGGATTTCTCCTTCGTCACTGTCAGCATCAGGTCTGTTGTTATCATATAAACCATAGTGTTCGCTCTTTCCTTTTGCCCATTCACGATACTGGTTAAATGGTTGGCCAGGATCTGGTTCCCAGAGGTTCATCATTGATGTGTTAAACATCCAGATTTCACCAAAAGTGTTGTATTTCTGTTTGAAGGTAGCCATATCTGAATTCTTCATTTTGTTGATTTCAGGCTTAATAACAGGCTTATTATCAACCATATCATAGGTTACGCCTTCCTTACCAAGGTAAAGAGCCTTTTGTCCATCATCACTCATACCCCATGACATAAACTTAATAGCTCTGTCCGGGTTCTTACAATTCTGTGTTATGAAAGTAAGTTCCCAACCTGAATAACCTGCTGTTCCAAGCTTTGGAGGATCCTGTTTGCTGTTAGCAGGTCCATCAACTGAAATATAAATTTGCTCCGGCTTGTTAGTATACAGCTGTCCGAGAGGTATCATAGCATCCTTCCACTGATATAACAGCGCAAAGTATCTACCCTGTTGAATTTTTTCTTCGATCTTGGTTCTGTCGTCAACAAATACGTCTGTTGGCATCATACCCATTTCATTAGCTTTTCTGAAAGTCTTAAGCCAGTTGATATAGTCCGGGCTCGGGTTACCGCATCTTACATCAAAGAACTGTCCATCAATTTCTCTAGGAACACTCAGGAATTCAAGAAGAATATCTTCAAATGAATTATTTCCTGTTGCTTTAAACTCAGCACCGGCGAAAGGTATTAAAGCCTGACCATTGTCAACTTTTGGGAATTTCTCCTTAGCAGCCTTCAATGCATTGAGGAATCCTTCAGGAGTTCTCATGTCAGGCTTACCGATTGCTTCATAGATATCTTTTCTTACAAGGAATGATCTGTTTGATAGAACATTGTATTTTGTGTTATCGTCAGGTGTATTTCCGTTACATGGGTATCCGAAGAGTTTACCGTCTTTATCCTTATACCAGTCAACGATGTCAGGAGCTGCAACCTTCCAGAAATATGGATCATATTTGTCTGCCAGTTCGTTTAGTGGGTATGTATAAGTGTCAGTTGATAATTGAGGAACCTGTTGTTCATACCATCCAAGAGTTACCAGGTCAGGCAATGAGTTTGAAGCTATCATTGTATTTAACTTCTGTCCAGCGTTTCCAACAGGAATAATAAAGTTAATGTCTATACCAGTCTGCTCCTTTATCAATTCATGAGCAAGGTTTCCTTCCGGATTACTGAACCAGGTTTCATTAATATACCAGTCTAACTTTATTGGAGAAGTATCCTTTTTCCAGCCTGGTTCTTCAGTTGCTGCTGTTGTGCTTTCTGAAACTGCTGTAGATACTGCTGCAGTGTCAGCAGCTTTTGATGTTTCACTACTGCCGGCAGTTTCACTGCTGCCGCATCCTGCCAACACTGTAACTGCCATAGTCAATGCCAGTGTAAGGCACGATAACCTAGCAATTTTCATCCTTTTCATAAAATTCCCTCCTATTAATTATATGTTTATTGTATAATCCTTAAGCTGGTGCTTAAGATTTATTACATCCGGACTTACTGAGAAGTAACCTTTTTGAATTACTCTTTTACTGAACCTATAAGCATACCTTTTACAAAGTGCTTTTGCAGGAATGGATAAATACATACAATTGGTATTGTAGTAATAATCATAGTTGCCATTTGAAGAGAAGTTGATGTAAAGTTGGTCTGACTTACTGATCCTGACATAAGAGATGTTTTTGCCGAATCAGAGGTCATAATTATTTTGTAAAGATAGGTCTGTATGGGGTGAAGATCCTGGTTATTTGTATAAATAACTCCCATAAAGTAATCATTCCAGTTAAATACACCATTGAATAATAATATCGTAGCTATAACAGCCTTAGATAGCGGGAGTATTACCCTTGTAAATATGGTAAAGTAATTAGCCCCATCTATTTTAGCTGATTCCTCCAAGGCTTCAGGAATTGATCTGAAAAAGGCCTGGAAAATTATGAGGTCAAAGAAACTGAACATCGTTGGAATTATGTAAACTATAAAATTATCAAACATACCCAAAGTTTTGATTACCATAAAGGTAGGTATAAGTCCCCCGGAGAAGAACATTGTTATAAGACCCATGGTCATAAAAAGTTTTCTTCCGATTAATTCCTTCTTGAGGAAAGCATAGGCCACCATTGCAGTAAAAAATACGTGTGCAGCTGTACCTAATATAGTCCTGGCTACTGTAATGAAAAAGGCATTTATTATTTCATTATTTCTGAAGACTTCCTTGTAATTATCCCAGGTGAATTTACGAGGCCACCAGTATAATCCTCCCTGAGCTGAGTCAAATCCATTGTTCAACGAATGTATCAGAACATACCATATTGGATAAAGGGCACAGAAACATATCAACAACATAAATACAACATTAAAAGTATCAAATACTTTAGATCCTAAAGATGATTTTATCTTCATATACTATTCCCCCCTTACACCAATGATGTGTCTGTAAGTTTCTTGGATGCTCTATTTGCAGTGTATAAAAGTATAAACGCAAATACTGATCTAAATAAACCTACTGCTGTTGCGTATGATAACCTGCCGTTTTCAATACCTAGACGATATGCATATATATCAATAACATCGATTACATCGTATAAAACAGGCTTATAGAATATGAATAGCTGTTCAAAATTGGAACCGAGGAGATTTCCGATATTTAAAACAAGCAGTACTGCAACTGTTCCTTTTATTGAAGGGAGAATGACATTCCATACTTTTCTGAATCTTCCGGCGCCATCAATTACAGCAGCTTCAAAGAGACTCGGGTCAATACTGGATATGGCTGCTATATATATGATGGCATTCCAGCCAATTTCCTTCCATGTCTCGGAGGTTATAAGTATTCCCCAGAAATACTGCGGTGTTCCGATAAGATGAATCGGCTCCTTCAATATTCCTATGTTTACTAAAACAGTAGTTATCAAGCCTGAATCAGATAACCAGTTATACATAATTCCGCCAACAATTATCCAGGATAAAAAGTGCGGCAAATATGATACTGTTTGAACAAATCTTTTGAATTTTGTAGATACTAACTCATTTAGCAGAAGTGCGAATATTATTGGTATCGGGAATCCAATAAGCAATCTTAAAGTATTTAACCCAAAGGTATTTCTCATAACCAGCCAGAAACGGTCATCTGAAAAGAATTCGATAAAGTTGTCAAACCCTACCCATTTTGACTGTAATATGCCTTTTGCAACGTTATACCTCTGAAATGATATTATGATAAAATACATTGGAATGAAATTGAAAATAATCATCCATATTACGCCAGGGATAGCCATGGCCTGTAGATCCTTTTGCGCCCACAACCTTGAAATAAAGCCGAAAATACCGGTTTTGTTAGTTCCACTTTTTCTTCTTTCTGTGATAGGCAAATTAGACAATGTAAACACACACCTTCCTCAATTGTTGAGAGTATTAGTACGAATTAATAGAACTGTTATTTGTGTGGCCAACGATCAGTTTGTACCTTTATTATAATGTAAGGTGAGGAATATAAACAGGTAAGTGGTTTTAGATTTGGTTCGTTTTTTTTAGTTGTTTTATACAAAAAATATGCACCTTTTTTACGGCTGTTTGTATAAAGCTAACATATGAAAAATCGATTGGAGGGGTGGAGTCACTTTACTATTGATATATGGGTGGCAATTTTATTATTAATTTTGTATATAACCCTTTATTACTTTCAATTTCTATACCATATTTGTTTCCATAAAACATTTTTATTCTTTCATTAACGTTCCTAAGTCCAATCCCGTTGCCCTTCTTCTCAAGTTTTGTATCCACTGTAGTATCAGAAATAATAGCCTGCATAACCTTTATCAGACTCTCCTCGTCCATTCCCACTCCGTTGTCGATTATGTTAATTGTTGTAAATTCCTGATCGGATTGGCCGTTAATAGTTATTATGCCATCCTGTCCAAGGGGCTCAATTCCGTAGTATATTGCATTTTCTACCACAGGCTGCAGCATCATCTTCAATACCTCAAACTCCATAAGTTCACGAGGAATCTCAATATTAAGCTTAATTTCATAGTCAAACCTTATATTCATCAAAACTATGTAGTTTTCAATATATTCAATTTCCTCCTTGAGGCGGACATATTCCTTTGTGAACTTCATGCTGTACCGGAGCAGCTTTCCAAGTGAGTTTATAGCATCTGCAACCTCATATTTACAGTCGATTTCGGCCATCATGCTTATGTTTTGCAAAGTATTTATTATGAAATGAGAATTTATTTGGGTAAAAAGTGCATGTATCTCGGCATTCTTCTTTGCCTCCTGCTTTTTAACCACCTCCGATATCAGCTCGCCAATTTTCGAGAGCATCCTGTTGAAGTGAAAGGCCAGTTCACTCATTTCATCCTGTCCGGAAACTTTAACACGGATATCAAGCTTACCATCCTCTACTTTTCTCATAGAGGCAATTATTTGCTTCATCTTATTAAGAAGAATATTTGTAATGGAATATATTATTAAACTCATTATAAGCATAGCAAGAATACTCTCTGCAATAATCAGATTCCGTGTGTTATGGAGATTCTGTATTATACTGTCATTTGTAACAACATAACATATCGTGCAGTCAATTATGTCTATATAGTCATGTATAAGTGTCATTGGGACACTTCCTCTATCGAAATGTATTTCAGACCTGTTTTCCTTAAGATCATAGCCCTTTATCAGCTCTTTAATATCGGCACTGTTCAAATTGTACCTTGATGCAAATGCACTTTTTCTGTCAAAGAGAATATTGCCTTTATTGTCAATAATAAAGGCAATAAAGTTTTCATTCTCGGACTGGGCGTACATGTGTCTGAAAAAAGTATCAGTATACATGGTAGTTTCTAAAAAACCCAATTCTTTATAATTTGAATACTTAAGAGGATAGAATAAAGATACTACTTTTTTTCTGTCAAGGGTGCCAGGATTGAAGTTAACTTCTGTATGATTAAACTGCCAGTATCCTTTTGGATTTTTGGCTGTTTCGTCTTTTATGGTCTGTAAATTCGTCAGACGTGAATCACTGTAAATAATCGAACCGATTTCAGGAAACTGTGGATTATTGACATAGATTCTGAACTGATATACACTCGGGCTCAAATTTCTAATAAGCAGTATTTTTTTTGATAAATTAATACTGAAGTCAACAACTCCGGTTTGGTCATTTTTATCCCACCCTTTTATATAGGACATTGTATCGTAATCTCCAGTAATAGCATCAATAGTCCTGTAGCAGGTGTCTATTTCCTGTTCAATGCTGTATTTGGTTTCTTTAAGTAATTCCCGGGAATCGCTGATCAAATCCAGTTGTGTGGATTTATTAGCTACATTAATAAGTTGACTGGCGAAAAGGATTATTGTTATACCAATAACAATTGAATATATAATAATAAGCTTATGTGCAAGTTTTAACCCACTAAAAAAATTAATTACCGGATCAAAAAGCTTTTGTGCTTTCATGGTTTAACCCCACCTCAGCTATCAGTTAATATACAGCTTTTCCCTATATTCCTTCGGAGATATTCCTGTGAGTGTACGAAAAGTGGTAGTAAAATGCTTTGAATTATTGTAACCTACCATCTCGGAGACTTCGTAAATCTTATATATCGAATTCTGCAATAACTCCTTGGCCTTTTCAATACGAATCATTCTAAGGTAATCAACAAAATTCATACCTATCTTCTCCTTGAAAAGTATTGAAAAATAAGAATAATTGAGACTGATATGGTTGGCAACCTCCGCCATGGTGAGATCTTTGCGGTAGTTTTCCTGAACATATTTTACTGCCATTTCAATTGTTTTGTCGGTATTACATACGTTCTTGAACTGTAATAATACGTCATTTATATTTAAAACGAATTTTTTTACATGTCTTACATAGTCATTTATATTACAAAATCCGAATATACTCTTGAAGCCGTCCTCCTGCTCCTTAATAAATTCCGACTTATGAGGTATATACTCTGAGAGGTATCCTATTATCTCGGTCTTTAAACTATCTGACAGCTTTTTAAGATATTCGATATTATATTTTCTTATTGCTTTATCATCAAAAATCTGGTTAATTACTTTACATAATTCGTCTTTACGTTCTGTGTCAAGCATACCGGTAAGAGTTTTAATCAACCTCACAGGAATAACAAAATTATTCTCAGGCTCAGCTATTTCATTGCAATAAATTACTGAACTGTCAGGAATAAGGAGCTTATACTTCAGAGCATACTCCGATTGACTATAGGACCGGCGCATTTCGGAAAATCCTTGAAATACCATACCTACTCCGGCAGTACATTTTGACCTGAATATTTTTTCAACTGAGTCAAGTAATTTTTCTATATCCGTCTCTCTGTTCAGGATCAGTACAGCATTATCCTCATTATCGATGAAACAATATCCGAAGGTTTCGGTTTCCTTTAAACAATTTTTAATATTAGCAACCAGAGAAATATTATTTTCCAGCTTATCCTCATATTCATACACATCACTGGAATTAATAGTTATTACTCGGTAGGACTCATTTGTGAAATCCATTCCACAAGCTGCCAGAAGCTTTTCTTCTTCGGCTTTAGTTGTATTATCACTGAGGAGCATAAGCTTAAACTGATTTGAAAAGAATTCAGACTTTTCGAAATTATTAATCCCGATATCGGAGTTCAGTTTTCTTTTGTACTCTTCTTCTGCTTTTTTGACAATATTTAATAGTTCATTTCTGTCAACAGGCTTCAAAAGGTATGCTTTGACACCATACTTAATCGCCTTCTGAGCATATTTGAAATCATCATATCCGCTTAAAATTACAGTATAAGGTTTGTATTCCATACTATCAATCCTAGACACCAATTCAATTCCATCGATCTGAGGCATGATAAGGTCAGTAATGACTAAGTGGTATACATTTTCTGACAACTTATGTAAAGCCTCAATTCCGTTTACACATTCATCGATTTCTGTGAATATGGATTCAGATCGAGATATTATTGCTCTTATCCCATTTCTAATATACTTTTCGTCATCAACTACTAATGCCTTAGCCAATGTTATTCCCTCCAAGACAATAAAAGAATTAAGTTTCATCAGCAGTATTACACTTTTAATTATATACAGCAAAAGCCATTGTTTCAACACATAACATAACCGCACCAGATATCAATACTGGATACTGAAATCCGTCTATTGCAAATAAACATCAATACTAATTATATTTAAATTTCGTACATCCTCAGCTAATTTGCCCCTGACTATTTCCTCATTAATTTCCCTTTTTGCGTTATCCTTACCAGTTAACAGATATTTTACTGGCTTTACAGCGTTCTCGCCAAAGGTATCCTTTCTATCGGGATTAAAGTAATTAACCATTGTACTACCAAGAAATTTAAAGCTTATTTTTCCGTCAGTGTCAAACATCCAACCTGGCAGTATGGGCTTCAATGTCAGCCCCAGTTCACCGTCAGTATATGTGAAAACGTCCTTTCCAGCCATCATGATAAACCAAATGCTGAGCATTTCGGCTGTGGACCCACTCATTCTCGCAACAAAACCTCTTCCGTGAACTTCTTCATCAGGATTTACTGAACTTGCGATAAATGACGAATTTTCAAGAGTACTTCTGCCATAAACCTCAGCTTTCATAAACGGTACAAGCATAGTGCGGATATCATTTAAGAATTGCTCATACAGTCCTGCCTTCAGCATTGAAAGAAGATATTTGTATTCCATATGAAGGAATATAGCTTCTCTTTCAAGCCATCCGGGAGTAAATGCCCGGAGACGCCCTATTTCAGTGCTGCTTTCTTCCAATGAAACTGAAGTTTTGTACATTTCGAGTTTTGTGTCAAATATATCACTGGAGCGTATTGCTTTATACAGCTTTAATGCCTCTTCCTTATCCTTCATGGTCTTTAATATTCGAGCCGGCCCTTCAAGGAACATTGGAAGCGCATTACTTCTAAACTCCTTTACAATTACATTCTGATGCCCATTAACAGGATTCCTCCTGCCCTCAGCTATTTCATACTGAACAGCTTGGTAGGTAAAATATGTAGGAAATACTCCGTTTCCAAAGTCTAGTGCCTTTTCCATGCCCTTCAGTAGTTTTACTTTAAACTTCTTAAATACTTCAAGTATATACTTGATATCTACCTCAAGCTCTTGTCCTATTAAGCCGTTACGTATTTCACTCCTGTACCTTTCCTTCGTTGAAGCTATTAAATCCCAATATTCAAAATCTGTAAGTTTTGATGCAAGGTTATTGGATATAAGTTTGTCTGCTGCCAATATGAGTGAATTGATTTCAACAGGAACTTGAACTCTTTTATCAAATTGAGTACTGACGTCTATAATGAATTCAACAATTCTCAGCAACTCGGCAGTTTCACACATGCTGGAGCCAAATAGTCCTGATAAACCGTTGAGAGCGTCATTCCATCCGGGCTTGCCAGCTTCAATCTCAACCCCCATACCTTCGGGGTCAAGACTTACAAACTTGATTAATCCAAGTGAAAGAAGCTTTACATACAGGTTTGTGTAATATACCTCTCCCTTACCATTCTTCGTCTTTAGCCAGAAGTCCTCTGTCTTTTGATGAGCTTCATTCTCTTCTATAATAGCTCCATACTGTCTGACTTTACCTTTTGATAGAACATATTTATCCGATCTAGGCAGCACAAACACTGGGCTTTTATAGAAGCAATAGCCATTGTCTCCGAACACAAAGTTTTCGATATTGTCAGGATAAATGGTCAGGTAGGTATCCACCAGGTCCATGTTGTAGGTCCAATGGTCACTCCAGTAACCCTCTCCGAATTCGGCCTCAAAATTCTGACTGGATTTCTCCAAAACCTTTTCCAGGAAAACCTCTTTTGAAACTTTTAATTCTACATTATGCTCCACTATGAATGATATCAATTTACCCGGAGTATATTTCTGTGACAGTAATTTTTTTATCTCGGTTTGATGGGATAAAAGCAGTACTTCAATCACGTCCCAGCAATTAATGTCAAAGCTGAAAGTACAGCCCTTCACTGATAAAGGATTGTATCCATCTGCCTGTATAAGATTCATAAAGTGTCTGACATTAAAGTCCTTGACCTCGGGTTTTATAAGTACATCATTTCTTCTATTCTGACTTACATCTCTGAAGTTACCGTTGCCCTGCGAATATAGAGCCGGTTCAAGTGAGAAGAAATTGTACTCTCTCTCCAAATCTCCATGCTTTCTTGAAAATACATGATATACATGTTTTTTATTACCGGCCTTAAATGTAAGAGGATACCCGCCTCTAAGTAAATTATCC
Source organism: Bacillota bacterium (assembly GCA_023393115.1). Classification (GTDB taxonomy): domain Bacteria; phylum Bacillota; class Clostridia; order Acetivibrionales; family DSM-1351; genus Ruminiclostridium. The sequence goes on from JAEWMS010000084.1 coordinate 82,378, forward strand.
AGATAGCATTGATCTATATATTTGTCAAAAAGGCTGACAGCGGTTTTTGTATATGTATCTGCAACAAGACCCTCCACCAGGTCAATTGCCTGCTTTTCCTTACGGGTGATAAACTCAAGGCAGAAATCAGCTTTTTTTGAGTTTATCATGTCCACACTTGATATATGTCCTATTACAGAACATAATGTAAAAGTACCGTCTCCGATGTTGGCTCTGACTCCGGAAAAACCTCCGGATACCTTGTTCTGAGCGATTTGTTTTCTGTTGACAAGCTCCTCTATGGTAGAATCCCAACCATCAGGTCTGGACATACCCTTGCTATGTCCAAAAATAATATCCATATCATATATTGGTTTCAAAAGCCCATTGCTTTCCGAGGAAAACGAAAGGAAAAAGTTTCCATGTTCATATTCACTTACCTCAACTGTATCGGCAGTTGAGGCTCTAACCTTGTAAAAGGCTATTCTGTTATCTGTATTATAAACCTCATACCAGGCTTTCATCAGATTGGACATCTCCTGATAGCTTGCATTTGTAGCTCCTACCGGCAATAATTGAGGCAGTCCATCAAGTAGTTCGATCTCCCTGTTTTTTTTATCAAGACTCTCTATATCAACTCTTCTAACCATAGCTGCATAGCTTTCTCCGGGCATTGTAAAATAAGTTACAGTAATTCTCAAACCCAGAGTTTTATTTTCTTCAACTATCCTAACTAGGTTTTTTTCAATCACCATGTGCCTCTTGTAGGTGTCAGCCGATATTGGTGAAAAAATTTCATGAATTTCCCCGTTATATTTAATAAAAGTACGAAACCCTTTTCTTTCAACATTCTGGTACATGGTATGTGCAGGAAAAAATTCCATTATTGTTCCATTCCTGTCCTTAACGCCAAAACTGCCCATTACCTGCCCTCTGTTGACGTAAAATGCCCACATGGGAATCCCGTCAATACCTGCAACTCCCGGTAAAAAGCTTGCAAAGGTTTTAGCCCTGTCGTAATTTTCTATTATGAATTGATTTTTTTCAGTAAATATGTAATCTGACTGCATATCTATCTCCCATCAGCGTTCACTTAAATCAGTGCACGCATATAAATAGTTTAATAGCACTTACCCAAGATCAACTTCAACCGTGTTATCAACACCTTGTTCAAGGTTTGAAATAGCTACTCTCCCAATTATTACAGCTTCATCATCTATACTGTAGTCAAGCTTTTTATTATTGGCGGTAACATTTTTTACTGCATATTGTCCATAATCTAGGAGCTTCTCATTCTTATAAACCAGCTTTATTTTCTTGCCAGCAAATACTGTATTAACTTCCACTCTACCAGTCTTGTCAAACTGCTCTTTTTTTAGTTTGGGCTGAACCAGTAGATTTCCGGTATTACCACGAACTCCATATACCTCGGTGAGCATGAGCAACATAAGCCAACTAGCTGAACCGGTGAGATAATGATACATACCTCTTCCTCTCTCATTTATATACTCGGGTATTCCTGGATAAATTCTAGCCTTATTAAAGTCAGTACATATATTGTACAGAGATTTGAGTACCTCATAGCCTTCAGAAACAAAACCCTGTCTGTATAAAGCGAAAGAATACATTACAGTCATATGACTGAATACAGCACCGTTTTCTTTGTGCCCGAAGGCAAAACCAAAGCATCTCCCAAGGTCAAGCTTCAGTTCATTAAAATTATTGTTTAATCTATAACTTCCAAGCCTGCTGTCATATAAATAGCGATTAACAGCTTTTACAGCACTATTTATCTTTTCTTTTGAAGAAATGCCCATCATTATTGGAAAAACCTGTCCAGTCAGGGTCATCCTTACTCCTGAATGAGTTTGTCCTTCTACTTGTTTTCCTGCATTGTCGTAATAGCCATTAAACCATTCGAAACCTTCGTCTGATCTAACTGTTTCATTGTTTGCAATATGCTATGACAGCCATCGGCCTTTTGCATTAAGATCCTCCGAAACCTTTAAAGTGTCAAGCTTTACCTTCTTTCCGCTGATATTGTGAATACAGGAATCATAGTATTGTTTTAATAGTTCATTCTTTGCGGAAGGTTTACTATAATCAATTCCATCTGTTAATGTATCAAAAAGTACAGCTATTTCAGCTGCTATTTCCAGCTGATCTATACCACTTATTTCTTTGAGTTTTATGAGAAGTTTACTCAACTCAATCAGATTTCCCGCATAAAAAGCTGTAAATGCTACAGTTTCACCTTTTTCAGCAGCCATATCGAAGGCATCATTCCAATCAGCATTTTCAATACGGATATTATTGTGTTCTCCTGCATTGAAGAAGGCAGCCAGATTTTGAATCAATATGTGTTCAAGAATGGTTCCTGTATATATTTCTCCATTTTGGCACTTCTGCTTGCTGCCATACTCTGGAGTCCAGTCAGTATCAATGCTTCCAGACCTCATAACCAGTCGGTCCTTAAAATAGGTCTGTTTTTCGAGCAAAAAATCCAGGTCTCCGCTCTGATTTATATAAAGGAGTGTTGTAAACATAGGCCATACTCCGTGATCCGACCATACCCTGCTGATATTGTTTCTGTCCGCGATGAATTCTCCCGGACCTTTACCGATAATGGTTGCATTTGTACCGTCAAGACGGACTCCACCAAAATTATTGAGAAGCTGTGGTCTGACTGTATCGGTCTCCATCAGCAGTAATGCCAGACAATCCTGCCACAGGTCTCTCCAACCGCGGCCGCCCTTTCCGTAATCATGGTGGGGCATAAAGGAACAGCCGTAAATCCTTCTCAGAATTGGTTGAAGGGATACCCACTTCATCCATGAATCAAACTGGTCATTGCTGCTTTTAAAGCTTATTTTCCCAAGCTTTTCCTCCCAATGGTTTTGAGTTTTTTCAATAAGTCTTTCAAACCCGTTGATATTTAAGTACTCCAAAATTCCTGTCTTATGGCAAAGTCTGTCCTCCGTTACAGACATAGCAACTACATAAGTCTTGCTTTCTGACGGCATAAGCTTTTGATTCTCAAATCTCAAAGCACCAATTGCTTCATATCCGTCAACAGATTGGCCGTCAACAAGGAAGCTCTTGTTATTAGTCACTACGGTTTCAGGCCACTCAAGACTTCCACCTTCACCGATATATTCCTCCAAAAGAGGGAATGCGCCTAAAGGAATATTCCCCTTATCATCTATACCGTAAACATTGTAAGATATCTGATTAACTTTATGTCCTCGTTCATCAAAGGTCATTGCGGGCTGTACTTCTATGCCCTCCTTTACAATATGTACTCTGTGAAGGAGGCTGGTAACATTGCGATGGTCCCTAATACTTTCTGCTGAACGCCCGTATACCGGAATAGCAACAGTAGGTGTAATTTCTATTAGTTCCTTACCAATATTCGTAACAGTTATTTTCATTAACTCTACTTTATGTTGAGTGGCTGGGACAAAGCTGGTAATTTCGGATTTAATTTCAAGCCTTTTGTTTTCACGAGTCACCTTATGCCAGAGGAAACCTGCCTGAAGTGTAACCTTTTCTTCTGCTTCTTTATTAAACAAATCGGTATTCTGGAGGGCAGAAGCACCTACTGCAGACCACGCCCCCTTGCCCTCGATATATACCCAGAAATTTCTGTTTGATTTTGTGTTATGTAAATCCTCTGAGGATACCGGAAGATTGAAAAAAGTATTTTGTCCGGTTTTAATATCACCATTAAGAGTAGGCGTTACAGAAGACATTATTCCTGCTTCGTTAGCCAGAGGGAAATATAGGAAGCTACTCTTATGTGGTGAAGCTAATTCAAAGGTCCCCTTCTCATCTATAAAGTTCCAGCCTTTTGTCATAACTTATCCCATCCTGTTCAAATTATTATTCTGATACCCAATTTTTCTAATCAATGATTCATAAATGACAATCAAAAAATTCGTATTTACGCATCCAACTTTTTGTCTGTCCTGGTTCTAATTCGAGCTTTACAAAGGTTTCAGGACTTATTACATGTTTACTGCCCCACACAGCAAATTTTAGTATTTCAAAATCATCTATCTCCCTTAGACCTACACCCAGGTCGCTGTTATACAATTCCCAGGAGTAACCGCTGTTTTTGTTGAAGTCTTTTACTATGCAATAGAACTCCTGCTTAATTTCCTGGTCGGGCCAGGTTAAAGTACCATACCCCGGACGAATTACTCCTACAACCTTCTCCAGGGTTATTTGACCTGAAATTTTTAGTTTATAACTGCTTGACACAACATTATTATTAATCCCGATAAAATTGTGGCAGTACTCTGTGGTTTCCATTTTTCTGGAACCGGTATTCTTAAGCGAGTAATAAATAATCAGGAAGCTTCCCTCTATTTTGATTTTTTTAGTATATTCATATGAGTACCCGTCATTAATAGTAGATTTTGCTTGGAACAGCACCTTGTCAGAGGTCACGGTTACACTGCTTATAATAGGAATAACCGGATAGTATTTGAAGAAATCATATGGCTTGTTGTCAATTTTTTTTAAGTGTCCCACGCCAATTTTCAAGAAATAGTCACCAATGCTGGTTTCACTATACCCAATAGCTTCGTCGATTCCAAATTCTCCGCACAAGCCCTGCCCGCCACAACCCTTCCCGGGGATCAGAGCTTCCGGATAAGAAATCTGTACTGACAGTCTGTCATTATTTAAACTAACATCTGTACTCTCGATGTATGGCATAATTTATCCCTCCGAAATAAGAGTTGCTATTGAATGAGCTGGAAGAGCATGCCAGATGTACTTTTCACCAAACTTTGCATTAAAGCTTTGTACATAATCTGTTTCATTCATAACAATCAGAACAACAGACCCATCCTCATTCTTAAAAGCCACATGCCGTAAAATTGATTCACTGTCAGCTGAAACAGCCACCCTTACTGCTCCCGGCTTGACAAACTTACTGAACTGCCCAATATAGTAATAAGAACTGTTGTAATGTATCTCCTGGGTTGTGGTGTCTGCAATTATAGGAGCATCACAGTAATTACCTACGTGATTTGGACCACCCTGCTCATCGAGAATGAGGTTCCAGTCTAACCATCCCTCCTGCCAGTTGTTGAAGTCTCCAATCATATTTCTTCCATATCTTTCACCTGTCAGCCAGGATCCAAGGTGAACCCCACCTTCCTGACAGCCTTCTGAAAATAATATGTGCTTATCAGGATACAATTCATGTACTTTTGAAAGGTTTTCAAAAGCCTCGGACACATACCAATGATTTGCTATACCATATACATACTTTGAAATTTCAGGATCGGCCAGCGCACCTGTAACTCTCTCAACGATAATATCCCTGTTATGGTCCCATATATAAATCTTGATATCTGCGAGTCCTTCTTTCTCCAAAATCGGGCCGAGATAATCTCTTACAAAAGCACCTTCTTCTTCTGGAGAGTAGATACATGAATCCCAAGTCTGAATAGCTGCAGGCTCATTTTGAACTGTTACAGCCCACATATTGAGTCCTTTAGCTTTCATAGCTTTTAAGTATCTCACAAAATAGTTTGCCCAGGCCTCCCTATATTCCGGAAGCAACTGACCTCCATGATTCATGTCGTTATTGGTTTTCATCCAGGCTGGAGGACTCCATGGCGATGCCAGCAAGGCAATATCACCCTTTCTTGCTTTTATTGCCTCTTTTATCATAGGAATTGTCCATTTGTCCTCATGAGAAATATCAAAGGTCTTTAATTCCTTATCCTTTTCCTCAACGTATGTATAATTACCAAGTGCAAAATCGCAGCTATGAATATGTACTCTTCCTATGGAATATCCTATTCCAACCTCCGGATCGAAATATTTCATAGCAATCTCATCCCGTTTTGCAGGATTCATTCTATAAAAGGTATAAGCTGCAGCCTCTGTTAACGCTCCACCAAAACCAATTATCTTTTGATAAACTTTATTTTCGTCTATTGATAGAACAACCCCTGTAGACTTGTTTTTTTCCAGATTAAAAATACCCTTGTCGGCTAATCTGTCATTTGTATTTTGTGCTGTCTGAACTATTTTTACATTATTCATATTAACCTCCCCAATTTGCCTTGATATGTTAGCGCTATCATTTGAAGTAAAATTATAACGCATAGGTTCAAAAGAACATACACGTTTATGAAAATTTAAATTATATTTTGCCCTACAGATTCTCTCCATTTCAGTTCAGGTTCAAGATACTTCTTCTCGTATGGCAAATCCGGGTTTTTTAGTCTTTCAAGCAGTCTGGCAGCAAGTGCTCTGCCAGTCTCGTATACCGGCTGTCTCATTGTTGTAAGAGGTACCTTGGGGATCAGATCAAAAATTAGTCCGTCAAATCCCGCAATCGAAACATTTCCGGGAATATTCAGCTTTAATTTTTCGGCAGCCCTGAAAGCTCCGATTGCAAGAATATCCACACAACAAAATATGGCAGTAGGTTTTTCTTTAGTTAAAAGATCATATGAATTTGTATATCCGTCCTGTTCGGAATTTTCTGCATATCTTACAAGCTTTTCATCATAGGCGATGCCGTGCTTCTCCAATGCCCTCCTATAGCCCTTAAGACGTTCATGAGCATAGCGCTGTCTTGTATCTCTCATAATAAAGCCTATCTTCCTGTGGCCGTTTTCGATTATTTTCTCGGTCATAATAAATGCACCCAACTCATTGTCTACATCTACACAGTCAATATTCAGATCATTCTTGCCAAATAGTACAAAAGGAACCTTTATCTTTGAGGTAAATGAATTTTCCTCGCTAAGATCCAAACCCATAACTATGACACCGTCGCATCTATGGTTGAAATCCAAGTCTCGCTTAACCATAAACAGATAATTTGCATTACTTAATTCCTCAGCAACACCTGCAATCATATGCATTATAAACGGGTCGGATATGCCTATATTTCTGGGTATGTACAGGTTTATTGTCCTTGTGTTGTTCTGAGCCAGAGCTTTTGCCGCAAAATTAGGCATAAAGTCCAGTTTTTCCATAGCTTTTTCAACCTTGAGTCTTGTAGCCTCAGATACAATTTCAGGAGAATTTATTACCCTTGAAACAGTTATAAGAGAAACCCCGGCCGCCTGAGCTACATCCTTCATAGTAGCCATTAATTCTATTCCTTTTCTTATGAGTTTTTAATGTTAGCGCTATCATTCTACTATCATTTTATAACCATTTGTAAAATAAGTCAATATTGCTGATTATTTAATTTATGAATAAGTCATCATAACTTTTACTGACAAGGTAGTTCCTATCAATCGAATAGGAGGTAGCTGATTATTTCAGCTACCGACCTTTCACACCACCGTACGTACCGTTCGGTATACGGCGGTTCAATAGAATTAACTTACTTTCATGTACTGTTCCAATAAAGATATTAAA
>JAEWMS010000067.1 GCA_023393115.1 Bacillota bacterium
TTGTTTTTGGACGAGACAGTTGGCGATTAAGGCATTCATTAATGAAGCAAAACTAACAATTTAATACGATTTGGGGTGTTACACTTTTGCATTGCATTTTGTTACAGAAAAGGGTTGCAAAAAACAAATGATGTTTATATAATCCTCCGGAAGTAAGTATTCCAGCTTAATCATATGATTCCTCCAATTCAGTATATCTGTAGATCCAACATACAGATTATATACATATATATAAGTTATTTATAATTTTTATCAGTAAAATTCAAGAATTAAAGCCACCTTCAAAATCTGAAAGTGGCTTTATTCGCTGGTCGGAATGACGTGACTTGAACACGCGACCTCTTGCACCCCAAGCAAGCACTCTAGCCAAACTGAGCTACATCCCGATAACGCTAAATCATTATAACATACGCCTTTTTCTATGTAAAGACAATTTCACTAAAAATGTCACTAAAAAATTTTCTCTTTAAATGCAAAAGTTAATTCCCAACAGTTAATGTTTATGATTTTATTCCAAAATGTCACCAAAATGTCACTTATGATAAATATACTTCCATATATAAAGTTGCAAAGGAGATTATTGAACATGAAAAAGTTAATTAAATCTATAGCTTTTTTACTTATCGTGATAATGCTTATACCATACACTGTTATGGCTGAAGAACAAAATAACCAAAGACTGGAAGACTTGAACTATCTTTGGAACACTTTAACGGAAGAGCATCCGAATATTTTTTCAATTACTGCCGAGGACAAATTCTTATCAAGAAAAGCTGAAATTGAAGTAAATTCGGGTAAAACCCCCGATATGGAATTTTTTCTGGACCTGGCAAGTTTAGTAGCGATGGTAGGAGATTCCCATACAAGTATAAGTATCAGCTCAAAGAACAACAACCTACACATCCTCCCCATAAAAATCGAAATGTTTCAGGGTGAATGGATTCTAAGTGCTGTTGAAAAAGGACATGAAGCACTGTTAGGTCAAATCGTAGTTGCAATAAACAAAATTCCTATTTCAGAAGTAGTAAAACGATTTAAAGCTATTATAAGTGCTGACAACGAGATTAAATTTAACCGTCAGTTCAAGGGCCAATTTTATGTTGAAGAAATACTTGCTTATCTGGGTATCGTTAATAGCGGTTCTGACATTACGATTACTGTACAGGACAAAACAGGAAATAAAAATGAGTTTACAATAAAATCCATATCTACTTCAAAAAAGGTTGCCCCTGACTTCATGGTAAGTTTATCTAAGAAACAGGCTGCATTGCCAGTTACCAGTTATGATAAATCAAAGTCTTATAAATCCCTTCCTTTGAATGATAAAACATACTATATTCAATACAATGTTTGTCAAGAAGACAAAGAAGTTCCTATGGAAGTATTTTCAGAACAAGTAAAGACAGATCTCAATAAAGGTAAATATAACAAAATTTTATTAGATCTGAGATATAACGGTGGAGGCTCTGACGGCGTAATAAGACCTTTACTTAATGTTTTGACTGATGAAACAAGACAAAATAAAACAAAACTTTATGCTCTTATAGGTGAAGCAACATTTTCTTCAGCCATTATTAATGCTGTCATGGTAAAAGAGGCCGGCGGTGTATTAGTCGGAAGCCCGACCAGTGGCAGTGTAAATCACTTTGGCTCAGTTAATAGATATACTCTGCCCCAATCTGGAATTACGTTTGGCGTTTCATCTAAATTCATAAGTTTGAGTGAGTATTTTGAAGCTGCAAAGGGTTATGGCATAGAATCCCTCAGGCCCGATGTGTTGGTAGATCAAACGCTTAATGATTATCTTGCAGGAGTGGATACTACCGTTGATTACCTGATATACAGTGGAGATAATATTTCATTGCCGGTAAATAATACTGAAGGCCTGACTCGAGGCCGAGCCGTTGAAATACTGTATCAACTTGCCAAGAAAGGTGGTACATCCTTTGAAAACAACTCTGGCTCTTTTAAAGATGTCTTTGATTTTGCTTATTATTGTCCTGCAGTTGAATGGGCAAAGGAAAATGGAATTATCAAAGGTAAAGGATCGACTTTTGCCCCTGCAAGCTTGATTACACGTGAGGAGTTCGCGGTCATGCTTCATAATTTCGTTAAGTATTCAAAACTAACTCCACAAACCAAACGTGAGACAGTAACATTCTCTGACGAAAATGATATCAGCATCTGGGCACGGGATGCAGTCAAAACAGCATATGAATGGGAACTTCTTAGTACCAAATCCGGCGAATTCAGACCCAAGGATACTTTAACACGAATTGAGGGCGAATCGATAATTCAAAACTTAAACTATTAATATCTTCAGAATTGTAATAAAATAGAAAATGGCTCAAGGGAGTGTCATAACTATAAGATTTATGTATTTAGAAAGCACCCGTACCAGTATACTCGCGTACAGCTCAAAAAATTTGTCGAACACAAAACAGTTAGAGTGTCACAATCGAGACCTTACAATTGTCTAATTATTTGAATACATAAATTCAAATTTGAAAGGATGATACCATGATGACAAACCCGAATAAACTTGTAGAAAAGGCTTTAGATGGTGACAGACAGGCAATTGAGGATTTAATCTTAGAAGTAAAAGATACTATCTTTAATCTTTCACTTAGAATGCTAGGTAATGTTCATGATGCTGAAGACACAACCCAAGAGACTATTATTAAAGTTATTACTAAATTATCCACCTTCCGAAATGAGAGTAAATTCTCAACCTGGGTATACAAAATATCCGTAAATCACTTGCTAAACTATAAAAAAGGCATGTTTTCCAAAATGCCGCCCTTGAGTTTTGAGTTTTATGGCCAGGATAATATAAATGGATTTATGGAAAACAATCCTGCTTTATTTCAAGGCGTGGATGAGGATTTGTTGGCCCAGGAACTCAAGATGTCCTGTACAAATGTTATGCTCCAGTGTTTCGAACCAGAAGACAGAATCATCTATATATTAGGTACAATGTTTAGAGTTGATAGTAAAATATGTGGTGAAGTCCTGGATATGTCTCCAGAAGCATATCGAAAGCGACTTTCCAGGTTAAGAAGCAAAATGAGTGAATTCTTAAGTTCTTATTGCGAGCTGGGAGCATCAAAAACCTGTTCTTGCAAAAAAAGAATAGGCTATGCAATAACAAACCATAGGCTAAATCCACAGTCCTTGGAATTCTCTAATCTTGAAACGCTAGATAGTAAATTAGTACAGGAATATACAAATGCAATGGAAGACATTGAGGAAATGTCTTTTACCTTTGCTGAACTTCCTAAATACAAATCACCACAGACAATAATAAATTTTGTTACAGATATTCTTGCTTCAAATTCCATGCAGAAAATTCAGTTAGAAGTACAGTAAAGAGGAATTATTATGTCTCGAAAAATAACTAAAAAAGTCTTAATTAATACCCGTCTATTAAAAAACCATGGCAGCTGGATTTATTGTATGAGCTGTAACAAAACAATTGCCTATTTATGTTATGTAACCTACAATAGCTTCAAATTTGATTATTTTTGTAAATGCGGAGAAAAAGGCAGCGTACTTATCCAGTTTGATAGTAACCAAAAAACCCAACAAAGCTTACAGTCTTTAATTAAAATAAAGAACCGGTTTTGCTGTCCAAATGATAATTCCCCTCTTGTCACATTTGTTGATAAGAATCTGGAAAGCTATGATTGTGAAATTGTTTGTCAGGCATGTAATGGATTTTATAGAAAAAACTCAATAGAATAAACTCATAAAACAACAAGACTCATAAAATAACAAGACCACGAGGTTATTATCGTCCCTCATGGTCTTGTTACTCCTGTTTATACTTTTTCATCTACAGCTGCACCTTCTCTTTTCTTTAATTGTAATGCTTTTTCAAAATCTCTGTCGTCTTTAGATGTATTTCGGTTTTTCTCACCTGACTTACCGTCTTTTTTATAGCTTATTACTTTATTTACAGGATACACTGCCAATATTTTGTTTATTTCCATAAAATCACCTCCCTGTATATTATGAAAATATTAGTTGTCTCATATTATATATCGGCAAAAAATAACAAGCCGTTACTGATTTCCAATAATGGCTTATTATTTCCTACATTTAGTATTAAATTATCTCGTTAAGATCAGCCTAATACTTACTTGCACTATTTTTGTTGATCACTCTGAAAATAATGTAACCAATTAAACCAATGATCGCTACAGGTAAAATCAAACTCAGCACCCAACCCAGTATTTTTAATGCAATTATAAATAAAAAGATCATCCCAATAATTGTCAGCAATTTCTTAAATTTATTATCCATTGTTTCTCTACCTCCAAGTATATTATAGGTAAATTATACACCTGGATGTTAAATTTGTCTATAATAAAATTAAAAATTTTTAATTGATTTATTAATTTTTTTAAGGTTGTAATCAATTTCATTAATTTTGATTTACTTTATTATATATTATACGATTAATTGCAGAAATTGTATTATCAATTTCAGTCAAAGTGTTAAAATATCCTACACTTAACCGTACAATCCCGGTTTTATTAGTGTTAAAGTGCCTATGTGCAAGAGGCGCGCAGTGAAGTCCTGCCCGACATTCTATGGAGTACCTTTGGTCAAGTTGAGCACATATTTCTGAGGAATCTGCACCATTGACATTGAAAGCAACAATCCCTGAGTTTTCTTTAACATTTTCTGGACTGTAAATTTTAACACTTCTGTTTTGCTTTAAACCATCCAGCAGCCTTTTTATCAATTCATCTTTTTTTCTTTTTATTTCAGCTATACCTGTTTTAGTTACAAAGTCTACTCCGGCACCCAAACCCACTATCCCTGGGGTATTAAGTGTTCCACTCTCAAATCTGTCAGGCAACTGGTCAGGCTGATATAAGAATTCTGATTTACTGCCTGTTCCGCCGCTCATAATTGGATTCAACTTTACATGGGGCGAAACATATATCCCTCCTGTTCCCTGAGGTCCCATCAGCCCTTTATGCCCCGGGAAGGCCAGCATGCTTACAAACATTTTATCAAGGCCTACTTCTATACTTCCCAACCCCTGGGATGCATCCAGAAGAAATAACACCCCGCTGTTTTCAGCAATTCGGCTGATTTCCCTCACCGGCATAATAATCCCGTTTACATTTGAAGATAGAGTACAGGCTATCATTTTGGTTCTCTTATTTATATATCTTTTAATCGTAAAGGGATCAATTCTACCCAGCCCGTCAGCATTAACTATTGTAAGTTTTATTCCATTATACTTCTCCATAGTCTTGAGAGGCCTGAGTACTGAATTATGCTCCATGCAGGTGGTGATTACATGATCCCCTTCTCTTAGACTTCCTATAATTGCCAAATTCAGGGCCTCGGTAGCATTCTTTGTAAAACAAATATTCAGAGAATCTCTTATTTTTATAAGAGCTGCAATTATTTCCCGCGTTTCATTTACTGCCAATGCACTTTTAACAGACATTGCGTGACTACCCCTGCCTGGATTTGCACAATATGTCCTTATGCACTCCTCCATTGATTTATAAACTGTATCGGGTTTCGGAAAAGAAGTAGCTGCGTTATCGAGATATATCATATTGACCTCGTATTTTTATCTTCTTACTATTAAGGTATGAATACAAGGTTGGCAAGTTTACTACAAGTAATTCTATTTATATATTCTCAACATTAATTCTTCCAGCTTTGCCGCTAACTGACTCTTTAATAACCCGTGCTTTTCAATGTTAAGCTGATACTCCTCCATACTCCAATTCTCCTTCGGATATTGAAATACGGGTAATTTTCTTCTGGTCTCCTCTTCCCATACATAGCGCGGAAATACATGTGCATGCAAAAAAGCATCAGTATTTCCCAGAATTTCATAATTAATTCTCAGTGGTTTGCATACATCCATTATGACGTCGCCCAAAATACTCATATCCACTAGAAATTCCGCTCTTTCCTCTATACTAATATGGTTCAGACTATTTGCAGAAGGATATCTTAAAAGTACACAATAGCCTGGCAGGAATTGAGTATCTCCCAATACAGCAAACCCGCTTTTCATTCTAGTAATTACCGTTGGATTTTCACCTTTTAGCGCTGCTTCAATTCGATTTTGCTTCCAATTCATTTTCCAATCCCCAATCTGTTAAAGCTTTGTTATGACCTCTTCTTTCAATAATTCACCCAGTATACTGATTCCCTTAATAATTTTATCTTCTTTTAAGCCTGAGAAATTTAATCTCATAGTATTTTCATGTCCTCCGTTAGGGTAAAATGCGCTTCCCTGAACAAAGGCCACCCCTCTTTTCAGCGACTTTACCAATAATTCTTTTGTATTAATATTTTCAGGAAGGGTAACCCATAAAAACATGCCACCCTCAGGCCTGGTATACTCTACTACTTCAGGGAATGTTCTTTCTATTGTGTCCAGCATGGCATCCCTTCTGCTTTTGTAAATTTCCACATTACTTTTGATATGTTCTTCAATATCATATTTCTCATAATATCTTGCAATTTGCATCTGGGCAAAGAAATTGGTATGTAAGTCTGTCCCCTGCTTGAACAGAACATATTTATTGATTATCTCCTGAGATGCACAGGCCCATCCTATCCTGTATCCGGGACAAACAGTCTTGGAGAATGTGCTGAGGTATATTACTCTTCCTTCAGTATCAAAGCTTTTTATTGGCGGCAGATTTTTATTATCAAAGCATAATTCACTATAAGGACTGTCCTCAACAATAATCAGGTTATATTTATTTGCTATGTCTACAATGGCCTTTCTCCTTTCTAGGCTCATCCTTCTACCGGTTGGATTTTGATAGTCGGGCACTGTATACAAAAATTTAACCTTACTTTGAGAGTTGAGCTTTGCAACAAGATCTTCAGGAATAAGACCGTCCTCATCCATTTCAACTTCTTCAAATTTTGGATAAAAGGGTTTAAATGCATTAATTGCAGAAAGATATGTGGGACTTTCACAGAAAACGGTATCTCCCTCATCCAAAAATACTTTTGCAGTAAGGTCAAGCCCCTGCTGGGAACCGGTGGTTATAAGGATATCATCAACACTGACATTTACCCCTTTTTTCTCCATCAACGCTGCAATAATTTTTCTCAAACCAATATGCCCCTCAGAAATGGCATATTGCATTGACTTAACACCATCACCCTCTAAAATTTCATTGCAAATTTCCCTCATTTCCTCAACCGGGAAGGATTCCTCAGCCGGAAGACCTCCCCCAAAGGATATAATCTCATTTTTATCTGTCAGCTTAAGCAGTTCCCTTACCTCTGACGCTTTTAAAAACTCAGTTCTTCTCGCAAACATATTAACCTCCTAAGCCGTTTTACGGCTTTGATACGCGCATAGCGCGTACACAAATAGTTTGGCCGCATAGCGGCCTCGATATATTGATGAAACTCATATTATTAATACTACAAATAAGGATTAAGCACAGTTTCTACCGGAAATCTTGACATTGATGTGCTTATTGAACACTTTTCTATACATTCAATCAGCTTTTTCACACCAACTTTTATGTCCTGTTCTTTTGGATAAGAGAAATTCAGCCTTATAAAGTTGTTATCATAACTAAACTTCGGAAAAAAAACATCCCCAGGCATTACTATAACACCCATGTCTCCCAATAATTTCATCAACTCATTCATTCTTATGTGTTTCGGAAGCTCGATCCAAAGGAAATAACCTCCGTTCGGTACAAATACTTTCATACCCTCGATTTGATAGTTACTTAGTTGGGCCGCCATTAAGTCTCTCTTCTTTTTATATTTAGCCCTTAATTTCTCAAGATGAGGTCGTAAGTGTCCCTGAGAAAGAAATTCGTGAACTATATACTGGGATAATGTATTTGTTTGGATATCAGTTATCTGCTTAAATTTTATGAATTTATTTATTAAGTTCTCCCCTGCAACAACATAGCCTACTCTTAAACTAAAGGAAATAGTCTTTGAAAAGGAACTCAAATAAATAACATAATCATTGGAATCAAGACTCTTTAAGGACGGCAGTCTTTCACCCTCATAATAAAGCTCATCATATGGATTGTCTTCAAGTATTGGAACATTGTAATAGTAAGCCAGCTTCAGCAATTCCTTTCTCCTGTTCAAGGTCATTGTCATTCCTGTAGGATTGTGGAATGTTGGCTGTGTATAAATAAATTTTGGTCTGTATTTAATCAGGCAGGTTTCCAGTATATCAAGCCTGATACCCTCATCATCCATAGGAATGCTGATAATTCGAGCATCATAGCTTTCAAATGCCTGGATAGCACCTATGTAAGTTGGCTCTTCAACTAAAACAACATCCCCCGGTTCTATAAGGAGTCTGGCAAGAAACTCAACTGCCTGCTGTGAACCCGAAGTAACCATTATCTGCTTGGTACTGGCATTTATACCATTCTGTTGAAGATAGGACTTTATTGTATGTTTGAGCTCGGAGCATCCATCCACCGGCGTTGGCATGAACACCTTTTCCTTATACTTTTCCAGCAGCTGTACCTGAAGATTTTTAAGCAATTCAATTTCATAGCTATCTTCAGAAGATATTCCTGATGCAAAGGAGATTACTTTTTCTTTCTCAAATATTGATAAAATGTTATTAATAGTCTGTTCACCTGATTTAGCTGCTCTTTTGCTCTCCAATTGGTTCCATCTGAGTGGAGGCACATACATTTTGTCCTGAGCACTATCCTTGGTAGGAGGGCCAAGTACAACAGTCCCGCTGCCAACCCTGGACCCTACCAGTCCCTCTGCCTTTAGTTCCATATATGCTTTTATTACTGTACTTCTGTTAATCTGAAGCCTTTCACTCAGTACCCTTTCAGCAGGCAGTATAAAGTTGGGCGGCAGCTTCCCAGAGTCTATCATAGCCTCAATTTGTTTCTTTATCTGCAGATATATAGGTGTTTTTGAATCTCTGTATACAGTTAATTCCATGGTATTTTGTCCTCCAGTTGCAAATTGGTATCATCCAATATTATTATATAATATGTTTTCAAATCCCAAAACACCCAATTTTTATTATCAATAACCATCCAATTTTAGTTTTGGATGGTTATTGATAATATCATATCTTCGAATGCATGGAAATTTCGGCACAGAAGGATATTATAAGTTCAATTTATCAAATAAAAAAACCCTTCCGGACAGGTTCGATGGACCGCCTGGAAGAGTCTCAAAAAATATGTACTAGCAAAACTACTGTTCGCTTTTTAAAGCTTTTTTCACGGCATAAATAACAGGTATAGCTATTATTCCTCCGATTAATGCAGTTACAAGCTGAGGCCAGCTGAAGAGTTGAAAAAGCTTTTGAGTAAACTTTGGAAAATCAAAAATATTAAGGAAAACTCTGATTCCCAGGAAAAGCAGTCCAAACTTTAAAACTGCAGCTGCAGCAAGCCCCATATACTTGTTTTTATTATATAAGAAGTAAAAAGTAAGTACGAAAGCAATGTTAGCAAGGGCAATTACCGGCGAAAACGGGAGTAAAGCTGCCGCAATAGGTGCATTATTATTGATAAGTGAAGTCAACGGCGATAATATGGCAATTGTAATACCCCCGGTTACCCCGGCAGTCATTGCTGCTACCAGCAGACACATATTCACCAGAGGTCCTACAATAAAGTTATTATTAGGTAAACTTCTTCCTACCAGCTGAACTACTACCACTACTGCCAATAATACTGCGGTTCTTGTTATTAATCTTATTCTGTCTTTATTCATGTGTTCCTCCCTGATACGTAATGGTGACGTAATAAATTTTGTTATATCATATTCCAACTATAGATGTTATACCACAGTATCAGGATTAATAACATACATTTTCCATATTTATATTGCTTCTTTAATAATTTAATTAAGTATCACATCAAATTGATAATTTTCTATGGACATTTTTTTTGAAAAGTAGCATAATTAATCTAGTAATTTTCTGTTCGATTGAATCACCTCTTGGAGCAAGTCAGACAATATTTGTTCCTGAGTAAGAATAAAATAAATACTTTGAAGGGAGTAATTTAAATAATGAATATTTCTATTACTAAAACTACTAATCCAAAGCAAAAGCCGGATCAAAATAATTTAGGCTTCGGACAATATTTTACAGACCATATGTTTATAATGGATTATGCTGAGGGTAAGGGCTGGCATGATGCAAGAATTGTACCTTATGCTCCTTTGGAGCTGGATCCCTCTTGTATGGTTCTGCATTATGGCCAAGCCATTTTTGAAGGTTTGAAAGCATATAAAACAAAAAAAGGTGAAATTTTGTTATTCAGACCTGAAAAAAATATGGAAAGAGTAAACAGTTCAAATGAGCGTCTTGTGATTCCTGAAATAGATGTAGATTTTGGTGTACAAGCCATAAAAGAACTTGTAAGGGTTGATGCTGACTGGATACCTGATGCTCCTGGAACCTCTCTTTACATACGTCCGTTTATTATAGCGACTGACCCGTTTTTGGGTGTCAGACCTTCGGATACCTACAAGTTTATTATAATTCTCTCCCCAGTTGGAGCTTATTATAAGGAGGGAATCAATCCGGTCAAAATCTATGTTGAAAGCAATTATGTGCGCGCCGTAAAAGGTGGTCTCGGCTATGCAAAAACTGTAGCCAACTATGCTTCCAGCTTGAAGGCACAGGTTGAAGCAAAGCACTCCGGATACACTCAGGTTCTTTGGTTGGATGGTATTGAGAAAAAATACATCGAAGAAGTTGGTACAATGAATGTATTCTTTAAGATAAACGGAGAAGTTATTACACCTTCTCTTGAAGGTTCAATACTTCCCGGCATTACAAGAATGTCAACAATAGAATTGTTAAAGAAGTCCGGTATTCCTGTTACAGAACGCAGAATTACAATACAGGAGCTGTATGATGCACATGCTGCCGGGAAGCTGGATGAGGCATTCGGAACTGGTACAGCAGCAGTAATATCACCTATAGGTGAATTCAACTGGGACGGAAAATCCATAACTGTAAACGAAGGCAAAATAGGTCCGGTTGCTTCAAAAGTATATGAGACAATTACAGGTATTCAAAGCGGTGATATCGAAGACACCTATGGATGGATACAAAAAGTAAAGTAGAAAAGTAACGAATTTTTATTAATACCAAAGAAATATCGTCCTATGAAGTGCACCCCAACTGTAGACAGTAAAATTACATTTGGCGGTGTACTTTTTTATTGTCTACAGTTATATTATTGAAAATAACAGTATATATTTTATAAGATAACTCCTGATTAATGGGAATAGCCGTAACAACGGCTTGGAGGCTTGCTTGAACCTTTTCATACTGTCATCCTTCATATTTGTGGCCTCAACAATATTTCTGAGCCATAGGAAAGTATTATTTTCATATGTAAAGAAAACTATATTGCCTATAATGGCTATTCTATTCATTGCGGCATTAATTATTTATCCTAAACCGGCTGTTAGTGCAGCCTCAAAGGGAATAAAGCTCTGGTTTGAAATTGTATTTCCATCGCTTTTTCCTTTCTTTGTTGCATCACAGCTGTTGAGTAAATCTGGAATAGTCAGCTTATTTGGAATCATTCTGGAGCCAATAATGCGTCCCATTTTTAATGTACCGGGCTGCGGCTCCTTTGCTCTTGCTATGGGAATTATAAGTGGTTATCCGGTAGGGGCTTCAATTACTGCAGACTTGAGAAAACAGGAATTAATCACACGAATTGAAGCCGAAAGACTTCTGACTTTTACTAATAACTCTGGTCCGCTATTTATTATGGGGGCTGTAGCAGTTGGAATGTTTAATCAGCCAAAATTGGGTTACCTGCTTTACTTAAGCCATATTGCTGCTTGTATATCTGTTGGCATAATATTCAGGTACTACAAAAAAAGTCAAACTGACCTCAGCTTTAAAGCAAAGGATAAAATCTCAAGCAATATAAAAATAGAATTAAAAAGGTTAAGAAATTCTGATATTAATCCATGGACGCTTTTTGGTGACTGTATAAAAAATTCCATATACACCATATTAGCTATTGGCGGGTTTATTATTTTCTTTTCAGTGCTGATAAATATTTTGCTTACCAGTGGCCTAATCGGATATATTAGCAGCCTGATTGCTACTTTTACCGGAGCTGTAGGACTTGGAAACGGTATAATTCAAGGCTTTTTTTGCGGAATATTTGAAATCACCACAGGAGCCAGCTTAATAAATCAGTCTCCGGCATCACTGGTGATTAAACTTTGCTTTGTCAGTCTGATAATCGGTTGGGCTGGTTTTTCAGTACATACTCAGGTAATGAGTATTGTTAGTACCACCGATATCAGGGTTAAGCCATACCTGACGGGTAAGGCCATACAAGGTATTCTCTCCTGCGTCTATACCTTTGCCGGCTATTCCCTATTCAGCAAGGTACTTCTAAAGGAATCCGCAGTTTTTTCGCATAATACCGGAAGTATTCCAATAGAATGGGGAGCTATTCTTACAACCTCGATTCAACACATAGGTATTTCAGCCCTGATAATGATTCTGGTATCCGTTGTTTATTTATGTATAACATGCCTTTTCTCAAAAAAAGAATTACTTTAATTCGGATCTGTTGGTTTTAATTACCTCTGTTGCATCGGTAAGGATTTCTTCAACCTTGTTAAGAACACTATCTGCGTATTCCCTGGCACCTAAGCGGATTTCCCTGGCATTTTTCTGAGCACCGGCAATTATGTCATTAGCCTGTTCATAGGCCTTTTTAGTAATCTCGTGCTCATCTACCAGCGATGCTATCTTGTTTTCAGCATCCTTTAATATGTTATTGGCTTCTTTCTGGGCTTCAAGTAAAATTCTCTGACGTTCTTCCTTGATCCATTTTGCCTGCTTTATATCATCGGGCAGTTTAAGCCTCATTTCTTTAATTATTTCAAGCACCTCTTCCCTGTCAATAAGGCACTTGCCTGAAAAAGGTACACTGGCACTTCTTTCAACCAGTTCTTCCAACGTTTCCAGTATGGTGAGTATTTCCATATTAACCTCCATGAGCCATATTATGGCCTTGAGCCGCCTGGCGGCCACAAAATTAAATAATATTTTACTCCATAAACTGTTTAAATTCTAACTCTTTTCTTACTTTATGAATTTTCTTATAACATCTTCTTCTATACATTCAGGAACAAGTCCCTTTATATTTCCCCCATACCTGGCTAATTCCTTAACCATGCTGGAACTTAAAAATGAGTAATTTATGTTGGACATCATAAAAAGCGTTTCAATATCAGGTGCCATCTTTTGATTTAATAAAGCCATCTGAAGTTCATATTCAAAATCAGAAACTGCCCTTAGTCCTTTAATAATAACTTTCGCATTTTTTTGAGCGACATAGTCCACCAAAAGCCCTGAAAAACAGTCAATTTCAACATTTCCACAATGGCCTAATGCTCTTTTTAGAAGATCTACACGCTCGTCCATTGAAAAAAGGGGTTGTTTGTTGTGGCTTATCAGCACAGCTACTATTAATTTATCACAAATCTTCGATGCTCGTTCAATAATGTCCAGGTGACCATTTGTAACAGGGTCAAAACTGCCAGGATATATAAATGTCTTCAAAATGTCTCATCCTCTTATAAATTTCTTTTATAGAATGTCAGTTTTGTTTTTCCGTAAATCTGCTTCTTTGAAACAACCATACACCCCACGCTGACCGGGAGTTCATCTTCGTAATCCGATTCTGCAACAATAATAAACCTGTCCTCAAGTACATTGTTTTTTTCTAAATATAGCAGAATTTGAGGTATAATACCCTTTCTATATGGTGGGTCTAGAAAAATTATATCAAACTTTTCACTATGTTGGGAGAGTTTTTTTAATATTAATTCGGCTTCTCCCAAAAAAACCTGTGCTTTTTCAGTTAATTTGGTGTGAATAAGGTTATTTTTTATTATTTCGATACATTGTTCATTCCGGTCTGAAAATACAGCACATTGTGCACCTCTGCTTAAGGCTTCAATTCCTAAGCTGCCTGAACCTGCAAAAAGGTCAAGAATCTTTGCTTCCCCTATATAAGGTGCCAATATATTAAATAGGTTTTCCTTAACTCTATCTGTAGTAGGCCTTGTACCTATTCCCTCGAGTGTATGCAGCTTTATACCCTTCGCACTTCCAGAAATAACTCTTAATATAGCAACTTCCCCCTTTATGATAGTGTTACTTTCTCACCGAAATAATCCGCCAAATACTGTTTGAGTCTTGTATTTTTCTCAAGTCCGGGATCTTTATTCAAAAGGCCTTTCGCGCTTTCCTGAGCAAGCTTCAAAACCTCTATATCTTTATATAGATTTGCTATTTTCAACTCCGGAAGTCCATGCTGCTTTGTACCGAAGAAATCACCGGGACCTCTGATTTCCAGGTCTTTTTCGGAAATTACAAAGCCGTCATTGGACATGGACATTATCTTCATGCGTTCCCGTGATACCTGAGATTTGGACTGATTAAAAAGAACACAATAGGATTGTTCGGCTCCTCTTCCCACTCTTCCTCTAAGCTGATGCAGCTGAGCCAGTCCAAATCTTTCGGCATTTTCTATAACCATAAGTGTAGCATTGGGTACATTTACCCCAACCTCAATTATTGTAGTAGATACCAGAATACTAATCTCTCCCGAAACAAAACTCTTCATGATGCTTTCTTTTTCGGCTGCTTTCATCTTACCATGTATGATGCCCACTTTTAAATCCTTAAAAACATGATTGCTTATTTCCTCTGCCGTAACAACAGCAGATTTGGCTTCAATCTCCTCCGATTCTTCCACAAGGGGACATACAATATATACCTGCCTGCCCTCAAGTACCTTCTCTCGAATGAAGTTATTTATCCTATCCCGCATAGACTCAGTTACGGAATATGTTTTTATGGGCTTCCTTCCCGGAGGCAGCTGATCAATTATGGAGATATCCAAATCCCCATATAGTATAAGAGCCAGTGTTCTCGGTATTGGTGTAGCTGTCATTACAAGCACATCAGGATTACTTCCCTTCTCGGCTAGAATGGTTCTTTGGCGGACACCAAACCTATGCTGTTCATCCGTTACCACCAGTCCAAGCTTTTTAAATTCTACTGTGTCTTCAATCAAGGCATGGGTTCCGATAACAACTTGTATGCTTCCATCCCTTAATCCTTCAAAAACTGCTTGCTTTTGCTTCTTTGGCTGGCTGCTGGACAGAAGTTCCACAGAAATATCATACTTACCAAATAGCGGCTTTATGGACTTGTAGTGCTGTTCAGCCAATATTTCGGTGGGTACCATTAATGCACCCTGGTAGCCGCACTTTACAGCCTTGAAAAGTGCAAGTACTGCAATAATAGTCTTACCTGACCCTACATCACCTTGAACCAGTCTATTCATGACATTCTCACTATCCATATCCTGCTCAACTTCCTTCAGGACCTTCTTTTGAGCATCTGTCAGTGCAAAAGGCAGAGTACTAAGGAAATCATCCATCTCAGGTGGCCTGTGAAAGGAAATACCCTTTCCGGTATGTGTTGCCAAGGTTTTATAGTTTAGCAGGCCCAGCTGAAGCATAAAAAGTTCTTCAAAAACCAGCCTGTATCTTGCTTTTTCTTTTTGATTAAATGATTCAGGAAAGTGTATCTGTTTTATACAATCCACAAGTCCTGAAAGGTCATGAATTTTTCGTATATCTTCTGGCAGCCTGTCCTCAAGCTGAGTACCGTCCAATATCTTTACGGCCTCCTGCATTATTACTCTTATGACATTCTGGCCTAAATTTCTGGTAGCTGAATATATAGGAAATATTTTTAAACTTTTCTTCATATCGGTGCTGCTTAATTCAAATACAGGATTAACAATCTGCGGCTTATTCAGCTTTTTATCAATTTTCCCATAAAAAATATAGTTATTGCCCAGAGTCAGAGAGTTTTTGACATACTGCTGATTAAACCAGACAGCGGTAATTTTCCCAGTACTATCCTGAATGGATACTTTGGAGATAACCATACCCCTTCTAGGTCTGGACTCACTTACATTTGAAACTATTGTACCCTCAAAGGAGCAGATTTCTCCATTTTCGAGATCAGCTATGTTTTTTATTCTGCTTCTATCCTCATAGTCCTTAGGATAATACGTCAAGAGATCATATACAGAATTAATGCCTAGTTTCTCAAAAAGCGACATTCTGGATTGGCCAACACCTTTTATGTATCTGATTGATTTATTTTTCAGTTCCTCTAATGCAATAAGCTTCAAGCAAAACCCTCCAAAATTCCTACTAATAAAATCTATAAGAACATATACGTCCCATTTGAACCTATGCCATATAATTCTATCATAAAAGTAATAAAGAACAAAACGTGATTTAACCTCAAGAAAAACAGGACACTGCACAAAGTTCAGGCAAGGTCCCGTTTCCCAAGCGATTTCAATTTTCAGAAGATGTACATTATACTTTTAAGGATATACTTATATATTAATATTTAAATTTACTTAAATTCTCTTTTATGTTCTGTGCGAGTAAATCCATTTCCCTACTAACATCAGCAATCCTTGAGATACTTGTATTCTGCGATTCAAATGTTGCTAAGGTTTCTTCGGTTGCTGCAGCATTTTCTTCAGATATTGATGATAGGTTGCCTAAAATATGGATCATTTCATTCTTCTTGTTTTCCATCTCTTCACCGGAAGCATTTAACGTCTCAATAACTGATTTCATTTGACCAAGTGCATCAGCTATTCCATCAAATTTGTCTTTGGTTTCGCCAACTATTTCTGTCTGGTTTATAATGGTTTTATTTACTTCATCTATTGTATTCACTGTAAACTCTATCTTCTGGGCGAGTTCTTTAATGACGTTGTTTATTTGCTGAGTAAAGCTGCTGGACTGTTCGGCTAGTTTACCGATTTCTTCAGCAACTACTGCAAAACCTTTTCCGGCTTCTCCTGCTCTGGCTGCCTCTATTGAAGCATTCAATGCAAGGAGATTTGTTTGCTGGGTTATTTTCTCAATCATTTGGCTTGCAATCTGAATCTTCTGTGAGCTTTCCTGGGTTTCGGATATAACTTTTTGAATTTCACCGGTTGCAGCATTTGTTATCTTTGTTTTCTCAAGTAGAATTTCGACAGTTTTCGATCCTTCCTCTTTAAGTTTATCAACATGTACTGCAGTACCATTCAAAAGCTCTCTGTTTTTACTGTCATTTACCATTATTTCGCTTAGATTGTACATATAACTTGAGCCCTGCTCTGTGTCCTTTGCCTGCTCATATGCACCCTTTGCTATCTCATTAATACTAACTGTGGTCTGGTCTGACATAGCAACAATTTGTTGTGTAGCTGTTCGCACTTCCCCCGATGATTCTGCAACTCGGTTTGAGACATCGGACACTACCTTTATTAGACTAAGAAGATGCTCCTGCATTGTGAGCAAGCCCCTGTTTATCAGTCCAATTTCATCTTTTCTCTCGGAATATTTTGTAAGAGTATCATTTTTACCTGTAAAATCGTAGTTAGCCAATTCATTCAGCTTCTTTGATACAGAAACAATAGGACGGCTTATGGATATACTTAAGATTGAAGATGATATTATTCCAATTACTACAAATACAAAACTTGAAATACTGATTGCTAAGACAAGCGACATTACGGAGTCGGTTACCTCCTTTTTTTCAACGGTAGTAAACAGTATCCAGCCTGTTGTCTTTATTGGAGTTAGTGCGGCAATGTATTTCTTATTATTAAATGTATATTCCAATTGAGACTGCTTTTCAAGGTTTATCTTTTTTAATTTTTCAGCCAACTCGGAATAGTTCTTGTCCTTTTCGGCCTCATTATAGATATTTATCTGCTTTTGAACATATTCCTTATCCGGATATGAGTAAAAGGTTGTGTTTTTTCCTATAATAAAAGCTTGATCGTTCTCGCCGTATTTAATTTCATTTGTAAAGTTATTAAGGGAGTTGCCGTCTGTACGACCAACAAGTGAACCTACTACCTTTCCATCCTGTAAAATTGGCACAGCGTACATTAAAACTGCTTCACCGGTTACCTTGCTTATTATTACATCTGAAACAGTTCCCTCACCACTTAACGCTTTTTTTACATAATCTCTGTCTCCGAGATTGGATTTGTCGCCGCTGACAGCATAACTGGCATCACCTGAGGGTAGTACCACTGCCATATCCAGATACCCAAGCCTTTCTGCGGCATCTGTCAGGGCAGCTTTCTGCCTTCCCCATTCCATACTTGATACTTCTTCCTTATTGGCAATTTCCTGTAGGATTTGGATTTTAGACGAAATTCTAAAATCAATATACTTTGAATCTTCATTACCCAACTGCATTAAGTTTGCTTCCAATCTTTGATATAGTGCTTCGCTGCTGAATATTGACGTCACAGTACCCAAGCCCAAGGCAATTAAGAGTATTAAAGCACCAACATAAATTGCAATTTTAAACGATAATTTCATAGATTCACTCTCCCGTTTTTATGTTACACATAATATCGGTATGATTAGGAGTAATTAATAGCATTTTTTATTATTTTTTTCCTTTTATCGACTATTTTCATAAATTTTTTAGGAATTTTTGCAATGATATTAGGTTTAGCAGGTAAATATTAGATTATTTTTTTTATCAATATTTCAATCAATATTTGTATCAATATTTTTACGACTTTTTATATTAAAAAAGCTTGTTTATTGGGTATTGTTGTGTTAAAATAATTATTGCTTTGATGCCGATTTATGAGAAGAAAAATTCTCCAATAATTAAAGGAGGTGTTATATATGGCAAAGTGTGAAGTATGCAGTAAAGCAACTGTTTTTGGTAACAATAGAAGCCATGCGTTGAATGCTACTAGCCGTACATGGAAACCTAATGTAAGAAAAATAAAGATAATTGATAATGGCACACCAAAATCAATTAACATATGCACAAGGTGTCTTCGTTCAAACA
>JAEWMS010000070.1 GCA_023393115.1 Bacillota bacterium
GATTTCCCATAACGATACCGAAGCACAGCTGCTGGGGGATAGGGTATTGAGAATCAGTGAAGGAGCGTTGGCATAAAAATATTGTATAACAAGGAGCACATGTCCTTCCGCCGGCCTTAAGCAAAAGCAAACCTCTGAGAAATTTCTCAGAGGTTTTTTATGTATAGGATAATATATATCAATTTTTAAGAATGACAAGGGCATACTGGTCATTGAATTTTCAAATCGGTAACATCCTGCGGGCAGGAAGGTCGGCAGGATTGGCAGAAAGCCTTATAGGAACCGGAAGTGTGGAGGCACTGTCCAGCGGGGTCCTGGCTGTCAGGGCCATAGCAGACAATGAAGATTAAGAAACAACGATGAAAATCTTGCAGGAGCACATTGATAATGTCTCCTCCTTTAGAAAAATAATAGACCGCTTTGATAATAGTGATTTTGATAAAATGATTTCCTTGCTGAATACACCTGGTATCAAGCAGCTACTTTACAATACCGGAATGAACTTCATAGATATAGCCGGAAATATTATTCAGCATTTTCAAAATAAATAAATCACATTTTGGGTGCTGACCGGAGATATAGGATAGACAGGGATGGTGAATTAAACGCGTGCCTGCATAATATTTTCAAATTTGGCGCTCTTACATAAAAGTCCATAAGTGCCAAAATGCTTAGCCGCTATGATATTGACAAGGAATTGCTTTAAGTGATAATATATCAAGGTAAACCGCAAACTATATATAAGTAATAATATGGCGGGTAATGATATTGAACATTTTTTTCATGAAAAAAGCTTTGGAAGAAGCCCAAAAAGCCTTTGAGAAGGATGAAGTCCCTGTCGGTGCCGTCATAGTCAGATACGGCGAAGTAATAGCTGCGGCACACAATACCAGGGAATCGTCAAAGGATGCAACAGCCCATGCTGAAATGCTTGCCATAAGGGAAGCCTGCGAAAGACTTGGAGGCTGGCGGCTTTTGGACTGTGAAATGTATGTTACCCTGGAACCCTGTGCAATGTGCAGCGGTGCGATACTGCAAGCAAGGATAGAAAGGCTTTATATCGGAGCCATGGATCCCAAGGGCGGTGCAGCGGGCTCAACACTCAACCTGTTTGAGGATTACCATTTTAATCATGAAACTGAGGTTCAGACGGGTATTCTGGAGGCGGAATGCAGCCGGATACTGAAGGATTTTTTCAAAAGAAAGCGATAGATATATTTCGCGCTATACCCAAGGAATACCATAAGCGCATTCAATATAGGAGAGGTGTCCGAGTGGTCGAAGGTCCATGACTCGAAATCATGCACACCCAAAAGGTGTCGAGGGTTCGAATCCCTCCCTCTCCGCCATAATATTTTGTCGAATAAGTCGATTGCCATTAAGCATGCATAGCAGAATTGGCAGTTGGCTTTTTTTGTATATATACGGTAAAATGTTTCTGAATACTATTATAGGCTCAAGATGGGAAAACGACTGACAAAGTAAGGAGGTTAAATAACAATGGCTGTAGCAAAGCAATATCAAACTGATGTTGATGCGATACTGGCAAAACGCTATGACAACGGCGCTGATTTTTGGACTACTCCCGACAAACGCCTATGTAAGGGAAGCCCATTTTCTGCCCTTAACTGCGCGTTTATGCTGTTGGAACTGGGTGTGGAGCCTTCCGACCCTTTATTAACGAAGATTGCCGACTTGTTTTTAAGTTCATGGAGGGAAGACGGGCGGTTTAAGCTGTCCCCCCAAGGGGCAATATACCACTGTAATACCATTAATGCCGCCAACCTTCTTTGCCATTTGGGGTATGCTTCGGACAGCAGGCTTCAGAAAACCTTTGATCACCTTTTGGAAATACAGCATAGTGACGGCGGCTCGCGTTGTAATAAGTTCAGCTTTGGGAGAGGCCAGGAAACAGAGTTTTCAAACCCCGGCCCAACGTTGACAGCTCTGAATGCTTTTCGATTTACAGAGTTACTCAATAAAGAACAAGCTCTTGACAGAGCCGTAGATTTCCTGCTTGAGCATTGGACGACCCGCAAGCCTCTTGGTCCTTGCCATTATGGCATCGGTACTCTGTTCATGCAGGTTGAATATCCCTTTGCCAATTACAACCTTTTTGTTTATGTATACGTTCTTTCTTTCTATGATAGGGCAAAGCGGGATAAGCGGTTTCTGGATGCGCTTGGGATTTTGGAATCCAAATTGGTGGACGGCAGGCTTGTGGTGGAGCGGGTTAATAGGCAATTAGCCGGGCTTGACTTCTGCAAAAAGGGAGAACCTAGTGACCTGGGGACTATGCGTTATCATGACATATTAAAAAACCTTGATTGAAATTATGAAAAGACCAGGATATTTCGTTTGAAGCTTTTGAGTTAACATTATCATATGAGAAAAATAAATTACGTCTTTTTTGAGGATATATTATAGATTTTTTGCTCTGCGTTTTCTATAGATGTCATCGGTTTTGCATATTAGGGAGATTAAAATCCGCGTATTCAGAAAATTTTTTCAAACACATTCAAACTGAGAATAAATCAGTTAAAAAGCTTCCGTATTTTGTTGTTAAAATACGGAAGTTTTTTATTGGAAGAATAATGCAGATTGTATATTATTATGTTATAATTTGTATAAATGAAGGATAATATGCAATTATCTTAGGGAAGGATAAAAATGGAGATTAAAACTGATGAAGTAAAAAAGTTCTATGAGGAAGTTGAAAGTGTGTGGCCAGAGGACGATAAGTGGCATCAATACTCAAGAAGTCAAATTTTGCAATATATAAGTCGCATGGATTATAAGAAAACCGGATATTTGTTGAATGCCGGATCCGGTGGAAGTGATTATGGACTTCCACACAAGATGATGCATGTAGATATTGCTGAGAATAAAATAAAACATTTCCCAGAATATATAGTATCATCCGTTGAATCCATGCCTTTCGAGGAAAATACGTTCACAGACGCTATCTGTGTAGGCAGTGTTATAAACTATTGTGATGCTTCAGCTACAATACACGAGCTTTCAAGGGTACTCAAATCAGGTGGATCGTTAATATTAGAATTTGAAAGCAGTTGGGGATATGAACATAGAAATAGCCATGCTTTCAAACGAGATGCTGATATTGTTCAACTACCATACTTTGGGGCGTTGCATAGCCAATGGATATATTCGCCTAAATACATTTCTAATATTTTGGCAGTTGAGGGACTCCGTATAAGTGATGAGTATCGCTTTCATTATTTAAGTGGCATTTCGTTTAGTAAATATCAGAATGAAAACAGAGCAGTTCAATATGTAAAATTCGATTGGCTGTGCAGGAAAATACCTATTATTAAGCAGTATTCAAATAATGTAATACTCCGTTGCATAAAGCTATGATTTTTTTCTTGTTGCCACTATTAACGCAGTAACCGACGATAATATTGCTGTAAAAACGGCACCAATAATAGAATTAACGGTGCTTAATGATATTCCTAACAGTCCGAGCACAAGGTTATACCCCCAAATAAGGAGTAGAGGCCCTAAAAGAACTAGTAACACAATTAATAAATATTTTCCAATGCTTTTTTTTCGTTTACTTGGTAGGTACCCGTATGTTTTTTCAATCAGTATATTTCCTAGCATTGGGCAATCAGCATACTCTATATCAAACTGAATATCCTCTGACAAATTTTCTTTCAACATATTATAGCAGTGGTCTATCTTTTCTTCTTTAAATGCCTTTAATTTTTCTGGGGTTAGAATCGGCGCATACCAGGCAAGATAGTATTCATAATAGATAGCATGGACAATGCCCATAAAAGTCTCTTTTGAAATTGTGTTAAGGTTGTCATTTGACTTAATATATAGGAAAGCGTCGAAGCTACTCTCGTAGTGTTCTAAACCGAGGGGTAGAGTCTGATACTTTGCCTTGATTCGCCCAAAGCCTTCGAGGCATATTAACTTTTTAAAGAGACGACTCTCCTTATCTACACTTTTTCCCTCATTCTTATTACTGATTTCTACAACATAGTAGGCAACATCATATTTGTTTAGGCACATATAATTCTGTATGAGATTTATATATGAAAACAATACTGCATTTACGCGATATTCATCTTTTAAAGCAATATAATCGTATACAACCAGTTGATATTTAGAGATATAGCTCAACATAGCAAGGCCAATTACA
The DNA here is from genome assembly GCA_023393115.1 of Bacillota bacterium. Taxonomy (GTDB): domain Bacteria; phylum Bacillota; class Clostridia; order Acetivibrionales; family DSM-1351; genus Ruminiclostridium. The sequence goes on from JAEWMS010000070.1 coordinate 4,172, forward strand.
TCATTATTCGAGTAAAGTACAAATAATAATAACTCAAATGTATCTTCTGCTCGGTTTTCGGTAAGCCATTTGCTAATTTCATTTGTGTTTGTCTTGATATCATTAGGTGTTGTAGAGTTATAAATTCTCAACCCTTTTTGGTAATCTGGGTCCAAAGGCCTGGTTATGCGCCTAACTGCAAATCGATGTTCTAACGTTTCTTCCATTTTTGCTATCCCCTTGATAATTGCATATTATCCTTCATTCACTTGACAGGGAGATCCCTAACAATTCATTAAAAGCGATCTATCTGAACTATTCAATTGATACTCTATTTCTCGGATGCTTTAAGGTCAGGATATCATTGTGCTTTTTTGTAGAGACATGTGTATAAATTTGAGTAGTGGTTATTGAACTATGACCCAAAATTTGCTGTATGTATCGTATGTCCACATCTTCCTCAAGCAAAAGCGTGGCAAATGAATGACGAAACATGTGCGGCGTTATATGCTCCGAGAGATTTGCTTTATTGGCATATTGATTAATCATAAATCGAACAGATTGTTCCGACAGACGGCAGTTTATTCTATTGATAAAAAAGTATCCGATTTTTTCAATATGCTCGCTAAAAGCTGTCTTGTATTTTTGCAAGGCTACAAGCACATAGGGGTTGCTGATTGGAATGACTCTCTCCTTTGAGC
>JAEWMS010000073.1 GCA_023393115.1 Bacillota bacterium
AGTACACTTTGTGGAGCTTGAGGCCGATACAGGACCCATCATACTTCAAAAGGCTGTTTATGTGGAGGAGGGTGACACTCCGGAAATTCTTCAGAAAAGGGTTATGGAGCAAGCCGAATGGGAAATACTGCCCGAAGCCATTAAACTGTTTGCTGAAAACAGATTGGTTATTGAGGGAAAGAAGGTACTGATCAAGAAAACAGCTCCCGTCCCAGCGGCGGCGAGTAAACAATATTCAATTTAAAATTTCGATTGGAGGACTGGGTAATGATTAAACGTGCACTAATCAGTGTCTCGGACAAGACAGGCATAGTTGATTTTGCAAAAAAGCTGGCTGCAAAAGGCGTGGAGATAATCTCTACCGGAGGTACGGCCAAAACATTGTCTGATGCAGGCTTAAAGGTTATAAACATCTCCGATGTCACAGGTTTTCCCGAGTGTCTGGATGGAAGGGTCAAAACACTTCATCCCAAGGTTCACGCCGGACTGCTTGCCATCAGAAGCAATGAAGAACATATGAAACAGATCAGGGACTTGGGCGTTGAAACCATTGATATTGTTGTTATAAATCTCTATCCGTTCAAACAGACCATATTAAAGGGAAACGTGGAGCTTGAAGAAGCTATCGAAAATATTGATATAGGCGGACCTACCATGTTAAGAGCGGCTGCAAAGAACTATCAGGACGTTGCAGTTGTCGTCGATCCTGCAGACTATGAAAAAGTGCTTTCGGAATTCAATGAAACAGGTGATGTAAGTGTGAAAACAAAATTCAGACTTGCATACAAGGTTTTTGAACATACAAGCCACTATGACACACTTATAGCCAAATATCTCAGAGATACCCTCGGTGACATTGACTTTCCGGAAACCCTTTCACTTACCTTTGAAAAGGTACAGGATATGCGCTATGGTGAGAATCCCCATCAAAAGGCTGTTTTCTATAAGGAAGTGGGAGCCAACAGAGGAGTTCTGCCAAGTGCCGTTCAGCTTCACGGAAAAGAATTGTCCTACAATAACATAAACGATACAAACGGTGCAATTGAACTTGTTAAGGAATTTGACGAGCCTACGGTTGTCGCCGTCAAGCATACCAATCCATGCGGAGTGGGCAGCGCAGCAACAATATATGAGGCATACCTGAGAGCCTATGAATCCGACCCTGTATCCATCTTTGGCGGGATCATCGCTGCCAACAGGGAAATAGATGCAAAAACAGCTGAAGAGATCAATAAGATTTTCGTTGAAATAGTTGTCGCACCATCCTTTACTGATGAGGCTTTTGCAATCCTTTCACAGAAGAAGAACATCAGATTGCTCAAGCTTGAGGGAATCTCGGAAAAAGTTCCTGCAGACACGCTTGATATGAAAAAGGTATGCGGCGGTCTTCTGGTTCAGAAGTATAACAGCCAGCTATTTAATGAAGAGGAGCTGAAGGTTGTCACAGATGTTGAACCTACCAGTGAACAGCTGGAAGATCTGGTGTTTGCCATGAAGGTGGTCAAGCACACAAAATCCAACGGTATAGCACTTGCAAAGGGGAAGATGACAATCGGTGTGGGCCCCGGGCAGACAAACAGAATAGTTCCTACCAGAGTCGCAATTGAATATGCCGGTGAAAGATCAAAGGGTGCTGTTATGGCCTCGGATGCCTTCTTCCCCTTTGAAGATTGTGTTGAAGCAGCTGCGGCGGCGGGGATCAAGGCAATAATACAGCCCGGCGGTTCATTGAATGACCAGAAATCAATTGATGCCTGCAACAAGCACGGCATAGCAATGGTATTCACAGGAATGAGACATTTCAAACACTAATGGTCAATAACATCTAAGATGTTACAAACCACTAAGAAAATCAGGGGGGTTCAAATGAAGGTTTTGGTAGTTGGCGGGGGTGGAAGAGAGCATGCAATAATATGGAAGCTTTCTCAAAGCCCGAAGATAAGTGAATTGTTCTGTGCTCCCGGAAATGGCGGTATCTCCAAACTTGCTTCCTGTGTTCCCATTAAAGCCTCGGATATCGGGGGGATAGTTAATTTCTCCAGAGAGAATAAAATGGATCTTGTTGTGGTGGCACCCGATGATCCTCTGGTGGCAGGGATGGTAGACGCACTTGAGGCTGCAGGCATCAGAGCCTTTGGCCCGGTCAGGGCGGCAGCCATTATAGAAGGCAGCAAATCCTTTTCAAAGGATCTGATGAAAAAATACAATATACCCACTGCGGGCTATGCGGTTTTTGAGAGCAGTGCCGAGGCGCTGAAGTACCTTGATACCTGCAGTGCACCCATTGTTGTCAAAGCCGATGGCCTGGCACTGGGAAAAGGTGTTATTATAGCCCGGTCCATAGAAGAAGCCAAAGCTGCCGTGAATAACATCATGAATGATAGGGTGTTCGGAGAAGCGGGAAACAAGGTTGTCATAGAGGAATTCATCGAAGGCCCCGAAGTGTCCATACTGGCCTTCACAGACGGAAAGACGGTAGTGCCCATGGTTTCCTCACAGGACCACAAGCGCGCATATGACCATGATATGGGGCCGAATACAGGCGGCATGGGGACCTTCTCTCCCAGCAAGCTGTACGACAGCAAGCTGGCAGACCAATGCATGAAGGAAATATTCATACCCACCGTTGAGGCAATGAACAGGGAAGGCCGCAAATTCAAGGGGATACTGTACTTTGGTCTCATGCTTACCAGGGAAGGGCCAAAAGTACTTGAGTACAACGCCCGTTTCGGGGACCCTGAGACACAGGTAGTGCTTCCGAGACTTAAAACCGACCTGCTGGACATATTTAATGCCATAATGGAGGAGAAGCTTGCCGATATAAAAATCGAATGGAGCGACAATGCCGCAGTATGCGTTATAGCAGCTTCGGGCGGATACCCCGGAAAGTATGCCGCCGGTCTTGAAATAAACGGTTTGGAAGAGGCAGAAGCAGATGAAACCATAACTATCTTCCATGCGGGTACAAACTGTGAGGACGGCAGGTTTTATACTGCCGGAGGAAGAGTTCTGGGTGTCACGGCAGTGGAAGGCAACATGGAAAAGGCCATCAGCAAAGCCTATGCAGGGATCGGGAAAATCAGCTTTGAAGGTATGCACTACCGTAAGGATATCGGAAGAAAATAAATTCGGAACACTTATTCCCGAAGCCTTTAAAGGGATTATTATTTAAGCAGGCTATATTTTAAACAGACTCAAATGTTAACGGTGCCGTATCAAAACAGGAAAACTTAAACCTGATCTGATACGGCATTTTTATTCCAATTAAGGAGTATGCATTTATTCCATTTATACAATAATATTACCGACTACACATAACGGAAGGTATAAAAAATGAATGAATCGCAGACTTTTCAGCAGGTCATAGACACTCAGAACAAGTCCATCCTTTTACAATTTGAGCATTGGTGCAGATTTGAATTATTCTCATTTCAGTTCTGGCTGTTGCTGGCCATGCTGATAATACCATGGATAATCTGGGTAAGACTTGCAGATAAAAAAAGACTTGCAGAGATATTTATATACGGGCTGCTTGTGATGACGGTGGTCACATTTCTTGACGAATTCGGATGTCAGCTCAATTTATGGGAATACTATATTGATATAGAACCATATTTTCCAAGACTCATACCTATGAACTTTTCAATGCTGCCGGTATGGTACATGCTGGTTTATCAGTATGCTTGCCGCTGGAAATCATTTTTGCTGGCCAATTTTTTTTCAG